>JAILRO010000013.1 GCA_024698145.1 Lachnospiraceae bacterium
ATCTGAAAGGTACTTAGAGGTTGTTGGTATGCCGTGAGTACATAAGCGAATGCCTGACATGGATGTCAGGCAAGGCATGCTGAGACAGGATGTCGAATCCATAGCCGGTCGCGTATTATAAGAAAGTGTAGTCGGCATACCAACAACCTCTAAGTACCTTTCAGATGTCACAGGATATTTCATACACAGATAATCTCACGCTGTTTCTTCATGTAGGAAAGTGCATCAAATCAGCTGATGCGAGCCGAAGGCGAGTCACGTGCCGCCCTCTATGTTGTACATGCGAAACTTGGAAAAAGTATATTATGCGTCTCGTGTGATTACAGCTTCCATAAGCAGGTGCTCATAAAACGCCGGCACTTAGCGAGTACAAGGTACGAGCTTAGTACCGTTGCGTTCTTATACGCAGCGAAAGCGGCCTGCGTTGGAACTGCAATCATAAGAGACACTTAAAAACAATTAGAAGTTTCGCTCGTATAACTTAACTAAACAGCAATATATTTGCTTTTTGGGTGTGTTTAATATATAATATCGAAGACAAATACGAAATGGGAAGATGAATATGGATATAGAGTACAAGTTGCAGGTCTTTGAGGGCCCCCTCGATCTGTTGCTTCATTTAATAGATAAGAACAAAGTTGATATATATGATATTCCTATAGTTACGATAACGGAACAGTATCTTGATTATGTTGGACAGATGCAGGAACACAACATGGACGTTATGAGTGAGTTCCTTGTTATGGCAGGTATGCTCTTGCAGATTAAGTCAAAGATGCTTCTTCCGCGTGAAGAGAAAGAGGAAGAAGAGGAAGAAGATCCGAGAGCTGAACTTGTCAGAAGACTTCTTGAGTACAAGATGTACAAGTATGCTGCGCTTGAACTTAAGGATATGGAGCTTGATGCTTCAAGGAACTTCTACAAAAAAGCAACCATTCCTACAGAGGTTTCTGCGTATAAGGAAGAGATTGACCCGGCAGAACTTGTATCGGATATTACGCTTAAGCAGTTAAATGATATCTTCAAGTCCATTATGAAGAAGCAGGTGGACAAGATTGACCCGATTCGTTCGAAGTTCGGTACGATTGAGAAGGAAGAAATCAATATTGAAGATCGTATGGTACAGATAAGAGATGAGGTCAAAGGTCTAAAAGGTATCAATTTCCGTACATTGCTTGAGTCACAGCCGACAAGGATGAATATAATCATAACATTTATGTCGATATTGGAGCTTATGAAAATCGGAGCAATTGCGATTCGTCAGGAGGAGACGTTCGGCGATATAGTTATTGATTCTCTTGATGATGTTGATACAGATTCGGATGAATTAGCACGCGAAACATTAGCAGAGGTTGCAGCGGCAGCAGAGGAAGATGCATTGCGTAAGGAAGCGGAAAAAGAAGATGTCTTGGAAGATGCTTCGACGGAAAAAGACAATATAGATCCAGAAGAGACAGCGGCTGAAAATAACGTAACAGATTCAGATGATTTCGCGTTAAGTAAAGAAACGAAGGAGTAACAGATGGAACAGGATATTAATGTTATAGAAGGTAAGATAGAAGCAGTTCTTTTTTCTATGGGAGAGGCTGTTGACAGAGAGCAGATAGCACAGGCGTTAGAACTTGATGTCGATACGGTTGTTAAAATAATACATAACATGATGGATAAGTATGATGCGACAGATAGAGGAGTAAGGATAGTTGAACTCGAGAATGCATTTCAGATGTGTACCAAGGCTGACTATTATGACACTTTGGTCAAGATTTTAAATGTTCCCAAGAAGCACGTTCTTACAGATGTCTTGCTTGAGACACTTTCTATAATTGCTTACAAACAGCCGATAACCAGACAGGAGATTGAAGCCATTCGTGGTGTGTCCTGTGCGCATGCGGTTAATAAACTTGTTGAGTACAATCTTGTTAAAGAGGTTGGAAGACTTGAAGTGATCGGACGTCCGATTCTTTTCGGAACAACAGATGAATTTCTTCGAAGTTTTGGTGTTCAATCCACAGATGAATTACCGACTATTACACCGGATAAGATTGAGGACTTTAAGCAACAGGCTCTTGAGGAAGCACAGCTTTCATTTGATCCGGTAAAGGATTGATAGTGATAATTTTGTTTTTTTGAAACATAACCTTGCCGTTTTGTCAACAATGTGTTAGCATATGTGCAAAACATGAAATATTTCAATTACGGTCATACGACCATATCTTAGAATATCTAATTATCTGAAATTTCCAATGCTTTTATTTCCAACATTTAACTAATAGAGGCAGAGGATATCAGATAATACATTTGATTCTTTCTGTCGGTACGAAGAAGGAATCAAATGGCAAAGAAAAAGAAATGGTTTGAATGAGAATAAGGAATGGACGAAGGAGTTGACAGCTATGGGAACATTTAGAGATTTGTTTAGGGGAAGAATTCGAAGAAAAATATAGGCAGATACAGAGTCTTAACGAGCAGGTTCAGGATAAGGATGAGCAGTGCAGAGTAAACATAAGGAGAATAATTATCTTAAAGAAGAGATTGCCCATCTCAAGGAACTGCTCAAATTCAACAAGATAGCAATGTTTTAGTTAATGCGCCGATATCGAAAACCTAGGTTTTGGGTATCGGTTTTATATTTTCATTTGTTATTGAGCGATTTTTATCATGGATTGTGTTACTCTATCGGATAGAGATGAAGGAAACGCAGTAGTGCTTTTAATTCATAATACGATTGACGTATGGCTATGTTCTGATGAAAATCAGATTGGGTTATGTACATTAGGGAGAACCAAAGGGAACTTTGTGTGATATAATATGATCACTCAGCGAATCAAACACAAGTGCAGGTGAGCTTAGTGAGTGTAATACCTTTGTGGTGTAATGCTTTTATAGTATGGAAATATTGATAATTACACGTTTGCAATGTAATATAATTATGGCGAGAAGATAAAAAGGGGTGGGTTTATGAATATTCTTATAATTGATGATGAGCGTCCTGCACTTAATATGTTAAATGATACTCTAAAAAAATTGTGCGGTAGCGATGATGTTATTGTTTCGTTTTCAAGTGCAGGTGCATTTGAAAAGTATGAGGACAAGTCGTCATTTGATGCTGCATTTATTGATATTGAGATAGGTAAAGTATCAGGAATTCAGTTTGCGCTTGAACTTAAGAAATATTCGCCAAAGTGCAATATTGTGTTTGTTACCAGCTACGATAAGTATGGAACGGAAGCATATAAGACAAGACCTAGCGGATATGTGCTTAAGCCTTATACAGAAGAAGATATCAAAAACGAACTTGAGAATTTGCGTTATCCCGTAGAAAATGTTAAGAAACATAAGAAACTAAAGGTAGTGACCTTTGGCAATTTTGTTGTTTATAAGGATAATGATGAGTTGTTGGATTTTACACTTACTCGTTCAAAAGAGTTATTTGCATATCTTATTGATTGTGGGGGATACCCGGTAACTACATCAGATATAGCAAAAGAGGTATTAGAGAAGACGATGGACAAGCAGATTTCAAAAAATCTTTCCAAGATAATAAACGGTATGATTGAGGATTTGTCAAACGCAGGATATAAGGATATAATAATTAAGCAGAACAGACAACTTCAGATTAACAAAAGTCGTGTTGAATGTGACCTTTTTGATGCATTAAGAGGTGATGTTGAAGCAATTAATTCATATCATGGCGAATATATGATTGACTATTCTTGGGCAGAACTTACCGATTCTGCAAACAGACTTAGAAAGCTTATGAGGTAGAGAGGTATTACATGGAGATTATAGAAAGTATGGGGGTGCCCGTATTTGTTGAGATATTATTTGAGATTTGTTTTGAATTGGTTTTACTTGTAATTATTTTTTCTATGATAGTTGAAATTAATGAAGACAAGAAAAACTCTTTTATCAGGAAGATATCAATTCCATTTACAAGAGAAATCTTAATCTTTTATGTCGCTATAGTTTTGTATAATTTTTCCAACATTATATCTGTTTGTGGGGTGTCATACTCCGGAAGTTTTTGGACTTTTTTAAGGAAAGTAGGAGTGTTTATCTATTATCTTGTGGGGGCGTTTTTGACAGTATTTTTCCTTCAGGTTATCAAAATTGATGTTGTTATACTTGTTGGGAAATCGCTATATGCTAAATGGTGTACATTTTTTCAATTGCTACACGTTCCACTTATTATAATGTTATTTTTAACACCTTTTACAGGCCTGCTGTATTATATTGACGAGAACAAAGAATACTATCGTTGTATAGGATATTACATATGGCAGTTTGTTACGTTATTATCGTTTTTGTATATAGGTTTTATTATTGTTGCTAATTGGAAAGAGATCAGCCGCTTCTTTAGAAAAGTAATTGCTGTATGTGTGGTTTTTCCGGTTATAGCATTTGTATCAGGACTATATGATTTAACTCTTGATTTGAATAACATAGCGATAATGATTTCGGCACTTATTGTATTTGTCCTTTATGAGAATAATAAGACTGCGTATGCAGTTGAGTTATTAAAAGAAATGGATGCGGTCCAGGTCAAGCTTATGCTTTCGCAGATTAAGCCTCATTTTCTGTACAACACGCTTAATACAATTATCTATTACGCGGACAAGGATTCGGATAAGACTAAGACGGCACTTGTCGACTTCTCACAGTATTTAAGAAAAAACATTGATTCTGTTGAGGAAAAAGGACTTGTTGGTTTTTCTGATGAGTTAAACCATACAAAGAAATATCTTTCACTTGAAAAACTCAGATTTGAAGATGATCTCAGTGTTGAATATGATATACAGGATGAAATGTTTGTACTTCCTGTTCTTACGTTGCAGCCGCTTGTTGAGAATGCAGTCA
The DNA here is from genome assembly GCA_024698145.1 of Lachnospiraceae bacterium. GTDB lineage: Bacteria > Bacillota > Clostridia > Lachnospirales > Lachnospiraceae > CAG-590. The sequence goes on from JAILRO010000013.1 coordinate 4,858, forward strand.
AGCACGGTATTAGGAAAAATGATTGTTTATGCGGCAAGATTACGATTACAACCAGGATGACAGAAACACACCATGAGGTTAGGATTATTGATGACGGAGTGGGATTTGATGTTGATTCTATTGACAATACAGAAGCAACTCATATCGGAATCGACAATGTGAGAAAACGACTTATGTTAGAGTGTAATGGAGAACTTATAATAGACAGCACGCCGGGAGAGGGGACGGTCTGTAAAATACTTATACCGGTAGAAAGATAAAATTATGTTGTGCAGATTTTAAGAATTTTTCATAAGCAAAGAAGAGAAAATTGTGCAAGTTGCCGTGCAAAAATCAAAAAAACTAATAAAATCAAGGCTTCAAGCAATCAGATAAAAAGTACCTTTAGGAGAACTGAGGAGAACTTAGTTTGATATAATACGAACAATTAGCAAATCAAACGTAAGTGCAGATGAGCTTAGTGAGAGTAATACCTTCGTGGTATAATTAAACACAGTTTAAAGGACGTAAAAATGACTTTATAAGATATAGAATATCTTTTAAGGCATAGGATGAAAGGAGAAAGGATATATGATGAAAGGAAAAACGAAAATATCAAGAAGAATTACGGCTGCAATACTAACAATAGTTATGGTAGTCGGTATGTTTACCGGTATAGTACCGGGAACAGGAAACGTAGCCAAAGCTATAGCAGATGCAACAGAAAGCAGTTTTACTGTTAATAATGATGGGACTCTTAGTATTTCTGAGACTGCTGCTGCAAAGGCTATAGGTAATTTGGATAATGCCCACATGGTTTTGATTGGTACGAAAGGTGGAACGATATCTAACCTCCCAACAGGTAGTGGGATTATAACAAAAAGTTCTGCGGATAACAATGCTGCAATGGTACGTTATACTTCGGCACAAACAAAAAACACTATAATTACAATGCTTCAAACCATCAAGTTTTCAGATACAACAACACAGATACATATAGATGTAACTTACGGTAATACTTCTGCTTCTATGGAATCGGTTGATAATTTTGGGGTTCTTAACGCGGACGGAGAAGCACATGTATATAAGCTTATTGACCATGGAAGTAATATAAGCTGGATAGCAGCATTTGATGCTACAGTAAAGGCTACAGATAGATTAGGTGGACTTAAAGGATATCTTGCTACGGTAACAACAAGTGAAGAAGCAAACCTTGTAAAAGCTTTTTATAATTCATCAGAAAACGGTACGTGGATTGCAGGAACATCTCTTAAATACAGCACAGATACTAATTCTAACTATGCTTCTGCGGGCAAGGTAACACCAACTAATTACAATACTACTGCAGCTTCATATGCAAGTAGTCAAAAAATAAGCGCAACTGTAGGCTCATATTACTGTCCGTTTGGTTCATCTTCAGTAACTGCAGGCACATACTACAATTATTATTACTGGGCATGTGGTCCTGAACAGGGTAAGACGGTTGATACAAGTCTCTGGGCAAACGGGGAGCCTAATAATTCAGACTCAACTCGAGGAGGAGAAACGTGTATTGTATCACCTTGGAGTGGAAATGCTGAATTTAATGATTTTTCTCCATTTAATACTGTTTCCAAATATTTCCTTGAGTTTAGTGCATATAATAACGGTATAGCAGATGGGGGAGCATATCATTCAGTAACAATCTATAAGGTCGCTTTTGATAAGAATGGTGCTACAGGCGGAACAGAACCGGCTCCAAGAGAAAAATTCAAGGGTATTCCTGTTAAAATACCGGGTAATAGCGGTGGTCTTGTCAAGAGCAATGATACATGGTTCGCAGGTTGGAATAAAGCAGAAGATGGTTCAGGTGAGAATTACATTTCTGGTGATAAATATGAAACTGATGAGGCTGTTAAGCTATATGCATATTGGACAAAATATGGATATAATCGTCAATATGATCCGAAGCCTGCCACAGGTATTGTATATGATGGTAGTCCTCATCTACTGTTAAAGGATACAGATGAAGCTTTAGGAGTATGGAGAGTCAATAAGCCAACAGATGCTAACGAAAGCAATTTTACATATTGGTACAGTAGGTCGAAGGAAAGTGATTTTGTAAGTGGTTCCATAGAACCGGATGGAGCTCATACCGATAATGTAGGCTATAAAGGATCGGTCAACACCGAATGTTCTCCGATATATGAGGTAAATGCAGGTACATACACAATTTATTGGAACTGGGATTGTAATAATTCTTATGAGGGTGGAGTTAATTTTGATGCAGCCGGACATACATCAAGTCTTGAAGTTACAATTGCTCCAAAAGAGTTTACTGATATCAACAGTACTGTTACACAAAAAGCCGGTGAAAGTCTGGTTTATACAGGAAAAGCCAATCCGCCAACAATAGAGGTTAAGGACGTAGATATTAATACGGAATTGATTGAAAATACAGATTATACTGTAGAGTATGAGGGAACAGGAACAACTGAATATACAAAGAGCACTACAGCACCAACCATGGTTGGAAGCTATATTGCAATCATTACAGGAAAAGGTAATTATATAGGAACAAAGGAATTGCCATTTACAATTGCTAAGGTAGCTCCTGACGTAACCGCTCCTACAGATAAAAAGTCGGTGTATTCCGGCAGTGAGCAGGAACTTGTCAACGAGGCTAAAACTGATAATGGAACTATATATTATGCGTTAGGTAAAGATTCGAAAACAGCACCTGATTTTGACGGAACATCAGCGTCGGAAGATAAAATATGGGGCACAGATGTACCTAAGGCGACAGAGGTTGGTACTTACAATGTATGGTACAAGGTATTGGGAAATGAAGGATATCTTGATACTGATGCTATGTGTGTGAAAGCGTCAATTTTGAAGAAAATAGTTAAGATAGAAGGTGTTACTGCATCTGATTATACCGGTGTATATGATGGAGTATCACACACGATAACTGTTACATCTGATGATAAGGATGTTAAGGTTACTTATTCGGATAAGGAAAATGGCACATATAGTGAGACTAATCCTGCATATACAGATGCCGGAACTTATACGGTATATTACAAAGCGGAAAAGGAAGATGCTATTACTGTGACAGGTTCTAAAACGATAACTATTTCCAAGAAGGAATTAACAGTTTCGGCTAAAGACCAGACTGTTTCGTTTGGTAATGATTTGTCACAGAAGGCTTCGAAATATGTATTAGGTGCACTTGCATCAGGTGATACTGCGGATGTGTTATTAACCGCTGATTTGTCAACATATAAGATTGTTCCTTCAATTACGGTTAAGAATGGAGATAAGGATGTAACCGCCAATTATGAGATTAAAGCAACAGAGGGTATTATCTCTATTAAACAAGTTCCGATGATTAAGGTAACCGCTACGGCAAATGGTATAAAGGTAGCATGGGATAAGGTTAAAGGCGTTAACGGATATAAGATTTATGTCGGATATTGCGGAAGTGAAAAAGCGAAGCTTATTGGTATGACAAAGGGTAACAAAATTAAAAAGAAAACAATCAATAAGCTTGGCGGTAAGATTATCAAAAAGAATAAACCAGTCAAAGTACGCATTGTTGCATATAAGAAGATTAAAGGCAAAAATGTTGCTGTACAATCAAGTATTATGGCACATGTTATGGGAATTGAGCATAAGAAGTTTTCAAATGCAAAATCCGTGACTGTCTCTAAGAAGACTTATACGTTAAAGGCAGGAAAAAGTGCTTCAATTAAAGCAAGTGTCAAGGTTGCTGATTCCAATAAGGAACAGCTTTCGGAAGGGCATGCAGCAGAAATTCGTTACGCGTCAAGTGACAACAGTGTTGCTACAGTAAACAGCAAAGGGGTTATTGAAGCAAAAGCTACAGGAAATTGTACTATCTATGTATATGCAGTTAATGGAGCAAAGAAGAAAATAAAAGTAATAGTTAAGTAATATCCTTTCATTTTCATTCGCCGGTGCTCGGCGGGTTGGGTTTAAGCCGACCCGTGCGTGTGCCGGTATTTTTTATAAGGTGTGTTTTTGCTTTATGATTTGAAACGACTTATATAGATTTTATTGGTAAAAACGCTTAATAAGTGTTTAATGCCGGGATATTTAAGATGATGTGCTCATATACTGTAACAAGTGATGTTATGGTATATGGCATGTCATTTTTTTATAGATTGAAATACAGAATCAAAGAAGCTTATCTGTTATGGCTGTTTCCGATATTTCTGATTATATCGTGTGTGTTCATTAATATTCCGTCAATTGATAAATGTAATGATAAAGATGTCTTGGGACATCTATTTGTTGTTGATGAAAAAGCTAATAAAAAAGTAATGGAAACCATGTCTGAAATTGATATGCTTTATGCAAAGTATGCGCTTTTGATGGATGCTGATAATGGCAGGGTTTTGTACGAAAAAGACGGTTACACCAAAGTACCTATGGCAAGCACAACCAAGATAATGACCTTGCTTATAGCGTTGGAAAACGGTAATCCGGATGATGTAGTTACGGTTTCGGATTATGCCGCTTCTATGCCGGATGTTCAACTTAACATTAAGGCGAATGAACAATACAGGCTTATTGATTTGCTATATTCGCTTATGTTAGAGTCGCATAATGATTCTGCGGTTGCCATTGCGGAGCATATCGGTGGAAGCGTGGAAGGTTTTGCTGCGCTTATGAACAACAAGGCAAAAGAACTTGGTGCGTACAACACTCATTTTGTTACGCCAAACGGTCTTGATGACGAGAATCATTACACGACCGCTTATGACCTTGCGCTTATCGCCTCTTACGCAATAAGAAATCTGCAGTTTTGTAATATTGTTGCAACGCCTTCATATCAGTTTCATGAACAAAGTACGGGACGCACATTTTCTTTAAATAATAAAGACAGATTCTTAACGTCATATCCCGGAGCTATAGGTATCAAAACCGGATTTACAGGAAATGCCGGATATTGTTTTGTAGGGGCAATAAACCGGGATGATAAACGTCTTGTAAGTGTTGTTCTTGCATCCGGCTGGCCGCCTCACAAAACTTATAAATGGAAAGATACGGCAAAACTTATGGATTATGGGGTTATTAATTACTCGAGAAAAAATGTTCTTGCGTCGGGTGACAGACTTGGAGAGGTTATTGTTTCCGACAGTATTGAGGGTGGAACGGTAGGTGCTTATACCGATGAAGATGTTGCTTTGCTATTAAATGATAATGAGAGTGTACACTATGATATTATGCTTCCGGATGTACTTAAGGCACCTGTTAATGTTGGAGACACTATCGGAAATGTTGTCATTTATATTGATGGCATGCAGTATAAGATTGTGCCACTTTATGCAAAGGAAAAGAAAACACTAATAACATATGGGTATGTACTTGGAAAGGTCGTTAAGGAATATTTTCATGCAGATTAATGAGAAATGATTCAAATTGACGAATTAATGAATTTGTGCTAGACTCGTAAACATATTATCTGACTATGAATTAAAGGAGAGCATGCATTATGAGTTTACATTACATATCTGAAGTACCGTCAGCAGAAGAAATTAAGGAATTATTTCCTATGAACAAGGAACTTGTTAAGATAAAAGAAGAAAGAGATGCGGAGATTGCCAAGGTGTTTACCGGGGAATCTGATAAGTTTCTTGTTATAATCGGACCATGCTCGGCTGATAATGAGGAGGCGGTTGTTGACTATACAACAAGGCTTTCCAAGGTGCAGGAAAAGGTTAAGGACAAACTCATATTGATACCGAGAATATATACTAATAAGCCAAGAACCAACGGTTCCGGCTATAAGGGAATGCTTCATCAGCCAAATCCGGAAGAGAAACCTAATTTCATTGAAGGTCTTAAGGCAATCCGTAAAATGCATATAGATTCGATAAATGAATCCGGTCTTACAGCCGCAGACGAGATGCTCTATTCAGATAACTGGAATTACATGTCGGACATTCTTTCGTATGTTGCTGTTGGTGCACGTTCGGTAGAAAACCAGTCACACAGACTTACAGCTTCCGGTATTGATGTTCCTGTCGGAATGAAGAATCCGACTTCAGGTGATTATACAGTTATGCTTAATTCATGTATAGCAGGACAGAGCAAGCATACATTTATGACTTCGGGCTGGGAGGTTAAGTCCGATGGTAATCCGCTTACTCATTGTATATTAAGAGGTTCTCTTAACAGATACGGAGTTTCATCGCCCAATTATCATTATGAGGATCTTATAAGATTGCATGAGGCATATGAGCAGTTCCCTAATTTGAAGAATCCTGCTGTTATTGTTGATGCAAACCACAATAACTCCGGCAAGAAATGGGAACAGCAGCCAAGAATTGTCAAAGAGATTCTTCACAGCATGAGACATAGTGAGGATGTTAACAAGCTTGTCAAGGGTGTTATGATTGAGTCTTATATAGAAGACGGCAATCAGCCTGTTGGCGGTGGTTGCTACGGACAGTCGATAACAGACCCTTGTCTTGGTTGGGACAAGTCGGAAAGACTTATGTTGGAGATGGCAGAATTGCTTTGATATGTAAAGTATCATTTATAAATGATACAAAATAAAAAAAGTTCTTGTACTTGGAATATTATTGTGTTATAATACCACTCGTTGACGTCTGCGTACGGAAACGAGTGTTTTTTGTATGTAAGAGTCAAACAAAAATATTATACACAACGGTGGATTCTTGGATGGTTGCTGATTTATGATCATGGACGCGAGTCATAGATTTGTTTCCAAGTTATGAACCCGTTGGAAGTAGTAAACCAGGAGGTACAATTATGAGCGTTATTTCAATGAAGCAGTTGCTTGAAGCAGGTGTACATTTCGGACACCAGACAAGAAGATGGAACCCTAAAATGGCTGAGTACATTTATACTGAGCGTAACGGAATCTACATCATCGACTTACAGAAGTCAGTTGGTAAGGTAGACGAAGCTTACGAAGCAATTAAGAAATGTGCTATGGAAGGCGGAAAGATTCTTTTTGTTGGAACTAAGAAGCAGGCTCAGGACTCAATCAAGAGTGAGGCAGAGCGTTGTGGCATGTATTTTGTAAATGAGAGATGGTTAGGTGGTATGCTCACAAACTGGAGCACTATCGAGACACGTATCGCTACACTTAAGAAGTACGAGCAGATGGAAGAAGATGGAACATTTGATGTTCTTCCTAAGAAGGAAGTTATCAAGATCCGTAAGGAGATGGATAAGCTTACAAAGAACCTCGGCGGTATTAAGGATATGGGTGGCGCACCTGACATGATCTTTGTTGTAGATCCTCGTAAAGAGAGAATTTGTATTCAGGAAGCTCATTCACTTGGAATTCCTCTTGTAGGTATTGCAGATACTAACTGTGATCCTGAAGAGCTTGATTATGTAATTCCTGGTAATGATGATGCTATTCGTGCTGTTAAGCTTATCGTTTCTAAGATGGCTGATGCAGTTATCGAGGCTAATCAGGGAGCAGACGCTGTAGCTGATGTTGAAGAGGCAGAGGCTGAAGAGGCATAATTATTAAGAATATAGATTTTGGAGGAATGTTAAAATGGCTATTACAGCAAGTATGGTTAAAGATTTAAGAGAGCAGACCGGTGCAGGTATGATGGACTGTAAGAAGGCTCTTACAGAGACTGACGGTGATTTTGATAAGGCAATTGAGTTCCTTCGTGAGAAGGGTCTTGCAACAGCTCAGAAGAAAGCTGGAAGAATCGCTGCTGAGGGGATTGTTGCAACAACAATCAAGGCTGATGACAAGACAGCAGCTATCGTAGAGGTTAATGCTGAGACAGATTTCGTTGCTAAGAACGAAGTATTCCAGACATATGTTAAGGAAGTTGTTGAGCAGGTTTCTAATTCAGATGCTGCAGATGTTGAGGCATTCAAAGCTGAAGCATGGGCACTTGATACATCAATGACTGTTGCTGATAAGCATGCAGCAATGATCGCTAAGATCGGTGAGAACATGAACATCAGAAGATTCGAGAAGATTGTTTCAACTGATGGTATCGTTGTTTCATACATCCACGCTGGTGGTAAGATTGGTGTTTTAGTAGAAGCTGCTACAGATAACAACTCTGATGCAGTTAAAGAAGCACTTAAGAATGTAGCAATGCAGATTGCAGCTCTTAATCCTAAGTATGTTTCAACTGATGAAGTTCCTGATGATTACAAGGCACATGAGAAAGAGATTCTTATGGCACAGGCTAAGAACGATCCTAAGAACGCTAACAAGCCTGAGAACATCATCGAGAAGATGATCGAGGGACGTCTTAACAAAGAGCTTAAAGAAGTATGTCTTCTTGAGCAGGAGTATGTTAAGGCTGAGAACAAAGAGACAGTTGCTAAGTATCTTGAGGCTGTTTCAAAGGAAGTTGGTTCTACTGTAACTCTTAAGAGATTCGTTCGTTTTGAGACAGGTGAAGGTCTTGAGAAGAAGAATGAGGATTTCGCAGCAGAGGTTGCAGCACAGATGCGTTAATCACTTAATGAGAATGAGCGTAAGCGTAATTCGAGTTTAGTGAGGAACCATGTCGATGCACTTAGTGAATACAAGCTGAAGGCGTAGTATGAACTTAGTAAATCGACTGAACGCATAATTAATCGACTGAATGCAATATATATATGTTTTCTAACCCCTAGACTACTATATGTAGTTTAGGGGTGTTTTTTTTGTTGTGTAATTCGCCTAATAAAATTTAAAAATCCTTGTGCATTTTTGACTATTTACAAAAAGAATATATTTGATATAATGAGTATATAAAGTGAGAACGATACCACAAGTCAAAATTGTGTAATTGATTCTTTTTATTTTTTGAATGATGTGAGAACGATTACACACAAAATCAAAGGAGGGTAATGATATGGATTACAAGAAAGCGGCATTAGAAGTTCTTGAAAACATAGGCGGAAGCGACAATATTGTTTCGGCAGCTCATTGTGCAACAAGACTTCGCCTTGTAATTGCTGACAATGCAAAGTGTAGCAAAGAAGCGCTTGAAAATGTTGATGGAGTTAAGGGAGTGTTCGAGGCTTCCGGACAACTTCAGATTATTTTCGGAACAGGAATTGTTAATAAGGTATATGAGGAGTTTATCTCAGCAGCCGGTATTACAGGAGCAACAAAGGAAGATGTTAAGCAGGCAGCAGCCAGCAAACAGAATGTATTCCTTCGAGCAATCAAAACACTTGGAGATGTTTTCGTTCCAATCATTCCGGCAATTGTTGCCAGCGGTCTTTTGATGGGACTCTTGGAAGGTTTAAGTAAAGTATTTCCTGCAATGGCAGAATCGGGAACATATACGATTATTCATTTATTCTCAAATGCATCTTTCGTATTCCTACCAATCTTAATTGCTGTAAGCGCAGCTAAAGTATTTGGCGGTAATCAGTTCCTCGGTGCTGTAATCGGTATGATTATGATTCACCCGGATCTTGTTAATGCATGGAGTGTTGCAGGATATGAAGGAACAATTCCTTCGGCAACAGCATGGTTTGGACTTTATGATATCAATCTTGTAGGTTATCAGGGACACGTTATTCCGGTAGTTATAGCAGTGTGGTTTATGTCAATGCTTGAGAAAAAGCTTCATAAGATCGTGCCTGAAATTATCGACCTTTTTGTAACACCACTTGTAACTGTTCTTGTAACAGGATATCTTACACTTACAATTATCGGACCTATTTTCTCTACATTAGAGAATGGAGTTTTATCAGGAGTTGAGCATCTTATCAATGTTCCTTACGGAATCGGTGCAATGCTTTGTGGAGCAGTATATGCACCTACAGTAGTAGCAGGTGTTCATCATATGTACAATGCCCTTGAGGCAGGACTTCTTTCTGCACATGGTGTTAATACATGGATGCCTATCGCAACAGCTGCTAACGTTGCACAGGGTGCAGCAGCACTTGCACTTGCACTTAAGACTAAGAACCAGAAGACAAAGTCATTAGCACTTCCTGCATCGCTTTCAGCATTCCTCGGAATTACAGAGCCTGCAATCTTCGGTGTTAATATCAGATACGTAAAACCTTTCATCGCAGGATGTATCGGTGGTGCTTGTGGAGCACTTGTTGCAGGAATCACAGGAATCGGAGCTTCTGCTTACGGAATCACAGGCCTCTTCGGTTTCCTTATAACAACAGACAATACACTTTCTTATCTTCTTATAATGGTTGTTGCTGTTGCTGTAGCATTTACAATATCATGGATACTTTACAAAGATGAAGCAACCGAAACAAATAAAAAAGAAAAAGTTAACAAGATAGATACAGACCTTGATAAAGTATATGCACCTGTTAAGGGTGAGGTTGTATCTCTTGAGAATGTAAATGATGAGACTTTTGCAGGCGAGGTTCTTGGTAAAGGAATCGGAATTATTCCGGCAGAAGGTAAGATTTATGCACCATTTGATGGTGAGATTTCAACACTCTTTGATACAAAACATGCAATCGGACTTAGCAATGATGATGGATTAGAGGTTCTTATACATGTGGGAATCAACACAGTAGAACTTGAAGGAAAGGGCTTTAAGGCTCATGTTTCTGAAGGAGACAGAGTTTCCTGTGGACAGCTTCTTCTTACAGTTGATATTGAAGCATTAAAGGCTGCAGGATATGACACAACTACTCCTGTTATAGTAACTAATTCAGATGATTACAGTGGAGTTGAAAAAATCAAAACAGGCAACACAAACGTTTCGGAAGCTGTTATCAAAGTTTCAAAGTAAATTGCTGTTTAGTTAAGTTTTACGAGCGAAACTTCTAATTGTTTTAAGGCGTCTCTTATGATTACAGTTCCATCGCAGGCCGCTTTCGCTGCGTATAAGAACGCAACGGTACTAAGCTCGTACCTTGTACTCGCTAAGTG
>JAILRO010000027.1 GCA_024698145.1 Lachnospiraceae bacterium
CGCACATACATCTTCTCTGATGTGCCATGAACCTTTGTTGATCCGGAAGAAGCAACTTCCGTAATGGTTCCGCGAGACACTCCGGTAAGCTTTTTACCAAGTTGAACTTCATATCCGTTTACATCGTTCTGCTCATTGAAATACAAAGTATTATCCGCACCTATGCGAATACCCGTAACTCTATCCGGAGCAGATTTCGTCCAAATTGCATAAAGAAAGGCGGAACTATTTGTTTTGCTCACAAGATTGAGCGCCTTACCCGTTGAATAAGCGGTTCCCTTACCGTTTGATTTGGTGTTCCATTCCTTAAATGTGTATCCCGGTCTTACATAATTGATCTCATTAAGATCTGAAATAGCCGCACCATTGCAAGTGTACGTATTTCCATCATATGCAACCGATAAACTGATGCACTTTCCTTTTTTGGTGGAGTCGCTGACAGACGAATAGTTGCCTTCAACTTCAAGTTCGGCATCACTTGCATTTGGGTACAGATAGAGTGTATATGTGTTAGGCGCCCAATTTGCAGTCAACGTTATATCACAGGGATCGATCATACCCCTATCAATCTGATACTCGCCCTTTCCATTAACAGAAACAGCGCCCACCTTGTCACATTCCCAGGATATAAATGTATACCCGGCCTTGGTGGGTTTCACAAGTTTGATATAACGATTCTTTGCAGAAGTTCCCGGTGTAAATACTCCCGGATTGGAAGTATTGTTCTTCATGATACTTGAACCAAAGTCTGCAAGGGAATCTACATAAGTTATCTTATAAGCATCCCAAACAGCATATAAGGTAACTGTTCCATTGTTCTTGTCAGTAAGAGCGGTAACATCTTCAGAAGCGCCGAAATTAGTGCCCTTTCCGTTTGATTTTGTAGAAAAGAATCTGAGACCTAATTGACTGTTAGAGTCATATTTCCATGGGATGCCTGCGCTTGTTGCGAAGTCCGATGTATTAAGTACATCCGTATATTTGATGCCTGCTATGACTTTTTTATCCCCGGATATATTATTCCCGTTTACTATGATCTTATAAGTATTCTCCGTAAACAAAGCATACTTAACAACAGGATCCGCCGAAAGTGTTGATGATTTCTTAATATTTGCACTCTTTGCTGTGCATTCAGGATCGTTAAACCATCCTTTGAAGCTGTAGCCTTTGATAGAAGGATTCTTAAGGGTTACAGTTTTGGAATTTGTAAATGTCGATATATTTCCGTTAACAAATGCATTTCTCAATGCTTCTGTCTTATCCGATACAAGATTTCCCTCTTTGACCATAATCCTGTATTCGACTTTTCGTGCGTTAAAGCTCCATTTAGCGGTAAGCACTATATCCTGATGATACTTGCCCTTTTCTATGGAAGTTACAACAGAGCCCTCATTATCAAGTTTTCTTTTACTGTCAAGAGCAGAGACTTCCCAACCTTCAAATTTATAGCCGGTTCTTGAAGGTTTAGAAAGAGCAAATGTTTTTGTTTCTACAGTAAAAGATTTTGTCTTATTACTATTCTTAAATGTTCCCGATAATGTTTCAAGAGAATCTTTATAAACTATCTTATATGATGCTGCTTTCCAGTCTGCGTAAAGGTTGAAAACTGAGCCGTCCTTACTTGTGAGATTTTTCAGTTCTCCAACCTTATAAGTTTTGTTCTTATCATCTTTAAAACCATTAAGAACATAGTCAGGCTTCTCAAATACCCCTTTTAGATCAACTGACTCGCCGTATAACAAAGAATATGAGAGGTGCTCCGTCTCACCCGTCAGTTTCTTCTTCGGCTCTTTATATACATTTAAGGTATAGCTTGCTGCACTTTCCCATACGGCATAAAGAGTAATTTTGTCCTTAACAGTCGCATCACCAAGTTCATACAATCTGTTGTCATCGGGGTTGAGTGTCTCACCGGCTTTAAAATTCGGTGTTTCGGCATCTGCTTCATAAGCCCACCCAAGGAACTTGTACCCTGTAGCCTTAAGAATAACTGATGAGATTTTAACCTGCGGATAGTAAGGGAAGGTTGCATCTTTCACGGTTCCCTTGATCTTTCCGTCAACAGACCCGTCATTCACATCATAATGAATGGTAAATTGGGTTGATGTCGTGTTCTGATCAACTGTGCATAACCCTTCAAGGTTCTCGCCTTGAGCATTTGATTTTATACTGCTGACAGGTGACAACACTGCAATAAAAATGATAACAAATGCTAATACTATGAAATGAGCTGTGTTCTCAAAGGTCTTCCTCATAAAAGTCTCCTTTTTTCATATACATTTCCGAAATCAATTTTGAAATGCGGATACAACCGCACAATTACTCACAATACCAGAATATGATACACAAATGTTATTAACAGGATGTTTAACAAGTTATGCTTGTTTTAATGTGTAATGCCTTAATATGCGAATATCTTTTATGAAAAAGATTCCTAAAAAAACAGAGAGGCCGAAGCCTCTCTGTCATTATTACAAGATACAACACTTACCGGTTACTCTTCCGGATTGCGAAGCTTAATTCCCGTTATGAAGCTCCATGCTCCATATATCTTTTCGCCGGCAGAATCGTAAGCAAATGCCCTTATACGAACATATACTTTCCCTTCAGATTCACCGAGTTCTCTTGTTCCTGAGCTATATACCTCGATAATGGGAGCACTTGTGACAGCGGTAAGTCTGTCAGCATACTGGAGCTCATATCCACCGGCATTATTCTGCTCGTTGAAATAAAGCGTGTTACGATTGTCGGCAGTTATGCCGGTTACTCTTGCGGGAGCGACTTTTGTCCATATTGCGTACAATACTACGGATCCGTTTGCCTTAGTGGTAAGGTTCAGTGCTTCATCGGTTGAATATGCTTTACCCTTACCGTTTTTCTTGGTGTTCCATTCTTTGAACACATATCCGGGTCTTACATAGTTGATATTGTTAAGATTACCTGTCTCTGATCCGTTATAAATAAACGTCGTTGAATCGAATGTTGCGGTTACGCTTGCACATTTTCCGGCCTTCTTGGAGTCGCTTACAGCTATGAGTTCGCCACCCTTTTCCAGTTTTACATTCTTGGCATTGGGATAGAGATAAATGCTGTATTTGTTTGCGTTCCAATAAGCACTGATCGTCAGGGTAGAAGGATTAGCAAGACCTCTGTCAAAGAGGAAGTCTCCGTTAATATTGGTTACAACTGCACCTTCCTTG
>JAILRO010000037.1 GCA_024698145.1 Lachnospiraceae bacterium
ATCTCTTGCACCCATTGAATCCGAATGGTCACAGTTGATATTAATAGGACCTGAAAGTGCACGGTTAACCAGGCAAAGTGCAAGTGGCAAACGGTTAGAAGCTGCCACATAAAGCTCCTCCCACATAAGGGCAAGTCCACAAGAAGATGTTGCTGTAAGTGCTCTCGCACCGGCAGCAGACGCACCAACTGTTGCACTCATTGAACTGTGCTCACTCTCAACAGGAATAAAGTCTGTGTCCATCTCACCATTGGCGATGTAGTTAGCCACATACTGTGGAATCTCTGTTGAAGGTGTAATAGGAAATGCAGGCATTACATCAGGATTAACCTGCTTGATTGCATAGGAAATAGCTTCATTTCCCGATAATCTCTCTCTTATTGCCATTATTACTGTCCCTCCTTCATAGAAATAGCTTCAAAGGGACATACTTTTGCACAAATACCGCATCCCTTGCAGTGATCATAATCAAAATCTTCTCTCTTGCAGTCTGTAACAGGAATTGAACTGTCCGGACATACAGGAACACAAAGAAGACACTGTTTACATTTTTCTGAATGGAATATAGGTGTCTGTGTTCTCCATTCACCGGTCTTGAATGCTTTGGAAGTACCTGCAGCGTATATCTGATTACCCTCTGTCAAATCCTGCCATTCGCTCTTTTCTGTAATCTTTGAAATATCTGTCATTTACTCCACCTCCTCATAAGCCATTCTAAGTGCTGCGAGGTTACCCTCAACAACTTCCGGCTTCTTTGCAAATTTATGTCTGTAAGAACCCTCCATCTCTCTGAAGAAGTCCTCTTTTGTCATTACCTTACTGATTGCTGCGATTGCTGCAAGCATTGGCGAGTTAGGGAAATATCTTCCAAGACACTTTTCCGAAATTGCTCTTGCATCTAATGTATATACTCCTCCGGTATAACCCTTAAGGAATGGCTTAACCTCATCAACACTCTTTGTTGTGTTAATAACGATTGCGCCCTCAGGATTAAGTCCTGCTGTAACATCAACACTCTCAAGTAATGTCTCGTCAACAACAACTACATAATCGGGGTCATATATGTTGGAATGAACTCGTATAGGTTCCTCACTTATACGGTTGTACGCCGTAATCGGTGCTCCCATTCTCTCCGGACCATATTCCGGAAATCCCTGTACATGTTTTCCTGTCATAAATGCAGCATCAGCAAGCATAAGTGCTGCCGACTTAGCGCCCTGTCCGCCTCTGCCGTGCCACCTGATTTCTACTGTGTCTTTCACTGTCAACTCTCCTTTAATATTTTATAACAAACAAAAAGTGCCTAACGCACCCACAACCGCAATTATAGACACGTCATGCACTTTTGTAAAGTGAAAATATGAATTGTTTTCACTCATAAGTTGCAATTTATTCACTCATCTTCATAATCCAAACCATCTGTGTATATATGGTCATTTATATCGTATTTCCTAGGAAGCTGGTTCACCGTATATAAGAAATCAATCGTATCATTGAGAGAATCTGTATCTTCCTTAACAATATCTACAGAATAATTAAACTTCGGTATCAGCGATCTCAACTGTTCTCTGTCAAGCTTCATATACTCCGCTATATTGTTAATCGTCACATCATCAGTTCCTTTAGCCAACTCTTCAGCGCCACGTCTGTACAAATCGCATACTGCAGCAACCAGCGCCGGATTCTCTTCTACAAACTCACTCCTTGCCACCAACACATTGGTACCGGCCAGGTCACAATCAGAACCCACACCAAGTATCTTGGCAATTCCGCTATCAACAAACCTTGTAACACTCGGCTCCCATATAGCAACCGCATCTGCTCTGTGTTCCTTAAGAACCGACTCAACATCTTTTGCATTGATATTAACAAACGTCACATCATCCATCGTAAGTCCGCCGCTTTTTAGGAACTTGTTCATCATATTATGCGGTGTTGTACCTATAACCGTAGCAAATCTTCTTCCCTTAAGATCTTCGGCTCTCTTTATATCAGAGTCTGCCGGAATCAAAACCGCATACGAATCAGCAGCCTGTGCCGCAGTTGCAATAACCGTATTCTCCTGTCCAAGTCCAATTGCAAACACCGCCGGAACATCACCAAGCACGCCGATATCCGATTCACATTTTAACATTGAAGCATTGATTGCCGGGCCTGCATCAAAATTGTGCCAATACACCTCTACACCATACTCGGCCATAACTTCATCAACCCAGCCCTTCTCCTTGGCAACATACAAAGGAATGAATGCGCAAGAAGGTTGTATTGCAAAATGTATCTGGTCTGTAGATACGCCATCTATTATGCTGTTAACCGTCTTTTTATGTGATTTGTTTCTCATATTCGGGCATGCATAAATCGGCGTTATCGCAATGGCAATTATTAAAATAACGGTAAATACAATATCTCTACCACTCATCAATAATCATTCCCCTCTATTATCTATGCTCCTTTTAGCATCGTGAAAATACTTCATCTGATCCTTCACATCTTCTAATGCATTCTCAATATCCTTGATTGGAATATTACAGAAATATCCGACGATTTCTTCGTCTAACTGATGTCCCGAAGCCATACGAAGCTCTGCTAACGCCTCATCATAGTTATACGGCACTCTATACGTTCTGCTCATTGTAATAGCTGCAAATGTGTCCGCAACGGCAAGCATTTTCGACTGAATAGGAATATCATCTCTGTAAAGCTTGTACTTTCCTCTGCCATCAACACGTTCATGCTGATACTTAATCCACATGGCAATCTTCTCAAACGGTTTGACCGGCGAGAGAATCTTGACTGCCATCTCCGGATGACGACTGATAACATTCTTCTCTTCCTGATTAAGTTTGCCGTGATTGTCAAGTATATCTCTAGGCACGCCAAAACGTCCTATATCAATAAGCAATGCCGCATATTCAAGTTCACGTCTTTTCATTTCCAACTTATAATTAATTGGAAGATTATCATACAACAAAAGTACGATTCTTCTAACATAAAGCGAATGTCCGTTAAGGTTCGGATCATCAGACTCAATTGCACCGATTATCATTTCGAGAGCCTTGATTCCGTAGGCTTCCTTTCTTCTTGCGCTTATTGAATAGATAAATATCACAATGCTGATTATTATAAGAATAATGCCAAACAACAGCATAAGTTTTGGTCCATCGTAAATCATATTATTCACCCTCTACATATTATTCTAGTTAAAATGTACCTGATTCTTTCCGGCTCTCTTAGAGTCGTAAAGCGCCTCATCCGCACGCGTGTACGCGCTGTCGATATCATCTCCTCTGACAAGCACGGTTGCACCGAAGGAAGCGTAAATACCATTAAGCCCTTCAAGTTCAACATTATTAAGATCCGATAATATTCTCTGCATCAAAGCAGTAGCCTCTTCCTTGTTCTTAAGACCTCTCACAAGAGCAATAAACTCGTCTCCACCAAGCCGTCCGCAAAGACTTGTTTTATCATTCAACGCTCTTTCTATATACGACCACTTTTCAGCCAAATCAATTTCCAATGTGTTAAGCAATGTATGTGCAGCCGTCTGTATAACCTTATCACCCATCTGATGACCAAGGGTATCATTGACTTTCTTAAACTCATCAAGGTCGAGCAAGCATACAACCATAAACTCATTCTTATCCGAACGTTTTATAGCTTCATCTGCCGCAGAGAAGAAACGTCCTCTGTTAAGAAGTGATGTAAGTGCATCGAAACTTGACTTAACTTCAAGTTCCTGTCTGATTCTTTGGTTATTCTGGAATAAAATGAACTGATTCATTCTTGTACGTTGGAATACATAATGAAGTGCGAGTGCAAGTGTCATAACGATGATAACATTATATGTATCCGAATACGCAATAGATATTGCCTTCTGTGAATACGAAGACATCAAAAAGACAATGGCATAGGCAGTAAGCACCGCTGACATCCTGATCATCTGGTCGATATATGAAAGCGCAACCAAAACCAAAAGCACAGGAAATATAACCGCCGCCATGTACGGTTGCGCGGTTGAACTTAATATACTGTATGCCATCAATAAAATAACATCAAAATAAATTATAAAAGCAGAGAATCGCTCTGCACTCTTTCGAAATACAAGCAGATACCCCTCGAATAATACCGATAAAATCACAAATGTAAGATAAAACAAAAACTTACTTCTATCGACATTAAATAAACCCATTATCGAAAAAATCAAATATAGGCAACAATTAAATGTAAACCATGTATTATTGAAAAGCACATGGTTCCAGTTATTGGTTCTGATTAGATCCGCACAGTCTTTGTACGTTTCATCATCATAACCATAATGATTGAAATTAGATACTTTCAATACCGCACCCCCTATTCAATTACAAAATTATACAAACCCATAATACGTATAATTCCGAACCCATCTCATGGTATTAATTGTATCATAATATCTATCATTTTCCTATTGAATTGTTATTTATCTCTTCAATAAAGTACAATCTTGACCCAAAATCCTGATAATATCTGACTTCATCATTATAGCCGGTACCACCGAAAGCCTGCTTGAGTTTCACGCCGGAATACATGAGTCCGTCACCGTATGCGCAACAATCCTCCGTCTCGCCGTCCATTTTGACAAACTTCGCAACAATATTGTGAGTTAACGAATCCTGTTTGATATGGATTGGCGCAACTGTATTAACAAGGTCGCCGAAGTTCTTGACATTATACTTTAAGAATCGGTTGTAGAAATGATACCTCTTATCCTCATCAAGTCCCTTTGCCTTGTAATATTCATATTGAGTATTAGGTGCAACAAGCCTCTGCATCACAAAGCCGACAGCTTTCTTTTTATCCGGTGATACACATGTCCATTCGGTAACATTGCCGTCATTTTTAGAAAGCACGCTGCCTGATGTTTCAAGTCCGCCCGCAAAAGTTCTTCCACGATAGAAACTTCCCTTTTGCAAAACTTCTCTCCACTCTTTGTACAGTGCAATCTGAATTTTAACCGCAGCTAAATCTTCCTTGTTCATATCACAGAAGTTACACTCATATCCGCACACACCAAATGCAGCCACATTAAACCTTGTCTCAAGTGGTGTAGTTCTTAACGTCTGATGGTTAGGACATGAAGATACATGCGCGCTTACAACAGACATAGGATAACCGTAGCTGTATCCAGTCTGTATCTCCGTTCTGCAAAGCGCATCAGTGTCATCACTTGCCCAAATCTGTGGGAAGTATGAAAGAATACCCAAGTCAAAACGATTTCCGCCTGCTGAACAGCCCTCAAACAATATTTCGGGAAATCTCTCTGTGAGAGTCTTCATACAACGGTACAAACCTATCATGTAACGATGAGCCACTTCACCCTGTCTGTCTTTGTCAAATCCCTGAGAATAATAATCGGTAAATGTTCTGTTCATATCCCATTTCACATAAGAAATGTCACCACTACCAAACACTTCCGTCATCTTATTGATTACAAAGTCCTGAACTTCTGCTTTCGTCAAATCAAGGATTCTCTGATTTCTTCCCTCTGAATGAGGTTTATTCGGAATCTGCAATACCCAATCAGGATGTTCCTCATACAATTTGCTTTGTACGTTAATCATTTCAGGCTCAACCCATATACCAAAATCAAGTCCCAAGCCCTTAATCTTTTTGGATAATCCGGCAACGCCACCCGGCAACTTCTTTGCGTTGACATCCCAGTCACCAAGCGAGTGAGAATCGTCATTTCTCTCACCAAACCAGCCGTCATCCATTACGAACAACTCTATTCCAACCTCTTTTCCTGCCTTTGCAAGATTAAGAAGTTTGTGCTCATTGATATCAAAGTAAGCTGCCTCCCAACTGTTAAGAAGCACCGGTCTTACCTTGTCCTTCCAGTATCCGCGCACAATGTGCTCTCTTACGAACTTGTGCATATGCCGGCTCATTCCGTTAAAGCCTTCATTTGAATAAGTCATTACGGCTTCAGGCGCCTCAAAAGAATCTCCCGTATCCAACACCCAGGAAAAGGATTGCGGATTGATTCCTGTAACAATTCGTGTCTTGCCGTATCCCGACACTTCCACGGTCTCATAATGATTGCCGCTATATACGAGGTTGAATCCGTAACAATCGCCGAAATCTTCAGAAGTCGATTCTTTAGAAAGCATCACAAATGGGTTGGCACGATTAGAAGATGTGCCCGTGTAGGAAGCATTTACATGCTTGCCGGCACGCATTATTGTATCTGTACGCTTCATTTCCCGCGCCCATGCGCCGTTAAATGTTGTAAATACGTATTCAGGCGTATCAAAGTCCATGGACATACTCATAAGGCGTTTCAAAACGACAGTATCCTTGCTGTCATTGATTATGCGTGCACTTCTTGTTATAACGTCGCAATCCTCGTACACAGAGTACGACATAACAAGTAAAAGGCCGTATTGTGCATCCTTTAATGTCACCTCTAAGGTCTCAACTTCATCATCTGTACCATAAGAACTCGGAAGTGTTTCAAGTTCCTTCTTCCCCTTTAAAACTTCCGCCTTTTCAAAGAGAAAATCCGAAGTAAAACTTCCATCCGCATGAGTAACCTCAACGAAAGGCTCCCTTATATCGCCTTTGCCGTATGAAGACATTTCAAGGCACATATCTTCTAATGTAAATGCAGGGTGCTCACTGTCATACTGATTCGTGTTTCCGGGTGAAAACGCATGTTTTTCCACAAACGGAAGTGCACCGCCGTTCTCGCTATCCCAATCTATTCTGATTCTTCTTCCATAATACAAATGCTCAAGATGTCCTGTATCCATAACATTGAACATATAGGTTGTGTTCTTCGTATGTAACACATACAATCCATTCTTATTCTCGATCATTACGGTACCCCTCCACTTTATTCATCACATGTTAGAGTTCTTAATTTTGCCGGTTATCTCTTCCATCTTCTCATCAGAAAGAATGAACTTATTCTTGAATACTAATATAGCAACAATCAAACCAACGATAGGCACGATAGTCATTGTCATACGAAGTCCTGCTTTGGCGCTTGCAGCAACATTTTTTGCAAAGTCCACTGTCTTGTCCGCCTCGGTTGTGTTGGCATTTGAAAGGTTGTTAAGCTGGAGACATAATGCGGCGATAAATGCTGCCACACCTGAAGCAAGCTTAACTACAAATGTCTGCATTGAGAAGATTACCGATTCGTCACGTCTTCCGTTCTTAAGCTGTCCGTAGTCAACCGTATTGGCAAGGAATACTGTTGTAAGTACCTGCAAAACACCGTTGGCTGCGAAGATAAAGAAGCCCGGAATAAAGAGGATATATACTGATTCCATGCTTGTAAATGCAATTCCAAGAAGTACTGCGTATCCGATAATCGCACTTGTTAAACATACGTAGAATACCTTATTGTTGGAAAGTTTCTTTCTAAGTAACGGATAGAATAACATCATAGAAAGAATCTGTATTCCACCGCCAAATGTATTAAACAATGTGTAACTATAAAACCAACCTGTACCACCAAAATCGTATTTGAAGAAATAGAGTACAAGGTTTGAAGTGATATATATTGATGTGTTGATAAGCACGATTGCGATAACAACTGTCATTGCCTGATCATTTGAAATCAACGCTTTAAACATCTCGCCAACGCCAGGCGATTTCATATCAACTGTAGATTTCTCCTTAATGTTGATACATGTAATTGCAATGAATAATACGAAAAGAACAGCAATAATTAATGCAAACCATTTAAAGCCCGCAATCTCAATCTGCTTTGCTGACGCATCGGCTCCTGCAGTCATGTTACCAAGAAGATGAACGAGAATCATTGTAAAAATGGTAACCAAAGCGGAACCTACTCCTGCACATGAACGGGCAAGTGTTGTAAGACCTTCACGCTCTTTGCCGCCTTCGGTAAATGCAGGAATCATTGACCAATATGGAATATCCATCATTGTATAAGTCACGCCCCAGAGTATGTAGAATACTGCTGCATAAGCCGTAAGTCCTTTTGCATCCATTGTCGGTGGTGCTGCAAACATAACAAACAATATAATTGCATTAGTGATAGTTCCAATCATAAGCCACGGACGGAACTTTCCGAACTTCGTCTGTGTCTTTGCAACGATAATACCCATAATAGGATCGTTAAACGCATCAAATACTCTCGCTGCCAAAAGGATAATACCCATTGCAACCGCACTCACTCCGAGTACATCCTGGAAATAATAAAGTACATAACTTGCAGATAACATGTACACCATGTCTTTTCCTACGGCTCCAAGACCGTAAGATAACTTTTCTTTTGCTGTAAGATTCATAAACAATCTCCTCACTTTCTTGTTTTATTTCACGTTTTACATTTCAACATTAAATGCTATCTCAACATCTTCAAGTGCTCCGCATGAAACTATAAGCTTGCCTGCACCTTTCTTGCCGGTGGTCTTAATATATGTTCCGCCCATACCACCTTGTAATGCAACAACCTTAGGTCCGATTATTTCACAAGGACCTTCGATGCTTAATGAAATCGGGTCATTGAAGAATGGTAAAATGTTTCCAAACTCGTCTCTTGCATTAATTCTGACAGCTGCAACATCATAAGAGTTCTCTTCAACAAGCTTGTCATGATCTATCAATGCTTCTATACAAACCTTAGTCATCGGTTTCTTAACAAGAGTTTTAACGACTTCTCCGTCTTTTATTGCCTCAAACTTGTACTCGGTTGATTCACCGCCCCAGTCACCAACATATTTGTTGTAGAGTGCAACGGCATCCTCCATTTTCATGTGATACATAACCATGAGTTTGCCGGCCTTCGCATACATGAGTTTTGACAAGCCGTAAAGTCCAACCTTGGCAACTTCATTTAACAATGCTTTGACATCTTCCGCCTGACGGTGTCCCATGTTCTCACCCTTTTCAAGAGTGTCACCAATGAAATCATCGATTAAAATCGGTGGATGAGAAAGATTCTTGTAAGGTGAATTCTCCTTGGTATATTCCTTAATGAACTCGCCATTTTTGTACATTTTCACGCTATCTGCGTTGGTAAATATCCATGTATCACCACGATTACATCCGGGATGCTCGCCGATATCCATAGATGACGAAAGCTCAATTACCGGTGTGGCATTCTGCTGACTTGCATATACGGAAGCTGCCATTTTCGGATTACGGAACAAATCCATAACTCCGTGATAGCATATTCTGTCACCGCTTCCAAAATCCTTGTGTGTATTGTAATCAAACATACACCAACCAAATGAACCGGAAATATCCGTCTGTTTTGCCACTTCATCAAGAACGTTGGCGTGACGTATTGCATGCTGTGCGCGGTGCTCTTCCCAGTCGAAACTCTTCGTCGGATACATATGTCCGTTGTACTCGCTGATAAGGTAAGGTCTCTCCACGTCCGAAGTTACATCCGACTTCTTATCGCACCCCTTTCTCTTGCCGTCATGAAGGAAATCATTATAGGTGAATACGTCCTCAAGGAAATCACCCTTCTTGTAGCATCTTACACCGCCTGTTTGTCTCGTATGGTCAAATGCATGCGCCACGGTATTGGTTCTTATATAGAAATCATGGTCATCAACAGACTCGTTAATTCTTACACCCCACAAAATGATAGAGGTATGGTTACGATACTGCTTAATCATATCCGCAACGTTATCAACTGCCTGCGCTTTCCAATTCTCATCACCGATATGCTGCCAGCCCGGGAACTCTGTAAATACAAGAAGTCCTATCTCGTCACATCTGTCTATAAAATAATGAGACTGTGGATAATGAGATGTACGAACTGCATTTACACCAAGCTCATTTTTCAAAATGTCTGCATCTAACTGCTGCATTGACTTAGGCATTGCATAGCCGACATACGGGTAACTCTGATGACGGTTGAGTCCACGAATCTTTAACTTTCTTCCGTTTAAGTAGAAGCCGTCCTTCTTAAATATCGCTTTTCTGTATCCGAAGGTCACGATGCTCTCATCAACAACTTTGCCATTCTCCATAAGCTCTGTCTTAAGTTCATACAAAGAAGGCTGCTCAACATCCCAAAGTTCAACTTTGCCGGTATGGCAGACAAGTGTTTCCACATTTCCATTTTTGCCTGCATCACTTAAGTGGTCGCTCAAATCGCCCTGATTATCTATCTGCGTAAATGCTTCCTCTCCCTTCTTTCTGAAGAACTGACGAAGAAACATTCCTTCTTTTCTATTCTTAACGGTAACCTCAGCAATAATTGCTGATTTTTCGCAGAACATTTTGCTGCTGTCCTCGCCAAACTCAATAACCTGTCCGGCAAGCTTAGTCGTTACAAATACATCATCAATGTAACTCTCCTCTTTGACATCAATATATACGTCACGATATATTCCACCGTAGGTCATGTAGTCAACAACAAAACCAAATGGGGGAACATTTAACTCCTCACGACTGTCAACTTTGACAACCAATACGTTATCCTTGTCGTATGACACATAATCACTTATATCAACTGTAAACGCAGTATAACCGCAATGGTGTTCACCAAGTTTTTCGCCATTAAGATATACCTCGCTGTCATGTGCCGCACCATCGATAGTAAGCAACACTACCTTGTCTTTCCAAGCCTTATCAGCCGTAAAAACCTTGCGATATCCGCTTACCATTTGATACATGCTCTCATCAAAATAATGGAATGGTAATTCCTTAACAGTATGTGGAAGTCTAACATCCAACATATCTTTTGTATTGTAATCGGCAAGCAACATATCCTGCTCAAAAACTTCCGAAAACTTCCAATCGTCATTAAAATATACTCTCATGCATATTCTCCTTTTCTATTCAATTACTATTCCGTCCATCAGTATATCAACCACTTCATCTAACGCTTCCATATACGACAAACCATTTTTCACCAACACATCTCTTTGGAAAAACTGCTCCAAAGTAGATTCCAACATCATTTTCACAATAGGAATATGGACTTTCCTTATTACTCCGCTCTCCATTCCAAGTTCCAAAAGACTTATCGTGTTCTCCCAGCCTGTTTCCAGTCTTTCCTGAACCTTGTCGTAAATCTTCGGATACTTGTCCTTAAGTTCATAAAGCTGTTTGAAATCAAGTTCAGTGTATCTTTCCGGCATAACCTTGAAAATACTTCTAAGCTTCCCAACGACGTCCAATTCATCATTGTCCATGACCTGCTTTTCACTTTCCTTAATCCCGTCAAAAATGTAATCAACCATTGTCAAAAACAACTGCTCTTTTGTCTTGAAAACAGTGTAAATGGTCTTCTTACTAATAGATAGTGAATGTGCAATGTCATCCATGGTGAACTTCAAGCCTTTTTCATTGAAGATTTTCATGGTTGCATCTAAAATCTGTTCCTGAAGCTCCAACATATCACCTCATTTCTTCTTTATTCAATTGGTAAAATCCGTACAAATTAATGAAAAGAAAAACGGAAACCGTCTTTGCTTTTTCAGTTTCCTAAATTGTAACACAGAACATAAAATGTTACAAGAAACTGATTGCACAAAAATAGTTTCCGTTTGTTATACAATATGACAAATCTACTGTCTTATATCCATCATGCCTCGTAATCGATGCATACTCTGGTCTTGGTATAAGGTCTTACTGCTCCGTCAGCAACAGCCACATGTTCCGGATGAACAGCATATCCTTTCAAAGATTCTTCGTCGGTAAATGATGAATCAAGCATAACATCTGCATTAGATGAAGCAAGACTATCAGTCTGCACCTTGATATCGATAAGTCCCGGTATCTTACCTGCAAGACCTTCTAACCCTTCCTTGATACCTGCTTTGACTTTCTCTTTCTCCTCTGCTGAAAGTTCATCTTTTAACTGCCAAAGAATAACGTGTTTTACCATGTCTATAGTCCTCCTTAAATTGTTGTTTTATCTACTAACTCCCAGAACGCTACCGCCGATGATGCAGCCACGTTAAGCGAATCAACGCCGTTATACATTGGAATTATCACAACGTGATCGCTCCTGTCAAGAGTTTCTTTGCATATACCGTTCCCCTCATTACCAAACACAATTGCACGCTTACGGCTTTCTTTTAAAATCGGATCCTTAAGCGATATCGCATTATCAACCAATGCCATCGAGATTACCGAAAATCCGTGTTCATGAAGCATTCCAACATAATCACTTCCTTTGGGTATGTATGTCCATGGAATCTGAAATACAGTTCCCATAGAAACTCTTGCAGCTCTTCTGTAAAAAGGATCTGTAGAATCGGAAGTTATAAGTATCGAATCAATACCCAGTGCTGCAGCAGAACGGAATATCGCACCAAGATTAGTTGGATTAACTACATCCTCAAGAACCGCAACACATCTACTCTTGCCAAGCAACTCTTCAGGTTTTGGGGCAACAGGGCGTTTGAATGCCGCCAATAGTCCGCGAGTCAAATTGTATCCTGTGATATTCTGTATTACAGAAAGCTCCGCTTCATATATGTCAATATCGCTTCCAGCTCTATCAATAACTTTGCGCACCTGTTCATTACTCTCTTCTCCCGACTCAACAAAAAAAGATATAAGCTCCGCACCCATATCAAGTGCCCGCTCAATTACCATTGGTGTTTCTGCAATAAAGACACCACCGTTAGGTTCAAAGTAATGAAGCAGTTGTGCCTCATTATACTTCGTATATATTGATACTCTTTCATCATCTATATCATTTATCTTAATAACTCTATTCATACCTACTTGTTCCTATGCTCAACTCTTTGGAAAAATCTCCGTTTCAACAACTTCAAAACGATACTTCTGCTTAATGTCAGGATACTTATTCCTGTCAACTTCACTGACAAACATATCATAAGGTCTCGCACAAGTCTTATACGGCGGATAGAGTGCCTGATATATTACAAGCTTCTCTCCATTTTCCGTATGCTGTGCAAATGCCAGAATCCTGTACAGATATTCCGCAGAATTATCATTAACGTATTCTCTCTTAAAATGTTTTACCGTATCTCCAATCTTGAATCTCTCCATTGTCAACTCTCCTTTTTTCTATCATTCATCAAGCATGATTTTTCCCGCCCTTACCTTTGCTTTAAGTCGTTCCATCTGCTCCTTTTCTATTTGTTGTATACTCTTATCAGGTGTAGGCAAATCCTCAGGCATTGTTCCACCTATTTTTTCTATAGCGGTTCTTACTTCCTTTCCTACATTATAATGAACATTT
>JAILRO010000038.1 GCA_024698145.1 Lachnospiraceae bacterium
AATCCATAGCCGGTCGCGTATTATAAGAAAGTGTAGTCGGCATACCTACAACCTCTTAGTGCGTTTCACCTGGATACAGGATATTCATACATCTGATAATCTATACGCGTTTGTTAGGGATAAAAGTGCATTAAACAGCAAGATTTGAAAGAAAAGAGAGGAGAAAAATATGAACGAGACATTAGATGAAATACTTGAATATATTGAAAGAGAGGATGCCAAGTTCATAAGACTCGCATTCAGGGATGCATTCGGTGTTCAGAAGAATATTTCAATTATGCCTTCGGAGATTGGTAAGGCATTTGAGGATGGAATACCGATTAATCCACATGGAATCGTTGGTTTTGAGGGCTGTAAGGGTGCTAATTTGTATCTTAAGCCTGATGCGTCAACTCTCTCTGTTCTTCCATGGCGCCCGGATAGCGGACGCGTTATCAGAATGTTTTGTGATGTTTGCACTGCAGATGGAGAACCTTTTGTTGCTGACACTAGAACTATTCTTAAAAATGCGGTTAAGAAGGCAAAACAGGCCGGCATACAGTTTCATTTCAGTTCAGAGGCAGAGTTTTATCTGTTTAAGAAGGATGATGATGGCAATATAACAAAACAGCCATATGATGATGCCGGATATATGGATATTGCACCTGCAGACAAAGGAGAGAATATTAGAAGAGAAATATGTCTTACAATAGAGAAAATGGGACTTATACCGGAACGCTCTCACCATGAAAGTGGCCCGGGACAAAATGAGATAGACTTTCATTACGGTAAGCCGGTTAAGGCTGCAGACCAGATGACTACATTTAAAATGGTTGTAAGTACTGTTGCTGACAGAAACGGTTTGTATGCTGATTTCTCACCGGTTCCGCTTGAGGATAAGCCGGGCAACGGATATCACATTAATATTTTTGCAGATAGCAATGACGGAACAGACGTAAGTGATTATATTGCAGCGGGAATAATAGAAAAGATTTCTGATATGACGTTATTCCTTAACCCGTCTGACAGTTCTTATACAAGATTTGGAACCGGAACGGCGCCTGATAGAATTAACTGGTCAGGTGCAGATGAAACCGGTCTTATATATATTTCCAAGATAAAAGGACAGCCTTTTATTGAGTTGCGTTCACCGGATGCACTCAGTAATCCGTATCTTGCATACGCTTTACTTATTCATGCAGCCCTTTACGGAATCGAGAATAAACTTTCGCTTCCGAAAGAAATGGATCCGGACGGAATCTTTCTTCCTACATCCAGAAAAGAAGCAAGTAAAGTTGCTGCGGGCAGTGATTTTATCAACTCTATTCTTCCAAAAGAACTTGTTGACAGCTATATAAGATAGCATAGGAGAAAGAAAAAGGATAGAGCACGGTAATCGTGGTTTCGGGTGAAGTGTATGGATAGAAAGACAGACAGGCAGTACTCGTTATTGATAGTATCTGCAGCCGAACAATTTAATACGCTGGTGAAACGTGTGCTTCCAAGAGCTCAATTCGATGTGATAGATATCATGAAGAGTATATCACAGGCACAAAGACAGTTGTTGGTGCGCGGTTATGATATTGTTGTTATTAATACACCACTTCCGGATGATATGGGAGTCGAGTTTTCAATAGATGTTGCAACGAGAATGTCAGCAGGTATTTTGCTTGTTACGCCGGGTGAGATAGCTGATGATGTGGCAGAGCACGCTATAGACTACGGTATCATTGCTGTTTCAAAACCTATTAACGGAAGAACAATCAGTCAATGCATAAGACATCTTGTTGCGGATAGAAACAAGATTCTTGAATTGGAGAAGAAACTCTCGACGACTGAAGATAAACTGCGTGAACAGCGTATTATTAACAAGGCCAAATGGTACCTTATTGCCAATGAAAATATGACAGAAGAAGAGGCTCACAGCTACATTGTAAAAGAGTCTATGAACAGATGTATATCCAAGAAAATACTTGCAGAAGAGATAATAGACAAGTGGGGAGATTGAAAATCACAAAAAACTTGATTTTTGATTTTAATTGGTTTATATTATTAACTGTTAAAGCGGATATATATTATTTATAGGGGTGTTCTCGCTTGAGAATACCCTTTCTTCATAAGGAGTAAAGATTATGAACGACAATGTAAATGTTACAGAGATTTTCGGATCTAACGTGTTTAATGATGCTGCAATGAGAGAGCGTCTTCCAAAGGCTGTTTACAAAGAGCTTAAGAAGACAATTGAACTTGGTAAAGAGCTTAATCCCGCAATAGCGGATACAGTTGCCAATGCAATGAAAGATTGGGCTATTGAGAAGGGCGCTACGCATTACACACATTGGTTCCAACCTATGACCGGCATTACTGCTGAAAAGCATGATTCATTTATCAATCCTACAGGTGACGGTAAGGTTATGATGGATTTTTCCGGCAAGGAGCTTATCAAGGGCGAACCGGATGCTTCTTCATTCCCTTCAGGTGGACTTCGAGCAACAAATGAAGCTAGAGGATATACAGCTTGGGATTGCACGTCCCCTGCATTTGTTAAGGAATCACCGGACGGAACTACTGTACTTTGCATTCCGACAGCATTTTCTTCATATACAGGAGAGGCTCTTGATAAGAAGATTCCTCTTTTGCGTTCGGTTGAAGCGGTAAGTACTCAGGCTATGAGGATACTTAAGCTTTTTGGGAATACAACTTCTAAGAGCGTTGTTACTTACGTTGGTCCGGAGCAGGAGTATTTCCTCGTAGATAAGGATGACTTTGATAAGAGAAAGGATCTTATATTTACCGGACGTACATTGTTTGGTGCGATGCCACCAAAAGGTCAGGAATTGGATGATCACTATTTCGGTTCGGTAAGACGCAGAGTTCTTTCATACATGCATGACCTGAATATCGAGTTATGGAAGCTTGGAATATCTGCAAAGACTCAGCACAATGAGGTTGCACCATGTCAGCACGAGTTGGCACCTATATACGCAACCACTAATATAGGAACAGACCACAACCAGCTTATAATGGAGACAATGAAGCGTGTTGCGGAGCATCACAATCTTGCATGTCTTCTTCATGAGAAGCCGTTTGAGGGTGTAAATGGTTCCGGTAAGCACAACAACTGGTCGATAGGAACAGATGATGGCATTAATCTTTTAGAGCCGGGCAAAACCCCTCATGAGAATGTGCAGTTCTTGTTGTTCCTTACAACGATACTTAAGGCTGTCGACGAGCACTCTGATTTATTAAGACTTTCAGCATCATCACCGGGTAATGACCACAGACTCGGTGCTAATGAAGCACCTCCGGCAATCATATCCGTGTATCTTGGTGAGCAGCTTGATGATGTGTTAAAGCAGCTTGATACAACCGGAGAGGCTACAAGTTCAATCCAGGGTAAGACATATGAATCGGGAGTATCCACACTTCCTTCATTTATGCAGGATGCGACAGACAGAAACCGTACATCACCATTTGCATTTACTGGTAATAAGTTCGAGTTTCGTATGGTGGGTTCGACACAGTCTATCGCCACACCGAATATAATTCTTAATACTATTGTTGCCGATGCACTTTGTCAGGTGGCTGACGATCTTGAAAAAGCTGATAACTTTGAGATGGCTGTTCATGACAAGATTAAAGAGCTTATCGCAAAACATAAGAGAATAGTATTTAACGGCGACGGATATTCGGATGAGTGGGTTAAGGAAGCAGAGAAGCGCGGACTTCCTAATATCAAATGTCTTGTAGATGCTGTTAAGGCATATGAAAATAAAGATAACATTGCGATGTTTGAGAAGTTTAATGTACTGTCAGAGGCAGAGCTTAAGTCTCGTGCAGAGATATACTATGAGAATTACTCAAAGCAGATTAACATCGAAGCAAAGACTATGCTTGATATGGTTAAGAAGCAGATTGTTCCTGCTGTTATGAAGTACGAAGCGGATACAGCTAAAGGTGTTAATGAACTTAAGGCAATCGGAATAGATACGTCTGTTCAGGAGGATGTGCTTAAGGAAATCGCCAAGGAACTTAAGGAACTTATTGCACGTACCAAAGAGCTTGAAGAACTTGATGAGAAGGCGATTGCTTTAGAGGGAGACATGGAGAAAGCGGCTCATTGTTTCTATAATGATGTATTTACCGCAATGAGCAAGGTCAGAAAGCCTGCTGACAGATTGGAAGAACTTGTTGGCAAAGATTATTGGCCATTCCCTCAGTATGAGGATATCCTTTTCTACGCATGAGGATATTGATTATGTATTTAGGAAACGGAACCATGTATGGATCATATGCGGTTCCGTTTTTTTGAAGCAACATATATGATTGAGGTATGCATTTATGAAGGAATATATTAAAAAAAGACTGATTGCGGATAGATACGAGAAAAGAATGATAGTTTTTCTGCTGATTTTATTGCTGATTATTATCGGAATTTTTGCGTTCGTTCATATACAGTTACAAAATGCTTCGGTAGATGAGTCTACATATAATTATCATTATGTGTTTATCAGCAAGTCAGAGGATTCCTACACAGCTAATCACATTTTTGAAGAGGCAAGAGATTACGGAAAACCTCGTGGAATATATGTTGAAAGACTTAAAGAGAATCTCAACTTAAGTTACACAAATGCTGATTACATTAAGATGGCAGCAGCGATGAATGCTGACGGAATATTCGTTGAAGCATCTGCGGAGGATGAAATCAAGGAAAGTATAAATGATACCAGTAATGAAGGAATTCCTGTGGTTACCATTCTTTCGGACTGTCCTGGAAGCAGAAGAAAATCCTTTGTTGAGCTTGGTCAATACAATTTGGGAAGAGAATACGGTCGTATCGTTATCGATGTTACCAAGACGAGAAGCCCCGAGGTTATGGTGCTTGTGGACGATGATGCCGATAGCGGAACGATACAGATAATTAATGGTATAAAAGAAACTCTTGAGAATGAGGGTAACCATTTGGAGGTTCAGTTTGTTGAGCAGGAAGTTGATGGCACATTAAACTTCCGTTTTATGAACAAAGTAAATGATATTTTAAGTGCCAAGAGAGGACAACCGGATATCATTATATGTTTGAATGTGAGAGATACACAGATGGTTTATCAGGCTATAAAGGATTATTCCATATCTGTTGACGCTCAAATAATTGGTACCGGAATTTCGGAATCGCTGCTTAAGTCAATCAAGGAGGGTGATTTTGTTGCACTTGTTGATGCAAATGCAACTCAAGCCGGTATGATGTGTGTTGATTCGATGACTGCTTATTTGAAAAATGGAAATATTAATGAGCATATTATAGTTGAAGATACAATTGTTACAAAGGAGAATGTTGAGAGGTATTTGAATGAGGAATAGAAGAACATTTCGTGACCAAATTGTATATATCTTTCTTGTTACTTTTTTCCTGATGTTCATTGTTAATTTATTAATTTTTCAGAATATGAAGGCTATTATTGATAACGTTGACAGTGCGTATGACGGAAACAGAAAGCTTATGGAGGTCAGAGACAAGTTAGACAACCTGCAGCTGGAAATGCATGAATACATCAATACGAAAGACGAGAATACGCTTAACAAGTTTTACAGTGATGAAGATGCATATAAGGAATTGATAAGTGATTTCAAACACGTGTCGCCGATGACCGAACTTCAGATTAGGGAGAACAGTCTGTATAATCTTTCGGATAACTATATTCTCTATGTTAATCAGGCGGTGCTTGCAAAGAAGACGAGAAACGTTGAGGAATATCAAAGTTATCAGAGTATGGCGAACAAGGGATATGAATACCTTACCGCATACATGACGGATCTTAACAATACGATGTTTCACAATAATTCTGTTTCTTACAGGAATATGCTTAACTTGACGAAATATACAGAGGTGTTATATATCGTTATATTGTTCCTCACCGGAGGACTTGATATCTGTATATTGCTGTTGCTTATAAAGAGACTTGTAGATCCTTTGAGGAAACTTGCCGATACTGCGATTGAAGTCGGTAATGGTAATCTGGATGTTATGCTTGTTGAATCAAGCTCGGTTAATGAGATAGGTATCGTTAACAGTTCATTTAATCAGATGGTAATAAGCTTAAAAGACTATATTGAGAAGTTTAGAAAGAGTATGGAGACGGAGAGTGCTTTAAGAGAGCAGTCAATCCGTATGGAGACGGCGGTTAAAGATGCACAGCTTCGATACTTGCAGGCACAGATTAATCCACACTTTTTGTTTAATACGTTAAATGCAGGTGCGCAACTTGCAATGATGGAGAATGCTGATAAGACATATAAGTATATTCATAAAGTGGCAGATTTCTTCCGGTTTAAGATAAAACAGAATGATCACACTTCTTCTATAGGAGAGGAATTAAAGATTGTTGATGACTACATATATATAATCAATGTGCGTTATTCAGGAGAAATTATCTATAATAAAAATGTTGATGAATCATTGCTTAATGTAAGCATTCCGGGTATGATATTACAACCGATAGTAGAAAACTGTATCAAGCACGGTTTCCCTGAGGTTGAATGGGAGAAGAGAATTGATGTTTCTGTAACGGAAGAGGATGATAATATTGTCATTTCCGTTAGTGATAATGGTTTGGGAATTCCGGAAAGTGTAATCCGGGACATAATGAATAATGAGAAATCTGGTAATATTGATTCCGATAAAGATGGAGGAATAGGAATCGATAATGTTATTATGAGATTGAAAAACTTCTATAACAGTGAGGATGTTATAGAAATAACAAGTGTTGGTCCTAACATGGGTACGGAGGTTGCGTTATTTATTCCGAAGGAGATAAAGGAGAAAGAGAATGTACAAGATATTGATAGCTGATGACGAAAGCATAGTTATTGATGCGTTAAAGTTTATCATCGAGAATAATTTTCCGGAAGAATGCGTTATCGAATGTGCCAATACCGGAAGGAAAGTTATAGAGGCTGCAGAGTATTTCAGACCGGATATAGTTTTTATGGATATTCAGATGCCGGGAATTAATGGAATCGAAGCGATGAGAGAGATTAGGAAGAGCAACGATGGAATCTTGTTCATAGTTGTAAGTGCGTTTGTAAAGTTTGATTATGCGAAGGACGCGATAGATATCGGAGTCCTTGAGTATCTTAACAAGCCGATAGAAAAAGATACTATAGTAGCGACTTTGAAAAAGGCTATGGAAAAGGTAGATCAGACGAAAATAAAGAGAAGTCAGGATCTTGCCAACAAGGAAAAATTAGAGATTGTCACACCTATTATCGAAAACGGGTTCATTTATTCATTAATCTATCAGAATAATGGGGAAGCTGAACTTAATAATTTCAGAACGCTTTTGGGAATAGAAGAAAATGCAGGATTTATCATGTCGTTGCAATTTGGTGAAGCGGGCGATAAGGATAAAATGGAGAATACGATTGGAACGAGTGTGCGTCTCCAAAAAGAGTATTCCAGGATAAAGGATGCCATAAAAACATTCTTTAATTGCTGCGTTGGAGCGATGATGGGTAATATGATACTTGTCTTTGTACCGATGAATATTCCGGGTCCTGATGACGAATACGAGCTTCGAGTATCTGTAATCGAGAATGCGAGAAAGATGGCACGAGAACTCAGGAAAATGTTTGATGCCAGATTCAGGGTTGGCGTTGGTACAATAGAGGAGCTTAATGATCTGTCGGAATCTTACAACGGGGCAATGCGTTCACTTTCTTATAACAGTTCTGATTCGGTAGTTCACGTTAAGGATATAACCACAACACGTAATTACGAGGATGATTATCCGATGGATACCGAAAAAGCATTATTCAAGAATATAGAAGAGGGCAATGTCAGTCGTGCCGCTTATTATGCAAATGAGTTTTTTGATTGGATGATTGCCAATCATATCCAGAATGAGAAAGATATCAAACTTAAAGTTCTTGAGTTCGTGCTGCGCGCAGAAACGATTGGATTCGAAAACAGTCAGATGGTTTACAGATTTAATATGAGAAGCGAGTATCTTGACACTGTG
This sequence comes from Lachnospiraceae bacterium, assembly GCA_024698145.1. Taxonomy (GTDB): domain Bacteria; phylum Bacillota; class Clostridia; order Lachnospirales; family Lachnospiraceae; genus CAG-590. The sequence continues at coordinate 7,995 of JAILRO010000038.1, forward strand.
ATGAATATGCAGTCGATGGATCAATTAAATGAATGGTTTCAGTCAAAGATTGCCAACGTATGCCACAATATCCTTACGAAAAAAGATGAGAGTAGTGTGGATATAATCAAAAATGCACAACTCTATATAGAAGAGAATTATTCAAAGGATCTTATACTTGACGATGTGTCGAAGGAACTTAATATAAGCCCTTACTATTTCAGTAAGCTTTTTAAGAAGAGGACGGGAAGCACATTTATCGAGTACTTAACCAACATAAGAATAGAAAAAGCAAAACAACTGTTACGTAATTCTTCGAAGAGTATGAAGGAAATATGTATGGAAGTGGGATATTCCGATGCTAATTATTTCAGTCGTACATTCAAGAAAAACGTAGGGGTAACGCCTTCGGAATACAAGGAAGGAAAGTAATAAGAAGAATGCTGGTCTGCACTATGCGGGCTAGCATTTTTTTGTGTAGCACAAATTGAGTGCAATAATGTGCTAGGTTGTACAAATTTGTCCTGAAGGAAGACAAGAATTAACAGTAAGAGACAAGTTATTGAAGTATGAAAGGTGTTATATTTAACTCAACCCAATAAAAAACATTTTTTACGGAGGTATGTAAAATGAAGAAAAAAGTTTTAAGTTTCTTACTGGCGGCAACAATGGTTATGGGTCTCGCCACAGGATGCGGATCCGGAGCACCAGCATCAGGAGATGCTAAGGATTCAGGTAACGACACAACAACAGCTGAGGCATCAAACGATGATTCATCAGCAAGCGGTGACATTCAGGTAGGTATCGTATTGCCTACAAAGGATGAGCCAAGATGGTTACAGGATCAGAAACAGTTCGAAACAATCTTGGGCGATGCAGGATTTACAAACCAGGTATTATTCAGCCAGGGTTCTTCTGCAACAGAGAAGACTAATGTTGAAACATTAATCTCAAAGGGTATCAAAGTATTAATTATCTGTGCACAGGATGGTGCGGCAGCTTCAGCAGCAGTTGAGGAAGCTAAAGATGCAGGCGTTAAGGTTATCGCTTATGACCGTCTTATCACAGGTACAGATGCAGTTGATTACTATGTAACATTTGACAGTTTTGCAGTAGGTGCTGCTCAGGGTCAGTACTTAATCGATAACGCTCCTTCAGGAAGCGATATCCCTCTTTACCTCTTCGCAGGTGCTGCAACAGATAACAACGCATTCATCTTCTTCGAGGGTGCTTGGAGCGTTCTTCAGCCTAAGGTAGCTGACGGAACATTCAAGATTGCTAACTCATCAGAGGCTGAGGCTTTACAGGATAAGGCTGAGCTTTCAAGAGAAGAGATTGGTAAGATTATCGGTCAGGTTACAACAGATTGGGATTTCAACGTAGCTAAGTCTAAAGCAGAGGCTCATCTTACAGCAGTAGGTTCTGACATGAAGGGTGATGTCCTTGTATTAGCACCTAACGATGGTACAGCTCGTTCTATCGCAGATGTATTTGCATCAGATAAAGATGTATCAAGTTATGTTATCACAGGTCAGGATTCAGAGAAGGCTTCAGTTCAGTACATTATTGATGGTAAGCAGTCAATGACAGTATTCAAGGATACAAGAACATTGGCAGCTGACTCAGTAGCAATGGCTGTAGACATTCTTGATGATAAGGAGCCTGCAACAGATTCTACTTACAACAATGAGAAGATTGATGTTCCTGCTAAGCAGACAGCAATCGTAGTTGTAACAAAGGACAATGTTAAGGATGCACTTATCGATTCAGGATACTATGAGGCATCTGAGTTTACAGGATTAGAGTAATATATTAATGAAGAAACGCCGGCTTATAACAAGCCGGCGAATCTTTGAAGGGAGGATTCCTATGAGCGATTACATACTGGAAATGAAAGGTATAGTCAAAGAGTTTCCGGGCGTTAAGGCGTTAGATAATGTTAATTTTAAAGTAAAACGTGGAGAAATCCACTGTCTTGTGGGTGAAAACGGTGCAGGAAAGTCTACTCTTATGAAAGTATTGTCCGGAGTGTATCCTCATGGAACATATTCGGGAGATATTGTTTATGACGGAGAAGTTCAGGCTTTCAAGAAAATCGCAGACAGCGAAGCAAAGGGAATAGTTATTATATATCAGGAACTTGCACTTATACCGGAACTCTCACTTTACGAAAATATATATTTTGGACATGAGATTGTTAAGGGTAAAGCAATCGATTGGAATGAAACAATAGTACAGGCATCAAAGATGCTTGAGAAAGTTAAATTAAAAGCAGACCCTTCGATGAAGGTAAAAGAACTTGGAGTTGGTAATCAGCAGCTTGTTGAGATTGCCAAAGCACTTAGTAAAAATGTTAAATTATTGATACTTGATGAGCCTACAGCCTCACTTAATGAGGATGATAGTCAGAATCTCCTTCAATTGTTGAGAGAGTTGAAGAACCAGGGTGTAACATGTATCATGATCTCTCACAAATTAAGGGAAATAACTGCAATAGCAGATACGATAACAGTACTTAGAGATGGATCAACAATTTGTTCATTAGATGCAACCGAGAGAACTATCGAGGAAGCAGAAATCATCAAACACATGGTTGGCCGAGAAATGGATAATATTTATCCTAAGAGAGAAAAGAAAGAGTTCGGCGAAAAGGCGTTAGAACTTAAGGATTGGACAGTATTTGACCCGGCAAAGAACAGGGAGATATTACATAGTGTTAATATCAATATCAGAAAGGGTGAGATTGTCGGAATCCAGGGTCTTATGGGAGCAGGAAGAACGGAACTTGCACTTAGTATTTTCGGAAATCCTACAGGCTATAAGATTACAAATGGAAAGCTTTTCATGGATGGAAAAGAAGTTAGATTCAAGCATCCTAAGGAAGCGATTAATCAAGGTCTTGCATATGTAACCGAGGATCGAAAAGGAAACGGTCTTATACTTATGCAGGATATAAGGTATAACATAACGATTGCAAATCTTGAAGCATTAGTTGAAGGAATAGCAATCAATGAGAATGAAGAAATTAATGTAGCTAATCGTTATAAGGATTCAATCAACATTAAGGCACCATCTATCGAGCAGAAAGTTGGTAACTTAAGTGGTGGTAATCAGCAGAAGGTTCAGATTGCAAAATGGATGTTTGCGGGACCTAATGTTCTTATACTTGACGAACCTACGCGTGGTATTGATGTAGGTGCTAAGTTTGAAATCTATTCTCTTATGAATAAGCTCGTAGATGAGGGAATGAGTATCATTATGATTTCTTCAGAGCTTCCAGAGGTATTGGGAATGAGTGACAGGCTCTACGTAATGAGTGAGGGAACTATTACCGGTGAGTTGTCGATTGAAGAAGCAACAGAAGAGAAAGTAATGGCGATGGCTATTAAATCATAATAAAAACAATAAACGAGATTAATATATAACTAAGGAGGTCATTAAAATGGGTGAGAATAAACAAGCTGGCGGTTTAGGCCAGGAAATTGTTACTCTATTAAAATCCAATATCCGTGATTATATGATGTACATTGCACTTGTACTCATCATGGGATTTTTCGCATTCAAAACTGGTGGTGGATTTTTACAAGCCAGAAATATATCGAATCTTATTAATCAGGCAGGTTATGTTGCTGTAATGGCAATTGGTATGACAATCATACTTATTATTGTACATATTGATCTTTCAGTAGGTTATGTTGCAGGTTTCTGCGGAGCGGTTGCAGCGATACTGATGACAAAATATAACGTCAATGAATGGCTTGCAATACTTATTGTTCTTGTACTTGGACTTTTAGTTGGTCTTTACCAAGGTCTTCTTGTTACAAGAGTCGGGGTTCCGGCCTTCGTAGCGACCCTTGCGGGAATGTTCATATTCAGAGGTCTTCTTAATCTTTCATTACAGGAGACAGGAACAATTATCATTCCAAACGAAGGATTTAATGCGTTATCAAATGGATTTATTCCGGATATTACTGGTGGTAGTATACATGTTCTTACTTTAATAATCGGTATTGTGATTGCGGTATTGATGATATTCTCTGAAATAAAGACAAGAAAAAATAAATTAAAATACAACTTTGATGTTACATCTACACCGATATTCGTAGCAAAGCTTGTTGTTATATCCGCAATCATTATGGTTATAATATGGACACTTGCTAAATATCAGGGACTCCCTTGGACAGCAGTTATCGTAGCAGTTGTTCTTCTTATCTATAACTACATGTTGAATAAAACAAAACTTGGTCGTGCTATCTACGGTATTGGTGGTAATGCACAGGCTGCTGAACTTTCAGGTATCAATGTTAAGAACGTAACATTGTTCGCATTCTGTTCTGTCAGCGTTATGGCTGCACTTGGTGGTGTTTTATATGCATCAAGACTTCAGTCAGCAACTCCGACAGCCGGACTTGGATTTGAGATGGACGCTATTGCATCATCATACATCGGTGGTGTTGCAGTAAGTGGTGGTATCGGACGAGTAACCAATACAATCATCGGTGCATTGGTAATAATGTCACTTACAAACGGAATGAACCTTATGGGTGTTGATATTTCTTATCAGTATATTGTAAAAGGTATAATCTTCATTATTGCGGTTGCATTTGATGTAAGAACAAGAAAGAAATAATATAGCTCACAAAAAACCTTCCTCATATATTTTGAGGGGACAAGACGCGCATTATGAGTGTGTTTTGTCCCCTCAATTTTTTGCAAAATTTACTGTATAATACTTGAAAATGTGTTATAATGCGCATATGGGGATTATTTTATTTTTTAGGGTATTGGGGAGAGCAGTATATGAAGGCAGACAGAAACTTTTGGGGAAAGTGTATTACACTTTTTATTTTAATATTTCTTATATTATCTGTTAATTTCTATGTGCTATATTCTCGCGTAAGAGATAATGCCATATCCGGAAAGCAGAAGGAAGTAATGAAGGCGGCAATGGACTTCAATTATCTTCTTGTGGAAAGTGCTGATGCTATAAAGCTTATTTCACAGACAATCGAGGATATGCAGCGAGAGGAAGCATCCAATAAGGAGATTCTAGCTTTCCTTGAGAAAGAATCCACAATTTACGGTACTACGATTAACAAATATTTTACGGGTTTTTATGGCTACATAAGTGGGGAATATCTTGATGGAGTCGGATGGGTTCCGGACGATGATTTTGTTCCTACGGAGCGCCCTTGGTATATTGATGCCTGTGAAGCAGGCGGTGATGTTGCTTTTGTTTCTCCTTATGTAGATTTGCAAACAGAAAGCGTTACGATGTCTTTAAGCAAGATGCTTCCGGATAGAGAAGATGTTATATCTATGGATATTACCCTTGACGGAATGCAGAGACTTGTGGAGGAGGCTACAATTAAAAATGGTTGGAAATACGGAATGATTCTTGATGCCGATGGCATGGTTGTAGCCCATTCTGAGGTAAGTGAACTTGGTAAGAATTACAGTAGCGATGAGGATGGAATCGGTCGCAAGTTCTCTGACAAAATGTCAAAAAAAGGCACCGATTATGCAATTGTAAAGTATGGTGGAAAGCGTTATATTGCTTTATCGGCTGATATTAGTAATGGTTGGAGAACAATAGCTATTATCGGTGCAGGTGATGTGCTTGGTTCTACCGGTATAATGTTAATTATATTCATTATTGCATTATTAATTATATTTTCAATACTGGTAAGATTTATTTTAAAAATGAGAAAGCAGCAAATTAATGAAGCACATTTATTCCGTCAGAAGAACTCTTTGGCAAACATATATGATGTTGCATTTTTAATTAATCTCAAAAATAATACATATACAGAAATGGCAGACATTTCCCCTGATATAAAGATGATTATAGATGAGGATGATGACAAGGCGCAATATACATTGCGTGTAATATTGGATGCTATTACCGATGCAAGATATAAGCGTGCTGTATTTGATTTTATTAATTTATCAACACTGAATGAACGTATGGGGGATAAAATAGTTATATCCAAAATATTTGTCAGCAACAAGAACGAGAAATACGGAATACGTTTTACGCCGGTTGAAAGAGACGAGAACGGTGAACTTGTCAGTGTTATATTTATGGCTGAAAATCTAGTTAATGAATAAGCGGGTGGGTGTATGAAGAAAAGAAAGATAGCGGTATATGTGATTATAATTACCGTTGTATGTATTGTTTCCAATATCGTTTATTACAGACGTCATGCATATGGTGACAAATATGAGAAGGAAAGTAGTATGCTCATGGCCGATCGTGTATATGACGGCGTGATGGTTGAGCTTGAAAAACCTGTTATTGTCTCTGAAACGATGGCTGACAATTGGCTCATGAAAGATTTTCTTATTAATGAGATGGATTATTCAAAAGGAGAAGCTGTCTCATTGATGCAATCATATCTTACGGGCGTTAACGAGTCGTGTAATTTTGATTCTGTATTTATCATATCTGACAGTACTAGAAGATATTATACAGATAGGGGTATTAACAAAGTAGTTGATCCGGACAGAGATCCTCATGATATATGGTATAATGCTTTTGTTGAGGGAGAAGAGGATTTAGCAATAGAGATAGATGTTGACGAGAATAACAATGACCAGTTGACAGTTTATGTTGATTCAAAGATTTATGATAAGTCACACAACGTCATTGGTGTATGTGGTATTGGTATTTCTGTCAAAAAATTCCAGGATCTTTTAAAACAATATCAGGATTCTTACAATGTGAAAATATGTCTTACTGATGACACGGGACTTGTTCAACTTGATGTTAATGATGCAAACATCAAGGCTGTACACAAAGAAAACAATATGTATCAGAAGAATGATGATTATTCATATGAGAGTATCGGTCTTAATGGATTTTCAATAACAAGATATATGGAAAAACCGAATTGGTTTCTTGTTATTGACAAGGAGAATGAAAAGTTTTTCTCTTTGGAATTTGATTACACATTCCTTATTGCCAGTCTTGTTATATATATTACGACGGTTGTTTCAGGCGTTACTATTCTCGGGAGAAAGGATAGAACGTTTGGATATGGAAAAGGTACTGGCAATGAGATTGACGGATTGACAGGCACACCTAATCGTAATTTCTTCAAGAATATGTACGGAGAACGCGGTGTGTTTAATACTACTATTTACAAGTCTATGGTGGTATTTGATATTGATTATTTCAAAGAAGCTAATGATACCATGAATGGGAATGAAGTGTTGGTTAAGGTCGTTGAACTTGCCAAACAGTGCTTTGGAGAGAAGGGCGAGATATTCCGTTGGGGCGGTGATGAGTTTGTCATTTTATCGGAGTGGTCTGTTGAGTTCGGACATGAAATATGCAAAGAATTTTGTAAGAAGGTTGCTGAAGATGGTAGAGTTACAGTATCAATCGGTATTACTGAAGTTCGACTTGCAGATAAGATAAAGAAGAACTACCACAGGGCAACACAGGCCTGTTATCTTGTAAAAGAAATGGGTGGAGACGGTGTCAAGAGGATTTAGGAGGATGTAGCAATGCGTTCGATCAGAACAAAGCTTTTTTTCTTAATATTTGGTTCTATGTTGGGGCTGTTTGCACTCATGTCCTGCGTTAGTATTTATTTGCTTAATAAGGCGATAGAGGAAGATATAGCAAGCTCTATGGATATGATTATAAGAGAAAAATCATTTGATCTTAACGGTAATTTTAATCGCGTAGAGAACGGTACAAAGGAATTGGAGAAGTTTGTTAACAATAATTTGGATACGAGACTTCTTCGTTCAAACGTTGAATACAAGAATGGTTTTTATGAGGATTTTGCTGATAAATGTGTGGATGTGTGTGGAATTGTCGGTGATGTTGCGGCAGTATATTTCAGAGCTGAACCGGAAAAGTTTGGATCGAAGTCCGGAGTTTTTATGACGGCCAACAGCAACGGAGAACTAATTAATGTTGAACCGGCGGATATTAGTCAATATTCCAAGTCGGATAGAGATTATGTTGCGTGGTATTACGAGCCGTTAGAGAAGGGGTCTGCAACATGGGTAAAACCATACCATAACAAGAATATCAATGTATATATGATGTCTTACGTAATTCCTATATACAAATCCAATGCATTTGTCGGAGTTGTCGGAATGGATATTAAGATGTCTGCTGTTAATACAATTGTAGATTCGCTGGATTATAAGAATGCCTTTGCGTTTCTTTTAAGTGATGACGGTGATATTATTTATCACAAGGATTATCCTGAAGGCGTGGAAATGAAGCAATTTAATCCTGATATGAAGGCAACAGCCAAGTATCTCACTCCTCAGGTAGCTTACAAAAATGAAATGCATAAGTGTATTTGGAAAAGCAAAGAACACAGAATGTTGGCTAATACGTTGGATAACGACATGGTTGTGGCGGTTTGCGTACCGGAAGAACAGATAATGCGGATTTCACGTAGTATGAAAATACAGTTGGTTGCAATTTTCTGTTTGGTTATTATGGTTGTGTTTGCTGTTTTCTGGCGTCTGATGGTAATAATTGTTTTGCCGATACGTGAGCTTACACAAGCTTCAACAAGAATTGCAAAGGGTGAGCTTAATACAGTTATTACATACAAGTCAAAAGACGAGATAGGTACTTTGGCAAAGAGTGTTTCGAAGATGGCATTGGAAATTAAGGATTATTTTTCTTACATTCACTCTCAAGCGTATTCGGATGCAATGACCGGTGTGGGTAACAAAGCTGCTTATATGGACGTTGTTAAACGCATGGATGAGAAAATATCTGAAGGAATGGCAGCATTTATAGTAATAGTTTTTGATGTTAACGGTCTTAAGAGCGTTAATGATAATTTGGGACATGAATACGGTGATATGTTGATAACGGATGCTGCGGATATTATGAAGCGAGTGTTTTCTGCAGAGAATGTATTCCGTATAGGTGGCGATGAGTTTATCGTAGTAATTGAGAATCAGAACGATGATAATATTGCCGAGTATTTTACCGTTTTTGATGAGCAGGTTAAGGAGTTTAATACACAAAATGCCAGATATGAGCATGACCTTGCTGTCTCAAAAGGTGGTGTTTCATATGTCCAGAATGTGGATGAGGCATACAAGGATGTATTCAAACGTGCAGATGAATTAATGTACAAAGATAAAGAGGAGTTTTACAGAGGCAGAAATGATAGAAGAAAAAGATAAGAAAAAAGCGGAAAAGAATAATAAGATAGATATGATGAGGCTGCCGAGAACTATAGTTATCGCTCTTACACTCTGGCTGACTTTCATGATTGTATTTTTTGCGTTTAACGACATCAAGTTTGATGATTTCTATTCGCTCAAAGATCACATGACGGTTGATGCATATCACAATGATGGTCGGGTAGAACATATTGAGGCAGGAGAGTACGGTGCGACTAAAAAAGGTGAGAAAGTAAAGGTATATATTGATATACCCCAAGATGCTTTTTCTTGCGGCTCGGAGCTTTATATTCCTCTGTATAACTCAATTGTTGACGTGTATCTTGACGATGAGTGTATATACAAGGATGAATATAATCCCGATAATATGTCAGCTCATTACGGAGCAAGAGTATATGAGATAATGCTTCCGGATGATGCGCCTTCAAAACAGCTTATGCTTGATATTACAGCGGTAGTTAACAAACCATCTTCGGATTTGAGTAAGGTTGGACTTCTTCCTGCTAACCAGAGTTGGAAGAAGGTTTTAAGTAGGCAGAGTGTTATTTATTCGACGTCACTTTCGTTAATGGTTCTTTCTATTATTTGTATATTATATTTTACGGTTAGAAGCATTAGTCTGAAGAAATTACAACTCGGACTTCCTATAGCTTTGTTTGAGTTTTTGATTAATTCATGGTTTTTCGGAAGTCTTGGAATGTTTAGATTTGTTATAGGTAACGAGGAGTTTAACGCGAAAATAGAGTACTATTCGCTATATATGTCATCAATACCGCTAACCGTATTTATATATATGGTTATTGATAAGAAATGGTTTAAGAGAATAGTAACATATCTTTCTATGGTGTTTGATGCATTTTATTTGGTTGCGACAGTTATAGAATTGTCTTCAATACAGCTTAACTATTCGGATATGCTTAAGTATCTTCATGCACTTATGGGAGTATTGATGTTAACGCTCGTTTTGGCACTTTTCTTTGGTGTAAGTAAGAACAACAATCGGTATATTTTTATTTTGAGATATGGAATATTGATATCCATAATGTGTGGAATAATGGAGCTGGTGAGATTTAACCTCACCAAATACATTGCGAAGAAAGCATGGTTTGCAACACATGGACTAAGTTCCGTAGGAATACTTATAATAGCGGTTTCACTATTTATTTATCTTGTCTCTGTATCGGCAGAGGAATATATGAATAAGATAGAAAAAGAACAGCTTATGTTGCTGGCGTTTAACGATGCGCTTACACAGATGGCTAACAGAGCGGAATGCTACAGAAGAATTGATGATATGGAAGCAGAGGGCGTCAAAGAGTATACTATGATATTCATTGATCTTAATTACTTAAAGGTTGCCAATGATAAGTATGGTCATGAAACAGGTGACAGATTGCTCAAGACTATTGCAAAACATATCAAAGCACATTTCATTGACGATGCTTTCTGTGCAAGATGGGGTGGCGATGAGTTTGTAGCCTGCGTGTTCGGAGACGAGAAACTGGCGCTAGAGAAAATAGATGCATTTAACAAAGACATGGACGAAGAGAACGCAAGCGGAAGTTTTGAATTTCCCGTATCTGCTGCATGTGGTTATGTTCATAGTGATGAGGAAAACTATATCAAACCGATAGAAGCGATCCGAGAGGCTGATGCTATAATGTATGATAATAAGAAGCGTATGAAAGCGGCTATGGGACAAGCTTGATATCGTGCATACAATATATGCAATACTTGTAAATTCGCACTATTTGAGGTAAAATATAAATACACTTATTATGTTGACAGGAGGCGGTTGTTATGGCTTTTAGTGGAACTGAAATTTACACAAGTGCGGAGATGCTTAATTGGGTCGGGAACTTTGCACAGAGGATGGATGTGAGCCCTGAAAAGATTAAGATGCTCAATATATGTGGAAAGAAGAAGAATGTTCTTCCAACAATAGAGACTCATAAGCGTGTTATGATTTTTGCTGATGAAAGTCAGCCGGATTTGTTCTATGAACTTTGGGAGGGAGATTATGGCGATCTTGATATGTGGATAGGATATGGTCTTTCTTCAGATAATAAAGTAGAGAATTGTAAGGTTAAGGAATTCATGGACAAAAAGATTACTGAACCTGTTGTAATCTTTGTGATAAATGAGAATACAAGAGAAGCTTCTCGTTATGGTATTAAGAATGAGTTCTTTACAAAGGGTTCGGTTAATTATGTAGGACATGAGATTCGTGCGGTAATCATGAATAAGCTTTCATGTGATGTCGGAGATACTATTTGTATAGTGTCGGGCGAAAGCGTTGCTATAGAAGCAGCCATAGAGGCTAGTGAAGGAACTATTATTGCGGTTGAACCGGATGAGCGTGACATGCGCGCAATGCAGGATAATGTAAGTAAGTTCGGTGTTCACAATATTGAGATTATACCGGGTGTTACGGAAGAGAATCTTTCAAAGGTTCCTACACCAAGATTATCATTTATTGTTGCCTCAAAGAGACTTGAGGAAGAAATTGCCGTTCTCAAGAAGATTAACCCTAATATGCAGTTTATCATTTATACGTTAGAGCTTGATATGGTCGTTAATATTAAGAATATATTCGAGAAATATAATATAACACAGACCGAAGTGCTTCAGATTTCTGTTTCAAAGGGCAATAACAGAAGTATAATGGTTGCTCAACCGTCACCTTGGATGATCTCAGGTCAGGCGTCAGAGTAGACGCTGTTTTATGAATAATTACATATAGTTTGCAGATACTGTAATTAACAAAAGGTGTTACCACAAGGTAGCACCTTTTTAAATGCAAAAATTCTAATAATGGAGGCGGACGGATGTGTGAGTTTGTTAATTACGGTTTACAAATGGGGAAACAAAGTATCTGTTTTGAAAAGCCGGTTTATATAATGTCATCGGCGTGTATTGTGGGTCCCAAAGAAGGAGAGGGTCCACTTAAGGATACTTTTGACAAAATTGTCGAGGATGCAACCTTTGGAAAAGATTCATGGGAAGAAGGCGAAAGTGAAATGTTAAAGGAGACAGTACTACTTGCAATCGACAAGGCAAAGTTGAAACCTACAGATATAAGATATCTGTTTGCGGGCGATTTGTTAGGTCAGCTTATCGCAACGACTTTTGGCGTGAAAGATATTAATATACCATTGTTTGGATTGTATGGTGCGTGCTCTACGATGGGGGAGGCATTGGCACTTGGGGCAATGACTATACATGGTGGTTATGCAAATGCGGTCGTCACTGCTGTTTCGAGTCATTTTGGAGGAGCAGAAAAACAGTTTCGATTCCCGCTTGAATATGGAAATCAGCGACCGATGTCTTCTACATGGACGGTTACCGGAAGCGGTGCACTTGTGTTATCGAAGGATTTTGGAGACGTGATGATAACCGGTATTACAACAGGTAAAGTTGTTGACTATGGTGTTAAGGATTCGCTTAATATGGGCGCCTGTATGGCACCGGCCGCTGCAGATTTGATATATCAGCACCTTAAAGATTTTGATAGAACGACGGATTACTATGATAGAATTGTTACAGGAGATCTTGGAGTGGTTGGAAGCGAGATTTTGTGTAAGTTATTAAATGATCAGGGAGTTGATATATCAAAAGTCCATATGGATTGTGGAATGGCGATATATGATGATGAACGTCAAGATACACATGCGGGAGGTTCCGGTTGTGCCTGCAGTGCAGTTACACTTGCCGGGAAGTTGCTTAACGAAATTAAATTTGGTGAAACAGAACGAATATTGTTTGTTCCTACCGGAGCGTTGCTTTCTACCGTGAGTTTTAATGAGGGACAATCTGTTCCGGGGATTGCACATGGTATTGTGATTGAAAGAAGAGTTCAGACGGTTGATTGATTTTGCAGAAAGGATTAGGAATTATGGAATATATAAAAGCGTTTGCTGTGGGTGGAGTTATATGTATGTTATCACAGATATTAATGGAAAAGACAAAGCTGATGCCGGGAAGAGTGATGGTTCTTTTGGTTTGTTCGGGGGCTGTACTTGGAGCTTTGGGATTGTATGAACCGCTGCTTGATTTTGCCGGAAGTGGTGCTTCGGTTCCGCTTACGGGATTTGGATATAATCTTTGGAAAGGAATAAAGGAAGCAATAGACGGTGATGGGCTTATCGGACTTTTTAGAGGTGGATTTAAGATGGCTGCGGTAGGAACTTCGGCTGCTTTAATATTTGCTTATATTGCATCACTTGTTTTTCAACCTAAAATGTCAAAATAAAAAAGTACCGAACCTGATAAGGTTCGGTACCGGATATACATACAGTCTTGGTTCATTAACCGCCTGATGCCGGTTCTGAATTAATGCTTTCATCTATTGTGAATATTACCATTATTTCATGATCGGCTGACAGGTTCTCGAAAGTGTAACTTGGAACACAACCTATAACAACACCATCAACAACAACATTATATAACGATGATCCCGGATTGGCGTTAAAGGTGAGAGTGATGGTTTCACCCGCTTTAGCGTATAAAGGACCTGATATAGTACCGTCTCCGTCTACACTTGCATCGATGTAGAAGGTTTTGTTGGCAGAGTTTTGGGAATCTTCCTTTTTCTTTTTCTTTACATGTTTAGGACAACTTGTTTCCATAAATCCATCCGGTGGAGTAAAGTCGGCATCTTTAAGTTTAATGTTGCCGGAATCGTCTACGGTGTAGTGATAAGTTGTCGTGTGAGGACAATTGTCTGTGGCTCTGCAATGTGTTTGATCACATAATGTAACAGTCTGATGTAAATCACAGGATTCTTTGGGGACTGTACCTTTTGCAAAATACTCAGTGATAACGCTAGTACACTGATTTGGTACGGGAAGCATTCCTGAACTTGCACATACCTTTTCAGTAACGATATCCCCGGGTTTTGGAAACTCTGCTGAGGTATCCAATCCTTTGGCTTCAATTATCTTATCCATGATTTTACGCCATATTACCTTGTGCAGATTACTGTTTGAAAAATCTGTGTTGGAATCGTAACCCATCCATATGCTGGCAGTATAGAATGGTGTGGATCCACAGAACCAATAGTCGTAGTTGCTTGAAGTTGTTCCGGTTTTACCTGCAACAACCATTCCGCTGGATAATCTTGCGGCAGTACCGGTTCCGGATTTGACAACGTCTTGCATTGCGTTATTGATAAGCCATGCGGTAGTTTCTTTCATTACCTGTTTCTTTTTAGGTGTATTATCTATTAATACGTTGCCGTCATGGTCAAGTACTTTGGAATAGAAGGAAGGCTTAATGTATGCACCCATGTTTGCTATTGATGCATATGCACCTGTAAGCTCTAAGTTTGTAACACCTTCGGTCAATCCACCCAAACACATTGACTCATTAATATCATTCTCTGCAATGCCGTTTACGGCGACTGTTCCGTTTCTTAAAGTTGTAATACCCATGTTACATAAGTAATCGTATCCTACTTGCGGAGTTACCTGCTGGAAACATTTTACGGTTATTATGTTCATGGAATCCTTGATTGCGGTTCTTATTGTGTTCTGTCCACGATAACCGCCGTACCAGTTATTAACAGGTGTTCCGTTGCTGTAACTTAACGGTTCGTCCATGAATGATGTGGCAAGTGTCATTCCTGCGTTATCAAGTGCCGGAACATAAGCAGCCAATACCTTAAACGTTGAACCCGGTTGTCTCTTTGAATCGGTAGCTCTGTTAAGTGTCAGATTACCGTTCTTTTCACCTCTTCCGCCGCATATTGCCTTAACGTATCCGGTAGACTGGTCAAGGATAACAAATGAAGACTGAGGCTGTATTGTAGTAGAAAAACTTTCCGCAAGTTCTTTGTATCCTGTTTTTTCAATCATTGCATGTTTGAACTCATCGGCAGCGGCACGAGCAGTTTCCTCACTTGAGTATATGAGGTTATATTTCTGATTACCTGTTTTTTCAGCGTAATATTTGATTAAGTGTCCACTGGAATAATTGTGTAAATCACCGCTTTTCGGGTCGGTAAGTGTTAACGCATAATTAAGTGCAACACTTGTTGTTTTGGGATAGTTATCAGGATTGTTGATTTCCTCATCGCAAATCTTCTGGATTTCATCGTCCTGATTGATGTAAATTGAAAGACCGCCGGAATATACCGTGTTGTAAGCCTGGGTTTCTGAATACCCGCGTTCCTCAACAAGCTGGTTGGCAAGTGCGTTAATAACTGAGTCTATATAATATGTGTTATATGTCTTTGTGGCGGTTTTTTCCTCTCTGTTTACGGAAATTCTTGAGTAAACATCGTCGGACATCGCTTTATCATATTCTGATTGTGTAATCAGGTTCTGCTCGAGCATCTTCTGTAATACAATATTTTTTCTTGTTTGATTGTTCTCGGGATACAGAACAGGATCATACATGGTGGGACTTTGAGTTATAGCAGCAATAACCGCACATTCCGATAACGTAAGTTCGCTCAAGTCCTCTTTTCCAAAGTAAGTTTCGGAAGCGGTTTGTATACCGTTTGAACCCTGTCCCAAATAAATTGCATTAAGGTAAAGCTCTAAAATGTCTTTTTTGTCGACTTTTTTCTCAAGTTCTATAGCAAGATACTGTTCCTGTATCTTTCTCTTAAGGGAATCCATGAAAGTTGCTTCGTTAAGTCCGACATTAAATACCTGGTTCTTTATAAGCTGCTGTGTGATTGTTGAAGCACCTTGAGAGAAATTACGGTCTTTGACACCTTTAAAGAATGCACGAAGTATTCCTCTGGCATCTACACCGTTGTGTTCCCAAAAACGTTCGTCCTCTATTGCGATAAAAGCGTTGGTGAGTTTTTCGGGAATGTTCTCGTATTCGACATATACACGGTTGGAATTGGCGGTGGAAAGAGTAGTTATCTCGTTACCATCCTGGTCATATATGGTCGTCTGGAATCCTTCTAACTGAACACTGTCCTGTATGTCCGATATGTCAGGCGATTTGTCTATGATTGCGCGAAACATACCAAGTCCGACTGCAATCCCGGATATGATACAAAGTAAAAAACAAAATATCATACATTTATACAGGTAATAAACTAATTTATTTCTATTTTTCGAGTGCTTCGACACTAGTTTTTTTTGCTTTTTTTCTGTATTACGTTTTGAATAATTCATGAGCTGCCTCCTTAGAACCTTTATTATACCAAATATAACCATAAAATGCTATCTTTAATCAGTATTTCAAAATTTGTTTTCGATTACACTTTTCTATGATAAAATTATGTTCATAAGTTTGATAGTTGAAGATACTTTATGGGAGAAATATATGGAAAATGAATATAAAACGATAATAGAAGAGGGAATTGGGGAGTATGTTGAGAAGAAGTCCAGATTCATTGGATATGTTCGACATGTGGAAAGCGAAGAAGAAGCGGAAGCATTTATAACAGAAGTCAAAAAGAAGCATTATGACGCAAGACATAACTGTTCGGCTTACAGTGTTGGTGAAGATAAGCCGGTACAGAGATTTTCTGATGACGGCGAGCCTTCGGGAACTGCCGGTAAGCCTATATTGGAGGTTATAACCGGAAACGGACTTAATAACGTGTGTGTTGTTGTGACGAGATATTTCGGTGGGACACTGCTTGGTACCGGCGGCCTTGTGAGAAGTTATACAGAGGCGGCCAAAGCATGTATAGAGGATACTGAGATTGTCACAAGGAAATGCGTTATACCGTTAAAAATAGCCACCAATTACAATGACCTCGGTAAGATACAATATATTTTGGGACAAGAGTCTATAGGAATAAGAGACACGTCCTATGAAGAAAATGTTGTTATTACAGCGGACGTTCCTATTAATGATGTGGAGTATATTGAGAAGAAGATCACAGAGGCTACGGCGGCAAGATCTGAACTAAAGCGCGGGGAATCGGAATATGTATAAATAGTTCACAGGTATTACATTTTGATGTTTTATGCTCTGCAAAGCATTTAGTATTTTTTTTAAGAAAGGAAGACGTTTATGATTTCGAAGTTTAGTGTGAAGCGTGCCTACACGATTATAGTCGGCATAATTCTGGTTTTAATTTTGGGAATAGTAGTTTATACAAGAATGACAGTCGATTTACTGCCATCGATAGAGCTTCCGTATGCGGTCGTAATGACAACATATCCGGGAGCAAGCCCGGAAAGTGTTGAAACCGGCGTAACAAGACCTATTGAACAGACGGTTGCAACGATAGACAATGTCAAGAATGTGCAGTCGATATCATCAGAAAATTATTCGATGGTAATACTAGAGTTTAATTCCGATGCCAATATGGATGCGGCAACTATAGACATGCGTGAAAAGCTCGACCAGATAAAAGGCTATTTTGACGATTCGGTAGGGAATCCCATCATACTTAAACTTAATCCGAATATGCTGCCGGTTGTTATAGCGGCTGTTGATAAACGCGATGCAGATATAGTAGAACTTTCTGAATATGTAAATGAAACCGTCACACCGTCAATTGAAGGTGTTGAAGGTGTTGCCAGTGTTACAGTAATGGGTTCGGTTGAAGAATCGGTTCAAGTTATAGTTCGTAAGGATAAAGTAAAAGAAGTTAATAAAGCAGTTATTGCTGCACTTGATGATAAGTTTGAGGATGCCGAGGAGGCATTAAAAGATGGAAAGAATAAAATATCAAGCGGTAAGAGTCAGTTAGAGAGTGGACAGAAGACTGCAAGTAAAGAGTTTGCAAAAGCAGAGAGTAAGATTAACAGTGCAAGGTATGAATTATTAAGTAACGAAAAAGATGTTAAGGCTGCAAAGGCTGAACTTGACAAACAGGAAAAAGAGTTGAATACTCAAAAAACTCAATTGGAGTCGGCAATTAGTTCGTTAAACCAGCTACTTACAAGTTATCAGACATTGTCAAGCCAAAAGGAACAGCTTGAAATGGCAGTTGCTGCTAATCCGGATGATGTTGCTATGCAGGCACAGTTAGAGACGGTTAAAGCGGCTCTTGCAACAATGGAAGCAAAGATTGCAGAGCAAAAGGATGTAGAAGGCAAGGCGCTTACATTTGCAAGCCTTCCGGCATATATTGCAACTCTTCAGGCTAATCTTACACAGTTAAAAACAGGTTTAGCCGAAATAACAAAAGGCAAAAAGAAGATTTCCGATGCGGAGACAAAGATTAATTCGGGGAAGAAACAACTTGATAAAGGTTATACAACATTAAAAGAAAAAGAAAACGAAACAAGTATCAATATGGCATCTGCAAAAGCCGAGATTTCGCAGGGTGAAAGCGAGCTTGAAGCTAAAGAAAGCGAACTTAATGATGCGAAGGATGCAGCTTATGAGGGTGCGGATTTAAACACAATAATTACCGATGAACTAATCAAAGGAATCCTTACTGCGCAGAACTTTGATTATCCTGCGGGATACGTTACAGAGGATGACGTTGATTATCTTGTTCGTGTCGGTGAGAAGTTTGATGATGTGGAAAGCTTATCGGATTTTGTATTGCTTGATATGAATATGGATGGGGTAGATCCAATCAAGCTTTCTGATGTCGCAGATGTTTTTGTGGATAATAATAGCGATAAGTTATATACAAAGGTAAATGAAAATCCGGGAGTTATTTTGTCTATAGCAAAGCAGAATGAGTATTCAACCAAGGCGGTTGCGGATAGCGTGAAAAAAGAGTTTGATGAAATAACAAAGGAAGATTCTTCGGTATCATTTACAACGATGATGGATCAGGGAATATACATCGACTTGGTGAGCAGTTCGGTTATAAAGAATCTTTTGCTGGGTGCTTTTTTGGCGATAATAATTCTTCTGTTCTTCTTAAAAGATATTAGGCCTACGGGAATAATTGCCGTATCGATTCCGGTTTCGGTTGTATTTGCCGTTGTGCTTATGTATTTTTCGAATGTAACATTGAATGTAGTATCGCTTTCAGGACTTGCACTTGGTGTTGGTATGCTTGTAGATAACTCGATTGTCGTAATTGAGAATATATACAGATTGAGAAGCGAAGGTTATGCGGTTAAAGATGCGGCGATAAAGGGTGCAAACCAGATGGTTGGAGCAATAACTGCATCGACACTTACAACTGTGTGCGTGTTCCTTCCTATAGTATTTACGAGTGGTATAACAAGACAGTTGTTTACCGATATGGGACTTACCATTGCATATTCTCTCTTTGCAAGTCTTGTTGTTGCTATAACATTTGTTCCGATGGTTGCTTCTAGAACTTTTGAGTTTGTTAACGAGAAGGAGAATAAACTTGTTAATCGAATCAGCAACTGGTATGCATCAATTCTTCCGAAGATTTTGAAGCATAAGTTTGTAGTTTTATTGTTTGCGCTTGCGTTATTTGCTGGTATGACATTGATTGAGCTTACGAGAGGTTTTTCGTTCTTCCCGAGTATGGACTCACCACAGATGGAAATGTCAATTACAATGCCTAAGGAAGCAAAGACATTGGAAGAGACTGCGGCAATGTCGGATAAGGTTATAGATACGGTGCTTTCTATTGATGATATTAAGACTGTAGGTGCAATGCTTGGCGGAAACGGTATGTCAATGGTGGGACTAGGTGAAAATGATGACGTGTCAACTGTAACTTACTATATTGAATGTAAGGAAGATAAGAAACATACCAATGAAGAAATTGCCGAAATGATTGAGGAAAAGACCAAAGACTTTGATTGTGAGGTTTCTGTATCTGCTTCAACAATTGATATGAGTGCGTTGATGTCTGCCGGAGTGGTAATTCAGGTTAAAGGAAAAGAGATTGATAAGCTTGAAGAGATTGCAAAACAGGTAGGCGAAAAGATAAGTGAGATTGACGGTCTTGTAGATGTGGATGATGGTCTTGCTGAAACAACACCTGAGTATCGAATGGTTGTTGACAAGACAAAAGCTGCTTCTTACGGTCTTACTGTTGCACAGGTTTATCAGGAAGTTCAGGGCAAACTTGCTGAAAGAACAAGTGCTACAACTCTTTCAACCGATGAGAAAGATTATCCTGTCTATGTCAAATTAGAAGACAATGATGAGTATACAATTAAAGATGTTGAGAACATAGAACTTTCAGGTAAACAGGGAGAAGAGGAGAAGAAGGTTAAGGTAAGCTCTCTTGCTGATGTCAAGGATGCTGATTCTTTATCTTCTATTAACAGACTTAATCAGGTAAGATACATTACCGTTACCGGTCAGATTGCTGACGGATACACAACAACGGCAGTATCTAATGAAGTAACAAAGGTTGTTAACAATATGTCACTTCCTTCAGGTTATTCGATTTCATATGACGGAGAAAATGAAACCGTTATGGAAGCACTTGAGCAGGTAATGCTTATGATGCTTCTTGCCATTGCGTTTATGTATCTTATAATGGTGGCTCAGTTCCAGTCATTTAAAAGTCCGTTTATAATTCTGTTCACACTTCCTTTGGCATTTACCGGAGGTTTTGCAGCTTTGTTTATTGCAGGAAAAGATGTGAGCATTATAGCGATGGTTGGTATGGTAATGCTGGCAGGTATTATCGTTAATAACGGTATCGTGTTTGTTGACAGCGTTAATCAGCTTCGCAAAGAGGGTATGCTTATAGACGAGGCGATTGTAACAACCGGAAGACATCGTCTTAGACCGATTGTTATGACGGCACTTACAACAATACTTGGTCTTTCTACGCTGGCAGCGGGAATCGGAATGGGTGCTGATATGGCACAGCCTATGGCATTGGTTGTTATCGGTGGTCTTATATATGGAACAATTCTTACACTTGTTGTTGTTCCGTGTATATATGAGATATTCAACAAAGACAAGATTAATAATTAGTGGTTGTGTTTTGTAGCATCGTAATTTACAATGTATGTATCCTATTTTCGAGGAGGCATATATGAACGATAATAATTCGGATAAAGAATTAATTTGGGAAGAAGTGAGTGTAGAACACATTGTAAATGATGAGTGGATAGATTTTAGAAGATCTGCTTACAGATTCCCGGATGGTAATGTTTTTGAACCGTATTACAGTTACAGCAGAAGAAATTACGTTGTTATAGTTGCAAGTGATACGGAAGGTAATTATCTTTGCGTCAGACAATTTCGACAAGGTATCAAGAAAGTTACGGTAGAATTCCCGGCAGGTGGAATTGAAGTAAAGGACAGCACAGGGAATGCACATGATAATAATTTGAGCAACAATTACAAAGTGGATGAGAAGGTGGCATTAGAAGCGGCTGTGCGAGAACTCAAAGAGGAAACCGGTTATGTGTCAGATGAGTGGAAACATCTTATAACTGTTCCGTCTAATCCTACAATTGCCGATAATTATGCATATATATTTGAGGCAAAGAATTGTCGCAAAGTAACAGAGCAGGAACTTGATGACATGGAGTTTTTGAATGTTGAAAAATACAATCTTTGTGATATTGATACATTGATAAATGACGGAGTGTTCCTGCAACCAATGCATATAATGGCATTATTGATGTCGAAGAGGAAAGTATGAAGCTTCAAAAATTATACAGTTATGTGAGACAGGCAATAGATGATTATAATATGATAGAGGACGGCGACAAAATAGCAGTAGGAATGTCCGGAGGCAAGGATTCATACACACTGCTTTATGCGTTGAGCGGATTGAGAGAGTTTTATCCGAAGAAGTTTGATATAGTATCGATTACAGTGGATTTGGGATACGAAGGATTTGACACCAAACCCATCAAAAATGTATGTGATAAGCTTAATGTTGAATACATTGTTAAGAAAACACAGATTGCACAAATGCTTAAAGATAACGGCTGTTCGCTTTGTGCTCGACTAAGGAAAGGTGCATTCGGTGAGACGGCAGCGGAACTTAACTGTAACAAAATGGCTTATGCACACAATATGGATGACCTTGTGGAAACAATGATGTTGTCACTTATTTATGAGGGACGCTTTTCATGTTTTGAACCGGTGACAAGATATGATGATACCTGCCTTACATTAATAAGGCCGCTTATATATGTCCCGGCCGGAAGGGTAAGGGGCTTTGCCGCGGCCAATGATATTCCGATTGTAAAAAATCCCTGTCCATATGACAACAATACAGAGAGAATGTACGTAAGAGAGCTGTTGTATAACATAGAAAAACATGCGCCGGGAACCAAGGCGAGAATGATGACAGCTGTAAGAAAAGGTTTGTATTAGTTAGCATATGCTACAAAATTGACTTGCTAAAAAATATGATATGCGATAAAATGTGACTGTTTGAATTGTGTCGCATTTTATCTTTTTTTGCGAAATATAATTATGAAGAGGTATTGCAATGAGAATAGGTTTAGATGTGGGTTCCACAACATTAAAGTGTGTTGTATTAGACGATAACGATCAAATCGTCTATAAGGATTATCAGCGTCATTTTTCTCAAATTACAGATAAGACAGTACATATGCTTTCTGATATAAAGGAGAAGTTTCCTAATGAGAAAGAAGTATGTTTGACAATATCAGGTTCGGCAGGAATGGGTATTGCCGATACATTGGGGATTCCCTTTGAACAGGAAGTTTACGCTACAAGAGTTGCGGTTAATAAGCTTATTCCGGGAACGGATGTTGTTATAGAACTTGGTGGAGAAGATGCCAAGATATTGTTCCTTACAGATGGGCTTGAAGTAAGAATGAATGGTTCTTGTGCCGGTGGTACGGGAGCATTTATCGATCAGATGGCTACGCTTCTTAATATGGAAGCAGGACAGATGAATGAGGCAGCGGCCAATTATGAGAAGATATATACTATTGCCAGCCGATGCGGAGTTTTTGCCAAGTCAGATGTTCAGCCACTTCTTAATCAGGGCGCACAGAAGAACGATATCTCTGCAAGTATCTTCTATGCGGTAGTTAACCAGACCATTGCAGGTCTTGCACAGGGACGAGAGATTGAGGGTAAAGTTGTCTATCTTGGTGGACCTCTTACTTTCTTGTCAGAACTTAGAAAGGCATTTGATAAGACTTTGAAACTTGAGGGAATTGCACCGGATAATTCGCTTTATTTTGTTGCAATGGGTGCGGCTCTCAAAAAAGATAATAAGTCTTTTGTTATTGATGAACTTATTAAGAAAATAGACGGTTACACAGCAACCGGTGGTTATGCAAGTTGTAAGCCGTTGTTTACTTCAGAGAAAGAATATGATGAGTTTGTGGAAAGACACAAGAAAAACTCAGACCATATCAAGAATGTTGATACGTTATCAGGACATGCATTTTTGGGAATAGATGCGGGTTCTACAACGGTTAAGGCTGTTGTAATTGATGAGAATGCCAACATTCTCTGTTCGCGTTACCTTCCAAATGGTGGTAACCCGGTTCCTATTATCAAAGAGTTTTTGCAGGATTTGTATAAGCAGTATCCTGATATTCATATTGATGCTTCCACTGTAACAGGTTACGGTGAGGAAATGATCATGAACGCCTTTGGTGTTGACTTTGGTATAGTTGAGACAGTTGCTCACTTTACGGCAGCAAAGAAGTTTCAGCCGGATGTTGATTTTATTATTGATATCGGCGGACAGGATATTAAGTGTTTCCAGATTAGAAACAATGCGATTGATAATATATTCCTTAACGAAGCGTGTTCTTCGGGTTGTGGTTCGTTCTTGCAGACATTTGCAGGTGCCCTTGGATATGGAATTGAGGAGTTTGCAAAGCTTGGTCTTTTTGCAGATAAGCCGGTTGATTTGGGCTCAAGATGTACGGTGTTTATGAACTCATCGGTTAAACAGGCTCAAAAAGACGGTGCAACAATTGAGAATATTTCGGCAGGACTTTCAATTTCGGTTGTCAAGAATGCTCTTTATAAAGTTATTCGTGCAGCGTCGGCAAAACAGCTTGGTGAGCACATAGTTGTTCAGGGAGGAACTTTCTTGAATAACGCCGTTCTTCGTGCGTTTGAGCAGGAGATAGGACATGATGTTGTTCGTCCGGAAATGGCAGGAATAATGGGAGCTTTTGGTTGTGCGCTGTATGCTATGGAGAACAGCACCGGCAAAAGTAATGTTCTTGATGCTGACGGTTTGGCAGCATTTACACACGAAATCAAAATGACAACCTGTAACGGTTGTAGCAATCATTGTAAGCTTACAATTAATATTTTTGATAACGGAAGAAGATTCATAAGTGGTAACAGATGTGACAAGCCGACAGCTAAGAAGGCTGAAGGACCGCAGTATGATTTGTATGCATATAAGCTTAACCTTTTGGAGGAATACAGGAAATCATCAATTCCTAAGTCTAAAGCAAGAGGAACTATCGGAATACCGATGGGACTTAATATGTATGAGTTGTTACCGTTCTGGTATGCACTCTTTACAAGACTTGGATTTAACATTGTGACATCGCCTAATTCATCAAGAAGTCTTTATTTGAGCGGTCAGCATACGATTCCGTCTGATACGGTATGCTTCCCTGCAAAGCTTATGCATGGTCATATCGAGGCATTACTTAAGGAAGATGTAGATGCGATATTCTATCCATGTTTGTCATATAATTTTGATGAGGGACTTGGTGACAACCACTATAACTGTCCGGTAGTTGCATATTATCCGGAGGTTTTGGAGGGCAATGTCAAGGCTCTTCGTGATGTTAAGTTTATATACGAATATTTGGGAATACATAGAAGAAAAGACTTCACCAAGAAGTTCCATGCTCTTATGGAGCAGCATTTTGGTAAGATGAAGTTCTCGGATGTTGCAATGGCTTGTAACTATGCGTATGAAGAGTATGATAAGCATATGAGACTTGTTCGTATGGAAGGAAGAAAGTTTTTGCGTATAGCTAACCGTGAAAACAGACCGGTTATTGTTCTCGCCGGAAGACCATACCACTTGGATCCGGAAATTAATCATGGAATTAACAAGCTTATTTGTGATTTGGGTGCGGTTGTTATTACAGAGGATTCTGTATCGGATATGGCCGAGCCTGTAAGAACCAAGGTTCTTAACCAGTGGATGTATCATTCAAGAATGTATGCTGCAGCGGAGTATGTTGCGGATTCGGATAATGTTAATTTGAATCTTGTTCAACTTGTTTCTTTCGGTTGCGGCGTTGATGCGATTACAACAGATGAGGTCAGACGAATCCTTGAGGAAAAGGGACGCATTTACACGCAGATTAAGATTGATGAGATTACCAATCTTGGTGCGGTTAAGATAAGACTTAGAAGTTTGTTTGCGGCTACGAAACAGAAGTCAGGAAAGTAGCATAGAAGGAGGATAAATTGGCGTGAGTGAAGATATAAATGTTTCTTTGGACAATGCAATTAATACGTCCGCGGATGGAAGAGTTGAATTCACAAAGGAAATGAAAAAGGATTATACAATTCTTATTCCGGATATGTTGCCGGTTCATTTCAAGTTGCTTAGAAACATATTCCTTCAAAACGGATATAAGGTTGCACTCTTAAAGAATACAGGCAGACGTGTTGTAGATACCGGACTTAAATATGTTCATAACGACACCTGTTATCCGGCTCTTCTTGTAATAGGACAGATGATTAGCGCACTTCAGAGCGGTAAGTATGATGTTAATAAAGTTGCACTTATGATAACTCAGACCGGTGGTGGATGTCGTGCTTCAAATTATATTCATTTGTTAAGAAAAGCATTGGTCAAAGCAGGTCTTTCACAGGTTCCTGTAATTTCACTTAACTTATCAGGCCTTGAAAGTAACAGCGGATTTAAGCTTACTTTGGAAATGTTATATCAGGCGCTTATCGGACTTACATATGGTGACCTTTTCATGTTGCTCAAGAATCAGGTGCGGTCATATGAAGTTAATAAAGGTGAGGCAGATGAACTTATCTCAAAATGGGTAAAAGAGTTATCGCATCAGTTCCGTCATCGTAAGGGTTATACCCCTAAGGGAATGGAGAAAAATATGCGTGCCATCGTTGAGGACTTTGCGAAGATTGAGCTTAACAAGGTACCTAAGACCAAGGTTGGAATTGTAGGAGAGATATACGTTAAATATTCATCAATGGCCAATAATGATCTCGAGAACTTCCTTGTAGAGCAGGATTGTGAGGTTATGGTTCCCGGTGTAATGGGATTTATGATGTTTAAGATTGATAACCGTATAGAAGATATTAATCTCTATGGAGGTAATATCGCCAAGAAGAAAGTTGTTCAGGCTCTTATGAAATACTGTGAGATGTTAGAGGGAATGCTCTATGATAGTGTTTCAAAGTATAGTGATTTCATGCCACCTTCAAAGTATGCGCACATCAAAGAGCTTATCAAGGGTGTAGTAGGCCTTGGTAATAAGATGGGTGAGGGCTGGTTGCTTACGGCTGAAATGTTGGAACTTTCAGAGTCCGGCTATGAAAATGTTATTTGTGCGCAACCATTTGGTTGTCTGCCTAACCATATTGTAGGTAAGGGTATGATTCGTAAGGTTAAAGAGATATATCCTCAGGCTAATATTGTGCCGATTGATTATGATCCGGGTGCTACAAAGGTTAATCAGGAGAACCGTATCAAGCTTATGCTTGCGGTTGCAAGAGAAGAGAATTAGAAGAAAAGGATTGTACGAATGCGTATCTGGGGAAAACTTATGAAGGATAACCACCTGATAAAGGATATCGTGGTGGAGAATTATGACTATAACTTATCCAGAACCAAGAAGGTGTTTCAGGCACTTGATGAAATGTGTTATGAGTTTGATTTGGCAAAGCCTATTTGGTTGGAAACCAACAAAGAGGATTTTATAAGACGATCAAGAACAAGATTTACAAAGGATAGCTTTGTAGAGGACATAGAGTTTGATTATCTTGACTTTCATGTTATTGAAGAGGACTATTAAGGTCCTCTTTTTCGATGTTAATTAAATGAAATAATCACAAAAGAAAAAAAGTTTTGTCACAATTTGGTCACAAAATCGATTTAATATATCAAACATATGATAAATAATTTGCGGACGAGAATATGAGGAAACAAGAACAAAAAGTCCGTATATGAAAGGCAGGTTTTTATTATGGAAAATGAAACCAATAACAATGAAGTTGTTGCAGATGTCACGGAGAGTGTTGTAGAAACGACAACTGAAAGACAAGCGGAGAGAAGTGCTGATAATACTTCATATCAGACTAACAACTATCAGAATAATTACAGTTACGGACAGAATAATTATACAGGTAACAATTACGGTGGAACAACAAGCGGAGCACAGCAGCCTAAGAAAAAGAAGAAAAAAGGATCGGGCAAAGGAATAAAAGTACTTGCGTTTGTAGGTAAGGCTGCAGCGTTTGGTATAATAGCGGGCGGAATAATGGTTGGTGTCAATGCTGTCGGTAATAAGACAGTTAACAAGCATACGAAAACAGCAGAAGTTAAAACTGTTACAACTGCTGATGCAGGAATGAAAAGCAGCAAAACGGAAAGTGATGTTGCGGATGTTGCAGAAGAGGTTATGCCTTCAATAGTTTCTATTACCAATACGTCGGTTCAAGTTGTTCGTTCATGGTTCCAGTCATATGAGCAGGAAGTTCAGGGTGCCGGCTCGGGAATAATTATAGGTAAGACAGATGATGAGATTTTGGTAGCAACAAACAATCATGTCATAGACGGTGCAAAGGAACTTACGGTATCATTTAGCGATGATACTGCAGTAGAAGCCAAGGTCAAGGGCGTGGATGCTGCTATGGACCTGGCTGTTGTTGCAATCGATATCGACGATATGGAAGAGGGCACTCTTGATAAGATTAAGGTTGCGGCACTTGGTTCTTCTGATGATTTGAGAGTTGGTGAACCTGCGATTGCAATCGGTAATGCGTTAGGATACGGACAGTCAGTGACAGTTGGTTATATCAGTGCGTTGGACAGAGAGGTTGATGCAGATGGTAAGAAGATGAAACTTCTCCAGACAGATGCGGCAATCAATCCGGGAAACAGTGGTGGAGCACTTCTTAACGGCAAGGGTGAAGTGATTGGAATCAACACCATGAAATATGTTGACAGTACCGTTGAAGGAATGGGATATGCGATTCCGATTTCTAAGGCAATTCCGATTATTAATGACCTTATGAACGAAAAAGTTATTAAGGAGAGTGAACAGGGTTATCTCGGTATCAAGGGAAATGATATTACCGATGAATATGCAGAGAACTTTAACATGCCTAATGGTGTGTATGTTTCCAAGATATTAGAGGATTCGCCGGCAGACAAATGTGGACTTAAGGCAGGAGATATCATCACAAAGTTTGGTGACAGGGATATTTCGAGTATGGAAGAATTGCAGAGCATTCTTTCAAAGAAGCAGGCCGGAGAAGAGATTACAATGGTTGTTAAGCGTAATGATGAGAAGGGTGAATATAAAGAGATTACGTTGACCGTAACTCTCGGCGCGAAGAAAGATATGCCGGAGTCAGATAAGAAGAAAGCTGACAAAGAAGATAAAGAAAGTACTACTGAAGAAAATACTTCGGAGGAAGATGGACAATACGAAGAATGGAACGAAGGTGATAACGGATACCAGGATGTGGATCCGGAGGAATTCTTCCGTCAGTTTGATGAATATTTCAACAGATAATATATGAGAAAACACCGCAGAACTTAACGTTCTGCGGTGTTTTTTTGCTTGTTGGGAAAAAATATAAAAAAACTATTGACCGATGGTCATTTTTGTAGTATATTTCTAAATGAAGAAAAAATGACCGGTGTTCATTTTTTGAGAAGTTAGGGTAAAAAGCAAAGGAACAGCCCTAAATAGAAAGCTGAAAGGAGAGCGATAAAATGATAGCGGTTGGAAAATGGATTACAAAACATAAAGCAATTATTATCATTTTGAGCATTTTACTTATTATTCCTTCGATAATCGGAATGATAAAGACAAGAACCAATTATGATTTGCTAAGTTACCTGCCGGACTCTTTGGAGACCGTTTCCGGACAGAACATAATGGTTGATGAGTTTGGGATGGGTGGATTTTCCATGATAATTGTTGAAGGCATGGAAATGAAAGATATAAGCGCCCTGAAAGAAGAAATACTTAATATTGACCACGTTGAGAATGTTATATGGTATGACAGCGTCATGGATATTACAATTCCAAAAGAGATGCTTCCTGAAAAATATAGGGATGCAATCTTTAACGGAGATGCAACAATGATGATTGCACTCTTTGATGATACTACATCAGCAGACAATTCTATGAATGCAGTTACGGAGATTAGAAAGGTTGTCAGCGAGAAGTGTTTTGTGTCAGGTATGACAGCACTCGTAACAGATGTTAAGGATTTGGCACTTTCACAGATTCCTATATATGTTGTTATAGCAGCAATATCCACCTTGGTGGTTTTGTTACTTACAATGGATTCATTTTTTACACCTGTTATATTCTTATCGGGAATCGGTCTTGCGGTATTATATAACCTTGGAACAAATTTTTTCCTTGGTGAAACAAGTTACATCACAACAGCACTTACTGCAGTTTTACAACTTGGTGTAACGATGGATTATTCGATATTCTTGTTAGAAAGTTACAGGGCGAATAAGTTGAAATATCCTGATGACAAGGAAAGAGCAATGGCACATGCGATATCTAACACATTTGTTTCTGTATGTGGAAGCTCGCTTACAACAGTTGCGGGATTTATGGCATTATGCGTAATGACCTTTGCACTCGGTCGTGATCTTG
Source organism: Lachnospiraceae bacterium (assembly GCA_024698145.1). Lineage (GTDB taxonomy): Bacteria > Bacillota > Clostridia > Lachnospirales > Lachnospiraceae > CAG-590. The sequence continues at coordinate 37,787 of JAILRO010000038.1, forward strand.
GACTTGTAATGTCAAAGGGTGTGTTACTTGGAGTTATCGTCTGTGTAACAGTTCTTCCTTGCTTGATTTTGGTATTTGATAAACAGATTGAAAAATACAGTCACAAGGAGTTGATGCCTGAGTTTCACAAACTTTCGGATTTTATATTGAAGTATAGGTTTATTGCGGTTGTGTTGTTTATATTAATTGCAATCCCTGCACTTCATGGCAGCAATAATGTAGAAATATACTATAATTTGGATAGAGGACTTCCAAAGGATCTTCCTTCTTCAGTGGCTAACGAAAAACTTAAAGAAGAGTTCAATATGAGTGTTATGCATATAGTAATGCTTCCGTCAGGACTTGATTCTACAGAGAAAAACAAAGCAATTGATGAAATGAAGAAGGTTGACGGAGTCAAATGGGTAATTGGAATGAACTCAGTTCTCGGTGCTGATGTACCGGAAACAATGATTCCTGATAAGTACAAAGAGATGCTTTCAAGTGACAATTATGAGTTGATGTTTGTTTGTTCTAATTATGCGACTGCATCTGACGAGGTTAATGAGCAGATAGCAAAACTCACAAAGATAGCAAAGGATGTTGATGAGTCGTCAATGGTAATCGGCGAAGCGCCTCTTACAAAGGATTTGATGGATACGACTAATGTGGATTTGAAGAGAGTTAATTATCTTTCCATTGCAGCAATATTTGTAATCATTTTGTTTACATTTAAGTCGATATCACTTCCTATAATTTTGGTACTTGTCATTGAGTTTGCAATAAACGTTAATATGGCATTTCCGTATTACTTCAATACGCCACTTGTTTTCGTTGCAAGTATAGTAATCGGAAGTATTCAGCTTGGTGCAACAGTTGATTATGCTATTCTTATGACAAGCAGATATATCAAAGAAAGAGGACTTGGAAAGAGCAAGAAAGAGGCGGTTTCCATTGCACATAAGACTTCTATCAAGTCAATAATAACAAGTGGTTCGTGCTTCTTTGCTTCAACATTTGGTATAACGCTTTACTCAAGTATTGATATGATAGCTTCAATATGTACATTGCTTGCACGTGGAGCGGTAATAAGTGTGTTTGTAGTAGTAACTTTACTTCCTGCAATGTTGTGGATATTTGATCCAATCATTTGCAAGACAACATGGAGCCTTCGTCATGTAAAGGTGTTGAATAAAACAGCAAAGGCTGAATAATTAGAAGTAGATAATGTATTTTGGTATATTTTGAAGGAGGAATAATTATGAAATCATTGAAACGTATTACGGCGGTTACACTTACGGCAGCAATGGCGGCAGGGCTTGTGGTAAGTCCTGTAACAACGACTTATGCTGCAGAAAATGTTGAAAAGGAAGAGACAGTATATGTTACACAAACAGCAACAGGTGATGTTAAAAGTGTAACGGTTTCTGACTGGCTTAAGAATGTAACAGGAACCGGAGAAATCAAAGATAAGTCTAGCCTTAAGGACATCAAGAATGTCAAAGGTAATGAAACATTTACTGAAAGCAACGGTAATCTTACATGGAAAGCAAATGATGCCGATATTTATTATCAGGGAACAACAGATGAGAAGCCTCCTGTTGCCATGGAAGTATCTTATAAGCTTGATGGCAAGGATATTAAGCCTGAAGATTTGGCAGGCAAATCAGGTAAGGTAGAGATTACAATTAAGTATATCAATAAGACTTCTTATGAAGATACAGTGGATGGAGAAGATACAACTCTTCAGAATCCGTTCCTTATGGCTTCAGCAGTAATTCTTCCGGTTGATAACTTCAGTAATGTAGAAGTAAGTCAGGGAAAACTTGTTTCAGAGGGAAGCAATCAGATTCTTGTAGCATATGGTATGCCGGGATTGTTTGATAGTTTGGAAGTTGCTGATGATACAAGAGAGAAACTTGAAAAACATTTAAGTGATACAGTTACAATTAAAGCAGATGCCACAGATTTTGAGCTTGCATCTATATATACAGTAGCTACAGCTGATGAGTTTTCAAGTATAGAGCTTGATGAGAACAGTGATATGGATGATCTCGAAGATGCACTTGATAAGCTCGATGACGCTTCAGAAAGTCTCGTATCCGGATCTGATACACTTTCGGAAGGTATTGGAACATTGAAGGATAACTTCAAGACATATGCAAATGGTGTCGGAAGCATCAAGAAAGGTGCATCATCACTTTCGACAGGAATTACCAAATATACAGATGGAGTTAAGTCTGTAACAGACGGTACAACACAGTTTGTGACAGGAACTAATAGTCTTGCATCAGGCGTAAAGGCATATGTTGCCGGTGAGAAGCAGGTTGCTGACGGAGCTAAAAAGTTAAATGATGGCGCAAAAGATTTTCCTGCAAAATATAGCCTTTTTTCACAAGGACTTAACAGTTATATAGATAATGTAGATAAGATAGCAGATAATGCAGGTACATTGGCTACAGGTTCGGCAGCAGTCTCTAATGGTATTGGTGAGCTTAACAAAAACATAGCTTCATTAGAAGAATCTTATGCAAACTACACAACCATAGATACTGGATTAACCAGTTTGAAAACCAGTTTGTCTGCGATAGAAAGTGCATATAGTGCCAATTCGATAGATACGACTAGTCTTCAACAAGCAATTGCTAGCATAGATAATATTAAAGCTGGTTTGGATCAGATATATGGTAACCAGAAAAACGGAGTTGCCGGTTTGAAGGCGGCAACCGGAAAAGATTCAGATTTGGCAAAGGGAGCTGCAGCACTTGCAGCAGGTCTTGAAGGACTTAACGCAGGCGCACCTGCATTAAAAGCCGGTGGTGCACAGCTTAAACAAAGTGACAAAGATATCAGTGCCGGACTTACAACTGTAACAGGAGGAATTGCCGGTCTTTATGCAGGAATCAACAAGTTGAGCGAGAACAATGAAGCTCTTGTAACCGGAGCAGATACTCTTGAAAAGAGTGGTTCCCTTCTTACAAGCGGAATTGGTCAGCTTACAGCTAATACGAAAACTTTGACAAAGGGTGCAAAGAAATTGTCAAAAGGTGCAGCAGATCTTGATACAGCAACCGGTAAAGTAACAGAAGGTATCGGTAAGCTTTCTGACGGATCAGATAAGTTATCGGAAGGAATGAGCAAGTTCAAGGACGAAGGTACAGACAAGCTTAAGAGAGAATATAACAGCAAGGTTAAAACTGTACTTGATCGTTTGGATTCTATTACAGGCAAAGCAGGACAGTATAAGACATTTTCAGGAGTTGCAGATGGAATGGATGGAAAGGTTAAGTTCATTTTCCAGACTGCTGAGATAAAGACAGAAGAGTAGATGTTTCTAAAGACCGGATTTGATTAACTTAAAGGATGATTAGATGGGTAAAGTCGAAGAAAACAAGAAAAAGAAAAAAGATGCAATAGTCAATTCAGCATTTTCATTGTTTATTAATAACGGCATAAATGATACTTCGATTGCTGATATTATGAAAAAAGCCGAGCTTGCAAAGGGAACATTTTACCTATATTTTAAAGATAAATATGAGGTGAGAGATTACCTTATAAGGAGAAAAGCAACACAGGTATTTGAAAGAGCGATTGAAGACTTGGAAGCAAGTGACATTGAAGAGTTTGACGACAAAATCATCTTTATAATTGATAATGTTCTAGATCAGTTGGATGGTAATAAGATATTGCTTAAGTTTATTTTCAAAAACTTAAGTTGGGGACTGTTCAGACATTCTATGGAACATGTTCAGGTCTATGATAGCGAAGGACAGATTGATATTTTTGGAAAGTTCAACGAACTGACCGATGGAAAGATTAGGAATGTGGAAATGTTGCTTTTCTTGATTGTTGAATTGGTAAGTTCCACGGCCTACTCGGTAATCCTTTATAAGCAACCGGTAGAGTTACCGGAACTTAAGGAGGAACTGTATCCGGTAATACGTCAAATGATACATTTATATACAATCAATGATTAACAGAATGTTCACAAAAAGTTAATTTTTTTCACCTGTTTGGCAGGGTGAAATCCATTGAAAAAAATACCATGAAATGATATACTGTTTCGTGGTATTTTTTTTATACGTGAGGTATGTTATGGGCAAGCGAATGAATATCGCATTATATATATCAATGTTTGAAAATGAGTTTTCATATGCAGTGTGTGAAGGAGCATTCTTGGGTGCAAAAGAGATAGATGCTAATCTTTTTATTCTTCCGGCAGGAATCAAAGACGCAGTGTATGATGATTACGATGCTAATTGTTATCGTTATCAGTATAATACTCTGTATTCTCTGACAAAAACCCACGGCTTTGACGCTATAATAATTGAATACGGTTCGATTACTTCTTTTTTGAATGAGAAGGAAAAGAGAAAGTTTTTGAAGTCTTTGGGACATAATACCCCGATTATTTTGTTGGCAGGAGAGGAAAAGGGTTATTCAAGTGTTGCTATTAATAACAAAGCAGGTTTGGAAGAGGTTATAGTACATTTGATTGAACATCACAAATGCACAAAGATTGGTTTTGTGAGTGGTCCGATTGAAACTAACCAGGACGCGAGAGAAAGACTTGATGTTTATACTCAAACGATGGATATGCATGGTCTTGAATGTACAGATGATTGGGTAGTGTATGGAAACTTCTCTGAATTTTGTGAGGAAGAAGTTGAAACTTTGCTTGAAAGACATCCGGACGTAGAAGCTATTGTATGTGCTAATGATCAAATGGCTATTGGCGTATATAATGTTCTTGAAAAGCATGGTCTTGTTCCCGGCAAAGATGTACTTGTTACCGGATTTGATAATAGTCCGGCTGCTATGCTCTTGGAACCACATCTTACTACGGTTAAGGCTGATATCAAGGAACTTGCTTACCGTGCAATGATGGAATGTGCTAAGGTAGTTGACAAGAATGAAGTCAAAGCATATGTTGATTCAAAGATACTGACGCATAGTTCTTGCGGATGTGGCACTAATATCAATTATGAGGCCGAAGGCGAGGCAATGGCAAAGGAGATACGCCGGGGCAACGTAGAACAGGTTGCGTCGAAAGTTTTTGACAGATATTTCAACTTTTTCTTTGAAAGCGAGCATACCATAGAAATGAGACAGGCAGTCAAAGATTATTTTCTTTATTTCTTTGGACTTGTTAATGAGGATGGCGTTCTTGATATCAATGAAGAAGAATTTATAGGTGTTTACAACCGTTTTTTCAAAACATATGAAGACGGTTACATAGATCTTAATAATTTTCTAAATCTTAGTTTCACCATGCAGGAATGTATGGATCGTATTTTGACAAGGGAAAAAGACAGATTGTTGTTGTCGCGCTTTATGACAAATGTTAATCAGAATCTCATGTCGGCTATGATGACCAAAAAGATAGCCAATGATGAGAAAAGCAAGATATTTGAGATTGTCCTGACTAATATTACAAGGGACATGTTACAGTTTTCAGGTGAAGAGAAGAAGAAATACTATACTGTTATAGAAAAATTAAGAAGGATGGAAGCCGAATCGGGTTATTTGTTCGAGTATGATGAAGGTATCGTTCATAAAGATGGTGAGAAATGGCAACCGCCCGAGACGATTAATCTGAAGGCTTATTATAATCGTAATCGTATGTTCTTATACGATGACAATGAGAAAAAAGTGGATTTTAACAATATGTTTACACAGGCATATATTCCAAGTGACAGAAGATTTAATATGCTTGTTACACCACTTTATTCCGGTGAAACACAGTACGGTATGATGTTTATAGAGACTGACCTTGATAAATACAGATATGCGTCGCAGTTGGCGTGTCAGATCAGTGTTTCTATGGAAGTGCTTGATATGATAAAGAAACAGAATGCACTCAAGCTTGAGCTTGAGGAAAGCCTGGCGCAATCTGTTGCTAATAATAAGATTCTTGATGAGATAAGCAAATCAGATCCGCTTACGGGTATATATAATCGTAGGGGCTTCCTTGACAGAGTCAAGACTGTCATGGAGGCTGAAGTATATCAGGGTAGAAAGGCACTTGTTGTTTATGCTGACATGGATAATCTTAAGATTATCAATGATGAGTTTGGTCATGATGATGGCGACTTTGCTTTAAAGACAATAGGAAAGGCGATAGCGCAGTCTTTCAGACAGTCGGATGTTGTTGCAAGAATGGGTGGCGATGAGTTCGCGGCATTTGCTCTTATTGCGGAAGATAATTTCGGAGATGTTATTAAAGACAGGATACGCACATATCTTCGCGAAATGAACAGTTCAAGCGACAAACCGTATCTTGTCAATATAAGTATAGGAACCTATGAGTTTGTAATTGGCAAGGAGACTAATATAGATCAGATTCTTAATAAAGCGGATGCTGAACTTTACAAAGAAAAAAAGAGCAAGAATAAAGTGCTCTACAAAGAGGGATATAAGAAAAGTTAGAAATTACGTTGTTATTTATGAGGGGCGGCAGGAAAGTATAATGGCTTTCCTGCCTTTGTGTACTCTTACATAGATTAATCTGGAAGGAGATAATGATGTTTAAAGTATTAAAGTTTGCAAAAGACAAGTGGTATATAGTTGTATTTATAATACTGCTATTGTTTGTTCAAGTATTCTGTGAATTGACTTTACCTGATTATACTTCAGATATTGTTGATGTTGGAATACAAAGTAAAGGTGTTGAATATCCAATACCGGAAAAGGTTACAGCGGATACATTTGATAAACTGGAACTTTTCATGACAAATGAAGAGAAACAACTTGTCGAAAAATACTATGTTGAGAAGGCAGAAGTATTTAAGGCTGATTTTAACAATCTTTCCGATGAGAAAATGAGTGAACTCAAAACAGCAATGCTTGCTCCGGAGTCTTTGGTGCTTACATTATCATCAGGTGGTGATGGATCTGCGGCACTTATAGGCATGTTGACACAGGTATCCGGAAGTGCAAGTGGCGATTTGAGCGTTGAAGAATGTTTTTCGGTATTGAAAAGTATGCCGGATGCTCAAAGAGATGAGATGTGTGCCGCACTGAAAAAACAGATGGAAGCGTATCCTGAGTATATGCTGGAGGCGGCAGGAGTATCATTTGTTCAGACAGAGTATGAGAAACTAGATATAGATATGCATCACTATCAGATGAATTATCTTAAGAAGATGGCGGTTAAAATGTTAACACTTGCGGTTCTTGCACTTTTGATCAGCATTGTTGTGGGATTTTTGTCGTCAAGACTTGCAGCATATACAGCGAAAGATGTTCGAAGAAAAGTCTTCTCTAAAGTAATGAGTTTTTCAAATGCGGAGATAAATGAGTTCGCCACATCATCGCTTATCACAAGATGTACCAATGATGTTCAGCAGGTTCAGATGGTTTTGACAGTATTTTTCCGGATTGTTGTATTTGCTCCGATAATGGGCGGAGGTGCGATACTTAAAGTACTTCACAATGCGGCGAGTATGGGTTGGACGGTAGTAGTTGCTGTGGCAGCAGTCATTTTTGTTATTGCAATACTTATGATTGTGGCAATGCCAAAGTTTAAGATGATGCAGAAGCTTATTGACGGTCTTAATCTTGTTTCAAGAGAGATACTTACAGGCCTTCCTGTAATTAGAGCGTTTGGAAGAGAAGAACACGAGGAAAAACGTTTTGATAAGGCAAGCAAAGATCTTATGAGCACGCAGCTTTTTACATCAGGTTCTATGGCACTTATGCTTCCAACAATGATGTTTATAATGAATGGAGTCAGTGTTTTGATTGTTTGGGTAGGTGCAGGAAAGATTGATGCCGGTTCACTTCAGGTCGGAGAAATGATGGCGTTTATCGTATATGCAATACATATCGTTATGAGCTTTTTATTCATATCCGTAGTTGCAATTATTCTTCCAAGAGCTGCTGTTGCAGCAGACAGAATTGATGAAGTATTAACATCAAAAACTCTCATACTCGATAAGGATGATGCAGTTGATATCCCAAGTGGAAAAGGCGAGATTAAGTTCTCTCATGTTTCTTTTGCTTATCCGGGTGCTGATGAAGATGCTCTTTCTGATATTGATTTTACGGCGGAAGGTGGTAAGACTACAGCGATCATAGGAAGTACCGGATGTGGTAAATCAACATTAATTAATCTTATACCGAGACTTTACGATGTAAGAGAAGGCAGCATAACGATTGACGGTGTTGATATCAGAGATGTGAGAATGAAAGAACTCAGAAAAGAAATAGGTTTTGTTCCACAAAAGGGCACACTATTTTCGGGAACGATAGCATCGAATATTCGCTTTGGTAATGAAAATGCTTCCGATGCAGAGGTTGAGGATGCTGCGAACATAGCTCAGGCCACTGAGTTTATAGAGGAAAAAGAAAACAAGTATGATTTCTCTGTTGCTCAAGGTGGTAATAACGTATCCGGCGGACAAAAACAACGTCTGGCGATAGCAAGAGCAATAGCAAAGAAACCGAAGGTGTACATTTTTGATGATAGTTTTTCAGCACTTGACTATAAGACGGATGCGGCCCTTCGTCGTGCACTCAAAGAAAAAGTAAAGGATGCAACGGTCATAATTGTTGCACAGAGAATAAGCACTATCATGCATGCTGACAAGATTCTTGTATTAGAGGACGGTAAGATTGTAGATAGCGGAACACATGATGAACTTATGAAGAATAGTGAAATATATCAGCAGATTGCTGAAAGTCAGATAGCAAAATCTTGATTTGTTGATAGAAAGGAGGATGGACAATGGCAGGAGAAATGAAAAAACAACCGGGAAGACCTGGTGGACACGGAAAAGGACCTCATGGTCCGGTTGAGAAACCAAAAGATTTTAATGGAACATTTAAGAAATTAATGGAATATATTTCAAAATACCACGGATTGCTTATATTTGTGGCGATTTTGACAACGGCTTCAACGGTATTTAATATTTTGGGACCTAAGGTTTTGGGACGAGCAACAACGGAAATATTTAATGGTTTGGTAAGTAAGCTTTCCGGCGGTGCAGGTATAGATTTTACAAAACTTGGCAAAATTGTATTAATATTGGTTGGATTATACTTCTTCTCTATGATTATGAGTTATATTCAAGGTTTGATTATGGCCAATATCGTGCAGAAAATAGCTTACGGAATGAGAAAGGAAATTGCCGAAAAGCTTAACAGACTTCCGATGAATTATTATGACAAGAACACAGTCGGAGATGTTCTTTCGAGAATTACCAATGATGTTGATACTTTAACTCAAGGACTTAACCAATCGGTAACCCAGTTGATATCATCTGTAGCAACCTTGATAGGTGTTTTGATTATGATGCTCACAATTTCACCGTTGATGACGCTGGTAGCACTTATGCTTTTGCCGATATCGGGAATCGGTATTGCTTTGATTTTTTCTAAGTCGCAGAAATACTTTGTTGCACAGCAGAATTATCTTGGTGAGGTTAACGGACAAATAGAAGAAAACTTCGGTGGACACAACGTAGTAAAACTTTTTACTCGTGAAGAGGAGGTCTTAAAGGAGTTTAATGAGACAAATGAGCGTTTGTACAATAGTGCATGGAAGGCTCAGTTTATATCCGGAATGACACAACCGATTATGGTATTTGTCGGAAACTTAGGATATGTCGGGGTTGTCATTTTGGGTGGATATCTTAGTATCAAGAAGGTTATTGAGGTTGGTGATATACAATCATTTATTCAGTATGTAAGACAGTTTACCCAGCCGATTCAGCAGGTGGCACAGATATCTAACATGCTTCAATCGACAATGGCTGCAGCAGAGAGAGTTTTTGTTCTATTAGATGAGCCTGAGGAGAACATGAAGTCGGATAATCATACGGATAAGTCTATTGATGACATAAAGGGAGATATATCATTTTCACATGTTTGCTTTGGATACTATCCTGACAAGATAATCATTAAGGATTTCTCGGCGAATGTTAAGGCCGGTCAAAAGGTTGCCATTGTTGGTCCTACGGGTGCCGGAAAGACAACGCTCGTTAAGATGCTTATGAGATTTTATGACCTCAATTCCGGTGATATTTTTATAGATGGCATAAATGTTAACGAATATGATAAGGACGAAGTCAGAAATGCATTCGGAATGGTGTTGCAGGATACATGGTTATTCAAGGGTACTATAATGGAGAATATCAGATACGGACGTCTTGATGCTACTGACGAAGAAGTAATAGAGGCGGCACGTGCGGCGCATGCACATCATTTCATCCAGACACTTCCGGGTGGATATAACATGGAGCTTAATGAGGAGGCTACCAATGTTTCTCAAGGACAGAAACAGTTGCTTACAATTGCCCGTGCAATTCTGGCTGACAAAAAACTGCTCATTCTTGACGAAGCTACATCTTCTGTAGATACAAGAACAGAAGTAAGAATCCAGAAGGCTATGGATAATTTGATGCGTGGAAGAACAAGTTTTGTAATTGCGCATAGATTATCAACAATACGAGACGCAGATGTAATTCTTGTTATGAAGGATGGAGATATTATAGAGCAGGGAAATCACGATGAACTCATCGCGAAAAACGGCTTCTATGCAGAGTTGTATAATTCACAGTTTGAACGCATAGCGTGAACGCGGTCTTGAGAAGAAGTAGTCTCGTCAAAGTCAAAGACTTTGTAAGAGACAAGTTCTTCTCAAGACTGGGTGAGTGTAACGTTCAGCTAGCTAAAGCATAGCTTTAGCTAGCTGAACGTTCACGCAATAGTTGAATCGCAGGATTAATTATGATAAAATGACCCATAATGAAATGTAAAAGATAAGGAGATAATACATATGGAACAGTATAAGAAAGAGTTTATCGAGTTCATGATAGACTGTAACGTGCTTAAGTTTGGAGACTTTGTGACAAAGAGTGGACGTAATACACCTTTCTTTGTAAATACCGGATTTTACAGAACCGGTTCTCAGTTAAGAAGACTTGGAGAGTATTATGCTGAAGCAATCAACAGTGAATTTGGTACAGGTTTTGATGTGTTATTTGGACCTGCATACAAGGGAATTCCGTTAAGCGTTGCAACTACTATGGCTATCGCGGAAAGATACGATGAGGATATTCGCTATTGTTCAAATCGTAAAGAGGTTAAGGATCATGGTGATAAGGGTATCTTGCTTGGAAGCCCTATAGAAGACGGTGATAAGGTTGTTATTATTGAGGATGTTACAACAGCCGGAACATCTATTGAGGAAACACTTCCTATCATTAAGGCACAGGGAAATGTTGATATCGTAGGAATGGTTGTTTCTGTTGATCGTATGGAGCGTGGACAGGGTAGCAAGTCCGCACTTAAAGAGATTGAGGAGAAATACGGTTTCCCTACTACATCGATTGTAACAATGGAAGAGGTAGTGGAACATTTATACAACAAACCATACAGAGGAAATGTTATTATTGATGATACACTTAAGAAATCAATAGATGCGTACTATGAGCAGTATGGCGTAAAATAATTAATTGTATGGAGGTGTGAGATGAACGAAAAGATTTACAAAACAATGGGTAAGACAGGCGCATGGAATATAGTTTTCGGAGTAGTATTGATTGTGCTTGGGGTTGCTATTGGAACAATGCAGCTTATATATGGTGGAAAACTTCTTATAGATAGAAAGGAAATAACTTTCTAACCATATGGATGAATTAGAACCTGCTTAAATGCAGGTTCTTTTTTTATTTATAAAAATAGGGGTTTTACAATACAAAAAAATATGGTATAGTACTTTATGTTAGGTAGTTTCGAATACTACGTGACGAAAGAAAGTGTTGTTGGAGATAATTAATTATGGCATATCAGATTATTACAGACAGTTCATGTGATATTTCGAAAGAGCTTGTTGAGGAAAAAGGATTGCATGTAGTTCCTTTTTATGTATCATTTGACAATGAAAATTATTATAAAGAGAATGTGGAGATTGAAGTCAGAGAGTTTTATCAGAGAATGATTGATAATCCGGATGTATTTCCTAAGACATCTCTTCCTTCGGTAGATGATTATATTCAGGCGTTTACTCAGTATGTTAAGGAAGGCAAAGATATAATATGTATCTGTATTACGACAAAGTTTTCGGGTTCGTATAATTCCGCTTCTACCGCAAAAGACGTTTTGCTCGAGGAATATCCGGATGCGAAAATTACGGTTATAGATGCAACGGTCAACACTGTTTTGCAGGGAATTCTTGTACTTGAAGTATGTAGAATGCAGGAGAACGGATTAAGTTATGACGAGGTTGTTGATAATGTAGAAAGAATTAAGGCTACGGGCAGAATCATTTTTACTGTAGGAAATATGGATTATCTCATTCATGGCGGAAGAGTCGGTAAAGTTATGAAGGTTGCAGTTAATGCATTAAAGATTCGTCCTATGATAATCTTAAAAGAAGGGGAGATTTTCCCGTTTGGTATAGCCAGAAGCAGGAAGAAGTCTATTCAGAAGATTATCGAAAAAACAAGAGAGCACTTCAAAGAGGTTAATGAGTCGCCGGATGATTATGAAATAGTTATAGGTTACGGATATGATTACGATGAAGCAGTTGGTTTTAGAGAAGAACTAATAGCATCCTTGAAGGAGTATTCGAATAAAGGTGATATAGATTTATTCCAGATAGGAGCAATGATTGGAGTTCATACCGGACCATATCCGATTGGAATTGGCTTGATTAAGAAGTATGATAAATAAAAAGTATGCTTTTTTAGACAGCATCTTGGACAGTATGTTCAAGGTGCTGTTTTATTTGAATAATTTGATAAAAAAATGGAAAAAATAACTGTATAGAAAAAGTTGATATTGTGAAGTTGCATAAAAAAAAATATAGAATTATGGAAAAATGCAGAAAAAGGTCAGAAACGGAAAAAAGGTCTTACAAAAAACGTGTTTTTTTGCTATTATTGTAAATGGAAAGAGTTGGATTTCAGCATTTAGAAAGAGAGGAGAAGCATGTTTAAAGTCGGTGAATATGTAGTATACGGCATGAATGGCGTATGCAAGGTCGAGCAGATCGGACCTATGGAAATGAGCGGTATAGACAGTGACAAAGAATATTACACATTATTACCGCTGTACACGAAAGGCAGCAGGGTATTTACTCCGGTAGACAACAAAAAGGTTGTTATGAGATCTGTAATCAGTAAGCAGGATGCATGTAATTTGATTGATGATTTCAAAGATTTCGAAGAGATTGTAGTTACTGATGACAAGAAGAGAGAACTTGCTTACAAGGAAGCAATCAAAACGTGTGATTGCAAAGAATTGATTCGTATCATCAATACTGTATCTAAGAGAAAAGAAGAGAGACTTGCACTTGGCAAGAAGATGTCTGCATGCGACGAACGTTATCTGAAACAAGCAAAAGATTGTTTGTTTGGCGAGTTCGCAGTAAGTTTGAAAATTAGCAAAGATGAGGTGGAGGATTTCATACTCCATAGGATGTCACTTAAAGATATGGCATCAGCATCGTGAAGCTGAAAGGATCGGTTGAAAAACCGGTCCTTTTGACTTTCTATATATAGTTGTTATATAATAGAGAACATCAATATGTATGGCAGGAGAAATGATGAGCAGAAAGAGAAGAAATAAGAACAAATATGATATGTACGGTATTTATGAAATACCTAATTATAATAAACCTAAGAAGAAAAAGAAAAAAAAGAAGAAGGCAACGTTGTCCGGCGTGTTAAGACTTTTGATGATAGTCTTTTCGACTTTGGTCGTGATTTTTTTGGTCTTGTTTGGTGTCAAATACAGCATGAAGAAAAAGGCGGTTTCTTTGTACGATGAAGGCGACTATCAGGGGGCTCTTGATTTGTTTAACGAGGCGATAAGTCCGAGTCTTCCGTTACTTACCGGATTTGATAATGATATCAGGTTATATATTGCGGATTGTTATATTAATTCCGGGGAATATGGCTTGGCATGCAAAGAATACGGAAAGATCAAATTATGGGCCGGAGATAAAAGTGATGATAAGCAATATATGGAACATGTAACAGATTTGGAGAATATTGCGATAGGCTTATATTTATATGATAAAGGGGAATATGAACAGGCGCTTGATAAACTTTCTAAGGCATATGATGATGGCAATACGGATTTGGTGCTGTATGTTGGAAGTTGTTATGGTCAGTTGGGTGACGCAGGAAAGATGCAGGAATACTATGATATTTTTATGAGTATGCATGACATGAATAGTTTTATGTATGCACAATATGCTGCAATTGCGTTGGATGAAGATGAGTTGGATAAGGCGCTTGAATATATTGAAAAAGGTAAACAATCCGATGATAAAATGGGAGAGCGAGAGCTTCTGTATGACGAGATTGTTTATTATGAGAAAATGAAGGATTATAATACTGCATTTGAGAAGGCAAAAGCATTTATCGATGCGTATCCTAATGATGTTGATGGTCAAAATGAATATAATCTTTTATATACCAGACAAACAAATAACGACAAATAAAGGTGCGGAAGCATTTCTTAATTAAAATTTATTGCATAATATGTAAAAATATAGTATTATGTAACTATATTATGTCAAATTGTGTCTTGGTAAATTGATTATGAGGTAATTCTAATGATAAAAAGTTTGAAAGGAAAGTTGTTTAAAAGTATAGTAATTTTCTCGCTGGTTTTACTTGCTTCCGTGGTTTTTGTTCCGAAATGTTCGGTGCAGGCGAAAGCTGCTGTGACATGTAAATCTGTTATATCGTATCCGGCGACAACTAAATCAAGGGTTAACATAAGAAAGAAAGCCGGAACCAAATATAAAAGTTACGGAATGGTTCCTGCCGGTGCAGATGTAACAATTCTTGGCTATGTAAAAACATTTGGAGTAACATGGTATAAATGTAAAACTACTCTTGAGAATGGAAAGAGAAAAACCGGTTATATCAGTTCTGCCTACATAAGAAAAGTTTCCAAACCTACCGGTGTCGTTAACAGTAAGGTTTCAACCTCGTTAAATGTTAGGAAGAGTGCAAAAACTACAGCAAAGTCTCTAATCAAAATACCCGGTAATACAAAGGCGACTGTTTTGAGAATTAAGAAGTCTTCGGGTAAATATTGGTATAAGATTAATGTATCATATGGTGGCAAAAATAAAACGGGATATGTGCTGGGTAGTTATATTGATGTGCAGGCACCCGAGAAGGCAAAAGAAACTGTCAGTGAGCAGGAGGGTTACGTTAATAAAAAGGTTACCAGTTACCTTAATGTCAGAAAAAAGGCTTCTACAACAAGTGGAATAGTATGTAGACTTCCAAAGGGACATGCTGTTAAAGTTGTTTCGGAATCAGGAAATTGGTATAAGATAAAGACAACATATGAATCGAAAGAGGTTTCGGGGTATGTTGCAAAGGAATACATAACCATAGGTAAGAAAGACGATACAGAAGAACAGGAAGAAAAGAAAGCAGAAGATCCGGCACTTGTTCCGGATGCTGATTTTGAAAAACAGGTTGCGGCATTTCCGGCTACTTATCAGGCAAGTATCAGAGCTTTAAGACAAAGCTATCCAAACTGGAACTTTGTGGCAATTAATACAGGACTTGATTGGAATACGGCAGTAGCAAATGAATGCGTGGTTGGACGTAATCTTATACAGAGTAATTATCCAAAAGGTGTTGCAAGTCTTGCGCCACTTTCGTATCTTTCAAAGGCGGAAGGTGCGTATGATGCCACTAAAAATACATACAAAGTGTTTGATGGATATAATTGGTACAGTGCAGCGCCCGAAGTTATTGCGTACTATATGGATCCGAGAAACTTCTTGAATGATACAGGTATTTTCCAGTTTGAAAAATTGTCATATGACGATAATCAAAGCAGTACTGTTGTGGAAAGTATTTTGAAGAATACATTTATGAGCGGTAACTACAGTGTCATTGATAGTGCAACGGGACAGGTTGTTACCGGAAGTTATGTCCAGGCGTTTATGGATGCCGGTAAGAACTCGGGAGCAAATCCGTATTTCCTGGCGGCAAGGAGTAAGCAGGAAGTTGGCATTAATGGCTCTAATTCTACGAGCGGATTATACAAAGGATACGAGGGAATATATAATTTCTACAACATAGGTGCTACAGATGGCTCAAATGCTGTTGCTAAAGGATTGTTGTGGGCACAGGGTGGAACTTCAAATGCCACAACATACGCAAGACCTTGGACAACGCCGTATAAGTCTATTGTAGGAGGTGCTTCATATATAGCACAGAACTACATTAACAGGGGTCAGGATACATTGTATTTTCAAAAGTTTAATGTCCATCCTACAGACTTAAAGCAATTGTATGGACATCAGTATATGACTAATGTACAGGCTCCTTCTGCTGAAGGAATGACAACAAGAAATGCATATGCTACAATGGGAATCATCTCAGATAGTATGATATTCTACATACCGGTGTATGATAATATGCCGGAAGCGCCTAGTGCATTACCGGCAGCTGAATAAAAGAAAAACAGGAGACGATGTCTCCTGTTTTTTTTATGAAATCATGGTTTTTAATTCGTCGATATCAAAGTGGTAAGATTTCTTGCAGAAATGACACTCGACATCTATAGGTTCTTTGTCGTCAATTATCTTTTCGATTTCCGCCTTTCCGATACTCATTACTGCCTTGTAGGTGCGTTCTTTTGAACAGTCGCATTTGTAACAAGGGGTAGTTGAGTTAGTGAAATTAATGGAATAATCTTTAAACAACTCATTGATAATGTCAGTAGGCGTCATGCCGTTATCCATTAGCTTTGTTATTGATGAGAAGTTGTTGAGTCTGTCTTCCAAATCAGTTATAAGTTTGTCTTGTGCAAAAGGCAGTAGTTGGATAATAAAGCCACCGGCGTGTCGCACAGTGTTATCTTTGTTCATTAGAACTCCGAGTGCTACGGATGTTGGAATCTGCTCACTTGTAGCAAAATAATAGGTTAAATCTTCTGCGATTTCTCCGCTTGTGAGAGCTGTTTGACCAACATACGGTTCCTTTAACCCTATATCTTTAATCACAGATAAAGTGCCGTTGCCTAAAGCACCACCTACGTCAAGTTTTCCTATCGAATTGGGTGGTAACATTACATCAGGGTTGTGAACATATCCTTTGACTTCGGATTGTGCATTAGATGTTACAAGTAATCCACCAATAGGACCGTCGCATCTTATCTGAAGTGTGAGTACATCAGAAGCGTTCTTGCACATATTTCCCATCATTGCACCTGCGGTAAGCAATCTGCCTAAGGCGGCAGTTGCGACAGGACTTGTGTTGTGAAGTGTTCTTGCAGTCTCGGTTAATTCTTTTGCGTATGAACAAAAGAAACGTACCTGATTATCTGCTGCCATTCCTGTTATTAATGTATCATTCATAATTAGCTATCCAATTTATCCTGTTCCTCGAGTACGTCGGGGTCCTCTGAAGTGTCGGATAATCCTTCATTTTCATATGCTGTAGGAACGGAAATGTCGATTGTTGGGATAGAAGTATATTCACGACTGCTATTGTCGTTAATATCCATATCATCTTCGAAGAAATCATCGTCATCATCAAAAAAGAAATCTTCTTCGTCCCTATTCATTTTACCTTTGATAGTGCCATACAAATCGCCTGCTTTGTCGGAAGCCGTTTTGAATGCCTGGCTTTCTTTGATCTTGTCGCGGAAAACGTAGCAAACACCACCGATTGCAGCAACAGTTGTAGTAAAAGCAATCAGTTTACCAATAAAACTTTTTTTCTTAGCCATATAAACCTCTCCTTTACGATATAGTATACTCTCATTTTAATACGCGACATTTGAAAAAGCAATAATTTTGTAAAATGTTCACAATGTGTTTTTGTAAAAATAACTGAAAAACACATATTTTTTTGTTGTAAATAACTTACGATTGTGCTATTATTAAAACTATCTAGGTGAAATTTGTTTATTTCACAATGGTAACTATGAGAAGGAGGCGTTACAATGCAGAATTTACCGGCAAATGTCACACATGGGAATGATACCAATATCATATCCATTGCAGCATCTTCTAATAAAGGAATGCTGATCAGATTTTTGAACGAGCAGGTAGAAGAAGGGTTCTATGCATTAGTTATTGACTACCTTAAAGATCACAATTTTGACCTTTCCACTATGCTTGTGGATGATGATGTTAAGGCTCAATGTACTAAGCTTTATGAACTTGCCGAGTTTGTTGATGAGAATATCAAAAAACCTGGAAAGTACGAAATTGAAGAGTGGATTGAACCTTTGTTTAAGTTCGTATATGGAGATATTGATCCATCAGACACAGATGCGATTATCAATACTACAGGTATATATCGTTATAGTGTATGGTTAATTTATCTCTATCAGTTGGATGGATTTGCAGATGCAATGAGACTTATAGGAGAGCGAGTTGCTCCACTTCTGATTAACACATGTTATCAGATTGCGGATGCAGATGATCGTCCGGCAACCTATGATAAGGCAGTAATGGGATATATGGATCTTATTAATGTTGTTATGGAGATGGATATAGTTCCTTCAGAGGCAGATTCGGAGTCATATCTTAATAACCTTGAGGTGTTATTTGACTATTTTGTCGAAGATACTCATGTTGGTAATGACTACAAGATTCAGTTCTCTATGGGATTGTTTAGCTCATATATCAGAAAGAGAGATTACAACAAGGCATTTGAGTTCTATGGATTGAATGCAGAGTATATTCCTGTTGACAACATGAAAGTTTATGATAAGTTCAAGGAACTTATCAGGAATTGCAATAGCACACAATATACTAATGTGTTGAGCCGTACAGTTATATCTGCTATTTCAAAGCAGGATATTTACAATAAGAGAATAGACAGCCTTTTAGTTGAGGTTTCTGCTTTTGTAAAGAAGGTATACAAGTATATTGAAGATGAACCTAATATGAAGAAGAACCTTCAGATTTTGGGCTCAGGTGCTTCACTCAGTGATAAGAGTAATGTATTTGAGGGACTTTATGAGTACAATCTTGTATTCTACGATTGCGGAATTAAGCAGTTGGTTAATCAGGATCTTTCAACAAGATCATGGGAAGAAAAGTACGAGATACTTGATCTTTTATACACAACTCTTAATGTTATATTTGATGGCTACAATGTCTATGAAATATCTAATAAGATAGAGCATCAGTATGTAGAACTTACATGGATAGGTAATTATGTTAATGCCAATCCTTCGCTTCTTAAGATGTTCTTCAGTGTTAAGGAGAAAATCAAGGCATTTAAGGTTCGTAAGAATACTATTATCGAGAAGAGTAAGACAAATTACGAGATTAAGCAGTTGCTTGAGGATAGACAGAAACATCTTGTATTCCTTGCAGCAGAAGATATGGTCAGAAACTTAAGCCGAGGCGATAAGCCTATATTGAGTTCAAGCTACGATATGGAGCAGGCAAAGAAGATGTTTAATGATACTTATCATAAAACTAGCTTGCCATCTCGCTATGATTCTATAAGAGCTGAGGCGGCTGCTTCTGTACCGAAGTTTGGTTTTGGTAAGCAGGCTGCACCTGCATCACAATCAGGAGTGTTTAGATTATATAATCATTCAGGAATTGAAGATATGGTTTGTAAATCAGAGTGGTTGTGGAATCAGTATAAGGTTAAGGGAAGAGAAACTCAGACTGATGAGGAATGCACTTACAGTATTGCTTGTCTCGTAAAGGTTGTGGAAATGCTCATTGTTAGGGATGGAGGCAATGTTGCTCCTGATGCAAAACCTAACAAAAGAGTTATAATTACAAAGACAGGTAAAGTTATCGAGCTTTCTGATGAGTCTGATGACAAGCCGGTTAACAGTGTTAATAATGAGCCAACTGTTATCGAGCATATCAATAACATCGAGGCTAATTTGAAGGATCGTAGCTCTGAGAATGTTGAGTATGTTAAGAATTACATTGAAGACTGGGTAGAGATTCTTATGCAGAATAAGTTTGATAAGGATGCATTGCTTTCGTTCTTTGATGCAGAGGAGATTCGTATAAAAACTCTCCAGACTATCAAAAAACTTAATACAGATATGATTTCTTTGTAAAATAAATGTGCGTGGCGGGGAAAGTATGGGAGTGCTTTCCCCGGTATTAGGGTGTGTATGTAATACAATGGAGGATTAATTATGAAAAATAAGGGTTTTTCGCTTGTTGAGCTTATTATCGTAATTGCTATTATGGCAATTCTTGCAGGAGCACTTGCTCCGGCGCTTATTAAGTATATTGCTAGATCACGTATGTCGGCAGATGTGGATACCGGTGCGGAGATAGCTGGAGCTATTATGCGTGCAGTCACTGTTGATGAGGCGTTTGAAGCTGCGGTAGAGCATCCGACATCGCCACAGGCGTTGAATGCAATGGATGGAGCTCGCTTCAAAGAGGAAGTTTTCAAACCATTTGCGCGCAATTCTATATATGGCAAATCCAAAAAGGACTCCAAAGGTAATCCCCTTCCTTCTAATGAGTATTATTATACATTGGATGCGTCTAAGAACCGTGTAGAAGTTTACTACGGCGATAAGACATCTGATTATATGGTTTATCCGACGCTAGGAAAGAACTTGGAATATTAATTTAGAAAAAAATAATTTTTTTGTTGACAAACATATTTCGATATGTTATATTCTTATCTGTTGTTAAGAAACGCGCGAGTGGCTCAGCGGTGGAGCACCTCCTTGCCAAGGAGGGGGTCGCGGGTTCGATCCCCGTCTCGCGCTTGTATACAAAAAGGGATATCCGAAGAGGATATCCCTTTTTTGTATATAAGCGCCCAGAGGGCTCTTAACCCACGAATGGATGATTAATCCATTCGTGGGTACGGTCTCGGCGAGTGAGGAACTCGCCTCGGTCGGTGCCCAAAAGGCTCCACCGTCTCGCATTATACGAAATGGTATTGGGTTACCATCTCGGTCTGTTATATTCGTAAATATCAAATCCCTTGCATTAAAAATGAAATGGAAGTAAAATAAATGAACCGACGTGTTAAGTATGTTGGTTGTTTTTTGGATGAATTAGGAGGATGCTATATGGATAGACAGTATGAATCGGAGAGTAGTTCGTTTTTTGCTATGGTATCAAGAATGAAATATATTAATAGATGGGCGCTTATGAGGAATTCTTATCCGGAAAATCTGAGTGAACACTCTTTGGAAGTGGGTATGATTGCTCATGCGTTAGCATTAATATCCAACAAAAAGTTTGGCAACCATATCAATGCTGAACGTGCTGCGGTTATGGGGATGTTTCACGACAGTACGGAAATTATAACGGGTGATATGCCTACTCCGATTAAATATTATAACAGGGCAACGAAAGATGCTTATAAAGACGTTGAAAAGCAAGCGGCGAAAGAGTTGTTATCTATGCTTCCTGATTATATGAAAGATGAGTATGAAGGGATATTTTTTCCGCCTGAAGATGAGGAGTATATGAAAAAACTTGTTAAAGCAGCGGATAGAATATCAGCATATATTAAATGTTTGGAAGAAGAAAAAACAGGTAACAAAGAGTTTGGAAGTGCTAAGTCAGCAGTCTATGAGAAATTGACCGGGATGGATTTGCCGGAGGTAAGAGTTTTCCTCCAGGATTTTATAGAAGGATACAAGAAAACATTGGACGAGCTTAGATGATTTTATATTGAGAAAATTACCGCTAACCATAGACAGAAAAATAGAAAAAAGGTATAATAAAAAAAATATGATTACGTGGAGGGTTACGTATGAAAAATATACTTTTTGTTGCCTCAGAATGTGTTCCCTTTATTAAGACAGGGGGATTGGCTGACGTTGTTGGAGCTCTTCCAAAGATGTTTCCGAAAGATGAATATGACGTCAGAGTAGTAATACCTAATTATACATGCATTCCATGGGAATACAGGGAGAAATTTCAGTATGTTCATCATTTTTATATGGATTTAGGTCAACGCTTTGAGAATGTGCATGTGGGAATAATGACCTACGAAATGGACGGAATCACATATTACTTTATTGACAATGAGTATTATTTTTCGGGCTGGGCTCCATACGGTACTATAAGATTTGATATCGAAAAGTTTACATTCTTTAGCAAAGCCGCACTTGCAATTCTTCCGGTTATTAATTTCAAACCGGATGTAATTCATTGCCATGATTGGCAGGCAGGACTTGTGCCGGTTTACCTTAGAACTTTGTATCATGACAATCCGTTTTTTGCAGGAACTAAAGTGATTATGACAATACATAACCTTAAGTTTCAAGGTGTGTGGGATGTTAAGACTTTTAAGTATATTTCAGGATTGCCGGATTATGTATTTACCCCGGATAGAATGGAGTTTTACAAGGATGGTAATATGTTAAAGGCAGGAATGGTATTTTCTGACTATATTACAACTGTTAGTGATACATACGCCAGGGAAATACAGTCTCCTGAATATGGTGAAGGACTCGATGATATGCTGAGGTTCCACAACCGAAAACTGTGTGGTATTGTCAACGGTATTGATTACGATGTATATGATCCGAACAAGGATGATAAGATTTTCAAAAAGTATAATATCAGAAGCTACAAGAAGGGTAAAGCTACCAACAAGATGGAGCTTCAAAAAGAACTCGGGCTTCCTGTAGATGATGGAAAGTACATGATTGCAATAATATCCCGTCTTACAGATCAAAAGGGACTTGACCTTATTGACTGGGTTATGGAGGGAATTGTTGATCCATATGTACAGTTTGTTGTAATAGGAACAGGCGAACCTAAATATGAGAATATGTTCAAACATTATCAGTGGGTATATTCCGACAGGTTGTCAGCTAACATTTTCTATTCTGATGAGAGAGCTCATAAGTTGTATGCAGCTGCTGATGCGGTTCTTATGCCATCGCGATTTGAACCGTGTGGATTGACTCAGCTGATAGCACTTCGTTATGGAACAATACCTATTGTAAGGGAAACGGGTGGCCTTAAGGATACTGTAATTCCTTATAATGAGTATGAAGGAACAGGAACAGGTTTTTCATTTACTAATTATAATGCTGATGAAATGCTTAAGATTATCAACTATTCAAAAGAAATATATTATGACCACAGAGATGATTGGAATAAGATGGTAGTGAGAGCCATGAAAGAAGACTTCTCGTGGGATAAATCTGCCGAGAAATATATGCAATTATATAGTTTGCTTCTTGGTTATTAATAAGTATTGCAAAAATAATATTATTATGTATAATAAATACGACTGCGGAACTCAACGCCAAAAGATGTGTGGGTTTCGCATTTGTATGTGAAAAATAAGTTTAATATAGGAGAAAGACTATGATAGACATTAAGTTTTTACGTGAGAATCCTGAAGTTGTGAAACAGAATATTAAGAATAAGTTTCAGGATGACAAGCTTCCGCTTGTTGATGAGGTAATCGAACTTGACAAGAAGAGTCGTGATGCAAAGGGTAAGGCTGATGCACTTCGTGCCGAGAAGAACAAGATTGCTAAACAGATTGGTGCATTAATGGCACAGGGTAAGAAAGATGAAGCAGAAGAAACTAAGAAGCAGGTAACCGAAAAGGCTGAAGAATTAGCTGAACTTGAGAAACTCGAGAAAGAGTATTCTGAACGAGTTACAGAGATTATGATGGTTATTCCTAACATTATTGATCCGTCGGTGCCTATTGGAAAAGATGATAGTGAGAATGTTGAGATAGAGAAGTTTGGCGAACCGGTAGTTCCTGATTTTGAGATACCTTATCATACAGAAATCATGGAGAAATTTGATGGTATTGATCTTGATAGCGCCGGCAAGGTTGCAGGTAATGGTTTTTACTATCTTATGGGTGATATTGCGAGACTTCATTCCGCAATCATTTCGTATGCAAGAGATTTTATGATTGACAGAGGATTTACTTACTGTGTACCACCATTCATGATTCGTTCAAATGTTGTTACCGGTGTTATGAGTTTTGCTGAAATGGATGCTATGATGTACAAGATTGAGGGTGAAGACTTGTATCTTATCGGAACAAGTGAGCATTCAATGATTGGTAAGTTTATCGATACAATCATCAAAGAAGATCAACTTCCAAAAACGTTGACAAGCTACTCACCATGTTTCCGTAAAGAGAAAGGTGCGCATGGTATTGAGGAAAGAGGAGTTTACCGTATTCATCAGTTTGAGAAGCAGGAAATGATTGTTGTATGTAAGCCTGAGGAAAGTCCTATGTGGTTTGATAAGTTATGGCAGAATACAGTAGATTTGTTCAGAAGTTTGGATATTCCTGTTCGTACTTTGGAGTGTTGCTCGGGTGATCTCGCAGATCTTAAGGTTAAGTCAATAGACGTTGAAGCATGGTCACCAAGACAGAAGAAGTATTTTGAGGTTGGAAGCTGTTCTAATCTTGGAGATGCTCAAGCAAGAAGACTTAAGATACGTGTCGCCGGTGAAGATGGAAAGTATTTTGCACATACGCTTAATAACACAGTTGTTGCACCACCACGTATGTTGATTGCATTTCTTGAGAATAATCTTAATGAAGACGGAACTGTTAATATACCGGAAGTTCTTCGTCCATATATGGGTGGCAAAGAAAAGATTCAGTAATATGTTGAAAAGACATACCCTTTGGGGTATGTCTTTTTTTAATGTAGCGTTTTGAAGTAGTTAAGAATTTGTTTATGCATTGACTTTACGGCAGGTGCCATAAACTCATCATTTAATGTGCATATGCCGATTGTTCGATGCTCGGAAGGCCTTAACGGATAAATGTTGACATCGAATGGTATGTTTTGCATGACAAGCTGCGGCATTATACATATTCCAAGTCCTGCAGCAACCATTGCAATCTGACTTATGTCGTCAACGACATGACAAGTTGAATGAATAGTTAGATTGTATTTTTCGAAAAGTTGTTGGACGTCAGCGTCGGTACTTTCACGTTGCGAAATGAACTTTTGACCGTCTAATTCGTCTATGTCGACATATTTTCTGTGCTTTGTTTTGTGATCTTTTGGTGCTATGAGCATTAGCTCGTCTTCATATATTGGTGTCATGGTGAGTTCACGGCAACTTGAATCGGATAGAAAACCGATATCTACAACGCCGGTTTTGAGCCAGTTATATACATCTTCGTAAGTGCCTTGATAAATTTTTATTTCTATTCCCGGATGCGAACTTGAAAATTCTCCTATGATTTCAGGGATGAAACTTGTACATACGGAAGAAAATGTTCCGATTTTGACGGAACCGGTAGTAAGACCGTTAAACTCGGATATTGCCTGCTGTAGTTTTGCGTCGCTGTTTAATACGGTAAGAATGTATGGTTGAAGATTTTCACCATAACTAGTTAAAGTAATTCCGTTTTTGTTTCGGTTGAATAGAGGGAAGCCTAATTCTTTTTCGGCTGTAGAAATAGCATGACTAATGGCAGATGGTGTAAGGTTGAGGACCTGTGCCGCTTTTTGAAAACTTCCTTGCTCTATTACTGTTTGAAATATTTGATATGCAAGTAATGTCATGGTTATTCTCCTTTGATATCTGTATTTTTAGTCCATGATTTTCAAATCTGATAATAAAAATATAATAACAGATAGATGCTATTTTATCAACATATACTTGAATGATATTCATGCTTGAAAAAGTAATTACATAATGGTAAAATGTCCTATGTTTCAGATTACAGGGATAAAAAGGAGATTTGATTATGTCAGGACATTCAAAATTTGCCAATATTAAACATAAAAAAGAAAAGAATGATGCAGCTAGAGGTAAGATATTTACTATAATCGGACGTGAGATTGCAGTTGCAGTCAAAGAAGGCGGACCGGATCCGAATAACAATTCTAAACTTCGTGATGTTATTGCGAAAGCTAAAGCTAACAATATGCCAAATGATACTATTGAACGTGGTATCAAGAAGGCTGCAGGAGATGCAAGTGCAGTTAACTATGTGGGTATTACATATGAAGGCTATGGTCCTAACGGAACAGCTATTATCGTAGATGCGCTTACTGATAATAAGAACAGAACAGCATCAAATGTTCGTAATGCATTTACCAAGGGTGGCGGAAATGTTGGAACTACCGGTTGTGTATCATTTATGTTTGATAAAAAAGGTCAGATTATTGTTGCAAAAGAGGAATGCGACATGGAAGCTGATGACCTTATGATGATAGCTCTTGATGCAGGAGCAGAAGATTTTGCAGAAGAAGAGGATAGCTTCGAGATTCTTACAGCTCCGGATGATTTCTCTGCGGTACGTGAGGCGTTAGAGGCTGCAAATGTTGCTATGGCATCTGCTGAAGTGACCATGGTTCCTCAGACTTATGTTGAACTTACAAGTGAAGAGGATATCAAGAAGATGAACAAGATTCTTGATTTACTTGACGAGGATGACGATGTCCAGGCAGTTTATCACAATTGGGACGAGTAATAAAAAATTACATTATATTTGTATAGAAGCAGCATTCGTGCTGCTTTTCATCTATGTAGGTATGAGACAGCATGTAAAAAAAGTTTCTTAAAATATCGGCACTGGTATTGACAACGGTTATGATTATTTCAACCGTTGAGGTAGGTTCATTTCATGCATTTGCTGCAGAACCGACTGCAGTAGAAAGTGAAGAACCTGAATCGGAGAAAAAGATAGAAAATCTTGAGTTCTTTGATAGATGGAATAATTTTAATGATTCTACAGTGAAAAATTCACATCGAAAATGTATGGGATGATGACATTGAAATTAGTCACTTTCGTCTTGTAATAAAAGTGTTTTTTTGAAGCAAAAATTGGGTTTATAAAAAAGAACTTGTAAAGTTTATTCCAGGATAATGTGATAAGGGGGAATTACTTGAAACGTATTTATTCATGGGAACCGTGGTTTTTTGTATTCTTTGGATTGTTCCATATGCATAGGATATGGGCGCTGATAGATAGAGAAACCTATGCTTTTTTTTGGATGAGAATTATGGAAAACAAAGGATTGCAGTCTTTCCTGATAATGGGAATATTAGACGGACTCTGCATTGTAGGAATCATTACATTTTTCCGTGAATGTAAAGCAAATTACGCCACTGAAATATATCATCCGTATACCATTGGAATAAAAGTTGATTTGATAAATTACAATAAATAAGTGAGATTAATAGTAATTTGAAGAAAAGAGGGGTGTTATGATAAGAAAAAAATTAACATCAGATAAGTTATTTGAAAGAATAATTACTTTAACAATAATATTCTTATTAGTATTCTTTGGAGTAACAATATTAAGCTATTATTTGTTACCGAAAGGGTTTTTATTA
>JAILRO010000012.1 GCA_024698145.1 Lachnospiraceae bacterium
GCCTATTTATCAAAAAAGATAAAACTAAAAAATAAACTCTCTATTATTGGAGTATGCTTGTTTATTGTGCTTACATACATGGTTGCTTGTAATGGTTTGAAATTCGGAATACATACTGACAATATCAGTGGATATTTGTGGCATTCATTGATGGCACTTTGTTTAGGTGGTATTATCTTTTTCTTTCAACTATTAGATTTTGAAACTAATAATTTTATTATGAAATTAATATTGTTTATATCAAAATATGAATATGGAATTTATATTGTTCATTTGGTTTTGATGCTTAATTTATTGCAGGGTTCAGAAATAATACAATTTGTTCAAACTAAATCTATTTTAATTACTATTTTTATTTTAACCTTTTTATCATTGATGTCTGGAATTGTTTATAGTTTTTTGGTTGATGGTGTTAGAACCTTTTTTGGTGCGGAATAAATAGTATGTTATTATAGTAATGGTGCTTTCGTATAAATATTGGGGGAATTATTTTATGCAAGATAAAAAAATATATATATCTTATTAAGATATTATCAATAATATGCGTAATATATAATCATACGGGAGAAAGAGGTTTTTTGTTATTTTTGAATAAATATGAAGCTGCGCATATAATGATAATTAATATATTTGTTTCTGTTATTTGCAAAAGTGCTGTTCCACTTTTTTTTATGTGCTCAGGTGCTTTGTTGATTGGAAAGGAAAAACCGATAAAGGTTTATCGAAAAAAATAATTAAGTTCACGCTGATATTAGTTGCTGTTTCAGTAGTTTATTATTTTTATGTTTCGTTAATTGAAGATTCTCCGATATCGTTGTTTTGGATTTTGAGGTATATTTATTCTAATAATAACTTTTCATATGCTGGTTGTTATTGGTTTTTGTATGCTTATATAGAATTTCTGCTTGTTTTACCTCTTATAAATATACTAGTGAAGGGGATTACGGAAGAGTTTGTTAAATTATATTATGATATAATAATAATTTTTTTTCTTATACTTCCGGCAGTAGAGGTTTTGCTATCTAAGGACATACATTTGGCATTAAGAGTGCCGTTGTTTGCCAATTCAGCGTGTTTGTATCCTATTGTGGGATACTATGGGGATAAAAAAGAAGTATTGATAAAGAACATAGTAGTTGTTAATATTATATCTATAGTAGTTGTTATTGCAAATATTATCAATAGTTATAATAGTGTAAAAAATGGTGAATTTAAACAAGAAAACTTAAGCTTTCTTATTCTTATTATATCAATAGCAATATTTTTAGATATTAAATTGGTTACGAAGCATGTAACGCAAAAGGTGTTTGTTTCTTTTATAACTAAAATTGGTAATTTTACATTTGGAGTCTTTTTACTACATGGTTTTGTTATGTATGCTTTTGATAAGTATTATTTAAAAGGAATTACATGGGGCTTAAAAAAGCTTTTTTGTTATGTTTTTATTATATACGGTATTTGCATTATTATTAGTTGCGTATTCTCCAAGATGGCAAGCTTGTTTTGCGATAAAGTAAATTATTTTATAAAAAATACTTTTTGAAAAGTGCTTTTATTTGTTGGAAGCATGAATGGTCTGGAGCATTAAATCCGGGAAACACCGCAAATGTAGATGAAAACATGGATGGAAAAACAAGAGTGGCAGATTGCAGACAGGCAGTAATTCTAATCATAGAGGTGCGCCTTTGGGTTAAGAACTTTGTTGAATGGTACAACAGTGGACAAAAAGACATAGTGGAATTCAATTTGTTACACCGTTGGAGAGACACGTAGTATCAGAAACTGAGAGTATTCAGATGATGAATGGCTGAATCCAAGACAAGTAACTGAAGATAAGCAGGAGGCAGAAGCCTCCTAAGAATAAAAGTAGAAAGGAACGGGTAGGGTGAAGACTACCCAAAAAGTTTCGAATAGTAGATTTTTTAAAGAATTACTATAAATGAGATAAGGAGAAATAATGAGAAAGTTGTCATTTTGTCTATGGAAACATAAGAGGAATATTTTGAATTGGTCAGGTTTATTGGTATTTTTATCGCTTATTGTTGGGTATACATATTATACATATATTACCTATGTTGTGCCAACATCCAAAAGTACTACTACAAATCCCGTGATTGATAACTCGGCGTTTGAATCTTCAATGGTAAAAATCTCTGACGATTATACAGTAAAACAATCATTTGTGGGTGGAGAAACAGGGGTATCAGAAATAAAACTGAAGTTTTTAGTTAAAGACGAATCTAAATACGGAAGAATAAAAATACGTTTAGTAGACTCAGATTCAAGTATTGTAATTGATGAGTGGAATATAAAAAGTAAAAAAATAAAAGAGGAAACGGTTCTCAAATTACATACTGAAATCTCTAATGCAGCGGGGAAAAAATTCATGTTACAAATTGAGGGCAACAATTTATCTGGCGATGAAATATGCTTGTATATCTCAGATCAGGATTCTTATGGTGATGGCTGCATGTATTTGGATGATAATCAATTAATTGGTGATTGTGTCTTTATTGTTGTTCCTGCCACGGTAGATAACAGTTTTATTACAAAGCTATTTTGTTTTGTTTTTGCGTTACTACTTTTTCTTTTGTGTTTTTTGTGGGGAACAGAGAATACAAAAAAAAGCATTTCGATAGAAAATGTGTTTCTGATTTCCGCGAGTATTATAGGAATGGCATATTTGCTTATTTTACCAGCATATTCTGTGCCAGATGAAGGAACGCATTTTTCGACGGCATATGAAATATCAAATAGGATAATGAAGTTTGATAAGCAGCTGGAATCGGATGATTTATATGTGATTGGAAGAGATGGGGATGTCTCTAAGGACATAAATTATATGACAACTTTAACAACATATAGATACATATATAATAATCTTTTTAATTCAGTAGACAACGAGGCTTTTAACAACAATGTTTTGAGGGAAAAAAGGATTAAAAGGTTTCCTATGATTGCCCACCTTCCACAGGCTTTGGGAATTACAATAGCGCGTGCTTTTAATTTGAGTTATTCATTAGTGTTATTTATGGGACAGTTTTTTTCACTCATAAGTTTTGTTATATTGACATATTTGGCAATTCGAGTTACACCAATAGGAAAGCACATTTTTTTTGCAGTTGCAGGTTTGCCGATGATATTACACGAAGCTACATCTTTTTCGTATGATGGAATTATATGCGGTTTTGCTTTTTTGCTTATTGCATACTTATTAAAACTAATATACGACAATAATTCAATCAGATTAAGAGATTATATATATACGTTTTTGGTTGCCATAATTCTTGCACCGTGTAAAATGGTATATAGTTTTATTTCTGTTATTGCTTTTTTGATACCTCACAAGAGATTCAATAATAAAAAAATTGAGTATTTTTTTAAGTTTGTAATAGTGATTGTTTCTATTTCGTATGCTGTTTGGTATAATATGGGAGAGGTTTCTAACACAACTGCAGGAGTACATATGGTAGAGTGGGCAGGTGAAGAAGGGTATACTGTTTCATATTTATTACATAATATAGATAAGGCCATTATGATTTATGTTACAACTATTCATGAGCAGACGGGGTATTTTATTGATGGCATGCTTGGAGGGTCTCTTGGATGGTTTGACGTGGATGTTCCAATTGAGTTAACAATGGCATCTATACTGTTACTGATGATATCCATGAATGAAAAAGAATATGTTTATATAAGATATAGAGAAAAATTGATGTTTTGTATAGTGTTTTTGGTTATATCGGTTTTGATTTTTGCAACAATGCTTTTGGCATGGACACCAATTTCTAGAGACTCAATTGTTGGAGTTCAAGGGAGATATTTTATACCAGTATTGCCAGTACTGTTATTGCCGTTTATAAATAGTGTAACTCCACAAAAATCAATTAAATATAAAAAAGCATTAGTTGTTGGAAATTGCATTTTGAATTATTTAGTCTTGCTTAGAGTTTTTGAAATAAATGTTTCAAGAATATGATAGAATTATCAAACGGTTTGTGAATGAATATGGTATGTTAATTGAAGAAATACAGACAGCAACTATATAGATAAGTGCATGATATGTGAGCGACCGGAACCGGCTAATAAGCTGAAGACGGAAGAAAGACAGTTGATACTAGATACGATGAATTCATAAGAATTCTCTTCGAAAACACCTTGTGAAGTTGTACTAATACTGGCTGATAGAGGTATTTATATTGCCAGTGAGAGTAGTTGCTATAAGGTTATAAAAGAGGCCAATGAGCTGGCACATAGAGGGAGGAATCATGCTATGACAAAACGTATTGTATCAACACACAAAGCAACCGGACCTGATTAGGTTTGGATGTGAGACGTCACATATTTATACGTACCAATCAAGGGCAAATGCTATTATCTGTATTTATTTTCGGATTTATTTAGCAGAATGATAGTTGGTTGGGAAGTATATGCCTAACTGTCTGTCAAAGGGATTTAGTGATATCATAGAGGCACGCCTTTGGGTTGAGAATTTTGTTGAATGCTCGAAACCAAGACAAGTAACTGAAGATAAGCAGGAGGCAAAAGCCTCCTAAGAATAAAAGAATAAAGGAACGGGCAGGGCTACAACCACCCCCCAAAAAGTTTCGGATGGTGAGTAAATGAAAGTTGATTTTTTTTTGTGGAAAAATAAAAACAGTATATTGAAATGCTTGGGAGGATTTCTTATTCTTGTTGTTCTCGCGGGATACTCGTTCTATACTTATAAGAATCTGAGTGATGTATTAAAAAAAGATAATACTTTTATTCTTAATTTGTTTACAGGCTTATGTGCTTGGATGTTGTTTTTTATCGTGTTCCTGTATTATTGTGTTAATAAGAAAAAACATTTGTCTATAGAAAAAGCATTTGTCATTTCGATGTTTTTTTTAGGCTTTTCTTATTTAATTGCCACACCGGCATTTTCTGTACCAGATGAGTTAGTGCATTATGGAACGTCATATAGATTATCAAATCAATTAATGGGTATTAAAGACACTAATGAAGATTATGCGTTATGTAGAAGTTGTGATACTGCACCGGAAATAACACATATTACAACGCTCCAAACATACAAGTATTTTTATAATAATGTGTTTAAAAAACCTTTAGAAAATGATGAGGTTGTAAATAGTCCGGAAGTAATTAAACATATAAGTGTTATTTCCCATCTTCCACAAGCAATAGGAATAACAATTGCAAGGCTATTTCATTTTAGTTATGCAGGATTATTGTATACAGGACAATTCTTTACGTTGATAGCTTACACTTTATTAACGTATTTTGCAATTAAGATTATACCTTTCGGTAAGAATATTCTATTTGTCATTTCGGGTTTTCCGATTGTTTTACACGAGGCCACATCTTATTCATATGATGCAATTGTTTATGGATTATCTTTCTTGTTGATTGCCTATATTATAAATCTTGTTTACGTTGAGAAGAGAATAACGATAAAGCATTGTGTGGTTTCATTTATTATTGCAATGGCTCTAGCACCATGTAAAATGATTTATGCATTTATCACATTGCTGGTTATTCTTATTCCAAATAAGAAGTTTAAGGACAAATGGTATGCAAGAGTATACAAGTTCTTCATGATTGTTTGTTCGGTGCTTTATGCGTTCATTTCTAATATGGGTGAGGTATCTAATACATCATCGGGAAAACACATTGTTGAATGGGCCGGTGAAGAAGGATATACGGTTTCGTATGTATTTCACCACATTAGCGGAATAATAAAGCTTTATGTGGCCACATTTCACGAACAGATGGGATATTATTTGGATGGGATGCTAGGCGGATTGTTGGGATGGCTGAATATTGATATTCCTGTTGAACTAACAATGTGTTCATTGGTACTTTTAGTTTTGTCTATTCGAGAAGAAAGAAAATATAATATAAAGCTTACGCACTCTTTGTTGTACATAGCTGATTTCTTTTTTATATCTCTTTTGGCTTGTGCAACAATGTTGTTGGCATGGACACCATTGTCATATCCATTTATTGCAGGTGTTCAAGGTAGATATTTTATACCTGTATTACCTTTGTTTTTGCTACCGTTTATCGATGCCACAAAGGAACAGGAGGAATGTACAAGAAAGGTGTTAATAATTGGTAATTGTATTGTTAATTATTTGGTTATCTTACGTATTATAGAGATTAATGTTATGAGATAGTTTTTTAATCTGATAGATAAGGATAATTTGGCATATGAAAAAAGATTCACTTGTTGAAAAAATAGGTATAAATAGTAATAACGTTAATTTGGTTAGGTTTGTTGCGGCACTCACGGTTATTTTTAGCCATGCATTTTATGTTAGCGAAGCAAAAGAAGATCCACTGTCTGTTCTTACAAAAGGGCAAGTTAATATGGGTGGAATTGCTGTAGGTGTGTTTTTTTTCTTGAGCGGACTGTATGTATCAAAATCATTCTATAAATCAGGTTGTGATGTAAAGAATTATATGATAAAGAGATGTAATAGAGTTTTCCCTCAGTTGTGGAGCGTTGTTTTTATCTCTGTTTTTATTTTAGGAGCGTTATGTACGACTAATAATATAGTATCTTATTTTACTAATCGTGGTACATATCTATACCTATTGAATGGTTTTTTGATTCCAATTCATAACTTACCGGGTGTGTTTTCCGGTAATGTGTATATTAGTACGGTGAATGGTCCGCTGTGGACAATGCCGGTTGAATTCTTTGGATATATTCTGATAGTAGTAATATATTTGATTGCAAAAAAGATAAGGCTTAAGTCTGTTAGTTTTAAAAGTTTATTTTTACTATGTATGACGGGACTCTTGGTTTTGTTATTTGCTTTTTCTTATATAATCAAAAGTTCTTTTCTTGTTGCTGCAGTCCGTGCATTTTTATTTTTTGTAATAGGGGTATTGTTTTATTGTTACAAGGATTCAGTCAAGTATTCGCGGGTTTTGTTTTTTGCTTTTGTTTGTATGCTTGTGTTGTTAGTAAAACTTCCTGTATATAATTTTGTGTTGATAATATGTTTGCCGTATGTTATCTTAGCAATATCATTGTTTGTTAGACAGATTCCTAAAACGTGGGATATGTGGAAATGCTCCTATGAAATGTATTTGGTTGGATGGCCGATACAACAGGTGATAACAATGAT
The DNA here is from genome assembly GCA_024698145.1 of Lachnospiraceae bacterium. Lineage (GTDB taxonomy): Bacteria > Bacillota > Clostridia > Lachnospirales > Lachnospiraceae > CAG-590. The sequence goes on from JAILRO010000012.1 coordinate 7,140, forward strand.
GTTTGGTGGAAAGATGTCTGCGCTTATGAACTTTGTACTGACGGTTCCGTTTGATTTGATAATTGCGTATTTATTATATAAATCGTTTGAATATATACAATCAAATAATAAATAATGGATTTATATGAGTACAGAAAAGGAGAAGTGTTGTGAAAAAGTTGGTTATTATTCCTGCTTACAATGAGCAGGCAAGTATCAAAAAAACAGTACAGGACATCAGGGATAATGCTCCTGAATTTGATTATGTAGTAATTAATGATTGCTCGACTGATGATACACTTAAGGTTTGCGTAGAAAATGGGATAAATGTCCTTAAACTTCCTATTAATCTTGGAATAGGCGGAGCTGTTCAGTCAGGTTATTTGTATGCTTATCGGAACGGTTATGATGTAGCCGTTCAGTTTGATGGTGATGGACAACATAGTGCAAAATATCTTGAAAACATGGCTGCTGCAATTGAGGAAAATGATGCAGATATGGTTATTGGTTCAAGGTTTATAGAGAATAAAGGTTTTCAGTCATCATTTATGAGAAGAGTGGGTATTAAGCATTTTAACGTTCTTATTAAAATGCTTACCGGAAAGGTAGTAACAGATCCAACATCAGGCATGAGGATGGTTAATCGTGATATAATCAAACTCTTTTCAGAAGATTACCCAAAGGATTATCCGGAACCAGAGAGTGTTGTTCAGATAATCACAATGGGAAAGAAGGTTGTAGAGATACCGGTAATAATGAATGAACGTACAGAAGGGGTGTCATCTATTTCTCCATTAAAGTCTATATATTATATGATTAAAGTTACTATAGCAATGGTTATTGCAAGAATTAGGGGGTAGAGGACATGACAATACGTTTACAAATTGTAATTGGTGTAATACTTGTATCATTCATGCTTATTATTGTCAATATGATAAGAAAGAAAAAATTTGATCTTAGATATGCGCTCAGTTGGTTGACCATGTTAGTTGTAGCCTTGATATTAGATATTTTCCCGAGGATAGTTTTTGGACTGGCGCATGTGATAGGTATTGATATTCCTTCTAATATGGTTTTTTTTGTTGGACTAATACTAGCTATTATTATGATTTTTACAATAGCTGTTTCGGTAAGCAGAATGTCTAATAGAGTAAAAAAACTTACTCAGGAGTTAGCTTTATTGCAGAAGGAATTGGATGAAATAAAAGGCAATAAGTAGGTTGGTATTATAATATGAGAGAGTGGATTATTGGAAAAAAGCAGCCTGATGACAGGCAGCTTTTTCTTTGGAATATGATAGGTAGTGGTGTATACGCATTATCATCCATGATTCTTACATATCTTACGATACGTGTGATCGGACCGGAAGAGGGCGGTATATATGCCATAGGTCTTACTCTTGCACAGATGTTTATATATATAGCGTATTATGAGATGCGTAATTTTGAGGTTACTGATGCAAAAAATCTATATACATTTACAGACTATCATGTGGTAAAGATTATTAATTGTATTTTGATGATGCTTGTATGCGCCGGCTATGTGTTGCTGAAGCAATATGATTTTCACAAAGCAGTGGTCATACTTCTCGTTTGCTTATACCGTATGCTAGATGGCTATGCGGATGTGTATGAGGCGCAATTCCATAAGGATGGGAGACTTGATCTGGCAGGCAAGTCTATGGCATACAGAACAATAGTATCAGTTGGAGTGTATTTTGTTTTATTAATAGCTACCAATAATCTTACATTTGCTCTCTGTGGAGCAGTAATAAGTGGGATAATCTCTCTTGTGGTATGTGATATATGTATATATAAAGTATTTGCAAAGATTAAGTTAGAAGCAAACAATAAAGCAATGGTTGGTATATGGAAGGATTGTTTTCCACTTTTTATAGGAATGTTTTTATGGACTTATCTGCTTAGTGCATCGCGAATAGCGGTTGATGATGTGATGACAAGCGAATACCAGTCATATTACCAAGTGTTATTCATGCCCGTAAGTGTAATCAATCTCTTTGCGGGATTTCTTATTCGTCCAAGTCTTATACCGTTGACGGATAATCTAAAGAATAAGGAATTTGGAAAGTTTTGGAAAACTATAGGAACGATTTTATTAGAACTTTCAGTGATTACTGTAGTATGCATGGCAGGGGCTTATCTTGTAGGTATACCAGTGCTTTCAATTATAGTCGGATGCGATTTGTCTGATTATCGTATGTTACTTACATTTCTTATTTTTGCCGGTGGATTTAATGCAGCGGCATATACACTATATTTTGTATTGACGATATATAGAGATAGAGTAAGTATTATAACAGGCTTTGGTTTGTCGTCGTTACTTGCGTTGGTTATTTCCAAGTCTCTTACAAGTAGATACGCATTGTGGGGGGCAGCAGGAAGCTATATGATTTCGGTGATTGTATTAACTGTAATATTTGTATTATGTATTATAATAAATAATAAAAGAAAAAAAGTTATAAAGATTGATTAGTGGAGGTGTTAGAATGAAAGAACAGCACACTTTTGTAATTTGCGCATATAAAGAAAGTCCCTATCTTGAGGAATGTATTCAGTCATTAGAAAAGCAAAAGGTTAAAAGTATAATAAAACTTGTGACATCGACACCTTGTGAGTATATTCATAATATAGCGGAAAAGCATGGAATTGAGTATATAATTAATACAGGAAAAAAGGGAATCTCAGAAGATTGGAATTTTGCCTATTCACAGGCTGATACTCCGTACATGACTATTGCTCATCAAGATGATATATATCTTCCGGATTATACAAGGGCATTTCTTAAATACATCGAGAAAGAAAAGAAGCCAATTATATTTTTTACAGACTATGCGGAATTAAGAGATGGACAGGTTGTTAAGAATAATGAATTACTGAAAGTAAAACGTATAATGCTTGTTCCGTTAAAGAGCAGGATGTTTTGGAATAGTAGATGGATGAGGCGAAGGGTTCTTTCCTTTGGATCACCTATTTGTTGTCCGTCAGTTGGTTATTGTAAAGATAATATATTAGAAAAGCCATTTAGACAACATTTTAGAAGTTGTGAAGATTGGGAAGCATGGGAGAAACTTTCTAAATACAAAGGAAGTTTTGTGTATTGTAACAAAATATTGACTTATCACAGAATTCATGAGGATTCCGAGACTACAGCTATTATTCAGGACAAGGGTAGAAGTGCTGAAGAATTAGAAATGTACAAAAAGTTTTGGCCTACACCTATTGCTAAGTTATTGGTTAGAGCCTATGCTAGAGGACAGAAGTCGAATGGAATATAAATCATCTAAAATCAAATAGCCTCATTTGTTGTGTGGAGTTGCAATATTATACCGCTAATTGATGAACTTGATATTGACATTATTGGTTTAGACTATTAGGTTAACATTTAAAGGGAGAAAAAAATGAAGCTATATAGATATATACCATTTTATAGATTTGAAGAGATGTGTAAGGAATCTGCTCTGTCTTTTGTTAATCCTTTTACTAATTGGGACGATAAGAAGGAAGGCTTTTTATATAGGCTTGCAAAAGAAGATATAGGAGAAATTGAGTCGTATTTAAAAAATAAAAAATATGGTGAGCAGCAGATGAAACAATTAATAAACGGCGGATTGTTTAAAGGAGAATCAGATTGCGAACAGAGTTGGTTTTCTATGCGATGCCAGTCTTGGTGCAAATCTGAAAACAGTCGATATATGTGGGAAGAATATGGAAAAGAGGATGGGGTCTGCATAGCAGTTGATAGTTCGTTACTTTGTCGGTTAGAATATAACGGACATAAAGTTGAGGGTTTTGATGTGCAATATGTTGAAGAGAGAAATCCTAAAAAAGAGATTGATATGTTAAGAGGAAAATGTGGTGAGTTTTATTTTGCAAAAGTTCTACAATATAAAGACAGAGAGCCATATTCTAAAGAGAATGAATACAGATTGTACGTTGTATTACTTGACGAAAATGGGAATCCACAAGATGGAATTGATAATATAATTAAAATACCAATAAAAAATGAGCTAGATTCTTTTTTTCACAAAATATATATTTGTCCAAAGGCAAATTCTGAAGTGTATGATAAATTAGTTGATAAATGCTCTGAATATAAGATAGACATTTCCAAAATAGACAAAGGTATAAGTGGCGCACACTTTTGTAAAGATTTGTAAAATTAACTAATCAGTATTGGATGTTTTTTAGCTCCTATTAAGAACAAGGCTAGAAGAATAGGACTTGTTTGACGTTTAATAAAAAAGCATACAATAGAAACCGATCAAAAAAAGGAGGGTATTTGACATGAAAAAGAAACTGTTAACAATGGCTGTTGCTGCTACGATTGGACTTTCATCAGTTGCTATTGCTGTGTCAGCAAATGGGATCAACTATTTTCAAAGTCAAGCTTTGAACGCAACTGGAAATGCAACTGGTAATACAACAGGAAACGCTACCGGTAATGCTACGGGTAATGCAACGGGTGATGCCCCGGTTAATCCTGTTAAGCCGGAACCAAAACCGGAACCAAAACCGGAACCGGAACCGTCTACAACACAGTCAACAACACAAGCTAATACTGAGTCAACAACACAAGCCGCTACTTCTACTAAGCCGGCAGAGGTTGGAAATACTGTAGCAAGCGTTAATTCTAAAGATAAATCTGAGTATAAGGTAGTAAGCTCTGATGAGAATGCTCCTGCAGTTTCATATGAGGGTACTATAGATACAAAGTCAAAGAAGGTTGCTATTCCTGATACTATTACGGATGCTAATGGAGTTACATATGCCGTTACCAAGATTGAGGATGGTGCTCTTTCGGGCAATAAGAGTGTTAAAGAAGTAACTATTGGAAAGAACATAAAGGAAATCGGCGCCAATTCATTTAAGGGATGTACTAGCCTTAAGACTATTAAGATTAACAGTAAGCAGGTAGAAACAATAGGTGCTTCAGCATTTAGCGGAGACAAAGCACTCAAGTCTGTTGATCTTTCTAAGACTAAGATTAAAAAGATTGGTAAGAATGCATTTTCAGGATGTAAGAACTTAAAGACAGTCAAGCTTAATGGAAATACGATTAAAACAATCAGCAAGGATGCATTTAAAAATGTCAACAAGAAGGCTACATTTACAATCAGCGCTAAAAACAGGAAAGTTTATGACAAGATTGTCAAGTTGATAAAGTCTTCGGGAACTAAGAAAGTAAAGTTTAAGTTTAATAAGAAGAAATGATTTATTTTTTTGAAGCACTTAAGATTAGAATGTCACAAGTGTATTTCGTGATTGTGTTTTGTGTATTGACGTTGTATGTTCACGATGGATACTATGACCTTATTGAAGCAAAGGGGGTAATGTTGTTGTGGACTACAATTGTCTATGTTATCACTATGCTTGTTTCTGACGTTGTATTATTGTGTAATAATTCAAAGAATAAGGCAACATTTGGCGTGTTCGAATGTTGCCTTCTTGTATTTGTTGCAATATGCATTGTGTCAGCTTTATTGTCACCTATGAGAGCGGTGGCATTTTTCGGCAGTGATGGGTGTTGTGTTGGGGCACTGACTATATTCTTAGCTGGTGTGTCGTGTATATCTTTGTCGCGCTATTTGGTTGTTGAAAAAGCCATGATTGCTGTTGTTGCTGTAGTTGGTATCGTTGTTTTTGCACTTGGAATAACTGATTGCTTTGATCTTGATCTTTTTGGATGGCATCAGGGTATTGCTGCGTCTCATTATGATTATTTATCCACGATAGGTAATAGGGATTTTATGGATGGTTATCTGGCACTTGTGCTTCCGTTTTTTGCTGTTTTATTTGTATTTGAGAAAAATGTGAGATGGAGGTTGTTTTATGGGCTATATTTGTTTGCTGGATTTATTAACCTGTATATAGCAAAGAATGACGGTAATTTGCTGGCGTTTGGTTGCGGAATATTCTTGGTTTACTATCTGATTAGGGAAAGAGTCCATATTGATAGAACAATTGCTTTGTTGTCGATTTTTATTGCTGCAAGTTTTTTCGTCTGGTTGATGTGCTTGTTTATAGAGCCGGAGAATGTTGTAGGGCATTCAATATTGGGAATGCTTATACATTTTAATTGGCATATTGGACTGGTTATTGTTGCTTTTATTATGTGGCTATTTAGAAAAAGAAAAATGCCTGAGTGTGCATTGAAAATATGGATTGTTTTTTCGGTATCGGTTATTATCGGATTATTTTTGATTGTGGTTATCAACTTTGATTTGTCATTTGCAACGGATAGGGGCTATATATGGAGTTATGGATTGGAATCATTTGCAAAGTCATCTGTGAGATATAAGCTTTTTGGCTGGGGGCCTGATTGTTACAAAACAGCTGTATATTCGCTTGTGGGGGAAAGGATTGCATCTACATGGCCTGAAGCAACGGTGATAGCTAATGCTCACAATGAGATAATACAATACCTTGTTACAACGGGTGTCTTTGGAATGCTATCATATATTGCGGTGTTTGTTTCGGCTCTGTTTTCAAAAAATAGTTCGTGTAATGTAATGTCGATGGCTGCTAAGTGTTCGGTATTTGCGTATTTTTGTACTGCGCTTGGAAACAACCCGATGGGGCTTAATTACGGAATCCTCTTCGGTATGATGGCATTAGGAAATGCTTGTCGGGATTATTAAAAGGTGTTATACTATGCGATGAAATTAGGAGGTAATAGTAATGCCGAAGGTTGCTGGAAAATATTGGAGTTTAATTGAAGTGATAGCACATGGTGTGCTTGGTTTTTGTTTTAAGTTGATACATAAGGAGTTGACTGATGAAGCATTTGCTTCATTTATGCAGTTTGTTAAGTTTGGATTAATAGGTGTGACTAATACGGTTCTTTCATATGTGATTAATGTCGCAGCATTGTTAAGCTTTCAGAAGATAGGTATGTCACCAAAGTATGATTATCTGGTTGCACAATTTGTGGCATTTGTGCTTAGTGTAGCTTGGTCATTTTACTGGAATAACAAGTTGGTGTTTAAGGAAGATGAGACCGGACAACGTGTTTGGTGGAAGGCACTTATCAAGACATATATATCTTATTCATTTACTGGAATCTTTCTAAATAGCCTTCTTTCCTGGATATGGGTAAGCCTGTTCCACATCTCTAAGCTTGTTGCGCCGTTAATTAATTTGGTTATAAGTGTTCCGATTAATTTTCTGATTAATAAGTTTTGGGCATTTAAGGGAGAATAATATGGCAAAGGTTGCTGTTTTGCTGTCCTCTTATAATGGGGAGCAGTATATAGAAGAGCAGATAGAAAGTATTTATAAGCAGAGCTTCAAGGATTTTTCTTTGTATGTTCGTGATGATGGTTCGAGTGATGCTTGTAAGGAATTACTTCGCAAGCTTAAAAGCAAGTATGGATTTGAACTTTTTGAGGGTGAGAATCTTGGTTTTGTCGGAAGTTTTATGTGGTTGCTCAGAAATGTCAAGGATGCTAATTACTATGCTTTTGCGGATCAGGATGATATATGGAAGGAAGGTAAGCTTAAAAAGGCGGTTGATTGGTTTGAAAAGTCTGAACAAGAAGGCTTCATTAGATCTGATAGACCGGCTCTTTTTCATAGTGCATATGATGTCATTAAAGATGATGGTAAAGTGATTGATCGGTTTTTCTTTCCTGAGGACGGATATGATTTCAAAAGAAGTATTACGGAGAATCACTATTCGGGCTTTTCCATGGTAATTAATAAGCCTTTACGTAATCTTATTATCAGAGGTAATGACGATAAGATAGGCTATCATGATTGGTGGGCTGCGATGATTGTTCATGCATTTGGAAAATCATATTCTGACCAGGAAGTAATGGCGCTTCACAGAGCGCATGGTGATAATGTAACAACATTTAATATGCTGACACGAGTCAAATGGTTATGTACAAGCCTCAAAGAAGAATCGGATATTCATAAAAGAGTATGTGAGTTTGAACGATGCTTCGGGGATAAGCTTAAGGAGAATGATAAAAATGTATTAAAAAGATTTTGTGGTGTTCGTTATAATCTTTTTGCTGCATTGTGGAAATGTTTTTATCCAAGAAGATGGAGACCGATGCTTTCATCTGAAATAGTTATCAGGTTATTAATGCTTGTTGGTCGAATTTGATGTCTTGTTAATTGCTCATATTGAGCAGGCTTGTTAAAGGATAGGTTTAAAATGATAGCAATACTTATCTCTACCTATAACGGTGATAAATATATAGACGAACAATTGGATAGTATTTTTGCACAGACATATACCGATTTCAAGGTATATATCAGAGATGATGGCTCGACGGACAAAACCGTTGATGTGATAGAAGATTACATGAAGCGGAATAAGCTTGACGAGAAGATGGTGTTGTCTAAAGGGAAAAATATTGGATTTTGTGCAAGCTTCTTTGAACTAATGAGGGCTGCAGAAGGTTATGATTATTATGCTTTCTGTGATCAGGATGATGTATGGAAGCCTCAAAAGCTTGAGTATGCAGTTGAGTGGATGAATGCTAATGACCACACAAAACCAATTCTTTATCACAGTGGATTTGAAGTCGGTAATGAGGATTTGTCGATTCGCAAAGCGTATCCAAGGGAGAAGTTCAAGTACCAATTCTACAATTCAATCACAAGTAATATTTTCTTTGGTTTCTCAGTTGTTATCAATGAGACACTACGTGATATGTTATTGCAAGCGGAACATTCTAATATCAAGTATCATGACTGGTTTGCAGCTATGATTACGGCTGCTTTTGGAAAGTATCATTTATCGAACAAGATAGAGGCTATACACAGACAGTATGCTACGAATGCTTCGCCGCTTTATTTTTTTAAGAAGATTCCTCATGGATGGAAACTTCTGTTTGGTGAGCATTTTTACACCAAACAGGCAAGAGAGTTTATGAGATTATATGGAGATAGGATTTCGGAAGAGGATAGAAAGGTTCTTTCATGGTTTGTTATGGAAAGATATAGTTTCATAACTGCGTGCCACAAGGCATTCTATAGAAAAAGGTGGAATCCACAGATAAAGGTGGAAATAATATTAAGATTGTTAATGTTGATTGGTGTTATTTAGTTTGGAGATAAAATGAAATCATACAAAAGATTAATTATATTTATAGTCGTGGATACTATACTGGCGGTGTTATCGTGCGCCGCCTCTGTCTATTTAATGAAGCTTAGAGATAACATGGTTATGAATGTTTATTTTGGAGATAGTCATTAATAGAGCCGGATAATGTTGTAGGACGTTCGATATTGGGAATTCTTATACAATATCACTGGCATATAGGATTGGTTGTTGTTATTTTTGTTATGTGGTTATTTAGAAAAAAGAAGATGCCAAAGAGTGCTGTAAGTGGTAAAATAAAGTACACAGATTTTCGCCACTAAACTGCACAGATTTTTGCCAGTAAGTGCACAAATCCTCGCCACAAAGTGCACACTTTCTCTCATTGGTGATAGAATCTAACTATCATTTAATGGAGGAAGCATTAATGAAAGGATATTCTGTGTATAATTCAATTCAACAATTAAAAGAACAAGGGTTTAAGAAAGCTACGGTAGCCCGTAAACTTGAAATAAACCGTCGGACCGTCGACAGATACTGGAATATGTCTGTCGATGAGTATCAAGAGATGCATTGTAATGTAAGACGTAAGCAAACTCTTGATGATTATAAGAATACCATTCTTGGATGGATTCATGATTATCCTGATATATCTGCTTCACAAGTATGTGACTGGCTTAAGGAAAACTATAACCAGCATTTCAGTGACAGAACCGTATCAAGATATGTTAAAGAACTACGCGAAGAATTCAATCTTCGAAAGCATCCCCACGCCCGTTCTTATGAAGCAATCCCAGAGCTTCCTATGGGCAAACAAGTTCAAGTTGACTTTGGTGAGACATATCTTAAAAATGCCAAAGGCAAGAAAGTTAAAGTTTATGCTGCTGCATTTCTTTTATCTCATTCCAGATATATGTATGTTGATCTACAGAGCAGACCATTTACGTCAGTCGATCTTACTGGTGCCTGCTTCCGTTGCTTTAACTACTTCGGCGGTATGCCCATCGAAATGGTATTCGATCAGGACAGCATTCTGTGTGTAAATGAGAATGCAGGCGACATCATCTATACTTATGAATTCGAAAAGTTTCGTCAACAAAGTAAGATGAACATATATTTATGCCGTGGCGCCGATCCTGAAAGTAAAGGGAAGATTGAAAATACCGTAAAGTATGTAAAGCATAACTTCCTAGATAACAGGATATTTATAGATGATAAAACATTAAATATAAGTTGTCTTAAGTGGCTCGAGCGTACTGCTAATTCAAGAGTGCACGGAACCACGAAGCGTATACCTGCAGAAGTTTTCAAAGAAGAAAGAGAAACTCTTCGACCATTGGATCGTGATATCATGCTTCCTGAAACCAAAATTCTTCGTATGGTTCGTAAAGACAACACCATAATCTATACAAGTAATAGATACACTGTACCTTTTGGTACTTACAATAAACATAAAGAAGTAATCATTAAGCCCGATGACTGTACCCTTTATATCCAGACCCCAGATGGTGTTCCATTATGTGAACACCGCATTAGTGAAGGTCGAGGATTATTGATAAGGAATACCGATCACCTACGTGACAAAACTGGTGCTATTGACCGCATACAGCAGGATTTGAATGAACGTCTTGATTATAAAGCAGCTGACTTCCTCTCAGCTATTCGTTCAGAAAAAGCAAGATATGCTCGTGACCAATTTAAAATCATTGCGACATTACTTGATAAGTATGGTCTTATGTTATGTCTTGAGGCTATAGAATTTTGTAATAAAAATAAACTTTATAGCGCAAACACAGTAAAAGACTTTATAGAACATCTTGAAGCACAGAATACTCCGGAACCACCAATGATTGATATCAAAAACATCGCCTTAGAGGATCCGAAATATCACATAAGTACAGAAAAACGTCCTTTAGAAGTCTATGCAAAGGTAGGTGAATAATAATGATTACATCCACAGAGCATATCAATGGACTGATATCTGACCTTAGACTTCAGGCTGTTGATTTCAATAAATTATTTAATGGACGCAAGTCCTTAACGCCGCTTGAAAGCGTTGAGTTGTTCCTTAAGGAAGAACTTCAACTTAAAATCGATAAACAAAACCGCAGTCGACAAAAGAATGCAAAGCTTCCGTATACGAAGACTATAGCCGCCTTTGACTTTGGGTTTCAACGAAGTGTTACAAAGGAACAGATGCTTCAACTGAGTGATATGACCTGGGTTGAGCAAGCATACAACATATGTTTCTTAGGTCCACCGGGTGTAGGCAAGACGCATCTTGCAATCTCACTTGCAGTCGAAGGTCTTAACAAAGGTTATATTGTTGCCTTTGAAACGCTTGAGAATCTAATCAAGATACTTAAAACTTGCGAGATTACAACATCTAGCAGGAGAAGACTTAAATATCTTCAAAAGGCTACCCTGATCATCATAGATGAGGTGGGATTCATGCCACTCAATGCGACAGAAGCAAACCTATTCTTTTCCTTCATATCAGCTATGTCGGAAAAGACATCATTAATCATCACATCCAATAAAGGATTTGATGAATGGGCTGATTTTCTCGGTGATCAAACCATTACAACCGCGATCCTAGATAGGCTGGTTCATCACTGCGAAATAATCAACATGACAGGCAACAGTTATCGCCTCGAGCATCACAAATCAATAACTGGTTGAGGATTGATATAAAAGTGTGCACTTTGTGGCGAAAAAATGTGTATTTTACTTGACTGCTTACAAGTGCATCAAAAATATGGATTGGTTTCTCTGTATCGGTTATTATCGGTTTGTTTTTGATTGTGATTTTTAACTTTGATTTATCGTTTGCAACTGATAGGGGATATATATGAAGTTACGGATTGGAATCATTTGCAAAGTCGTCTGTCGGGTATAAAATTTTTGGATGGGGACCGGATTGCTACAAAACAGCCGTATATACAATGGTTAGAGATAGAATTGCAGACACATGGCCGGAAGCAACAATGATTGCTAATGCACACAATGAAATAATACAATAACTTGTTACAACAGGAATTATAGGAATGTTTGCGTATTTTTGTACTGCACTTGGGAATAACCTGATGGGGTTAAATTATGGAATGCTTTTTGTTTTGCTAGCGATGGGAAATGCTCGCTGTGAGGAAAAGCATATGACTAAGTAACTTGTCGGTATTTTTTTATTGTGTTATACTAATTGCTGGATTTAATAACAAACATCCAATGTTATAAATTCAAAAGGCTAGTGCTTACTAAAAATGTCAGCATTATTAGGTTTGGTCGAGGAAATGGATAACTATGTCTGAAAAAAAGTATAATAATATATTCGAACAAATAATGAATAATATAGCTTTCGTTATGTGCATAACCATTTTGGTAACAATATTGGTTTTTGGATTCTTTTATTCGGCGAATTATAGTTTTATGGACTATCCTTTTTTTTCTAAACTTACTTTTGATAGAGTGGTATATTTGAGTATTTCTGCCTGCTTATTAATCAGTTATATGCTTATAGGGAAAATGTTTAAATGGGATATAAGAATTAATTTTTTTATTTTTACAGTTATCTCATTGCTTTTTGTTTTTATAATACCTTTGGAACCGTTTTCAGACATGAAGAATATATATGAAATAGCAATAAACGGATTTAAGGATGAACAGGGGTATCTTTCAAACTGTCCTAATCAGATTCCGATAACGACTTATTTATGGGTTATAACAAGCATATTTGGTAAAAACATACTAATACCAAAGATTTTTAATATAATTTGTAATGTTGGAATTATATATTTTTTGTATAAAATTTATCTGGTTATTGCTGATACTAATGAGTTATCATCAGATAAGAAGGCTATAATGTGGTTTTCTACACCGATTCTATCGGTTGTTTTATATGAAAACCATATATATAATGATATATTATTTACATTTCTTACAACGATATTGATTTATTTGGTGTTGAAAAAACAAGATACTAATTTAATTTTTGCGATTGTATGTGTGTTATCTGTTGTGCAGTATGTTATTCGTCCGACAGGAATTATTTATATAATTGCTATTTTTTTGTATATGGTATTATATCAACAACATTATAGAAAAGCATTGGTTTATGTTTTGTTTTGCGTTAGTCTTATTTTTGGAGTTGGAAAACTTAACAAAAAGATATTTAATGTGGATACAACGAAGGAGTATCCAATTTGGTCATATATACAGATGGGGGTTAATGAACAGGAATTTGGTTTTCAGGATGGTTCTCATTCTATGGATTGGACTAAAGAAGACTGCGTTGAAAAGTACAAGGCTCTAGGAATGAGAAAGTTGTTGAGAATTTATGTAAAGAAAGAAATATGGATGTGGTCAGAGGGAACATATCAAGCTGAAAGATACGGACTTGGTGATTATTATGCCACGTTTACGAAAGATAATAAAATCACTGAAACGGTACGTAATGTTGACAATTCAATGATTAGAAAAGTTTTGGAACAGATGATGAAAGCACAGTATTATATATATATGTTTTTTGCTCTTGTGGGTTTGTTAACGGTATGGAAGAGGAATAGAAAAGATATGAGATTACAAGTACTGTTGCTCTATGTAATATGTGGATTTTTCTGTTTTTATTTGGTTTGGGAAATAAAATCGAGATACATATATTCACTATACCCGATTTTTATGATTTACGGATTTATTGGCTTCAGTATTTTTGTTGATGGCATTGAAAAAATATTTGGGGGAAATAGATGATCTATAAAAAACTTACAGAAAAAAAGAGTAATGCACTAATATCATATTTTTTTATATATTCAATTACCTTTTTAGTTTTAACGGCTATAGTATTGCATTGGATATGGTATTGGGGATTTGCATTAACGCAGTATGGAGATGATATTGGTCAACATTATATGGTTTTGCTGTATCTTCATGATTGGTATAGAGAAGTAGTAAAAACCATGTTCGTAGAACATAGTTTGAATATTCCTCATTTTGACTTGGCATTAGGATATGGTTCTGATATATATACTACTTTTAGTTACTATGGTATATTTGATCCATTTTATGTGCTTTCTGTTTTTGTAGATAAAAGCAAGATGGATTATTTCTTTTGGTTTTTAATGGTTTTACGTTTATACCTTAGTGGTGTTAATTTTTCTGCTTACTTTTTTACACATACAAAGAAATTAGATGCAGTCCTGTTTGGGGCTATTATTTACTGCTTTAGTGGTTTTGTACTTAATGCTGCATTTCATCAACTTATGTTTATGAATGCCATGGTCTATTTCCCTTTATTGTTAATGGGAGCAGACAGAATCTTTAACAAGGAGAAGGGAACAGGTCTGTTTTCTATTATGGTGGCCGCAACTTTAATCATTAACTTTTACTGGAGTTATATGATGATATTGTTAACGGTTATTTATTGTGTATTTGTTTATTTGGATAAAGTCGAATTAAATATCAAAACGTTTGTAGGTGTTTTAAGCGATTTTATTTTAAAGGGTATTGTTGGTGTACTTATATCAGGTGTGGTTTCAATACCTGTTTTTTACATGTTACATGATTCGGGAAGAATAAAAGCTGAAGTAAATATACCGTTTTTATACGATTTTAGATACTATTTAGATTTATTTTCACATTTCTTTACAACAGAGAGAAATCAGAGTACATACCTTGGGTTTGTGCCAGTTGCATTGGCGGGTATTGTAGTCATGTATATAAAACCGGGGAATAAAATGCTTAAAATAGCATTTGCTTTTTTGTCTTTATTATTGTTATTCCCATATTTTGGCCATGTGTTTAATGGTTTTAGCTATGTAAGCAATAGATGGACATTCGGTTATGCATTTGCTGTTGCATTTGTGTTTGTTAAGTTATATCCTGTTTTTTTAACATTAAAAGATAAAGAAAAGAATCTATTACTCGTTGTAACTGTGCTCTTTTCTTTGGTGATTATTTCGAATCGTTTTACAAGAACCGAATGGACGGTGTCAGAACTGTGTTTGGCAATATTATACATATTTGTAATTTGTCGATTGAAAGAATCTGAATACAACAAATTATTTTACGCTACAGGTTTAGTAATCGTGGTTGGAGTATTCTTGACAACGACGTATGTGTATTCATATAAAGAGGGAAATGATCTTGAATCACAGAGAACAAAATTAGGTCAAACATATAAATGTGTTATGGAAGATAATCCGGCTAATGTAGTAGACGTAAAGGATAGTGATAAGTTATATCGGGTTGAAGAAAGGGCTGCTTTAAAGTATAGGAATCAATTCTTTGTCAAAGGTTTAAGCAGTACATCATTTTATTATAGTACATCGAATTCGGCAATTGGGTGTTTTAATAAGGAATTGGGTGTGAATGAACCGTTGGATTATTCATATTCTAATTTAGATAATCGTATGATTTTGAATGCGTTAGCCGGTGTGCGTTATTATCTGGTAAAACAGGGGGATGATAAATATATTCCTTATGGTTTTGTCTATAAGAAATCTAAAGAAATAAATGGACAAACATATGATTTATACTATAACAATTATTATTTGCCAATGGCGTATAGTTATAAAAATGCTTATCCTAAAAAATATTGGGATAATCTGAATTTTGTACAGAAACAAAAAGTAATGATGGAAGCTGCTGTAATTGATGATTCACCTTTGGATGACAATATAGATACTTCGTATAGCGAAGTTGAATATGAGTGCGAATGCGGACCGGGAGTTCAGATTTCAGATAGTGAAATAACGGTAAATTATGATGGTGGCGAAATGATTTTGAGATTGTTAGATGCTATTGGTGGATCAGAGACATATCTAATAATCGAAGGACTTGAGTTCACTTCGTTGCCAAAGGAATATGACAAAGAGAGATTATACACAAAATATAAACAGAGAATAGACAATAATAATATATCCAAAAGTACAGTTTGTGGAATTGCGGTTGAAGCCTCTAATGGGGTAAATAAACAAATTGTTTATATTACGCCTAATAATGAGTTTTATTGTGGAATAGATTCTTTTTTGTGTAATGTAGGATATAGTGAAGAGGCTATTGGAGAAATGAAACTTACTTTACCGCAGGGCAAATTCAAATACAAAAAAATAACGGTAGCATGTCAAAAAGTTGATGAGTGTATCAATAACATTTCAGAAATAAAAAGTCGAGGCTTGAAAAATATTAAATATAAGGATAATATGTTTGAGGCAGAGATAGCAGAAGAACAACCAAGTTATGTATGTGTAACTATTCCATATAGTAGTGGCTGGAAAGCAGAACTGGATGGGAGACAAACAGAAATTACAAGATGTAACAGTATGTGGATGGGCTTGAAATGTGATAAAGGGAAACATCAAATAAAACTTAGATATCATACGCCCGGAATGAAAGCGGGAGTAATTTTAAGTGTTGTAGGTTTATTCTTGTTGATATTACTTAAAATAAAGACATTAATAACTAAAATAGGGAGTGTGCAGTGAGTGGTTTTAGAAATGCACTAATCAGAGATGGGAAATTAAAGATATAGGAGATAAGTCTTATGAAAAATAATCAAGTAGTTTTGTATATTATAGTCCCTTGTTACAATGAGGAAAAGGTACTGCCACTATCGTCTGGAATGTTTTTGGATGTTTTGTATGAAATGATTAATGATCGGGATGTATCGGATGAAAGCAGAATATTGTTTGTGGATGATGGGTCCAAGGATAATACGTGGAATATCATTAATGAATTGTCGGATAAGGATGATCATTTTATAGGTATAGCACAGAGCAGAAATAGAGGACATCAGAATGCTGTATTGGCAGGACTTATGGAATCAAAAGATTATTGCGATATTACTATTAGCATAGATTGTGATGGTCAGGATGACATTAATGCTATGAAAGAAATGGTAGAGGCGTATAAATCGGGAGCGGATGTTGTATATGGAGTGAGAAAAAGCAGAACCACAGATACTTTTTTTAAAAGATTTACGGCTCAATCTTTTTATCATTTGTTATCATGGATGGGAGTAGAGGCAATATATAACCATGCGGATTATAGGTTGCTTAGTAGTAGGGTTTTAGAGGCTTTGTCAAAGTTTGAAGAAGTCAACTTGTTTTTGAGAGGAATGATCCCATTGGTAGGGTTCAACAGTACCTGTGTTTATTATGATAGAAACAAAAGAATGGCAGGAGAAACACATTATCCATTTCATAAGATGATGAGTTTGGCATTAGATGGTATTACCAGTTTGTCAATAAAACCGATTCGGTTTATTACGACTATGGGATTTATTGTTGTGTTATTAAGTTTTGTTGGTATTATATGGGCAATTGTTGGATATTTTAATCATACAACGGTTCAAGGATGGGCATCTACTACATGTGTAATGTGTTTTGTTGCCGGAATACAGTTGCTTAGCATTGGAATTATTGGAGAGTATATTGGAAAGATTTATCTTGAAGTAAAGCACAGACCAAGATATATAATTAGTGATAGAGTAGGTATTAGGGATTGTAAAAGTTTAAATGATAATAAATGAACTCTGTTTTATTTGGGATAATAATAAGCACGATAATAATTAGGAGGGATAACGGAATGCCTAAGGTTCATCAAAATGTTGGAGTATAATTGAGGTAATCGCGCATACTTTGCTTAGTGTTTTTTTAAGTTAATACATAAGGAGTTGACTGATGAAGTTTTTGCTGCATTTATGCAGTTTGTTAAGTTTGGCTTAATTGGTGTAACCAATACAGTACTTTCATATGCGATTAACGTTATTGCGTTACTTAGTTTTCAAAGAACGGACATGTCTTCAAATTATGATTATTTGATAGCGCAACTTGTGGCTTTTGTGCTTAGTGTCGCATGGTCATTCTATTGGAACAATAAATTGGTTTTTAAAGAAGAGAGTGGTCAACGCGTTTGGTGGAAGGTGCTTATTAAGACTTATATATCGTATTCATTTACGGGGATATTTTTAAATAGTGTTCTTTCTTGGATATGGGTAAAATTGTTCCATATTTCTAAACTAGTTGAACCGTTAATTAATCTTGTTATAAGTGTACCGATCAATTTCCTGATTAACAAGTTTTGGGCATTTAAGGTAGAATGATTATGAAAAGGATTAATGATAAAATTGAATTATTAATGAGGTGTGGAATAACTGTTATTTTTGGAATACTTGTTTTGTATTTGTTTCTTCTTGCTGGATTTTCGACATCTATGTTGGACTTAGATGAACATTCATATCTTGTAGATGATAGTATGATTATTAATTTTATTTATCTGGTGGGATTCATTTTTTTTCTGATTTTAATAAGTCTAATCTTTAGTAAAAGATATCATAAAATTGAGGGTAATATAAAAAGTAAACCTGCAATAAAAAAACAAATCAAACTTAGAAAACTTTCATTGATAATTATTGGGGTAGAGGCTCTTTTTTTCATATTGCTAATTGACGTAACTCCCAGGGCAGATCAGATGCATATCTGTGAAGTTGCATCGCAGATTATTGATAAAAATTATATAGCGTTTGAACCCGGTGGGTATATTGATAAGTGCACAAATCAATCCGGTATTGTTTTTTTTCTGTATTTACTTTTTTTAATATTTGGTGGGTTTAGTTATTCGGTTATAAAATTATTGAATGTAATCTCGCTGGTTTGGTTGTTTAATACTTTGGCAACTATATTTGATTTTGAAACTAGGTCTGAACGAGTTGGGGACTATATTGTATTTTTCGGAATGTTTTTTTCTCCGCTCATTCTATATGCCAATTTTGTATATGGAACAATTATTGGATTTGCATTTATAGTGTCCGCAATAAAGTACAGTTCTTATTATTGTGAGGATTGTAAAATTAAAAATTTAGCTATGTCTTCGGTTTGTATGTTTCTTTCTTTGATGGTTAAGTCAAATTATCTGATATGTCTTATTGGTATGCTGATTTATTCGTTTTTTATGCTTGTAAAGACAAATCGATTAAGAATAGTTATATTATCAATAGCAATATTAGTTATTTTATGTTTTGGAACAAAGTTCACTCAAAAAATGCTTTGCGTGGTAACGGGACAAGAATTAAAGGGCGGTTTATCATCGCTTGCATATATAGCAATGGGTATTCAGGAAAGCGACATGTTTTACGATGGTTGGTTTAATGGATATAATTACGATACATACATAAGAAATGAATATGAAACAGAAAAACAGGCTGTTGAATGCAAAGCGTATATAACTGACAGAATCGAAGAGTTTAAAAATCATAAAAGAATGGCTGTTCGTTTTTTTTCAGGAAAGAATGCATCGCAATGGAATTCTCCGGATTTTGGTGCTTTTTGGATTAATCAAAAAGCAATTGACGATAACCCTATAAATTATTCTATGTTATCGTACAATATGTTTTCTGCTAAGGGAGCGGTTAAGATAATTAATATATTCAATAGGATCCAATTTTGTGTTTTGTTTGGAGTATTTATTTTTGTATTTTTATGTAAGAATAAATCAGATATAGCAATCTTGTTTGAAATAATTGTTTTTGGAGGATTTCTGTTTCATACATTTTGGGAGGCGAAAGGGCAGTATATACTTACATATTTTGTTTTGCTTATTCCGCTAGCGGTTATGGGTTATAAAGAAATGGTTATTTTGATAAACAAAATGATATTATCTAACAAGAAGCCTAAACATTTACTGATGAGTTTATATAGGTCATATAGAAGAGAATGGGTTATAATAATTGCATTGTTAGCGGTTATCACAATTATAGGAATAAGGAAGATAGGTGTTTTAAATGATATTTTTATAAGATGTGAAGATACACAAATATTTAATGAGTATCTTGAAAAAAACAATTTTGTATCATTGACAGATGGAGAGTATTATGTGTCGCCACATTCTAATTTATCAAGTTATCTTACTGGATATTTAGGTGAAGATAATTCGGCAGGGGGAGAATTGGGCCTGACTAATTCGTGTGATAATAATTGTCTGGTTAAGATTAAATCATATGATTATGAATGTTCAACGGACATGTTATTTTTGTCTAATGACGGATATCTAGATATTCCGGGCAGAATTTTGGGCGAAAATATAGTTGCACAAACATGGAAGGCAGAAGAAGCTAATGCAATGAGATGGAGATTGTTGAAATCAGATTTAGAAAATGAGTATTATATAATAAATAAAAACTATGCACTAACATATGATGCTGAAAATGGTCAGATAGTGATAAGAACGTATGAAAGATCGGAGAATCAACTTTGGCATATTATTTCAAATAAATAAGTTCGGTTTTAATTACTATAAAGAAAAGGAGTATGTATAAAAAATGGGTAGGATTACCAAAATAGAAACAAAAGTATTAGATTTTATAAAAAGTAACGTTGTATTTGTCTTTATGATTGGAATCACTGTTCTTAGCATGATGATTCGCTATTTCTGCAGGAGTTTTATTTCGGAAGATGCACAATATTGTCTTCTGCCGTGGTACGATCAGATTGCAGCATATAAAAGTAGTCAGTGCTTAGCAGAGCAGATTGGAGATTACAATATTCTTTATCAATTCATAATTTATCTTTTTACTTATTTGCCGATAAAATCACTGTACGCGTATAAGATATTTTCTATTATATTTGATTATGCACTCGCCATCGTTGTGGCTATTATAGTAGATGACAAGAATTCTTCTATTAAAGGAAGACTTCAATCAGAAAGGTTTGTGATGGCATACTCTGTCATTATTATGAGTCCTCTCGTTTTTCTTAATTCTTCGTGTTGGGCACAGTGTGATGCAATTTGGACTTTCTTTATATTTGCAGCACTATATGCCTTTGTTAAGGAAAAGTATATTGGGATGTTTGCTCTTTTCGGTATTGCGATTTCATTTAAGTTTCAAGCAATTTTTGTGTTGCCGTTTTTGTTAATTTTGTATGTGCGTGAGAAGAAATTTTCGATTTTAAATTGTTTGATAGTGCCATTAATGATGATAGTATTGGCTTTGCCGGGAATTATAAAAGGGCGAGGAGTATTAGAGCCGTTTTTGATATATGCTAATCAGACGGGAGAGTACAAAGCCGTTTCAATGAATTATCCAAGTTTTTGGAATTGCATTGTCTGCGAATGGTCAGGAAAAAATGGCGATTATTTTGAGTTCAAATTGGTAGCTGTTTGTTTCACTGTTGCAATACTTGGAGTTATTGCTGTTTGGAAATTGAAAAGTAATGTTAAAATGGATTTATTCAGACTGATATTTTTGCTACATGTTACCGTTTATACTTGTGTTCTGTTTTTGCCGACTATGCATGAGAGATATGGATATGTTTATGAAATAACGGCACTGATACTTGCGATTATGAACAAAAAATTTATTGTACCGGGAATAGGGGTTATTCTTTTGTCGTGTATTACGTATGGACATTTTCTATTTGGACTAGAATATTCTGTAATGCTTGCATCATTGGTTAATATAGTGTTGTATATATACTATATGATGAGATTGTATAATATAAATAATGCTGAGTAACAGATCGTTAATGGTTTAAAAGGAGAGATTATATGCCAAATAAAGAAACAATTTCTATTATTGTACCCTGCTACAATGAGCAGGAGGTTCTTCCTGTTTTTTATACCAAGGTAAAAAAAGTTCTGAATACAATGGATGTCGACTATGAAATATTATTAGTCAATGATGGTTCGAAAGATGGCACACTTGACTGCATGAGAGAGTTGAGCAAAAAGGATGAGAGGGTTGTATATCTTTCATTTTCGAGAAACTTTGGAAAAGAATCGGCTATGTATGCGGGCTTTTGTAATGCAACAGGTGATTATGTGGCTGTTATGGACGCTGATTTGCAGGATCCGCCTAGCTTATTGCCGCAGATGATTGATATTCTTAGAAGTGGTGAATATGATAGCGTTGCGACAAGGCGCGTCAGCAGAGCGGGGGAACCTCATATCAGAAGTTGGTTTGCTAGACAGTTTTACAAGCTTATTAACAAAATATCGGATGCGGATATTGTTGACGGGGCAAGAGATTTCCGCTTGATGAAAAGACCGATGGTTGATGCTATAGTGGAAATGTGCGAATATAATAGATTCTCAAAGGGTATTTTTGGTTGGATTGGTTTTAGAACAAAATGGTTGCCATTTGAAAATGTTGAAAGAGTTGCAGGCGAAACAAAGTGGAACTTCTGGGGCTTACTTAAATATGCGATAGATGGAATTATCAACTTTTCACAGGCACCGTTATCGCTTGCGTCATGGTTTGGCCTTGGTATGACAGTTTTTTCATTTACAATGCTTTTGGTTGTATTCTTCCGAAAACTGATATTTGGTGATCCGGTTGCCGGTTGGGCATCAACGGTCTGTGTAATTATTTTCATCGGTGGAATCCAGATGTTCTGTTTGGGAATCATAGGCCAATACCTTGCAAAGACGTATATGGAAGTCAAGAAAAGACCACATTATATTATTGCCGAAAGCAATAGGAATACGAATAAAATCAAGTGATTATACTATACGCCATTGAAGTATATAAGTGAAAGGTTTGGAGAAAACAATAGATGAAATCACACAAAAGATTAATTATATTTATAGTTGCGGATATTATATTGGCGGTGTTATCGTGCGCCGCCTCTGTCTATTTCATGAAGCTTAGAGATAACATGGTTATGAATGTTTATTTTGGAGAGAGTCATGCAGGACAGAGTAATATTGCACAGCTTTATTATGCGGAAAATGATAAAGAATTCTCAAACAACCAAGTTTATACTGAGGTGTTTGCGGATACACCATTTACCTTTGATATTAGCGAGATAGATTTTGATAAGGATATTATCAGGTTTGATCCGTTTAACTTAAAAAGAGATTTTTCTATTGAGAAAATAGAAGTTTGTTATGGCAAGCACGTTGTGCTATCAATTGCCGGAAAAGATATCAAGAAATATGGCAAGGCGAAAGGCATGAAGAGCAAGGTTGAGGGAGAACTACTTGTTTGCCGTTCGAAGAAGAATAACCCCAATATTGTTTTTAAACGTTCTTTCTCTGATAAGCTTGCCCGCTATAATTATTTGATTGGTAAAATGCCTTATATAGTAATGGCTTTGGCTGCTTTGCTGCTTGGTTTTATTCAGATAGTATTGCTTAAGGGGGGCGAAAAGAAGCATTGGATAATGTTTATTATTTCACAGCTTATTCTTATTGCGTCTGCAACCTTTACGTATGCCATTAACTATTTTGAGGGGCATTTTGGTCAGGTGCCCTTTGGGCAGCTTGTGTATCATTTACACACTCCGCTTGATGGAACGGATATATCCTCCTACAGAGATGTTATCGAAGTGGGAGTGTTGCTGGTGGTGGCACTCGTTGTTGTTAATTCGTTTATATACACGTTCCTTAAGAAAAAGCAGGCACATTACGGATACCTGACATGGGTAATTACTGTGACGGTAGTTGTACTTGCAAGTTCACTTTATCGCGGAATTATTCATTACAATGTTATTGAATATTATCAATATACGCATGAAAGTACAATGCTTTATGAGGACTATTATGTTGATGGACGAGATGTTTCGATTACAGCACCAAAGGATAAACGTAATCTCATATACATCTTCTTAGAGTCGATGGAGACAAGTTTTTCTGATAACCAATCGGGTGGCGGTATGCAGGAGGATTTGATTCCAAATCTTACAAAACTTGCCCTTGAAAACGAGTGTTTCTCGGATGGCACGGTGCTTAACGGAGCACATCACGTGCCGGGCGCAACATATACAATGGGGGCTTTGGCAGCACAGACTTCAGGCGCTCCTATTAATGAGGCAATTGTCAGCAATGAAACGCTTAACGGTAACTGGGAATCGGAAAACAACTATCTGCCGGGTGTATGGGCGATAGGAGATGTTTTGCAAAAACAAGGTTATAATCAGGAGTTCCTTATCGGTTCTGATGGCGGCTTTGCAGGAAGGTCATCATACTTCAAGGGACATGGCAATTATGCGGTTGAGGATTATGATGCGGCAATTAAGGAGCAGAGAATCCCTGAAGATTACAAGGTTTGGTGGGGTTATGAAGACGAGAAACTCTACCAGCTTGCCAAGGAAGATATCAAGAAGCTTGCTAAGAGTGGAGAACCTTTCAATTTCACGATGCTTACGGTTGATACGCATTTTACTGACGGATATAAATGCCGACTTTGTGACGATAAGTATGATTCGCAGTACAGCAACGTCATAGCCTGTGCAGACGGACAGGTGGCAGAGTTTATCGAGTGGGTAAAAGCTCAGGACTTTTATGAGAATACAACAATTGTTATCTGCGGGGATCATTTAACACCGGATTCATTCTATGTTAATGCACAGGGAATTGGCGGAATTGATAGAAGAACTTATACTGCTATAATTAACCCGGCAGAAGGAAAGAAATATACGGGTGAAGGCAGAGTGTACACAACTCTTGATATGTATCCGACAACGCTTTCGGCTATGGGTTACACAATTGAAGGTAGCAGGCTTGGTCTGGGTGTTGACCTGTTTTCTGATGTGCCAACGATTGCTGAAGAAAAAGGTCTTGATTACCTTAACCTGGAGTTGTATAAGAACTCGTCTTACTATACGAAACAACTGTTGTACAAATAATATACGTACAATAGATTGTCTTCATTTTTCGGTTGCAAGCAAATACGAAAAACTGTATAATATACGAGTATTTTGTATTTCAAAGGAAGAAAAGTTATGGTTAGATATATTATTTTGGCGTTACTTCTTATATTTCTTATATATTTGATAGTATGGACCATTAAGCTTCATTCTTACAATAACAGGAAGAAGAAAGTTAAGAGAATCAAGGAACTTCGTGCTAAAGGCAATGAGATTAAGAAGCGTACCATCGATTGTACAAAGGACTACTGGTATAATCTTCGTGAGGTTGAGGACTGTACCAAGGACGAGGACTTCGAGAAATATTATCACTATTTCATAGGAGTGGAGCAGGGTGTACATGATCTTTTGATGGAGATGTATGACTGCGGTATCGTTAGAACTGATGAGTTAGAGCAGATTGCTTACGGAAGCAATCATTACAAAGATGTTGACCTTTCATTCCTAGAGGAGTTTGAGGAAGGTCTCAAGGAGGAGGGTAAGATTGACCATACCTCCGCGGAGACAATGAAGAAGATTGGTGATATCAGAGATTCTGCCAAGAAAGAGGATCCGATTAAGAAAGCTCTCAAGGATGCGTCGAAGGACGAGGAGGAACTTTCATTTGATGATGTAATAGAAGTTCAGGGTGGTCTTGATGAGGATTTCTTTGGCGGTGCAATTGTTAAGGCTGCAAAGAACATGAAGGAAGACGATCCGGGAATTACCGATATCAGAGGAACTTTGTCAGAGGGCGTTAAGAGTGTGATTGCAGCAGTTGATGAAGAGAATGAAGAAAAAGCACTTGCTGATGAGCCGATTCTTCCGAAGAAGGAGAAGGATGTTGAGCAGGCAATGAAAGCAAGGGAAGCTACTTCCAATGCAGCTGTTCGCAACAAGATTTATGAGAAATGGGTAAGCTACGTGTTCGAGTTGTACGAGATGGTAAGCATCAATGCTAACGAGGATACTAAACACAAGATTAGAAAAGCACTTATGGATTACGGATACAATGATGTAGATGTGTTATTGGAGGATCCTATAGATCCGGAGCTATAAGATGAGACTAAAGATTGATAATAAGAAAAGTCGGGAAGCTATCCCGACTTTTTAAAATTCCTGTCTGTGTATTGCAGAAGTACTTACTGCCTGTGAGTATATTATAGAAACAAATGATTCGTCATTGGTACTGGCGGCTGTATTGATTTCAACATCCATCCCTGCAAAGCCCATGACTCGTTTGACATACTTTCTGGTTTCTTCAAAGGGTGGAATCCCACCGTATTTATCCACGTTACCGGGCCCCGCATTGTAAGCTGCAAGGGCAAGAGAAGTATCGCCGTTATATTTGGCAAGCATTTTTGCAAGATACTTTGCTCCGCCAATTATATTCTCCCTTGGGTCATAAGCATTAGTTACACCAAGTCCTGCTGCGGTATCAGGCATAAGCTGCATGATTCCCATTGCACCTGAACCTGATGTGGCGTTTGGATTAAAGTCTGATTCTGCTTTCGCAACAGCCTTAAGAAGCTTAACATCAATACCTGTAATATTGGAGGCTTCCTCAAAATAAGCTTCCAATTCTTCTGGAGAGACAACTGTATTGGCGTTTCCGTACTGAGCTGTCGTTCCGTTAACCGGTGCCGGGTTTGGATCAGGTTTTGCTGCGATGGTCATTTCCGCATCAAAAACAGAGTCAAACTCGTTATCGGCTTTGACATTCTTCTTCAAACTCTGGTAATATGCAGTTTCGTCCACGTATCCTACGCCGTCTATGTATCTCATAGCACACCTGCTTTCATAAGTTATCAATATAATGATTATACATTATTATCGGCAAAAAAGAAAACTTTTTTAATGTTGTTTTTGAACTTTGCATTGTGCTATACTGTCAATGATTTGAAAAAACGGTGGTGAAATAATGTATATTGAAAAGGTCAATCCATACAACATAGAAAAACAGCATGATAGAGACAAAATGCATATAGTCGAAAGAATCAATCATTTATTTGATAAAGGCAGTTTCGTCGAGCAGTATCCTGAAGAATATCCCGGATATGACGGCGTTATTACCGGTTACGGAGAAATATTCGGACGCCGTGTGTATTTCTACGGTCAGGATTTTACGTGCATGGGAGGAACATTCGGTTACCATCAATGTCAGCAGATTATTGCGATTATAAATGAAGCCATCAAACACAAGAGACCGATTATTGGCATATACGATGGAGGCGGCGCAAGGATTCAGGAGGGCGCTGCTTCTGTTGTGGGCTGTGCAGAGATGTTTAAAGCTAATGTCAAGGCTTCCGGATACATACCGCAGATTGCAATTATTGCCGGTACATGTGCGGGTGGTGCGGTGTATTCCCCGGGACTTACTGACTTCATTTTCACTATTGAGAATATAAGCAACATGTTTGTTACGGGCGCGAAGGTCATTAACAAGGTACAGGGCACAGATTATCTTATTGAAGAGCTTGGTGGAGCATCAATCCATTCAACAATAAGCGGTGTGGCTCATTTTTGCATGAAGAATGAGAAGACCTGCTATCAGAAGGTCAGAGAACTTGTAGATATATTGCCACCTTGTTACTCGGAAAGCCGTGCGTATAGAATAAGCAGATACTACGAGAAGGATTTGAGCGATATAGTCAATCTCTATCCGAAGGATAATCAGGAACCCTATGATGTTGTTCCGGTTATCGAGGAAATACTTGATGACTTTACATTTATTGAGGTTCACAAGGATTTTGCCAAGAACATTGTTGTCGGATTCGGACTTCTTGGTGGAATTACCGTTGGAGTCGTGGCAAGTCAGACACTTTACAATAACGGGTCGATTGATGTAGATGCAGCGGATAAGGCTGCAAGGTTTGTCCGGTATTGTGACTGTTACAACATTCCGATAATTACGCTTGCGGATTCGACAGGTTTTGTCATGGAAGCGGAGCAGGAGCACAAGGGCCTTATAAGGCATGGCGCGAAAATGATTCATGCCTATGCGGATGCTACAACCATCCGTCTCGTTGTAATTCTTCGAAAAGCCTATGGCGGACCGTATATATTAAACGGTTGCAGACAGTTAGGAGCCGACAGACATTATGTATGGCCTGATGCCGAAGTGGCTGTAATGAAAGCAGAAGGTGCGGTTGCCGTGCTTAGCCACAGCCGGTTGTCGCGTCTTGAGGGTGTTGAAAAGGAGGAGTTTTTAAAAGAACAATTAGAGAGTTACAAAGAGAAATATATGAATAGCAATATGGTGTTAAACAGAGGATTTGTTGATGGTCAGATTAAACCACAACAGACAAGAGAAGTACTTTATCAGGAGCTTATTCGTCTTATTGGAAAGCCGGCAGAAGAAATGCCACACAAAAAACACGGTAACATGCCGGTATAGTACGAGAAAAGGGGGAACCCGGAAGGTTCCCCTGTCTGCATAAGAACCGGAACTAGCAGCCACAACCACATCCGTTATTGCCGTTATTTCCGCAGCAGCAAAGAAGAAGTAAGATAATGATGATGCAAGAGTTGTTTCCGCCAAAGCCACAACCATCGTTGCCACAGCCGAAACCACCACCCCAGCCGTTGTCATTTCCACAACAGCAAAGGAGAAGGATGAGGATGATAATCCATGAACATCCGCCTGAATTGCCGCATCCGCAATTTGTTGCTGATAAATCACCCATAAGGAATTCCTCCAAATTATCTTTGCAATATCATAATATGTTGTGATGTGGAAAGTGTTACAACTTTTTTAAAATTATTTTGAGGTAGAATATGAAAAATGTATTTATAAGAAAATGTTTGCGTATTATTGTATTAAGTAGTGTGTTGATAGCAGGTGGATTAATGTTTAATATCAAGGCTTCTGCCACATCTGCCGAAACAAAGGATTTTACAATCAAAGATTTCTTGCAGACAGCAATAAAGCCGATAGGAAGCACGATGTATGTGTGGGGCGGAGGCTGGAACAAAGCAGATACTGCGGCGGGTAAGGAAGCAAAGACCATAGGAGTATCACCTTCGTGGAAAAAGTTTGCCGACAAGCAGAAGGCTGGCTATGACTATCGCAAATACAGATATCAAATACATGACGGTCTTGACTGCTCGGGTTACGTAGGCTGGTGCGTGTATAATGTAAGAAATACGGAGAACAACAAAAAAGGTTATGTATATAGCGCATCAAAGCAGGCAAAGAAGTTATCAAAGCTTGGATTTGGCAAGTACACCGACAGAAAAAAAGTCAAAGATTATAAGCCCGGAGACATAATGAGTTCAACGTGTGGTTGCTGTGGCCATGTGTATATTGTGATTGGACGGTGTGATGATGGAAGCGTTGTTCTTGTTCACGCGTCCCCACCGGGCGTGCAGATATCCGGAACGGTAACACCTTCCGGAAAGAAGAACAGTCAGGCATACAAACTTGCCAACAAGTATATGAAAAAATACTACAAGAAGTGGACAGACAAATATCCGGTAATGTGTAAAGGAACAACGTACCTGACACATTACAGTAGGATGCGCTGGAATGTTACCGGAACCAAAGCAGTTTTATCAGACCCCGACGGCTACCTGGACATGAGCCCCGAGGAGGTCCTTGAGGACCTTTTCGATACGGGGGAGTGAATTGTGTTGGTATAATGTGCATGATAGAACAAGGTGTATAAGGAGTATATTATATGAATCGTAGTAAGATAAGTTCGGAAGCTTACATGGCGATAAATGTTCCCAATGACATTAGGGAAAAGAGTCTTAATCTTAACGTGGGATACAACACATATTTTGATGAGTGGGAACTTATTATACGTTACACCGGAAGTTTAGATGAGATAAAAGATGAACTAAAGATTAATATCGAAGAATTACTTGGGGGATATGCCATTGTGCGTATTCCCCGTTTTCTTATAGATGAGTTGTCTATGTATCCGCAGATTGATTATATTGAAAAGCCGAAATCACTTTTCTTGTCGGATATGACCGGGGTTAAGGAGTCGTGCGTGACAAGGGTGCGTTTGCCGGATTACAATCTGACCGGCAAAGATACTATTGTCGCATGCCTTGATTCCGGAGTTGATATCTTTCATTCTGATTTTCAAAATGATGACAACACCACAAGAATTGTTGCGTTATGGGATCAGACGGTGCCGGGTAATCCGCCGGAAGGGTTTCGAACAGGAAGTCTGTACACGGCCGAGGATATAAATGCTGCTATAATACAAAACTTATCTCAAGATGAAGAGGAAGGCGAAAATAGTATATACCCATACGACGGCACCGGACACGGTACGGCGGTGCTTGGAATAATGGCAGGTAATGGCAGAGAATCTTATGGGGATAAAGTGGGTATGGCACCTTTGGCGGATATTGTTGCAGTCAAACTTGGCAATCCCGAGGATAAAGGTTTTCCAAGAACAACGCAGTTGATGCTTGCAGTTGATTTTGCAATTCGTTATGCGGTTTCTGTTGATAAACCAATAGCAATCAACATAAGTTTCGGCAACAATTACGGCGCGCATAATGGTAACTCTATATTGGAAAGATATTTAGATACCGTTGCGGGTGCTTACAAAACTTCGATAGTTGTAGGAACCGGGAACGAAGGTATTACCGCAAGACATGCATCCGGTGTGATAATGCGCGGTCAGGACGAGGTTGCTGAAGTATATGTTGGAGAATACTTAACTACGTTTAATATTCAGATATGGAAAATGTATCAGGACGATTTTGAGGTTTATATAGAGACTCCTTTTGGAAGAAGACTGGGACCGATAAATGATTTGACAGAGATTACAAATTTTCAGACGTCAGGCAACGACATTTACGCCTATTATGGAGAACCTACACCGTATAATAATGAGCAGGAAATCTATATTTCTATAAGCGCTGTAAAGAATTATGTTTCTTCGGGGGTGTGGAAGATAAGGCTTGTTCCGAAACAGATAGTTTTGGGCCGATACGACATGTGGCTTCCGGTTGCAGGAAGTACTACTGCAGAGGTTTCATTTATAAGACCTGACACGTTCGGCACGATATCGATTCCTGCAACAGCCCAAAATGTTATATCTGTGGCGGCGTATGATTCCTATAACGATACTTATGCTGCATTTTCGGGCAGGGGTGATGAAATCGGTGAGGAGTATACGTCATTCAAACCGGATATTGCTGCACCCGGAGTTAATATCAATTCGACACGTGCCGGAGGAGGATATGGCGTGTATTCCGGAACATCCTTTGCGGCACCTTTTGTGACCGGTGCGGCGGCACTTCTTATGCAATACGGTATTGTTGACGGTAATGACAGGTACTTATATGGCGAGAAATTACGGGCATATCTTATCAAGGGTGCAAGACCACTTTCAGTACAGCAATATTTCCCCTCGCCTCTGCTTGGTTGGGGTGCACTTTGTGTGGCAGACAGCGTGAAAATGTGATATAATACAAAGGACTATTTTTAATGATTAATAAGGAGCATAATATGACAGACAAAATTAGACAATACATGAGGGTGGTTTTAACCTTATGCCTGATGACAGTGCTTGTTTTTATGCCGGATATTTACGCAAAAGCAGGCAAGAATAGTACAAAAATTATTAAGGAAAATGATAAATTCAAAGTAGAGGCTGAATACGGTCTTGGTGGCATGATACTCTATGATTATCCTATGCAGGTAAAAGTCACAATTGAAAGTGCGGAGGATTTTTCCGGAATAATCAGATTGATGCCTTATGCAGAATATGGTGAGAAGTTCGTTGCAAGAGGAAAAAGAATCAGTATTGCAGCGGGAGAGACGAAGACATTTATGCTAACCATGGACACGCCGTCTAACTCTTCAGCTGTAAAACTTGCGCTTCTCAATGAGAAGGACAAGGTCGTATATGAGGAAAGAAGTAACTTAAGTATTCAGAACGCCGGTACGACCACGCTTGTCGGTGTATTATCGGATGATTATTCCGGTCTTGGATATTTCAATGGTGTAAGTGTTGATGTTGGAGGATATTCCAATGTAATCAGTACAATAGAACTTACCAAGGATTCCTTCCCGGATGATGCGAGCGTTTTAAGTTCGATGAGTTATATTGTTGTTGATAATTTTGACACTTCGACACTTTCGAAAGAGCAGTATGCCGCACTTAAGGAATGGGTTAAGAACGGCGGAGTTTTGGTGCTTTCTCTTGGAAGTCATTATCAGACTGTTTTATCTGGTATCGGTGATGACTTTGTGTCGGGAACAGTTGGTAGTGTTACAGAGAAGACTCTTACATGGTACGGAGTAGAAGAAGATTTTGTACTTGAGAATGTTGAGTCTGTCGGCTTTGTGTTAAATGATGGTGAGAATCTTACACATTTTGTTTCTGATGGAGCAGCGGCAACAGTTTCCTATGGTATGGGTAATGTTGTTGTGCTTTCGTATGCTCTTTCGATGGAGCCGTTTTCAACATATGCAAGAAGAACAGATGTGATTTCACTCATGGTGAAGAATACGGTTAATTCCGCATACATGAGCATGATAAACGGTTATACATACAACAGACGTATGAATACAGGTTCGGAACTTGCCAAGTTATCGGGCACCAACAAAGTTCCGAGCGCAATTCTTTACGGCCTGTTGTTGGTAATTTATGTGGTACTTGTGGGTCCGATATTATATCTGATTTTGAAGAAAAAGAATAAACGTGAGAAAATATGGATTGCAATTCCGATTGTTTCTCTTGTGTTTACAGGTGTGATTTACCTTACAAGTTTCATTTATCGTGTCAACAAGCCATTGGTTAACACATTTTCATATATAGATGTGACGGCTGATTCAGCAGTAGAAGAAACATTTGTTAATGTGATTTGCCCAAGAGCAAAAAGATATAATTTTGCATTGTCCGATAAGTATTCTGATTTTCAATGTAGTGTTTACAGTTACGATTACAGCTTGTTTGGCAACAGAACCAATAATGATCAGGATTATAATTTTATGTATGTTGATAATGGAGCCGGCGGTGAGATTCAATTTAATGCAGGCTCGACATTTGATAGTTATGACTTTGGTGTTAAAAGAGTGCTTGACGCCGACGCGGGAAGTTTTTCGCTTGATCTTGATTGTAGTACAACTGCATTATCAGGAAGCGTAACGAATAATACGGCATATGATCTTAAGGATGTTGTTATTAACTATGAGAACCGTTTTTATCTTGCGGGTGATTTGAAAAAAGGTGAGACAGTGACAATTGATCCAAGTAAGGTACAGCAAAGCTATGGCTACGGATTCTTCACAGACCAGTTAACCACGAATGCGTTTGGAAACAAGCAGTTGAATATCGATTCAAATATCGAAAACACATTGGACTACGCGGCATATAATCAGGGATGTGTATGGGGAACAATAGATTCATATTCTTCCCAGGTTTTTGAAGGAGACAAGTACAAATACAGCGGTTGTGCGGTGGTTATTCAGCAGTACAATCAGTCTTACAGTGACGTTAGTGGCGCGTTTTGCCCCAATATTAATACTTTAATGTCAGATGTAATGGGCGACTGTGATACGCAAGTTGGTATGATGTACAATAATGAAGCGGTGATAACATACTCGTTTGCGGGATTCGGTACTGTAGAGTCATTAGTGATAGATACGAGTAAGGTAGATACAACATTAAACATTGCAGATGTATATGCTTACAATTATCAAACCGATACGTATGATCTGATTTTTGAAAACGGCGATACACTAAGCAGTGGTCAGTTAAGACCATATATAGAGGGTGGCATGCTCAAACTCAAATATGAAAGACCACTTGAAGACAACGGGGATCCTCAATATTATGATACAGCATTACCACGTATTTCAGCGATTGGCTCGGGTAAATAGGAAAGGAGGTCATGTATGTTAGACATAAGTCATTTAACAAAAAGATACGGCAAGTTTCTTGCTGTCAATGACCTTAATCTTCACATAGATAAAGGTGAAATATTCGGTTTTGTGGGACCTAACGGTGCAGGCAAAACCACAACAATGAAGATAGTATGCGGACTTTTGGATGCAACGGCAGGAAGTGTTACAGTAGATGGTGTCGATGCACTTAAATGTTCCAAAGATATAAAGAGAAAAGTAGGTTATGTTCCGGATTTCTTCGGAGTGTATGATAATCTTAAGACAATGGAATACATGGAGTTCTTCGGTTCTATGTATGGCATGGGCAAAGAAGAGGTTGATGCGGTTGCCGATGGCCTGCTTGAATTGGTCAACCTTTCTGACAAGAAGGATGTGTTTGTAGATACTTTATCAAGAGGAATGAAACAGAGACTTTGTGTGGCAAGAGCGCTTATTCATAACCCTGATTTGCTTGTTCTTGATGAGCCTAATTCCGGACTTGATCCAAGAGCAAGATTTGAAATGAAAGAAGTTCTCAAGAACTTAGGCTCAATGGGTAAGACTATTATTATCAGTTCTCATATTCTGCCGGAACTTTCGGAGATGTGTACAAGTATCGGAATCATGGATAGAGGACATCTGGTAACTGCCGGTCACGTTGATGAGATTATGAATAAATCAGATGGAGCAAGCAAGATTCATATTCAGATAGTCGGAATGGAAGACAAAGATGATATAAGAACATTTATGGCGGAACAGCCCAATGTAACCAAGGTTAATTTCACTGAAGACGAAGTACTTGTATCATTTAACGGCGACGAGATGGCTGTTGCAAACCTGCTTAAGAACATTATCGGCAGGGGGATTGCAGTAAGCGGTTTCTATAAGGAAAAGGAGAATCTTGAGTCGTTATTCTTGGAGATTACAGGGGGTAACAATTAATGAAGAACAAAATAAGAATCAATCCTATTCTCAAAAAAGAAATGGTTGTCGGCTCGCGAAGTATGAAAATGTCATGGGCAATCATGGCGGTATCGGCAATTCTTACTGCGATAGTTGTATTTACGTTGCTTGTCAGTCAGCTTAATGTTGCATCAGGTGCGACCTATGATTATTCTACGCTTATAGTTCTTTTTCCGGTATTAGGCATTGCCGAATGTATAATGCTTAGCCTTATGGTTCCGGTTATTACTTCGGGATCAATATCGGGTGAAAGAGAGAAGCAGACACTTGATATCATGTTAACAACACCGATTTCACCTTTTTCAATCGTGCTTGGTAAGCTTATGTCGGCAATGATGATTGTCATGATGTATATGATTGCAAGTGTACCGGTTATGGCGATAACTTTCGTTCTTGGTGGACTTTCATGGTGGAATCTTATAGGTTTGTTTATCATCCTTATATACCTTGGTATATATGTGGGAAGTGTTGGAATATTCTGCTCGAGTGTAGTTAAGAAATCGATTGCGGCAACAATACTTACGATAGTTATCGGCTTGGCAATCATTATAGGAACATCGCTCATTTACAGTGTTTCAATAACAATTATGAGTATGTATTACATGACATCAGGTAATATGAGACCGGATAGTTTATTAGGACCGGTAGTTGTTTTTATGTTTAATCCATATTCGCCGATATTTGATTTCATGGTAAGAGCGCTTAGTGATTCAAGTATCTATGATATGGTTTCAAGTGCCAACATTAATCCGGTTATGGGATTTTTGTACAGATTCTGGATACCGATTTCAATGGGAATTAATTTGTTGATTTCCTTTGGTTTCCTTAAACTTGCGGCAGCAAGAGTGGGCAATGTCAAAACAAAGAAAGCCGGGAAGGTCAATAATAAAGCAGGTAACAAAGCCGTTCAGAATACGGCTACAACCAATAATACAGTAACAGAGAATACTGACAATCAGAATAATTAACAGGTGAAGCAATGGATAAGAAGATAGCAACATTTGTAAGAAAAGTTAGAAAAAGACTTTCTTCGCAGACAATAATTGATACGATGACGATGTCGCTTATTGTAGGTTTTATTGTTGCTGTCATTGAACTGATAGTTTCCTTATGGGTGCCGATGTATTATGCGATACCGGTTGCGATAGAGATCGTTATTGTTTCTTTGTTTGTATCCTTTATCTTGGGCAGAATGAGAACACCATCCCTTGAAAAAGCGGCATTGATGGCGGACTCAAAGGGGCATAAGGAAAAGATTACAACAGCATTGGGATTGGCCGGAAAAGAGGACGCTTTTTGCATATTACAGAAGCAGGATGCAATCAAAACGATTGAGAGTTTTAATATCAAAAAAGAGTTCCCTCTAAAGATTCCGGCAAAAAGAATGGGAGTGCTTTTGTTGTTGGCGTTGGCTTTTTGTGTGGTATCGTTGATTGATACGCCGGCGAAACGTCTTGCTGTGACAAGACATGATGTCAAAAAGATAGCCTACGAGGAAGAGAAAAAACTTGAAGAGGTTAAGAAACAAATAGAGAAGGCAGATGCGTTAAGTGCAGAGGAAAAGGAAAGACTTGAGAAGGAAATAAACGAAGCCTCTCGTGATATGAAGAAGGCAGATTCCTACGAAGACCTGAAAAAAGCAGAAGACAGAGTAACCAAGAAGATCGAAAAAGAAGCAGAAACACTTAAGGACGCAAAAGCCAAGGAAGCTCTGACAGATGTAACAAGTCAATCCAAGAAGGATTGGGCAAAGCGTGTTGAAGAGACCAGAAAAGAAGCCGAGCAGGCTCAAAAGAAGGTGGCATATGGGGATGACAAGTCATCGAAAGAAGCATACGAGAGCATGAAAAAACTTGCCCAAATGAGTGGGGACGAAAAGCTT
This sequence comes from Lachnospiraceae bacterium, assembly GCA_024698145.1. Classification (GTDB taxonomy): domain Bacteria; phylum Bacillota; class Clostridia; order Lachnospirales; family Lachnospiraceae; genus CAG-590. Next base: position 43,510 of record JAILRO010000012.1, read on the forward strand.
AATCAGGCGGCAGAGAATTATAAGGCATCAGGTTATGATAATGATGAATACTTAAAAGCAACCAAGGCTTTAAAGGAATCAGAAAATAAAAAGTATGCCGAAAATAATGAAGGCAATCAGTCGCAACAGGGACAACAAAGCGGACAAAGTCAGCAAGGACAACAAAGTCAGAATGGCAAGCAAAGCCGGAATGGACAGCAGGGACAAAACGGTCAGCAAGGACAGAACGGTCAACAAGGTCAAAATGGACAGCAAGGCCAGAACGGTCAACAAGGCAATCAGGGACAGAATGGTCAAGGCCAAGGCGGACAGGGCCAAGGTGGTCAAAACGGAGGAGCCAATAATGGTAACGGTTCGGGACCGGGCTGGAACAAAGGCAGCAAGCAGGGGGCAGAACGTTCTGCGTATGTTAATGAGAATGTGACAATACCCAAAGGCGAGCTTGGAGATGACGAGAATCTTACAGGTAAGGCCAATGGTAACGATACATCCAAGAAACAAAAATCAAAAGAATCTGCTACATGGGCGGGCGACAAAGTAAGTTATGGTTCAGTCTCGGCCCAGTATAAGGAGAAAGCATATAAGAAGGTTAACGGATCTAATTATCCGGGTAGTATGAAGGAGAAGATAAGGCATTACTTTGATGGGTTAGAGTAAATGTAATGAAAGGGGTAAGCCTATGGCGATAAGAAAAAGGATTGCAGTATTGGTAGGACAGGCTGATGAGTATAATCAGAGCCGATTTATAACAGGGTTAATCGGACGAGCATACGAATATGATATGAATGTATGCGTGTTTTCGATGTATAGGAAATACCAGGATGTTGAGAATCGTGAGCGAGGCGAGTCTAACATTTTCAAGCTTTTTAATCCGGACAAGTTTGATGGCGTTGTATTCATGAAGGATACAATACAAACTGTTGGTGTGGCTGATGAAGTTGAGAAACGTCTTCACGAGGAATATACAGGACCTGTTATTGTAATTGAGAAGGAAAGTGAATATTTCAAGAGCGTGTACACTGACGGTTACAGTTCTGTCAAGGAGATCGTTGCGCATCTTATTGAAGTGCATGGATTTAAGAAACTAGCATTTCTTTCCGGTAAAGAATGGCATCGTCATTCAAAACAGCGATTGGCAGCATTTAAAGACGCTCTTGTTGAACACGGCATAGAGCCGGATGATAATCTTATTGTACATGGAGATTTCTGGTATAACAGCGGTGAGAAATGTGCGGACCATCTTATGGAGCTTGAAGAGGGACTTCCGCAAGCTGTTGTTTGTGCCAATGATGCCATGGCAATCGGTCTTTGCAAAGCTTTTGAGGAGCGTGGAATAAATGTTCCCGATGACATTGCGGTTGTAAGTTACGATTCTACGGAGGAAGGTCAGACAAGTCCAAAGACTATAACTTCAGCAATTGCACCGACGGCAGAATTAGGTGTTTACGCAGTAGATTATATTAAGAGTAAGATAGATGGCACTGAAGAACCGGAGTTTAAAATCATTCCGCAAATGTTAATTGGTGAGAGTTGCGGTTGCCATGAAACTAATATGCCGTCACTTACAATCAGACGAAAAGAATGGGACACGGATATTTCAGAAGATGGATTTGCATCAGTTAACAACTTTATGAGAGAGGATGTCATCAGTCAGACAGGACTTATGGAATGTATAAGTACAATTCATTCGTATGCCTATCAGATTAAGGGTGTTGACAGTTTCCATTTATGCCTTTGTAATCCATGGAAGTATCTGGATGGAGCCATAGATGAAAATGGTGATAATGCCGATATTGGTCTTGGTAATGTATCGACACTTCATGTAAAGCACGATGGTTATACAGACATGATGATTCATGCAATAAGATATAATAATAATCGACAGGGTAACCATGTAAGTCTTACAAAGATGTTTCCGGTAAAAGATATTCTGCCGAGTCTTGATGAGGAATCGCCATATCCGAAGGCCTATTATTTCACTCCGGTATTCTTTGAGGCAGAGTGCTATGGCTATGCAGCGGTTAATTACGGACAGACACCAAGATGTTATGATGAGAATTACCGTCTGTGGCTTAATGCGGTTTGTATCGGTATAGAAAGTATCAGAAGAAATTGTGTTATTGAATCACTTGAAGAGAAGCTTGAAAGCATGAGGGTAAGCAAGTTTGACATAAGCAGTACTGCTTACGAGAGCTTAAGCGATGAGGAAAAAAAGGAGTATGAGCTTACGGAGAAGATACTTGATGACAATCTGCTCACATATCATTTCCAGCCGATAGTGAGCGTTTCAACCGGTAAGATATATTCTTATGAAGCCCTTATGAGAGCGACAACCGATAAATGGATATCGCCACTCTCAATTATCAAATATGCCAGCATGCAGGGAAGACTTAAAGACGTCGAACGCGGTACCTTCCTTAACGTTCTTGGTATAGTAGATAAGAATAGGGAAAATTTTGGTGATTCGAAGGTCTTTATCAACAGTATTCCCGGAGTTAAGTTAAATGATTCCGATTACGATAAGACGAGCGAATTACTTAGCAAATACAGTGATGTTGCGGTTGTTGAGCTTACAGAAGAGGCAGAACTTACGGATGAAGATTTAGATAGCCTTAAGGAACATTTTAAGAAAATGAATGTTCAAACGGCAGTTGATGATTATGGAACCGGATATTCAAACATCAGCAATCTTTTAAGGTACATGCCTAATTACGTTAAGATTGACCGTTCGCTTCTTAGTGAGATTCAGAACAAACCACAGAAGCAGCATTTTGTAAGAGAGATAATAGAGTTCTGTCATGATAACGGTATTATGGCTCTTGCAGAAGGTGTTGAAACGACGGAAGAGTTACAAATGGTAATTCATTTAGGTGCTGATTTGATACAGGGTTATTATACGGGCAAGCCTTCTGCGGATATTATAACGCGTATTGATGAGAAGGTTGCTAGAGAAGTTGTTGACTACTATCAGGAAAGATTAGATGGCGCTAATAAGCACATTTATTATGCAGGTAAGTCCAACAGAGTTTCTCTTAACGGCCTTGTCAAGGACGGCTGTACCGACATTGTTGTCGGACAGGATGAAGTGGTATTCAAGGACATTGCGATTATTGGTACGCCTTCTTTAAAGACTGATATGCATATGCTAATAGAACCGGGGTATAGCGGAAGAATCGAACTCGAAAATGTATATTTTTCCAACGTTAAGAATCGCCCTTGTATTGAGATTGAACCGGGGGCTGATGTTACGATTGTTTTGAAGGGAAACAACGAGTTGCGCGGTTCGGGAATAAAGGTTTCAGAGGGTGCAAAGCTTGTATTTGAAGGTGATGGAACGCTTGATTTAGATATAAATGCACCTGAATATTACGGAATCGGTAATGACCTTAATTCAAGGCATGGTGACATTATCTTTGAGCAGGACGGTAAGATTTCGATTCGCAGTAACGGTAAGAAGGGAATATGTATCGGCTCCGGACTTGGTGGTGTCATCAAGGTTTTGAAAGGACATTACGTACTTCGGATTAATGGTGATATGTGTGTAGGAATAGGTGCGTATTCAAAAGATGCTGTTTTGGAGTTTGATTCCTGTCTGGTTGAGGTTGATTTGGGAGCGCTTCGCTGTGTGGGAATAGGGTCGTATAGTGGCTCGGCTGATGTAAGCATACACATGAGTTCGGTATCGTGCTTTGGTGGCGGTAATGTTACTATCGGAATCGGTACTGCCGAGGGTGAAAATTGCGATATCAGTATGCTTGATGCAAGTGTGGAAATAGGCATGCGTGGTGAGAATTCAACCTGTATGGGTGCATTGGGAGGACGCACGTACATTGATGCCAAGTATGTCGGGCTTCGTCTTGAAAATGGAGGAAGTAAGGCACTTACATTTGGTGGCTATAATGAAAACTCAAAAGTCAGCTTAATCAGTGCGGATACTATAAGTGATGTTCACAATAATATAGGTGTTGATACTTATACATTGCCGGAGAATTTTACTCTTATTAACGGACGAAAGACCTTTAAGGTAAATGATGAAGAGGTGGATCGTAAACTGGAGTATAAGTAGGGTGTATTTGATAAATAAGATTTAGAGTAGGAGTAGCAGTTATGGATGAGACAACAATAAAGAATATGATTGATAAGGTTACATCATGTGAGGCGGAAATAGGCAAAGGCATCATTGGACAGAGAAGCATTATCCGTCAGGTGATGTTAGCAATTCTTGCAGACGGTAATGTTCTTTTAGAAGGTGTTCCCGGACTTGGTAAAACAGAATTGGTTAAGACAATATCCAAAGTAATGTCTACATCGTTTTCTCGTATTCAGTTTACGCCGGACCTTATGCCCGCGGATGTAACGGGAACCAATCTTATTATCAAACAGGATGGTAATAATGTTTTTCAGTTTGAACCGGGACCTGTGTTTGCCAACATAGTATTAGGTGATGAGATTAACCGTGCTACGCCTAAGACCCAGTCGGCGCTTCTTGAAGCCATGCAGGAAAAGACCGTAACAGTAGGTAAGACAACATATGAGCTTCCCTCACCATTTATGGTATTGGCAACTCAAAACCCCATAGAGAATGAGGGAACATATCCTCTTCCTGAAGCCCAGCTTGACAGATTCCTATTCAAACTGTTGGTGGACTTTCCAACCAAGGAAGAACTTAAGGAAATAATGAATATAACGGTCACCAATAATCAGGTTGATATTTCACCGGTTATGACAGGTGAAGATATATTGGAAATAAGAAAAGTAATACGTGACATGCCGATTGCGGATGCGGTTATGGATTATGCAATGAGTTTAGTTGTTGCAACACACCCAGAAACTGCCGACGCACCGGAGGTGACAAAGAAATATGTAGAAGTAGGCTCAAGTCCACGTGCGGCCCAGGCGATAATTAAAACTGCCAAGGCACGTGCCTTCATGGAAGGCCGCTACAACGTAGCATTTGAGGACATCAAATTCGTGGCCTACCCCGCCCTCCGTCACCGCCTCGTATTAAATTTTGAGGCAGTATCCGACGGCGTAACATCAGATGATATTATCGATAAAATTATTGAAGGACTTGAATGAGTTGAGCACACCATGCAGTTTCCATGAGCAGGTACTTCTAAGCCGCCGGTACTTGACGAACATGAAATGTGAGTTTAGTACCGCTGCGAGCGCAGAGTAGCGAAATCCCCTCTCTCTTAGCGAATACATTGTATGAGCTTAGAGACAGGGCATGCCTTGTGCTCGTGCCTGCGATGGAATTGCATGGTGTACTCAACGTATTAGTGGGAAAATATGGAAAATATAATCTTTGACGACGACTTTTACTCAAAATTAAATACAATCAAAATGTCTCTTTCAATGCGTATGTCCCAAGGCATGAGCGGTAACAGGAAATCAACTGCAAAAGGAAGTTCTGTAGAGTTTTCTGATTTTCGTGAGTACATGCTTGGAGATGATATCAGACGAATTGATTGGAATGCGTATGGTAGAACGGATAAATTGTATATAAAACAATTTATGGAGGAGAAAGAGGGACATTTCAGATTCTTTCTCGATACAAGTGCATCTATGGATTTTGGACAGGCAAAGAAATCAGTTATGGCGCTTCAGATTACAGCGGCACTTTCATACGTTATTCTCAATAATTTAGACAGAGTATTTATCAACGAGATGAAAGGTGACGGTTTGATAAAGGGTAAAGGAATGGCAGGCGGTGCTGCATTTTCTCATTTGCTTAATAATCTCAAAAATATTAGTTTTGAGGGTAACATTCATATTAGTAAACGCATATCGTCATGTTCGGTACCTCGCGGCGGAGTATCATTTATAGTGAGTGATTTCCTTGATCCAGAGGGTATAGAGGGTGCTGTTAAGTACCTTGTCAGTCGCAAGCAGACGGTAGTCCTCGTACAAGTGCTTGCAAGAGAAGAGATAGAGGTGGACTATGAAGGCACTCTTAACATGCTGGATATGGAAACGGGCGACAAAGTCAAAATCACTATGTCCACGGCTGCAGTCAACAACTATAACGCGCAGCTTGAAGCTATGAGGACTGGACTTGCCGAATTGTCAAGAAAGTACGGCGCTCATTATGTGAGCATCGAATCGGATAAAAATCTGGCGGCAGTGTTGCTTTCTGATTTTTCTGAAATTCTTAGAGGTGTCGCATAACACATAAAAGGAGAACACAATGACATTTTCAAACTTATGGCCACTGGGATTTCTCGTGTTAATCCCGGTGATTATAATTTTATATATTCTCAAACAAAAGGTTAAAGATCAGCCTTTTTCTTCGACATTGCTGTGGAAGGAAATCTACAAAAATCTCGAGGCGAAAACCCCATTTGAAAAATTAAAACACAATATCCTTATGTACTTGCAAATCCTTGCAATGCTTGTTCTGATACTTTCGCTTATGGCACCGGTTATCCGTAACGGTGGCGTGTTGCAAAAAAATGCAATACTTGTAATTGATACAAGTGCCAGCATGAAAACGTTGTATAACAGCAAGGATAGTCGTCTTGACGAAGCAAAACAGAGAGCATCGGCATATATAGATGGTCTAAATGATTCCGTTAACGTTACGGTTATTTCCTGTGGTGATGAGGCACAGATTATTTATCAGGGACAGGACAAACAGACGGCGCAAAGAAAAGTTAAGGAGATTGAAGCATTAGATGTTTCCGGTAATCTTGACTATGCGCTTGCATCAATTGGCTCGATTGCTTCTAATATCGACAATGTAGATGTCGTGTGTTATACGGATTCGGATTTCGACTACGAAACTATCAAGAAGAATAACGACAAGTTGTCGCTTGTTGTTGAAAGTGTATATAGCAAAGCTGACAATTGTACCGTTGATTATGTAAGTTACAACCTCAAGGAATCTGAAGGTCAATCGATAATAGAGGCTATTTGTCATGTTACAAATCATGGGGAAGAAGAGCAGACATCTGATGTCAGTTTGTATATTGATGGAAAGATTGAAGATGTTCAAAGCATTTCTTTGCCTGCCGGCGAAAGCGACACTGTGTACTTTAATGATGTAAATGTGCCGGATAACGGCAAAAAAGCTGACGGCTTAAAAGGCATGGTGCTTAGCGCCGAACTATCGGAAAAGGACGCACTTATAGAAGATAATGTTTCAAAAGTTGCAGTCGGCAAGATCGAGAACAGAAGAGTTCTACTTCTATCAGAGGGAAATGTGTTCTTGGAAAAAGCACTTTCTGTAGCAGAGGACACAGAGGTATTTAAAGCGGAGGATACAAGTGTTCTTTCGAAGGATGACACGTATGATTTGTATGTGTTTGACGGTGTAAAACTTCCTGATGATTTTGATGTGTCAATGTTTGGAAATGCCGGTCTTTTGTTTATCAATTACAAAGAGTTAGAGGCGTTTTCAGACTACATATCTTATGAAAACAAAGTTTCCGATTGCATGCTCAACTTTGAAAAGACAGCAATTACCGAGTATGTTGAACAGTATTCTTTTGGTGTGACGGAAGCATTTACATATAATTTGCCTAATTGGGCCAATGCATTCTTAACCGATGGAAGTGGTAATGTGTGCGGTTATTACGGCAGTGTAAATGAACAACGGGTTGGAGTGCTTGGTTTTGACATTCATAACACGGATATTGCGTTAAGGACCGAGTTCCCGATATTTATGTCACAGTTTACTGAATATCTGCTAGGGGATGAACTTCAAGCAGAGATTTCAAACTTTCCGACAGATGAGTCGGCGGTTACCCCGATATCTGATTTGAAATCAAAAGGAATACTCGATAAGACCAAGACCGGCGGAAGAGCCATAAGAAATCTTCTGCTTCTACTTGCATTTATAATTCTTGTGATTGAGTGGATTGTGTATTATAAGCAGGTTCATTCTTCAAAGAAAAATCAGTATCTCATAGTAAGAGCAATTCTTTTGGGCCTGATTGCGCTTGCGATGGCGGGGCTGTCTGTTACAGGAAGACATAGACGTGTAGAAACGATATTCCTTGTTGATGTTTCTGACAGTATGTCAGGTAATCTTGAGGATGTGGAGAAATACATAAAAGATAATCTTTCGAAGATGCCCAAGAAAAACAGTTCGGCGGTTGTACTCTTTGGAAAGAACACGATGGTTGAACAATTCATGTCGGAGAGGAAAACTTTTTTTGGCCTTGAAGCAATGCCGACTACTACGGCGACAAATATTGAAAATGCTATAACATCAGCGTGTTCAATGTTTAAAGATGGTTCAACCAAAAGATTGATTCTTATATCGGATGGTTGTGAGAATGAAGGTAATATTAATCTTGCGGCTGCAAATGTTGCAAACAACGGTGTAAAACTCTATTGCCTGGAAATGGAGAACTCTGTAACCGGAAGTGAAGAAGTATATATAGATGGGCTTGATACGCCCTCTGTTATTCATACAGGAGATCACTACAATGTAACGGTAACGGTTATGTCCAACATAGAAACTGATGCAACCTTGTTCTTGTATTCAGGCAGAATATCAAAGGGACAAAAAGAAATACATTTAACAAAAGGCAACAACCGATTTGTCTTCGAAGATGTAGGCGAAGAGGGTACGATTGCGCAATATAAAGCGGTAATAGAACCTGATAAGGATACAATCAGGGTCAATAACACGTATGTAAGTTTCTCACAGATAGAAGCAACACCTAAGGTTTTGCTCATTGAAGGTAAGGACGGTAATGCTTCAGAGTTTGAAAAAATATTAACTGCAGCTAATATTGGTTTTGATGCTGTGCCGCCTAACAGTGTGCCGATATCGTTATCACAGCTTAACACATATAAAGCAGTTATAACACTTGATGTGCATTATGATGATTTAAGACCAGGTTTTGCACAGGTGCTTGAGTCCTATGTCAAGGATTATTCGGGCGGATATATCTGCATTGGCGGAGATAACAGTTATGCGCTTGGTAGATACAGAAACACAGAACTGGAAGAAATACTTCCTGTCAACATGGACCTTGAAGGTGAAAAAGAAATTCCTAAAATGGCGATGGTCATGGTTATCGACCAATCGGGAAGTATGACAGCACCTTCGGAGGAAAACTCCTCTGTTACAGGACTTGACCTTGCAAAACAGGCTGCGATGTCTGCTGCTTTGGAAGTTAGGGAAGACGATGAGGTAGGTGTACTTGCATTTGATGATAAGTTTAATTGGACGGTGCCTATCAAGGAAGTAGGAAACGGTGATGATGTCTGCGATGCAATATCAACGATAGGATATGGTGGTGGAACCAGCATTTATCCCGCGGTTAAAGAGGCTTACAATCAGATATCACAAAGCGATGCAAAGATTAAGCATATAATTTTGCTGACAGACGGTCAGGATGAGTTCCGGGACTACGAGGATTTGTATGAGAAGATAAATGATGCCGGAATTACAGTTTCAACTGTAGCGGTTGGCAGTGGCTCGGATAGGAGTTTGTTAGAGAGCATTGCCGATTCGTGTGGAGGTCGTGCATATTATACAGATATTAACAATTCGATTCCGAGAATATTTGCAAAAGAGGTTTATTTGTCTGCAAAGACATATCTTATAAATGAGGAGTTTTATCCGACAATTACAAGCGATAACGAGGTGCTTTCTGAAGTGTTTGATGAGGGTAGTCCGGCTCTTTTGGGTTATATCGCAGCAACACCAAAATCACGTGCAGATGTTGTTCTTACGTCAGACAGGGGGGATCCGATTCTTTCAACCTGGCAGTGTGGCTTAGGAAGGACGGTTGCGTGGAACAGTGACGCGACAGGCGAATGGACGGCGGCATACAGCGAGTGGGAAAACTATCCGCTGTTCTGGTCGAACATTGTGCATTATGTGATAGCAGATAATGACTTCGGAGATGATAATGTCGAAGTCTTTGGAGAAGGTGAATCGGCAAAACTCATATATGAAACCCCAGAATATAGCAAGGAAACAAAGGTTACGGCAGTTGTGTCCGACGAAAAGGGTGAGTCAAAAGAAGTGACGCTTGAACCGACAAAACCGGGAAGATATGAGGCAACACTCGATTCCGATGAAATAGGAATTTATAATATTAATATCAGAAAGAAAGAGAAGGGCGAACTTACAAACAACTATAATACGGCATATGCAAACCAGTATTCACCGGAGTACAAGTTCTATGAAAATGACGGCGAACTTGAAAGGTTTGTCAAACAGGTTGATGGAACAAGTATCAAGCTAGAGGATGACGTGTGGAATGATGTTGCCAAGAAGGTTAACATGAAGCATCCGATAACCAATTTGCTTATAATACTTTCTATGCTTCTTCTTATATTTGATATTGTTGCCAGGAGATTTTCTATGGATATTGCCGGCGGCGTAAAGGGAACATTTACAAGTGTTTCAAAGAAAATGCAGGCAAGAAAAACTGCAAGAAAAGAACGCAAGTTATCAAGAAATAAAACTGCAGAAAATGATAAGAGAAAAGATGCCACATCAGATATGACGGTTGGTGATAATGCTGTTGATATGAAAGAAGAATACGTTTTAAGCGAAGAACCAAAAGCTGATAATAAGCATAAGAAAAAGGATAAACGCGACAATAACAACAAGAAGAAAAAGAAGGAATCCGAGGTGACAACAAATACTTTGGATATGAACACGTTGTTGCAGAAGAAAAGGGATAGAAATCAGTAAAAACAGGGTAAAAAAATATAGAAAAAATAGCAATTTTTTGGTAAAATAACAGGTAGTAGTGTTGGGTTTACATCTTAAGAAAAAGGGGGAACGTCTATGGGGAATGACACCACAACAGAAGTAAAAGAAAACAAACTCAAACGAAGAGGTCTTAGGCTGTTACTTATTGTACTTTTGATTGTTTGCATCGTGTCGGTTGCGGTAATATATTTGCGTTACACAAGCAAGTCAATCATACTTGTTCCGATACTAATGCTTTGCATAGCGGTTCTTTTGATGTTGCTGTTATTGCATCCGGCGGTAAGTGGACTTGGTGCTAATAAGTTTCCGGTGCCGGAGAAACGTGAGAAGAAGAAAAAACGCAGACATAATGCGGATCATGAGTATGCATTTCACAAACCCGGCAAAGCAAAAAAGAAATCATCTGCATATGAGGGTGATAAGATTAATATTGGACTTGCTGATAAGTCCAAAGGTGAAGAGGGCTTTTCGGAGGAGTTATTAAAATCCATTGATAAGGATTTTACCGGTAAGAGAGCATTGCTTGTTGAGGATAATGACATCAACAGGGATATTGCGCATCTCGTTCTTACAAAACTTGGTTTTGAAGTTGAGATTGCCGAGGACGGCAAGCAGGGTGTTGATATGGTTAAAACTTCTGAACCGGGATACTATGATGTTGTTCTTATGGATATTCAGATGCCGGTAATGGACGGTTATGAGGCGGCAAGAAGAATAAGGAAAATTAAGAACAAACGCAACGCACAGGTGCCGATAGTTGCACTTACGGTATGTGTAACCAATGAAGATATTAAAGCGTCGAATGAGGCAGGAATGGATGGTCACATAGCAAAACCTATAGATATTTCGAAAATGAAAAAGGTGCTTGAAAAAGCATTAAAAAAGGCGTACAATTTCTGATTGAAAAAAATACAGTTAAAGCAAAGGAGATGATAACTTGGGAGGACTATCAGCAAGACTGATGGAAGAGTTGAATTGCGAAACGGTTTTCACAATCCCAATCCTTGGCGGAATAGACGTATATGAATCTGTTGTTGTAACGTGGATTATTTCCGCAGTACTGATATTGATATCTATATTCTTTACAAGGAATCTAAAGGTTCACAATATCAGCAAACGACAAGCAATAGCAGAACTTATAGTTACCAAGCTTATGGGAATGGTTGAAAATATGATAGGTGAGGAAGGCAAAGCTTTTGTTCCATATTTATCAACGATTCTTCTGTATATTGGTTTCGCTAACATATTCGGATTGTTTGGTTTTAAACCACCAACAAAAGATCTGAATGTGACAATAGCGTTAGCACTCATGAGTATTATACTTGTTGAGGCAGCTGGTCTTTACTATCTCGGAATTAAGAGATGGTTACACAAGTTTATAGAACCGGTTGCGATTATGGCACCGTTTAATATTCTTGATATAGTAACAAGACCAATGTCACTTTGTATGCGACTTTTTGGTAACGTACTTGGTGCATTCGTAATCATGGAGTTACTTAAGATAGCAGTTCCGGTCATCGTACCGGCGGTGTTCTCTTGCTACTTCGATTTATTTGATGGACTTTTACAGGCGTACGTATTCGTATTCCTGACCTCGTTATATATTAGCGAAGCCATAGAGTGACATGTGATAATGAAAGATACTTTTTTATTATTATTAAATTTACCGTTGACACATATTGTGTTGGTTCCATAAGTAGGTGCTTATAAGCCGCCGGCACTTAACGAGCATGAAATGCGAGTTTAGTACCGCTGCGAGCGCATAGCAGCGAGAGCGTGCCTACGATGGAACAATACAATATGTGTCAAATGAATAACAAAAAAAGGAGAATGAATTATGAGTTTATTAGCAGTTGGAGCAGGAATCGCAGTAGTTGGTGCACTTGGTGCAGGTATTGGTATAGGTATAGCAACCGGTAAGGCAACAGAAGCCGTTGCAAGACAGCCGGAAGCTTCAGGAGATATTCGTACAACACTTATTCTTGGTTGTGCTCTTGCAGAGGCAACAGCTATTTATTGTTTCGTTATTGCGTTGATGATTATTATCATGTTGCAGTAATCAGGAGATAGAAGGAAGGACAGGTTGACGATATGCTGAAAATAGATGCATTTAATATAATTGAGATTATAGTTAATCTTCTTGTACTTTTCGTGGCAGTCAAATTACTCTTTTTCAAGCCTATTCTTGCAATTATTGCAAAACGTCAGGAAGAGGCTGAAACACAGTTTGCTGAAGCTGATAAGAAGAAAGAAGAGGCTGAAGAACTTAAGAGCCAGTATGATACATGCCTTGCAGGTATAGAAGAAGAGAAGAAGCGTCAGGTCGCAGCTGTTAGAAAAGAGGCAGAGGAAAAAGGCCATAAGATTATAAGTGACGCCAGAGATGAAGCATTTAAGGTACAGGAGAAAATTGTTGCCGAAGCAAATGCTGAGAAGGACAAAATTATCAAGAGTGCTGAGAAGGAAATTGCAGATATGGTTATGAATGCGACAACAAAGATTGTTGGAAGCAAGGCCGGTGCAGATCTTGACGCATCTTTATATGATGATTTTTTGGGTAAAGCAGGTGAGGTTAAGTGAGTATGGAGGCAGAACTTCGTTATGTGACCGCGCCTGACGAGAAGCAACTTTCGGGAATTAAGGACTTTTTGAAAAAGGAACTTAATCAGGACGAGGTTAAAATCAATTTAATAGAGGATGCCTCACTTAAAAGTGGATTTATTCTTCGTATTGGAACGAAAGAGTATGACTGGAGTGAAAAGGGACGAATTAATCAGCTTAAGAACCGCATCAGTGATGTTGTGACGAAGACGGCACAATCCGACCAGGCGGAGAATATCGTCTCTATTCTTCGTGCAAGCATTGATGAGTTTGAACTTGAGGCAAAGACAAGAGAGATAGGTATCGTTACATTTGTTGGTGACGGTATTGTAACGGTAGAAGGAATCAATCACTCGTGCTACGGTGAGATTGTTATTTTTGATTGTGGCGTCAAAGGAATGGTACAGGATGTTCGTCGTGACGAGATTGGTATTATTCTTTTCGGTCGTGATACAGAAATCTTTGAAGGCAGTCATGTTGTCCGTACAGGCAAAATGGCAGGAACACCGGTTGGTGATGCTTTCCTGGGTCGTATTATAGATGCTCTTGGCGCACCGATTGATGGTGCCGGAGAGATTGAGGCAGACGGTTACAGACCGATAGAGAATCCGGCTCCCGGTATTGTTGACAGACTTTCTGTTGCAGTTCCTATGGAAACAGGTATATTATCGATAGACTCAATGTTCCCGATAGGACGTGGACAGCGTGAGCTTATTATCGGTGACCGCCAGACAGGTAAGACTTCAATTGCTATGGATACCATTTTGAATCAGAAGGGCAAAGATGTCATATGTATATATGTTGCAATTGGTCAGAAGGCATCTACGGTTGCAAAGCTTGTTAACACATTTAAGAAGAATAATGCAATGGATTATACTGTTGTTGTTGCGGCTACGGCATCAGATCCGGCACCGCTTCAATATATTGCACCTTATTCAGGTACGGCTCTTGCAGAGTATTTCATGTATCAGGGTAAGGATGTTCTTATTGTTTATGATGATCTTAGTAAGCATGCGGTTGCATATCGTGCAATCTCATTGTTGCTTGAGAGATCGCCGGGACGTGAGGCATATCCGGGTGATGTATTCTATCTTCACTCAAGACTTCTTGAGAGATCTTCGAGACTTACACCGGAAGCAGGCGGCGGTTCGATTACCGCACTTCCTATCATTGAGACACAGGCGGGCGATGTATCCGCTTATATTCCGACTAACGTAATTTCCATTACAGACGGTCAGATATATCTTGAGAGTGAGCTTTTCAATGCAGGTCAGCGTCCTGCGGTAAATGTTGGTCTTTCCGTATCCCGTGTTGGTGGTGCTGCACAGACTAAGGCTATGAAGAAGGCTGCGGGAAGTGTGCGTATCGATCTTGCACAGTATCGAGAGATGGAAGTATTTACACAGTTTTCATCTGATCTTGATGAGAATACGAAAAAACAGCTTGCTCACGGACGTGCGCTTATGGAATTACTTAAGCAGCCGCTTGGTAATCCGTTCTCTATGGCAGAGCAGGTAATCACACTTACTGCTGCTAATGCGCATATTTTCTCTGATGTTCCTATTACGGAGATTAAGAAGTTCCGTATAGATTTGCTTGAGTATATGGCAAGTGAGCATCCGGATATTTATAGTGAGTTAGAGTTCTCAAAAGATTTGACAGATGATACAAAAGAATCAATAGTTAAGGCGTGTGAGGAGTTTAAGAAAGCACGCTCATAAGGAGGTTTTGACGCATGGCTAATGCGAAGGAAATTTCCAACAGAATAAAGAGTATTAAGGATACCATGAAGATTACGAAAGCAATGTACATGATGTCCTCTATGAAAATGAGAAAAGCCAGATTGCAGCTTGAAAACACAGAGCCTTATTTCTACGGGATTCAGCAAAATATTTCAGAGATTTTGCTGCATTTTCCGAGCATTGAGCATTTGTTCTTTGATAACCGTGCTCAAGATCAGAGAGAGTGGGTTAAGAGAAAGGCTGTTATAGTTGTTACTGCCGATAAAGGAATGGCAGGTGCTTATAACCAGAGTGTTATAAGAGAGGCAACAGAGTTTTTGAAGCAATGCGAAGATTATAAGTTGTATGTGATCGGTGAGGTTGGAAGAAGATATTTTTCCGCCAGAGGATATAATATTCAGGAAGGATTTAACTATTCGGTAACCAATCCTTCAATTCACCGTGCAAGGGTTATAACAGAACTTATGGTTGAAATGTATAAGCGTGACCAGATAGATAGTGTTCACATTATATATACCAAGATGGTCAACAGTATGAAATCAGAGGTTGATATTCATCAGGTGCTT
Source organism: Lachnospiraceae bacterium (assembly GCA_024698145.1). GTDB lineage: Bacteria > Bacillota > Clostridia > Lachnospirales > Lachnospiraceae > CAG-590. The sequence goes on from JAILRO010000012.1 coordinate 59,106, forward strand.
CCGCTTAAGACGAAGGATTTTGTTAAGCAGGAGTTGGCGGAAAGAACAGGAGACGGAGCTTTTGATGACAGCGATTATGTTGTTGATCCTTCACCGGAAAAAGTCGTAGAGAATCTGGCATACAACTATGTGACGGGTATTCTTTACGGTGTTTTGGTAGAGTCTTATGCAAGTGAAGAGAACTCGCGAATGATGGCGATGCAGGCAGCAACCGATAATGCGGAGGCAATGCTTCATGACCTGTCGATAGAGTTTAACAGAGTAAGACAGGCGGCAATTACTCAAGAGATAACCGAGGTTATCGGTGGTGCGAAGGCTCTTAAGAAAAAGAAAGAAAAAGCAAAAGCGGCAAGGAAAGCGTTAGCGGCTAAGGCAGAAGCGTAGATACATTTGTTTAGAAAGGTGAGATGTCACAAAATGGAAAACAAGGGTAGAATCGTACAGGTTTCCGGACCTGTAGTAGACGTAGAGTTTGAAGAGGGTAAATTGCCCGCAATAAAAGATGCGCTTTTTGTTGTAAATGATGACAAGAAGTTTGTTATGGAGGTTTCACAGCATATTGGTGACAGCATAGTAAGATGTATTATGCTTGGTGCCAGTGAAGGTCTTCATCGTGATATGGAGGTTATTGCAACAGGTTCGGGTATCAAAGTACCTGTTGGAGAGTGTACCTTGGGAAGACTTTTCAATGTTTTGGGTGAAACTCTTGACAATAAGGAAAGTCTTGAGAATGCAGAGCATTGGAGTATCCACAGAGAACCACCTGCATTTTCGGATCAAAGTCCGGTTGTTGAGATGTTAGAGACAGGAATCAAGGTTATCGACCTTCTTGCACCGTACGCAAAAGGTGGTAAGATCGGATTGTTCGGTGGTGCCGGAGTTGGCAAGACCGTTCTTATTCAGGAGCTTATTAGAAATATAGCAACGGAAAGTGGCGGTTATTCAATATTTACCGGTGTCGGAGAGCGTTCACGTGAAGGTAATGACCTTTGGGTAGAAATGAAGGAGTCCGGTGTTTTGGAAAAGACAGCGCTAGTGTTTGGACAAATGAATGAGCCACCCGGAGCTCGTATGCGTGTGGCTGAAACAGGACTTACAATGGCAGAGTATTTCCGTGATGTTAAGAACAGAGATGTGCTTTTGTTTATCGATAATATATTCCGTTTTGTACAGGCAGGTTCCGAGGTTTCAGCGCTTCTTGGACGTATGCCTTCTGCGGTTGGTTATCAGCCAACGCTTGCTAATGACTTGGGTGAGCTTCAAGAGAGAATTGCTTCAACAAAGCTTGGTTCAGTAACTTCTGTTCAGGCAGTCTATGTGCCGGCAGATGACTTGACAGACCCAGCACCTGCAACAACATTTTCACACTTGGATGCTACAACGGTTCTTTCACGTAAGATTGTTGAGCAGGGTATTTATCCTGCGGTGGATCCGCTTGAGTCTACTTCAAGAATATTGGAACCGGACGTAGTTGGCGAGGATCATTACAATACAGCAAGAGCAGTTCAGGAATCATTACAGAAATACAAGGAGTTGCAGGATATCATTGCAATTCTCGGTATGGATGAACTTTCTGACGAAGACAAACTTACTGTATATCGTGCCAGAAAAATACAGCGTTTCTTATCGCAGCCATTCCATGTGGCAGAGAACTTTACAGGAGTTCCGGGCGAGTTTGTTCCTATTGAGGAGACAATTAAGGGCTTTAAGGCTATTCTTTCAGGAGAAATGGATGAATATCCGGAGGCTGCCTTCTTCAATGTTGGAACGATAGATGATGTTAAGGCAAAGGCTGACAGATTATAGGTTTATCCGAAGGAAAGGTAACCGGTATGAATACATTTACTCTTAAAATAATTGCATGTGACCGTATATTTTATGATGGCGAGTGCGAGACACTTGTTTTTCCCGGTGCTGACGGCAAGATGGGAATTATGGCCAATCATGAAAGTATGACAACGGCGGTTGAAATAGGTGAGATTAAGTTTCGTACACCTGATGGAGAGGAGCATGTTGCTATCACCTCTGACGGAATCCTTAAGGTGGATAATAATCAGGTGGATATGCTGGTGTATTCCTGTGAAAAACCGGAGGAGATTGATGAGTTCCGTGCCAAAGAGGCTAAGGAACGTGCTATGGAGCAGCTCGCAGAAAAGCAGAGCGTTATGGAGTACCATATTTCGAGGGCTTCTCTTGCCAGAGCTATGGCGCGTCTTTCGGGAAGAGACAAATACATGGGTGGCAGGTAATATATGAGCAAAAATACAAAAACACTGGTTTTTTATCTGGTTGGAATCTTTATAATGATTGCACTATTGATATTTATTATCTTTGGTGTCAAATCAGTTCTTAATGAGAACGCCAAGAATGATGATGTAGCAATGGCTTCTGAAGAACCTTCGACAGAGACTACAACTTTTGAAAAGACAACCGAAGCAATAACAACAGAGATGACAACCGAAGAAGTGACAGAAGAAATGACTACGGAAGAAGTTGAGGAACTGCCACTTATAGAACTTGGTGTTGCGGATGATGTGACACCACCTGTATTTCTGGGGTGTCCGGAAACAATTGAGCTTAAGGTGGATCAGGCGTTTGTTGCTGATGCATATGTAAGTTTTGCAGATGACATAGACAGAAATCCCGTACTTACAACAGAAGGAACGGTAGATTATACGGTGCCGGGTAATTATCCGATAAAACTTACACTTACAGATGAGGCGGGACATTCTACTGTCAAAGATGTAACGGTTAAGGTTGTTGAGGAATATACAGCGTATAATCCGACGGAGAAACCAAAGGAGGATTTTTCAACCTTTGCATCAGTTTATAAGAATGACAACACAACTCTTGGAATCGATGTTTCGAGGTGGCAGGAGGATGTCGACTTTAACCTTGTCAAACAGGCAGGCTGCGATTTTGTAATAATACGTATCGGTGGCTTTGATGAAGGAAGTACATATACTGACAGGTATTTTAAGGATAATATTGCCAATGCCAAAGCAGCGGGACTTAAGGTGGGCATTTACTGGCACGCAGAGGAGAGTAACGTAGATCAGGTCAGAGAAAATGTTCGTTATATGTTGGATATTCTTGGTGGAGAATCACTTGATTTCCCGATTGCCTATGACTGGGAAGATTTCTCTCATTTTCAGGATTATCATATGAGCATTAACGATCTTAATAATTGTCTTGAGGTGTTCTACGGTGAGGTTAAGAAGTACGGTTATGATGCCTGCATATACGGAAGCAAGAACTACCTTGACAGTGTATGGAAGAACATGGGCGAACATCCGGTATGGCTTGCCAATTACGTTGACAATACAACATATTCCGGTCAGTATTATATGTGGCAGCAGTCCAATACAGGTAGAATCCCCGGTGTTAACGGTGATGTGGATTTAAATATTCTATATAATGACAGATATGTAAGATAAAAAAGCATGTTATAAGGTTTGCCCTATAACATGCTTTTTATTATCTTAATGAGAGTTTTCTTGCGTTTCTTACAACAGAACCGTTGCGGTCACTAACTGTTGTAGATGTTACGGGATATTCTTCGATGGAAGTTTCTGTTTTTCTGTAGATTCTTCCGGAGTTTGCGTCTACAAAAAACTCACCAAACTCTTCACCATCAGCATTTTTGCTTGTGTCATAAAGATAGAAGTGGTACCCCATAGAACCTTCCTGATAATCGTTTAGCTTTTTATCTTCGTTTCGAAGCTCAAACTTGGCATCGGAATGGTACGCACCCATTGTATCAAGAAAATAATCATGAGCATCGGCATAGTTATCAAAGCCACCATCACCGAGCAAATCATCTGTAGCATTTCTTGCACCTTCTGCAATATCATTTGTAGCGTCAGATAAATCCTCTGAAAAATCGTTTTTGTCAGTGTTGTTGCTCCCGCTTGTAGAGGCTGTTGTTTTGTTACACGCACAAAAAAAGCAAGTCATCAAAACAAGCATAGAGCATACAGTTAAATAATGTGTAATCTTTCTCATAACAAGTCTCCTTTTTGTTTTTTCTGTAGTAGTATGCTACGTGTTTCTTTTTTTATTCATTAATATTTTCTAAAACTTCTTTTGATTCTGTTGTTGATGACGAAACATTGTTTGACTGAGTGACTACAGTTTCTTTCTTTGGGTTTGACATATTTTTAATTCCAAAAAGAAAGACAATGAGAAGTATTGCAAGAGTTATATATTTCATGTGGTTTGCGGTGAGTGTCAAATCTTTGAGCATAATTTACCTATATATTTTTTGTAAAATATATGTTTGATAACTGCTTTGCTAGAACCTTTATTTAACAAAGCAAATTGCAATTAGAGTTGCGTTGTGATATATTTTTTGTAGAATAATTTATGTGGTATGCAAAGGATATTTGCGTGTAAGGAGCAGTTTTATGGGACGTATATGGAATGCTCTCCGTTACGGAGATGCAGAGACTAGGAAATGCATCGGAAGTGTTATTCTGTTTTCCGTGATAGGCATAGTTCTTATTGTGGTCGCAGGAATAACAAGTATGTTTAATCTTTTTATTCTTGGTATGATATCAGGCGTTGTCGCTATTATTATTTCGCAGACATTTACATTAGTTGAAGATGATTTTGTTGCCGAGGTTGACAGCAGTGGTTCTAAAGATAGTGTGAGGTCGGTTTCGGTCAAACGTAACGGTGTTACGGGACAACCCAAGAAGCCGGATAAGAAAAATAAGTCGTCTGAAACAGAGGGTGGCATGGAAGATGATGATTTAGCCGAGGGTGAGAAAAAGGCTGATGACGGCAAGGAGGATGAGCCTGCCGATACGGAAGAGGAGAAGAAAGATCCGGACAGATTCGAGCATTATGATAAGTCAAAACTTAGAAAGATAAAGAAGAAGTTCCATGTTAAAAAGGACCACAGAGCAATACTTATAGACAGATCTGATAAGTATAAGATTCATGAGTGTCCGGCATTTATCTGGCGTGTACACAATAAGGTTTCAATTCTTTTGTTAGAGAAGGAACCGAGAAAGATTGTCATTCCAAGAGAACTGATCAAGCATGTGGATTATAATCCCGGAGTTAGAGTTGATAAGGCAACAGAGTATGTGGCGTTTAAGAAAGAGAATCTTATCACGTCAACATTTTCACCGTATCTTCCGGATTATCAACCTTCAAGAGTCAAGAATGATCCGTCAAGAATGAAGAACCTTTATAAGATATATCCGGATATCAATATAACCAACAACAGCATCGGTACGGTTATGGATCTTTTATATCTTAATTTCATGCCAAAGGATAAGTACACAACATCCGACAAGTTAAACGGATACTTTAAGCGCGTGTACGCTGCAAACATTTTATACAAGGATAAAGTCTATTCGATAAATGATTATAAGGACGAGGTTGAAAAAATTCTTGGCGAAATGACCTATGCAAAGATGCCTGAAAAGGAATACGATTTCACTTTGGACAGCCTTGTAAAAGCACACATGATTTCAACTGAATATGCAGATTATTATAAAGAGCACAGAAAATGATTTACAAAAAAAATTAAAATTGGGTGTTGACATTTAATAATAAGGTGTGTATAATTCAAAAACGTAGAGAGGCAAAGGTGTCTCAGAGGAATAACTCTGAGACGCCTTTTTTCTTTGTTATAAACTGCGCAGAATTGATCAAATTATTAAATTAACGGTAAGGAGTGAAGTTCTATGGAAAAACAAAACGTACCCGAGTTATTCGGATCATTGGTATTCAATGATAAGGTGATGAGAGCAAGATTGTCAGATGATGTATATGTATCACTTAGAAAGACAATCGATGAAAATGCGAAACTTGATGAAAGTGTTGCAGATGCTGTAGCGGAGGAAATGAAGAAATGGGCACTTGAAAATGGTGCAACACATTTCACACATTGGTTCCAACCGCTTACAGGAGTTACAGCAGAGAAGCATGACAGCTTCATATCACCTTCGCCGGACGGAGGGGTGCTTATGGAGTTTTCCGGTAAGGAACTTATAAAGGGTGAGCCTGATGCTTCATCATTTCCTTCAGGAGGCCTTAGAGCAACATTTGAGGCAAGAGGATATACAGCATGGGACCCAACCTCATATGCATTTATTAAAGATCATACATTATGTATTCCAACAGCCTTTTGTTCATACTCAGGCGAGGCACTTGATAAGAAGACACCGCTTCTTCGTTCAATGCAGGCTATAGACAAACAGGCAAAACGAATCCTTAAACTTTTCGGTAAGGATGATGTTAAGAGTGTAAGAACAAGCGTTGGTCCTGAGCAGGAATATTTCCTTGTAGATGAGGAAGTGTTCAACAAGAGACCGGACCTTGTATATACGGGAAGAACACTTTTCGGTGCGATGCCTCCTAAGGGTCAGGAATTGGATGACCACTACTTCGGAGTAATCAAGCCAAGAGTTATCGAATATATGGAAGACCTTAACAATGAGCTTTGGAAGCTCGGTATTCTTGCAAAGACAGAGCATAACGAAGTTGCTCCTGCACAGCATGAGTTGGCTCCTATTTATTCAACAACAAATGTTGCCACAGATGCTAACCAGTTGACAATGGAGATTATGAAGAAGGTTGCAAGACGTCACGGAATGGTTTGTCTCTTACATGAGAAGCCATTCGCAGGAGTTAACGGTTCAGGTAAGCACAACAACTGGTCAATCGGAACAGATACAGGTCTTAACTTGTTATCACCAGGTAAGACACCTTATGACAATGCACAGTTTCTCCTTTTCTTATGTGCAGTAATTCAGGCAGTTGATGATTATCAGGATTTGTTAAGACTTTCTGTTGCAACAGCAGGAAATGACCACAGATTAGGTGCTAACGAGGCACCACCGGCAATCATTTCAGTATTCCTCGGTGATGAGCTTACAGCAATTCTTAAGGCTATCAAGAACGATACACCTTACGAGGGAACAGAGAAAGTTAAGATGAAACTCGGAGTTGATGTTATTCCGAAGTTCTCAAGAGATACAACAGACAGAAACAGAACGTCACCGTTTGCATTTACAGGTAACAAGTTTGAGTTCCGTTCTCTTGGTTCATCAAACAGTATTGCATGCTGTAACATCATGTTAAATGCAGCAGTTGCAGAAAGTCTTCGTCAGTATGCTGATGAACTTGAGAAGGCAGATGATTTCGAGACTGCACTTCATGATCTTATTAAGAGAAAGATAAATGAACATGAGAGAATCCTCTTCGACGGTAACGGATACGGTGATGAGTGGGTTAAGGAAGCAGTTGAGGTAAGAGGTCTTTCAAACTTAAAGACAACTGCAGATGCAATGCCAAAGCTTCTTGATAAGAAGAACATGGATATGCTTATGTCGCATGAGGTATTTACAGAGGCAGAGCTTAAGTCGCGTTGCGAGATTATGCTTGAGAACTACTGCAAGACAGTTAATATCGAAGGACTTGCAATGGTTGACATGGTTAGAAAGAATTATCTTCCTGCTATCGAGAGATATCTGTTCAGACTTGCACAGACAACATCTCTTATGAAGCAGGTTAGTGATAATGTAAAATGTAACTATGAAGTATCTACTATGGAGAGACTTTCAGAACTTACAGATTATATCCTTGATGCAGTAACAACATTGGAGAACACATTGGCAACATTTAAGGGCATCGATGATATATTCAAGGCTTCAGAGTTTGTAAGAGATGAAATGATTCCGAACATGGATACTCTTAGAAAATATGTTGATGAGGCAGAGATGCTTACATCACAGAGAGATTGGCCGTTCCCAAGTTATGGACAGTTGCTTTTCTCAGTTCAGTAAACTAATTAACACATAGAACTTAATAATGATTTGAGAAACAAAGGCGTTTCAAGTTAAATACTTGAGGCGCCTTTTATTTTAAAGGAGGAATTATTATGACAGAAGAAATTATGAGCGCATTAGACGGTGAATTGTTCGCCGTGTGGTTTTTGATCGGAGCAGCATTAGTGTTCTGGATGCAGGCCGGATTTGCAATGGTTGAGTCGGGTTTTGCAAGAGCAAAGAACGCAGGTAACATTTTGATGAAGAACCTTATGGACTTTTGTATTGGATGTTGTGTATTTATTCTTATCGGTTTTGGATTTTTACTTGGTGAAGACGTAATGGGCTTTATCGGTAAGCCGGGATTTGATATTTTCACAGCATATCAGAGTTTTGATTGGTCTAACTTCATTTTCAACTTAGTATTCTGTGCTACAACAGCAACTATTGTATCAGGTGCTATGGCAGAGAGAACAAAGTTCTTAAGTTACTGTGTATATTCTGGTGTTATTTCAGCTTTGATTTATCCTATCGAGGCTCACTGGATCTGGGGCGGTGGCTGGCTTGCACAGCTTGGCTTCCATGATTTTGCAGGATCATGTGCTATTCACATGGTAGGTGGTATTTCAGCTCTTATCGGTGCAAAGATGGTAGGACCTCGAATCGGTAAGTTTGAAAAGAAAGACGGAAAGATAGTTAAAGTTAATGCCTTCCCCGGTCATAACATTGTAATCGGTGCACTTGGTGTATTCATTCTCTGGCTTGGATGGTATGGATTTAACGGAGCAGCTTGTACATCAGTTGACCAGCTTGCTTCAGTATTTGTAACAACAACTATTGCACCTTCAGTTGCAACAGTAGTATGTATGGTATTTACTTGGGTTAAATATGGTAAGCCAGATGTTTCAATGTGTTTAAATGCTTCACTTGCAGGTCTTGTTGCTATCACAGCACCTTGTGATGTAACAGATGCAACAGGCGCAATTATAATCGGTGCAGTTGCAGGACTTTTGGTAGTATTTGGTGTATGGCTTCTTGATTACAAGTTTCATATTGATGACCCTGTTGGTGCAGTTGCAGTTCACTGTATGAATGGTATCTGGGGTACAATCGCAACAGGACTTTTTGCAACAACTACAGCACCGGGAAATGATGAGCTTACAGGTCTTTTCTACGGCGGTGGATTTAAGTTACTTGGTATCCAGTTTCTCGGTTTTGTATCAGTAGCAGCATGGACAACAGTAACAATGATAATCGTATTTGCAATTATTAAGGCAATTTTCGGTCTTCGTGTTTCAGAGGAAGAAGAAATTGAAGGTCTTGACCTTACAGAGCATGGTCTTGCATCAGCATATGCAGGTTTTGCAATTATGGATATTAACAGCGCTACTATGAGTGCAAATGAGAACACTAACCTTGGTGTTGAAGAGTACGAAGAGGCAAGCGAGGCACAGAAGAAGGCTTCTGTTCCTGTTGTTGATACAACTAAGGAAATGAAGGAAGCAGGAGTTATCGCAGATACAGGTATTTACAAAGTTGTTATTATTACTAAGCTTTCAAGATACGATAAGATTAAGAAAGCCCTCAACAATTTGGGTGTTACAGGTATTACAGTAACTCAGGTTTCAGGTTGTGGTATCCAGAAGGGTGCAGGAGAGATGTATCGTGGAGTTGAGATGGACGTAACATTGCTTCCTAAGATTAAGCTTGAAGTTGTTGTATCAGGTATCCCTGTTGACAGCGTTATCGAGACTGCTAAGAAGACACTTTACACAGGTAAGATTGGTGATGGTAAAGTATTTGTATATCCGGTAAGTCGTGTAGTTAAGATTCGTACAGGCGAGGAAAACTACGATGCATTGCAGGATGTAGAGTAATTTAATAAAAAGATAATAATTAAACGGGCATTACGGTGAAACTGTAATGCCCGTTTTAGTCTGGTTTGTCATAGAATGTAATTACAAAGGTATAGTCATTGTTTTCACTGCCGTAAATAAATGCTCCCGTAAGTGAAGAGTCGGCATTTATCTTAATATGCTCGGTGTTGCTGCTCACAAAATGCGGCATACTGTTAATATAGTTTTCGGCAGAGGATAATAATGTTGAGGTTGGTAGTGACATATTATCCGAAGATGAGGTTATTCTTGTAACATTTATATCTTTTGAAGACGTGTCAGAGTAGTTATCGTTTGCAAGTACATATTTGATATTATCAAGTTTTGGTGAGAAATTGCCAAAATTTTTTTTGCTTGTGTTAGAGGAGGCGTTTGCAAATAAAACATCTCCGTTTTCGGTAATGATAATTCTGTGACTTTCACTGTTGTCGTACTTTGTAAATGTTATATCCCAATAAATGGCGGCATAGGTTTGGAAGGTTGTGTCTACTGCCTTGTAGGAATGCGCTTCCCATGAGTACCATTTCTGATAATCAGAATCGACATTTGTTGGATAAAGACCATTTGAGGACAGGTCAATAAGTTTGGTAATGGCAAGATCTTTCGCATCTAATTCGGTTATATTGATTTCGGAATCGGATGCTTCTGAGATTTCGCTATCCCATATGCCGGAGATTAATTGAAGTTTCTGGTATGTTGAAAGCTGTTTTGAAGCATTTTTGACTACTGCTTCTGACGGACCGGAATAATACTCTGCAGGAACTTCAGCGACGGTGTTAAATTTCTTTTCGGTGTTTCTTCTAAGTATAAATCTTGGGAGAACAACACAAAAGGATACCAGCGCAAGTGCAGTGATACAAATTATTATATTGAAAAGAGTTTTGTTTTTCATAGTTGATTCCTCTGTTTTAATTATTTCGGTAATGCTATTTGTATTTGAATGATTTTATTGTAAATCATTGTTGCTTGGTTCAAGATTTAGAACAAATGATATTGTAGTACCTTTGCCAACTTCACTTTCAATTTCGAGTTTTGTATCGTGCTCAAGTAAGATGATATTGGCAAGTGAAAGACCAAGCCCGGCACCGCCTTTTTTTCGTGAGCGGGATTTATCAATCATGTAAAACTCATCGCAAATACGGTTAATGTCTTCTAAAGGAATGCCGATACCATAATCTTTGACGGTGAATCTATATAATTGTAAGTTGCTTGTAGTCTTCTGTTTGTCATTATTGGTATGCAGATTATCTTCAACCCTATTTCCATACACCTCAATAACGGAATTGTTTTCTGATGCTTTTCCGGCATTATCAATAAGGTTAATCAGTACCGTCTTTATAAGCCCGGGTTCACACACTACAACAGCGTTATCAAAATGGTATTTAAGTTTTATGCACGATTCCTCTAACAGAGGAGTTACACTTGTTACTATCTCATCACCTAATACTGATGCGTTGTATGGCGTTTTTTCAATATGATGGTCTTTTATATACAATAAGTCAAATAGTTTCATTGACATCTGTTCAAGGCGCTTACCCTCAGAAAAAATATAGTTTGCGGCATGTATTTCTTCCTCGCGTGATAAATCAACAGAGCGGATTGTATCAGCGTATCCGATGATGGCAGTCATTGGTGTTTTAATCTCATGGGTGAAGTCCGCCACAAACTGATCCCTTCTGTGAAGCATATCATTTAACTCATCAATATGGTCTTCGACAGAAACAGCCATATCGTTGAATTTGCTAGAGAGAAGTCCTACTTCATCATTGGAGTGTATGTCACTTCTTGCACTGTAATCACCATTGGCAAATGCATCTGTTACACGATTTAATTGTTCCAGAGGTCTTGTTAAAAGATAACTGATTATATATACAAGGATGCCGGAAAGAATGAGAATTGAAATGGTTAGCACCATATAGTCCTTGACATTTTTGTTCATGAGATTGTCAATGTCGGTGATGTTTTGGCGGGTTATGATGTTAAGATTCTTATCATTTATTGTGCCAAAAGATGTTACGTAGATATACAACTCTTTGCCTTCGCGAGAGATAATATAATTCTTTTTTATTCCATCATGTTGGTCAAACAAAACATTTTTAATGTCTGTTGAATCATTTGTACGAAAAAGAATATCATTATCATAGCGTATGAAGAGATCGGATGTGCCGGAGAGCATTCCTGCTGATACCTCATCACCTATTTTCGGCAGTTTTTTTGTAATACTGCTACCTGAATTAATGACATCAAGCAATGAATATTCGATTACGGATTGTGCTAGATTGTTCTCTACAACCGCATTTTTGATTTGGGATTCAATCATCATGGAATTGTTTCTTGACATCAAAATGAGCCCTGACAAAAACAGGGCAAAGGAGATTACTATCATGTTGATGATAAGGACTTTGTATCTGTATTTCATGGTGGTCTCCCATATTATTAATTACCCGTAAGACGATATCCCGTATTGTATATAGTCTTGAGGCAGTCTTTTAGCTCAAGTTTTTTGCGCAGTCTCTGGATATGAAGGTCAACAGTTCTTGATTCCGGCTGCCATTGCCCTTCCCATATAGTTTCAAATATACGGTCTTTGAATAAAGTCATGTTGAGATTTCTAAGCAACAGGACAAAGAGGTCAAACTCCTTGGGTGTAAGTTTTACTTCGTTTCCGCTTTTTGTGATAATGCGGCTGTCTACATCCACTTCAATGTCTTTGAAAGCAAGATGTGTTTCGGTCTTGTTGTAGCGTCTTAAAACAATTTGAATTCTTGCAAGCAGTTCCGCTATTTCAAAAGGTTTGACAAGATAGTCTTCGGCACCTGAGGTTAATCCCTTGATTCTGTCATCAAGTGATGCCTTGGCGGTGATAAAGATTACCGGAATGCCCATCGGACGGATGTATTCCATAAGCTCGTACCCATTTATCTTCGGCAACATGATATCAAGAAGTATCAGGTCAAAATTGGCGTCCTCTAATAAATCGGCTGCGGCTTCGCCGTCAAAAAGAGCGGTGCATTTATAACCGCATCTTTTAAGATTAAACACTATCAAGTCTGAAATTGCTTTTTCGTCTTCAACAACTAGTATTTTAATCATTATTTAACTCCTTAACCAATAATCATATGCCATGAAGCAGTATGTATAAACATCCTCAAATAAGTTTACAAAATACGCAATATAGTCAACATAATACAATGATGTGACAGAATATGATTTATCATAGTATATATTTATCCACAATACAAGATTATATAAAGGAAATGTATCTGAAATGTATCCAAATATTTATTTATCTTTTCTGTACTTGTTCGTAAGAGAGAAAACATATGGATAGCCTGCTTAACGGCGGTGCATACGGAATTGAAGCAAGTATCATCACGACGGTAGTTTTGGGGATGGCATTGGTGTTCATATCTGTTATAATAAGATATCATTTATTATATATGTTATAGTATTTGGGTTGCCGAAATAGGAGTGAAGGATTAAACATAAAAGAACATTGTTTATGAAATAAAGGTTATAATTATATGTACGAAAAGAAAAACTATGTAAAAAAAATACTCGCTATTGCGATACCTATCATGCTTTCGAGTCTGATTTCGGAGCTACAGATGATGATTGACCGTATTTTTATCGGGAAAATCTCTCTTGACAGTATGAGTGCTGTCGGTAATGCAAGTACACCGATGTGGACAACAATGAATGTCATATTTTCGTTTACAACGGGAGCCACAATCGTGGTAAGTCAGGCATATGGAGCAGACAAAATAGACGAGGCGAAAAAAACTCTGGCATCGCTGTTTAAATATAATAATGTTATCGCTTTCTTGATGTTTTTATTTTGGCTGCTTTGCCCTCAGTTTGCTTTCCGGCTGATGAAGGTGGACGAAAGCATCATGAAAATGGCGGTTGATTATGCTAAGTTCTATTCACCGATTTTTATTCTTTGCGGCATCGGTGCGTCTGTAAGCTGTATGCTTCAGGTATGCCAGAAAACGAAGATAATGGTCTGGTACGGAGTGACGAGGTCGCTTGCAAATGTGGCACTGGACTATGTACTGATTTTCGGGCATTTTGGATTACCGGCCATGGGAGTAAAGGGAGCGGCATTGGCAACTACCATAGCGGAGTTTATCGGTGATATGGTGGTACTGTTTTATGTTCTGCTGTCAGACAGTCTAAAACTGAAGCCTTCATTTGCACAGATTCTAAGATCAAAGATTATACCGTATTTAAGGATATTGAGATTCGGAGTCCCTGCGGCTGCTGAGGAATTTGCATGGAATCTGGGGAATCTTTATCTTATTGTTATGATGAACCGGATTTCAGTGGAAGCGGCTGGTATCCATTCCATCGTTTTTGGTGTGGAGCTTATTGCAGTGGCTATCGTCTGCGCAATCGGAAATGCTACGCTTACGCTTTCCGGTTATGAAACAGGACGTGATAATATAAATGGAGTCTGGGATGTTGTTATCGGCTCCGTCATGTTAAGTGGTGTATTGGCGGCTTTCAATCTGTTGTTATTTGTACTCTTCCCGGGAACGATACTTGGCTTATTTACCAAAGATGAGGCGGTGATTGCCTTGGCTCCTTTGTATCTTGTCATTGTAGGTATAGATTTGTTTCCAAAAAGCGGAAATATTATCATCGGCTCCGGTATCAAGGGCTATGGCGAGCCGAGCTGGATGTTAAAAACTCAGCTTTTCGGAACAGTATTTGTCATCACGGCAAGCTCAGTAATGGTGCTGCTCTTGCATATGGGTATTGTTGAGATATTCATCATGGTGGTTGTTGATGAGACACTGCGTCTTATTCTCAACTATTGGAAGCTATGCAGGATACGCAGAAGAAAAGGAGAAGGGTGAGTTTTGCAATCACTTAACTTAAATATTATGCAGGAGGACGGTTATGAAAAACATTGCAATAATAACAGGCGCTACCGGCGGGATAGGCCGTGAATTTGTAAGACAAGTAAGTGATTTGGAGATTGACGAGATTTGGGCTGTGGAAAGACTGATGTCACTGAGAATGTGAGAATAATTGATTTTGAGAAGATAAATGCATTAGACGGTTCGCTTGTGGATGTGGTGAATTGAGACAGTAAGAACTGCAAATAGTAACATGTTTGCAGTTCTTTTTGTATATATATTATTATTTTGACATAGAACGAATTTTCTTCCAATTGATGGGAAATCCCATCTCGGAAAGAATTTCATCAATGTTTAAGACATTTAATTTTGGAGTAATAGTGTTGATCTCATTTTTTATATCATCAATAAACTGTTTGAATTCACTTGATGGAAGTAATATTTTCAATGCTATAACGGCTGCAAATAAATCACGCTTGCCACATTCATATTCTTTGTTTTTGGGTATTTGAAGATTCGCGTGGTATTTTGTATCAATCATTACATCATGTGATCGAAAGCAGTACAGTCGGTTATTATGGGCACAACAATTACGGATAGAAGTCAGATACTTTAGCAGTGTTTCGAGTTCGTTATCCATGATTTTGAATGTTTTTGATACATTCTGCCGGTCAGACTGTTTCATGTTAAAATAGAATTTGCTTATCTGACCAAATGAAAGAATGTTATTCAACACCCAAAGCGGAATAAAACCATATGTATCAAGGTAATGTCTTATAGCCGTTAATTAAGTTGTAATAGCCCTCATGCTGAAGACGGGTTTTGGCAAATCGTTTTGCTTCACTCGAACTTATATCAACACCGCGTTCAATAAGTAATTCAATTAACTCGTTGTGATTCTTGAAAACTTTTTCAGACAAATCAATGTACCTCCACGATTCATAGGTATAATAATAAATAAAAGACCCCGGGCCCGAAGGACACCGGAGTTCACTCCATGATAGTATATGCAGAATTCTGTGAATCAATTCAATTACTTTGCTAATATTAGCATGTAATAATGTAGGTGTCAATAACAATATGAAATATAAGTAAGTTGTAATCAAGTACTGAAGTGAGTAGTGGTCAGATACATTTTAGATGCAAATAGGTAGTGAATTATTCATAATATAGGAAAAATATTGAAAAAAGTATTTTGTTTGCGTATAATTCATATTCAGAGCAGATATGATGTGAGATTTTTATGAATAAGCGAACTGGGGAGAAGAATTATGGCGCGTGAACAATACCGGTATTTTGCGTCCGTGTATGATAGAATGATGGACAATATTCCTTACAAAGAGTGGAAGCAGTATGTGCTGAAGCTCTTTTATAAGTATGGGGTACCGCCATGTGCGGATATCACTGAGCTTGGTTGTGGAACAGGAGTTATGACAAGATTGCTTGCAGAAGATGGTTTTCATATGACGGGAATTGATATATCGGAGGAAATGTTAAAGGTCGCCCAAACAAAAACTTCCGATAGAGTATTATATAAATTAGCAGATATGCGTAAGTTTTCTTTAGACCATAAGCAGGATGCGATAATAAGTATTTGTGACAGTATGAACTATCTGATTACGGTTGAAGACTTTACTAAAACCTGTATTTGTGCGTATAATAATCTAACCGATAGCGGTGTTTTTATCTTCGATTTAAAGACAGAGTACTTCTTTGAAAATGAACTGGACGGAAAAACTTTTTCCGAGAATATGGGAGATTTTTCTTATGTGTGGAAGAATAAATATGATCCGGTAAGTCGTATTCATAAGTATCATTTACTGTTTGACTGTGTAGTAGATGACAGACGTGAAAAGAAGGAAGAACTTCATAAGCAGAGATGCTACCGCGCGAGTGAGATAAAGGAAGCAGCGATAAAAGCAGGATTTACTCATGCGTCAGTTTATGATGCATTTACATTTGGTAAGCCGAAGAAAAGTAGCGAGAGAATATATGTGGTACTGCAAAAAAGTAGTTTATGATGATACATGAAAAGTGGGGGATTAGTAATGCTAAGTACCTGTAACGTGTGTTTTAGGCATTGCAAAATAAATGAAGGACAGACCGGTGCGTGCTTTGCAAGGACAGGCGGAGAAAATGGGGGCGACTGTTCCCATAAGCTATGGACACGTTACAGCTATCTCACTTGCCGATAATAATACGGGCAGCTTTCCGGAATATGAGTATGTGGCACCGGAGACTTTAGTTGATTTTGCTAAGGAGTATGTTCCACATGGCAATATCGGTGAGCATAGTTACCGGTTGAGTGATGATTATAAACAAAAACATGCAACTATACCTTGGAGTAAGATTTCGAGAGTCGGAATGATCGACTCTCTTTTCAATTGCCAATATTGGAGTTTTATTGATACATTTATGATGCATTTGTTTTTTATAATTGTGTGTGTTAATAAGAAACAAACAACGTAGTAATCATTTTTTGTGAGGTGTATAAAGGGATGTGTGATAATATGTATAAACATAGCAGTATCAAAAAAATACTCTCTGTTGTTCTGGTAATGTGTAGTATTATTCTTTTTGGTTGTGGAAATACGGATGTGGTGACGGATTATGGGGATGAGCAGAACGCAGATGAATCCGGCAAAATGGATGATGTCAAGCCGTCAGTTTCTACAAGCGGAGCATCCATCAGAGAAATGATCGGAACAGACAGTATAGAGTATTATGATAATTTTGCAGTAGACGGAATTCCTGTCGAGGTTAATGTCAAATGTCAGGTACCTGACATCCCTTCGGTTTCCGCCTACCAACTAACAAGGGTTGGTGATGGTAAGGTAAATGAAGAACAAATTGTTAAGGCTCTGTTTGGAGAAACAGCAAAGGAGTTGTCGGAGATAGATACTTCAGAGGATTACAGGGACTCAAAATATTTGGGAATGTGTGATGAATATCACTCGATAGTTGAAGCTATGGGAATAGATCTATTCGTTGATTTTGATCCGTCAAAGTTTGAGAAAGTTGATGAAGAGGACTATAATGTTCAGATTCTACCCGATGATGAAGCGGCAAATTATAAGTGGATTGATGAAGAGGATTATTTTATTCATTTATATCAGGGTGCGTATGAAGGTGTTGATTATGGACTCATTTATGCATATTCATACAAATATGAAACGCTTTATATTTCCTTTGTGCCGATAACTCTTGAAAATTATTTTGAAGATGAAAAATATGTTGAATATTCAGGTTATCATCAGGATGAAAACAGTGGTGAAGAGACATCATTTGGGGCGTCAAATAAACAGAATGAATGTAATATGACGGACGATGAGATTATTAATACAGCAAACGATTTTCTCTGTGATAAACTGATGCTTGAAAAATACGATGATATGCTTTCGTTTTACGATGATACCGGTGAAAAAATTTATGGGAAATCAAAAACGGGAATTGGGTTTTACAAATCCTTTGATGGCCCACAGTCGGCATTTGACAGGCTTGATGGGTACGAGCTTTATATAACGCAGAAAAAATCGGGGCTTTTGCCTTCAGCCGGAAAGGTTTCAGATGATGCGTATTACAGAGACTTCAGGTATTCTACGGGTTATGTATTAAGCAATGCCGGAAGAGTGCATGTTACAAGCAGAGGAATTCTTTCGGTATCATTGTCGTGGCAGGTCGATGTTACGGATGTGACGGACAATGTAACACTTCTAAATGGTGACAGCATTAAGAAGTGTTTTAGGAGTGCGGTTGAGAATAATATTGAAAGAAACAAAATGGGTACAAGAAGGCAGCTTTATTTTAACAAGCTTGACCTGCGGTATTATCCTGTGAGAAATCCGGATGATGACAATGAGTTTACTTATGTGCCTGCATGGGAGTTTACGGCTACGGCGCAGGCACGTACAGAGGTGATTGTGTACATCAATGCAATTGACGGGGAACTTATTGATGTGGTCTATTGAAGATATTATATTGTTGTGAAAGAAACTCAAGGGATTAAGTCTTTTGGGTTTCTTTTTTTGATACAACTTTGATGCAATTGCATGTTATAAGTATAATGATGACAAAAATAGTAATGATTTTGAAAACAGATTTTAGAAAAAGGAGATTGCTATATGGTTGATATAATGTGGAAAGGAATAAGGATAAAACAGAAAAGGAGAAGAGCATTTATATCAGCATTTATTCTCATATTTTGTATGCTTTTTACAGCGTGTGGAAGGACAAATGATATCGTTACAGACTACGGCTATCAGACGGGAAATGAAGGTAAGAGCAGTGACGACAGTTCAACTAATGAGGGTATGGATGTATCCGGTGGACAGACTGTATCTGCCAAAGGTAAAACTGTGCGTGAGATGGTTGGCTGTGATACATTGGAGTTTGAGGACGGTATGGATATAAACGGATTTCCCATATATATGGATATCAAATCCGCGGTTGTTGATGTCCCGTCTCTTGATGTATATCAAGCGCATAGAGTTTCTGATGGTAAGAAAGAGGAAGATGAGATTGTGAAAAAGCTGTTTGGCGATACTGCGGTTAAGCTTGATAAAATTTCCACTGATACGACTAACGAAAGAAACGGAATACCTAATATTACAGGGGCATATTATGATGTTATCTATGAGTTGGATTTTGATGAAGAGGATGAATTCCAAGATGTTGAAATGAAATGGCGGGATGCTGATAAAGGATATCTTCATTTATACCAGGGCAAATATGAGGGAAATGATTTCGTGCTGTTATATGGATATTCTGATGTGAGTAAGACGAGAACAATTATGTTTGCTCCGACATCATTGGGAGACTTCATATCGAATCCTGAGTATGATGGTGTTTTTATATATAATGCGGAGGAAAACAAGAATGCCGAAACGATTTTTTTGGAAAATGATGAAAACAGACTTTCATATTCGCCGGATGAACTGGTCAGTGAGGCATCTTCTTTTTTGAGAGATAAATTAGGGGTTAATGTATATAATGGTATGATATCGGCTGACAATACATATGTTGGAACAGGTTTTGGAGGAAAACAAGAACTTGTTTTTGTCAACTCGGAAAAATACAGTAATATATGGGATGAGCATACAGTCAAAATGGATGATGAATATAGTGAACAGGGAGCAGAGGGGTTTGATATCGGAGAACGGGATATCGAAAATGAAATTGCAAATACAGGCCTATTTGACGGGTATGAATTGTTCTTCCCTAATAAGTTTTCAGGCGTGTCTTGTGTAGATGAGTTTGATGAAGATGGGTTACGTATAGATAACAACAACATTTTTATCACCAGTAAGGGCATTATGTCTGTAAGGCTTTCGCAGAGGATAGAGGTTACAGACATTGTAGAGGATGTGCAGATACTTGATGGCGACAAGATTAAGGAAAGCTTCAAGGCGGTGCTTTTAGATGCGGTAGATAAAATGGAGCTTGATGGGATGAAACAATTAACCTTTGATAATATGAAACTGCGGTATTATCCTGTTCAGAATCCTTCTGATGAAGATGAATACACTTATATTCCTGTGTGGGAATTTTCTACAAAATGGGACATTAAAAATCGTGGTGATAAAAGATTTTATGTCTATATCAATGCGATAGATGGCAGTTTAGTTGATGTTGTAGAATAGCATGAAACGAGGTTTTATATGAACAAAATGATAATGACTTTTTTTTCGATGCTAATTATATCTTTAATCTGTACAGGATGTGAGAACACTTCTATGGATGAGCTGGTGCCGGCTAATGATATAACATATAACAAAATAGAAAAGAATACTGTGGTTGTGGAAAAGGGCGATATCACGCCTGTTTTTGATAAGCCCTTGGAGCTTGCGGGCTATGAGGAAAAAAAATACAGAGAGGATTCTGATGAGTATGAGGCTTTAAAAGCAGCTTATGAATTGACGCTTAAGTCGGTAAACTGTGAAGTTGGGCAGAAGGTGAAAAAAGGTGACGTTTTAGTATCATTTACATCAAAAGAACTTGACGGGCAGATAAAAGAAAAGCAGGAGGAAAAAAGGCTTGCGGCGTTAGAACTTGAGCACATTAAGAAGCTTGCAAAAATAAATGATACCGAGAATTATGATGAACAGATGGAGAGTATAAAACAACAGATAAAAATATGTGATTTGTATATTCAGGATATAAGTGATAAGTATAACGAGATTAATATTGTCTGCGAGGAAGACGGTGTTGTGAGGTATATCGATTCATCACTTTTTGATGGGTATGTGGCTACAAACAGTGATCTTATTATTGTTTCAAAAGATGACGGATATTACGAGACAGAGGTGGATAATACGGTTTCGTTTGATGCGGAAAAGACATATGAAGCAGGAAGTGGTGCGACAAAGTATGAACTAGCGGTTTTAGAAAAAGTAGATGGAAAATTGTCAGATGAAAAGGCAGAGAATAACGAAAGAATAAGTAATACTAACGAAAAAAAAGAACCGCAGACACATGTTGCATACTTCAAACCAATTAACAATAACGGTCAAATGCTTGAAAAATCAATACGGTTAGAGACGGAACTTAATACGCTTAAAGATGTCTGTTATGTTGATAAACAGGCGATAATCAGAATGGAAAATGCAGAGTATGTGTATATGGTGGATGATGAAGGAAAAAGACGTGCAGTTAAAGTGATAACAGGAGATGTTGTCGACAATTACTGCATTATTCTTGACGGATTGTCCGGTGGAGAAAGGGTAGCACTGCCGTAGAGATTTTTTTTGATACATTCTTGATGCAAGTGGAATATATCATTAATACAGAAATGATAGTTATATAATTCAAGGAAGTGTATATCATGCAAAAAGGGTGTAAAAAACTAATGTCTTTAATATTGTGTCTGATAATTCTTACAGGTTGCGGTAACCGGAAAATGGATGTACCGCAGTTAAAAGAACCTGTGTCTACAACACTTTCGTTTCGACCCGCAACAATGAGAAATATTGGGGATGTTTGCTATCTAATGGGAGTAGTAATGCCTGCGTCGTATTCGTGTAAATCAGATAAGCCTGTTACGATTGCTAAGATAGAGGTTGGCATAGGTGATTATATGAAAGCAGGTCAGGTTGTGGCAACGGCTGATACAACAGAGTTAGAAGGACAGCTAGAAGAATTGAAAAATCAGTTGGAGAGTTTGAAAGATAAAAAGCAGTGTGTACAGGATGTCAGTAAAAAGAAGATAGAGAAATTAAAGTATCAAAAAAAGCAATATAGCGAAGACAAGGAAAGTGCAGATATAATATCCGTTGAAAATGAAATCGCAACGGAGAAAGAAAACCTGCGTTATGAGATATCTGTAATAGACAATGATATAAGCGAGGCAGAAAAGAATATAGCAGCTGTAAATGAGGAAATTGCAGGACTTACATTTACAGCACCGCATGACGGTTTTGTGTCATACGTATTTCCAATTTTAGATGGCGGCACTGTCGGTGCTAATGAGAATATAGTCGTAATATCTGATGAAAACGAATTATATATTGAGACTGCTGACGTTTCGATTAATGACTATGCTTTTGAAAAATATAAGAGTAAATGGGCTTGTATAAATGGTGAGAATGTCGGGGTTAAGGAGTATCCGTTTTCGGATATAGAATTAAGACAGGCAAGAGAGTCCGGCGTGTATCCGATGATGAGATTTCTTTTGGATAAAGAAAAGTCTGACGGTATCAGAGCGGGAATGACGATACCGCTATTTTTTGTCAAAGATGATTATAGTAAATGTTTGTGCGTAGGCAATGATTCGTTAAATAAAGATGATGATATTTATTTTGTGTATGTGCGTGGTGAAAATGATGAACTTATAAAGCGAGAGGTTACTATTGGCAGGACAGATAAGTTTTACAGCGAAGTTACAGGCGGGCTTTTAGAAGGTGAAGAGGTGTTTTATGAAAACAGTGCGTTGGTACCGGTTTCTTATAACAGTGTGACTGCAGAACTGACTGATTATAAGGAAGAATTATCGTCAGAGTATTATGAGGCTGCAACAACGGGATACAGCATTTATATTGCACCGTGTAATGGTGTTGCAGATAACGAGAGTATCGTTAGTGAAGGAACGGAGGTTCATGCAGGAGACAGGCTGCTTGGTATTTCTACGGTTACAGGGAAAGCTCAGACCTATGAAGCAAGGATTGCGGTTGAAAACATTGATAAGCAGCACAAGATGTCCGTAAATGATTACAAAAGAGAAAAGAAATTGCTTGAAAAAGAAATCAAAGCAATAAAAGCTGATGAGAAAAAGGAAGGCGAGTCTGCAGGGGTTGGCCGAAAAATGCTTGAATGTGATTTGAGTATATTGAAATTGGAAAATGATTTTGAAAATAGGGAATATATAAGACAGCATCAAAACGCCGCAAAAAAATATAACGAACTGTCGGGTGGCAGTGATGGGAAAGGATGTACATATATTACTGCAACTAAAGACGGGATAATGGAGAAGGTTTTTTGCGATGTTAATGGCGCAGTTACAAAGGGAAACGTAGCAGCACTTACAGGGGAAACAAGCGATAATATAGTTCTTGTAAAAATGAAATCTGCTGCCGGAAGTGTCGGTGCAAATGAAAGAAAGGCAGCCGGTGTAGGTCAGCAGATTAATATAGCTGCTTTGGATAATACTTATGTTGGAACCTGCGTTGGGGTTAAAGAAGGAGGGGCTTCGCCGCAGTTTTATGTAAGACTTAATGATGTGCCTGTATCAAAATTATCAAATGCCAACGATACGAAATCCTTAAAAGCAACATTTTCTTTTTATGCCAATGATATGACTTCTGTTATCGTAATTCCCAAGAAAGCCGTATATACCGAGACGGATTCACTTACGGAAAAACAGAGTAATTATGTATGGAAACTGATAAACAATGTTCCTGTAAAGGAATATGTTACAGTGTGCCCTGACTTGGCGAAAAATGAAAATGCAGTAATTTTAACTGGAGTTAATAATGGTGATGCTATATTGGTCGAATGACGGGAGAGAATAATGTTACGATATATTCTTTTGAAAATCAAAAATAAATATAAGCTGTATCTGTGTCTTTTTGTCGGACTGCTTTTCATGGAAGCCGTTGTGGCACTAATATTTATGTTTAGAACAGGATCCTTGAATAAACTTATTCAAAAGAATTTCATTGAGAAGTATGAGGAGAATGAGAGTTTTCCTGCAGTTTTATCAAGGATTACATCACTTGACGGTGATCAGGGAACCATAAAAGACATAATTACAGAAATCAATTCTTATGAGGCATCGTGGGAAAAATATCTTGATGTCCCATTTATTGCAAAACAACAATTGATATATATGAAAGGATTAAATGCTGATCTTTCTTTTGGTACCGACAGGAAAAAGTTTGATATAGGGTACATGGAAGGGATGCGTGAGCATATAGATATTGTGGATGGCGGTACGAATGATCTGTCAACGTACCTTCCAAATGGTTATAAAATTCCTGACAAAGCAACCCCGTGTTATGTAAGTGAATATACGGCAGACGATTACAATCTTGTTGTAGGCGAAGTGCTTAATTTTGAAGGCATTAGCGAATCAAATGATGACAAATATCTGTACATAGCCGGCATACTAAAGGAAAAACAGGATGATTATTACTGGAACAAAAGTCTTGCGAAACTGGGACACATGCTCTATGTAGATGGTAATGTGTTTGATGATTTCATGGGTGGGGAGTCTGTAATATATGAGATGTATTCGATGCTTGATTACAGATATATTGATGAAAAAAATGCATCGAGGATATCATCAATACTTTCCCAGTTTCATCAAAAAGATGAGATGTTTTACGAAAATATATCGGCAGTGATTACGGCATATGAGAGGGAAAGTCGTTTCCTTACTGCAATACTGTATGTCATAGCATTGCCGATTGTTTTGCTTGTTCTTATATTTATATTGATGATTGCTGTAAGAATTGTGGACTCGCAGATGGGCGAAATAACATGCTTTTTTAGCCGAGGATTGAATAGAAAAAGAATAATTGTTATGTATGCGGCAGAGTACTTGATTTTGTGCGCGGTCACGTTTATTCCCGGACTTTTGCTGGGATATTTACTTGGAAGAGTGGCAGCAAGAGTGGATGATTTTTTGGGATTCCATATAGGTGTAAATGCAAGCACATATACATTTACATGGCAGATGATTCCTGCGGCACTTATAGCGTTGGTGGTGGCAGAAATAGTAATGTTAATACCTGTGATATTAAGGTCAAAATCTACGCTCGTTGATTATAGAAATAAGAGTGCAAAAATCATGACTAAACCTATGTGGGAAAAATATTTTGTTGATGTGGCACTGCTTATTGTCTCGCTTTATCTGCTTCATAATTATAATCTGCAACTTGATATGCTATCGCAAGCGGTTATAGATGGAAATGACATTGATCCGATGATATTTGCGGATGCTACGCTTTTTTTGGTGGCAGCCGGACTGATAATACTGAGACTGATTTTTGCGGTGATGAGGCTTATATATAAATTGTTCGGGCAAAGGTTATCACCTGTCGGATTTGCCGGTTTATTGCAGGTTATGCGAACAAGGAAGAGTTCTTCGATAGTATCGGTTTTTATGGTTGTTACTGTGGCAATGAGTTTGTTTAATGCGAACACAGCAAGGACTATAAATGCAAACAATGAGCAGAGAATCAATATTGACCTTGGTGCTGATTACATTGTAGGTGAGCATTTTGAGTTGAAGATTAAAGGACAAGAGCCACCGCAGACATGGAAATATATTGAACCGGATCCGGCAATTTATGATGAGGTTGTCAAAAAGTCCGGTCTTTCGTGTTATACAAAGGTCATAAAAGATGAGAACGCAGAAGCACGCAATGGTTCTAAGGTTGTTAAAAATGCGACACTTATGGGAATTAACACAAAAGAGTTCGGATTGACGGGTAATATGAAGGAAAATGTAGGCAAAGAGCATTGGTACAACTATTTGAACTTGATGGCCGATAAACCAAACGGATGTGTAGTGTCGAAAAACCTTGCTGATGAACTAAAACTGCACGTTGGGGATACATTTACATATTCAAGGATAGCGCCTGTTGACTCGGTAGGGATATATGCAAGCACAACAGGAAGTGTAGTTGCAATAGTTGATGTTTGGCCGGGCTACGAGAAATTTCGTTATACATACAACGAAGAAGGGAAACAGGTATGTGAGGAACGCTACCTTGTAGTTGCGAATTTTGCAACCGTTGTTAATACATTTGGGATTACACCGTACGAAATATGGCTCAAGGGAAACGGCGATGTTAAGGGGACACTTGATAATGCTTTGACCGGAACAGATAGAAGGATTGATTACTTTAAGAGCAATGAAAAGAATGTAAGTGATATGAAAAGTTCTGCATTAATACAGATAACAAATGGGATTTTCACGGTTAATTTTTTAGTGTCAGTAATGTTGTGTGTTCTTGGATTTATGATTTTTTGGATTTCGGCAATGCGAGATCGTGAACATATATTTGGGATTTACAGGGCTATGGGACTCTCGTTTAAAGAGATAGAAAAAATGTTGTTTATTGAGCAGTTATTTTTGACACTTGTATCTATTGTGGCGGGTGTTGTGTCAGGCGGTCTTGCCACTATACTTTTTGGAAAGATATTTGCGGTGGTATATCTTCCAAAGAAGCATAGTCTTCCGATTGAAAATGTTATCGCCATGTCGGATATGGTAAGGCTTTTTGCGGTTCTTATCATAGCGGTGGTAATATGCATGGCAATAATTAAGAGAATTGTTAAAGGTCTTAATATTGCAAATGCCATCAAACTAGGGGAAGATTAGTGCTTTGAATACGATTGAAAGCGGGAAAGAAGGAAATGTATGTTAAATACAGAACATGTGGGAAAAGAGTTTCATACAGGAAATGGTAAACATATAACAGTACTTGAAGATGTCAATATTGAAATACCTTCCGGAAAACTGGTTATGCTCAAAGGCAGGTCGGGCTCGGGAAAGACGACATTGCTTAATATCTTAAGTACATTAGATGTTCCAACATCAGGGAAAATCTGGTTTAATGATAAGGATTATTCGTTATTAAATAACGATGAAAAGGAACATTTAAGAAGATATGAGATGGGGTTTGTGTTTCAATCGGTTGCACTTTTGCCGATTATGACAGCGTATGAAAATGTGGATTTTGCTTTAAGGACAGCGGGAATTAAAAATAATCGTGATAAACTTATATGCGAGGCATTAGAGAATGTTGGACTTGCTGACAGGATGAAACATATGCCATCTCAATTATCCGGTGGTGAACAGCAGAGAGTTGCTATTGCAAGGGCGTTTGCACACCGTCCACAAATAATATTTGCGGATGAACCGACAGGCTCACTTGATACAGCCGGTGGAATAAGGATTGTGCTTTTGTTTTCCGAACTTATAGAAAAGTATGGGATAACGGTTGTAATGAGTACACATGACATGGGTCTTGTGGAATTTGCGGACATTTTGTATGAGTTGCAGTGATATGTTATGAGGTGAGAGTAATGGAGGAAATTCTTATAAAGTGTGACGGGCTTGTAAAGATATACAAGACGGATGATCTTGAAGTGATGGCGTTGCAAGGACTTGATCTAGAAATCTCAAAAGGCGAATTTATGGCTGTTGTTGGTAAGTCGGGAAGTGGTAAATCGACGCTGTTAAAAATATTGGGCGGACTTGAAAGACCCAGTGCGGGAAAAATAACATATGGAAAAACCAATCTTAACGAGTTGTCCGAGGATGAGTTGTGTGCATTTCGTAATGAACATATTGGTTTTGTGTGGCAGAAAAGTTCAGACAATCTTCTTACGTACATGACGGCAGAAGAAAACGTTTCAATTGAACTTACTTTTTTTGGTGTTCCGGCAAAGGAGAGAAAAGAGCGGGCGAGGAAACTTCTTGATTTGGTAGGGCTAGGTGACAGATATGACAGTTATCCGTCAATGCTTTCGGGTGGAGAACAACAAAGAGTTTCAATAGCAACTGCACTTGCCAAAAGTCCTGATGTGCTTTTGATGGATGAGCCGACAGGAGCGGTCGATAAAAAAACTTCAGAGGAATTACAGGAACTTTTTAGAAGGCTTAATGAAGAACAGGGCGTTACGATTATTATTGTTA
The DNA here is from genome assembly GCA_024698145.1 of Lachnospiraceae bacterium. Classification (GTDB taxonomy): domain Bacteria; phylum Bacillota; class Clostridia; order Lachnospirales; family Lachnospiraceae; genus CAG-590. The sequence goes on from JAILRO010000012.1 coordinate 86,791, forward strand.
CTCATGATGAGCAGTTGGCAAAAAATGTTAACAGAATGGTGATGATATCTGATGGGAAAATAAGCACGGAGAGACTTCTAGACGGTGAGTATTCCGTACTTGATAAGGCGGGACGTGTACGTCTTTCGAAGGAACTTCGTATGGCTGCAGGTATTTCTTCAACCAGGGTTAAAATAGACCTTAAAGATGGCAGGCTTGTAATTGAATCGGAGTAAAGAAATAAGTGAGGGACTCTTATTATTTGAGAAGAGTTCCTTTTTGTATTTATTGAATAATAATTAAAATATGCTATACTTTTATTATTCGAAAAAAGAGAAAGTTGATAGGGAAGTAGAATAATGGCACGCGAACATACAATAGGCTGTCGTGTGTATATCTGGGGAATTGTTGAGTGTGGTGGAGGGATTATAGATGTCGGATAATAATAGTGTTAAAAAGAAAAGAGTTAAACCAATTGCAATCATTGCTGCGGTAATCATAATCTTATGTATTATCATAGCAATTCCGTTGATCGTTTTGATGAACAAAACAGAGGCGTCTTTTGATAATATACAGCTTAGACTTAGCAATAATGTAATTAATACGGCAAAGGATTATTATATTCTTAAGAAAAATGAAGGTTATATTAAGGATCTTGAAGATATTAACGGTAAGCATCTGACGGATGAGGAATGTGAGCTTCAGATGAAGCTTTATTGTATCCGTATGTCAGGCAATATCAATACCAGTTCGGCAATTAACGGCAGGAGAATTCATGTTTCAGATGTCTGGAATTATTATGACGGTGATCTGAATAATTTTGTTTCTGATAATAGGGATATGATTATATTCTCAAAGAAGACTGATGATAGCGAGAGCAAAGCAAGACTTATCTACACATTTGAAAATGATGATTTCACCGGAAAAATGAATGCTGTAAAGGATGAGGTATATAATGGCGGAGGAGAAGCATTTATACATATAGAAGATATATATATTAAGGATTTCACATTTATACCGAAAAAGATAGAGTATTTCATAGTCAAGGGCAATTTGGGCGATCCGGTAATGAAGAGCTTGTATGAGGAAGAAAAAAGTGATGATGAGATGAAGCAGGAGGGATATGAGCTTTACGAGACTGACAGCACATTTGCCATGGTGGGAAGCATGGGAGATGATTTTGAGTATATTTCATCTATGGATCATGATACCAGAGATAAGATAAATGAGTGCATCAAAGAGTATAAAGATAGTGGCAAGCCTAAGGAAATGAGGAAAAAGTTAAGTCACAAGCCTTTGTGCTTTGAAGTGATAGATATTAAAGAACATTCTGTTGACGGAACAGACAGCAGATATTATGTGGCAACATACGAAAAGAAGGATGTGCTTATGCAGTTAGGTACTGTTTTTGGAATAGTAAAATAGAGTGTATGGAATGTGTAAGAAACCCGGAAGATTAGGTCTTTTGGGTTTCTTTTTGTTTGACAAAAGAATAGCGACATAGTAGAATAAATGCAAACAGTAAACGACAGTAAAACATAATAACAACAGTAAACGACAGTAAAAAGCATAGAAAACAGTAAAAATAAAATTATAAGAAACGAGGTGGTGCTGTGATGAAGAACCCGTATACTTTGGTTTTCGGAAAAGAACCCAAACAGTTGATTTCAAGAATTTCACAAATATCTGAAATTGCGGAAACATTTAACAGTGAGATTCCGTCCCAACAAATATATATGATAACAGGAGTCAGGGGAACCGGAAAAACTGTAGTTATGACTGAAATCGCAAAGAAATTAAATAAGAAAGGTGACTGGATAGTGGCAGAGTTGAATCCTGAAAAGGATATGTTGTTAGGTCTGGCGGCTAAGCTTTCAAGTGAGAATGAGCTTGCCAGAATCTTTAAAGCCGCAAAAATTAATCTCTCTTTTTTTGGTTTTGGTCTTGAGGTTACAGGACAGACACCTATTACTGATATAGAAACCGCAATAACGAAAATGATGGAAAGTTTGCGGAAACATGGTAAACGAGTACTTATTACAGTTGATGAGGTTACCAGTACGCAGACAATGAGAGAATTCGCAAGTGCATTTCAGATATTTGTGCGTCAGGATTTGCCTATATTTTTGTTGATGACCGGATTATATGAGAATGTTAACAAACTTCAGAACGAAAAGAATCTGACATTCTTATATAGAGCGCCAAAGATTGAATTAAAACCTCTAAATATTGGCGCGATTGCGAAGAATTACAAGGGGAAATTCAAACTGGATGATGATACAGCACTTCATATGGCAAAGCTTACACGCGGATATTCATTTGCATTTCAGGTATTGGGATATTTTACATGGGAAAATGACGGTGACTATGATGGTATACTTAGTGACTATAAACAGTACCTTGACGATTATGTATATGACAAAATATGGTCGGAATTATCAAGGGGCGACAAAAGGATACTATATGGTATGGCAAAGTGTGAAAACGGTAAAATAAGTAGTATCAGGGAAATACTTGGAATAGAGACCAATGAGTTTAATCCTTATCGTAAGCGTCTTATCAAGAAAGGTATTGTTAATGGTGATGAACGAGGCTATGTAAAATTTGTATTGCCTTTATTTGAGCAGTATGTGCTTGAAAATTATGATGAATAGATTATTAATAGGAAACCTGAAAGAAAGGAAAAGAAAAAATGAAAAAACAAACGAAAAAAAGAGCAATTGCAACCGTCGTAACATGTATTATGGCATTATCAATAATCGGATGTGGCAGAGAAAAACCATCATTTGAACTTGATGAAAGTGAAATGCCAACAGTCGAGGATATAAATAATGATATTGATGTTTCCGGCTTGCAGGATGCGGCAGATTCGATCAAGAATCTTGACCTTAATAAAGATTCCGGAAGTGACAACGGTCAGGCAAGTACTGATGAAACAACAGAAGGTGCTTCACAAACAACAGAAGTGGCAGGAGAAAAGACGGTATATAGTTTTACAGATGTTACCAGAACAGAGACAGGTCTTTATATGGTAGCAAATGGTGGTATGAACGGCTCGACGGTTCTTTTCGGAGACAAGGATCTTAATGGTTTCCTTGATTATGTTGATAACACTGTTTTGGAGGAAGGACGTACTATCAACAGAACTATGTTTTATGATATTCTTGCTTATATGCTTGTGGATGATCAACTTTCTGCAGATGAAACTAAAAGGGAAAAGCATTTGATGATGGCTCTTGCGGTAGCAAACAATTTCCATGATGTCGACGTTAAGATTAAGAGCTGTGTCATAGATGCCAATAATGCAGCAGATTACCACTACAACCTTACTGCTTATGGTGCAGAAGATACATGGCTTGCTAATTATCAGGATTGTACATTTTTCATGAATGACGGTGCTACCGAATATCATTCTGATATGTTCAAGGATGAATATCTTGCTGTATGGCTGATGGCTATTGAAGATTATTATGGCGTGAAGTTAAATTAAGGAGTAATAATTATAGTAAAGAGTTTTATTTAGAAGATAACAGCGTAAATGAGCTTCAGCCCAAGTAGGACTGGAGTTCATTTTTTGTTGTCACAAATTTATATTGACATCAAACTGTATCTATTGTATAGTAACAGTGAAACGGGGAGTAGTAACACTTTATGTTTGGAGTGATGTAATGAATATTTTGATCGATCAATTGTCCCAGACGCCTATATATGAGCAGATAGAAAGCCAGATAAGACAGAATATTTTATCCGGCAAACTGGAAGCAAATTATATGATGCCGTCAATTAGAAAGATGGCGAAGGAACTGGGAGTAGGAATAATAACAGTAAAACGTGCCTATGATGATATGTGCAATGAAGGACTTTTAATAAGTCTGCAGGGGCGTGGAGTATTTGTTGCTGATATAGATACGGATAAGGAGAAGGAAGTGCGGTTTAACGGACTTCGAGAAAAATTACTGGACGTTAAGGCGTATTGCGATACGTCGGACATATCGAAGGAAGAACTGATTAAAGAAATTGAGAAAATGTATGGTGAAAAATAAAGCTGGTTTACATAATGTTGAATAATTCGAAATAAGAAGGGAGAATAACAATGGATAACGCAATTACAGTAAAGGATTTGAATGTTAAGTTAAATGGTTTTGAATTAAAGGACATCAATCTTGAGATACCAAAGGGTGTTGTCGTAGGACTTGTCGGAAGGAACGGTGCCGGCAAGACAACTCTTATCAATACGCTTACGGATGTATATATTCCTGCGGCTGGAAGTATCATTTACGGTGAAGATGAACTTTCAAAGAAACCGGAAAAAGTAAAGGCAAAAATCGGAGTGTGCTATGACAGCCTGTTCTATCCGCCGATATATAAGCCGGAAAAGATAGCAAAGATTATTGCACCGTTTTATGAAGACTTTGATATGGATAAATGGAAATCCTACATGGAGAGATTTAGCCTTGACCTCAAGAAGCCTGTCGGACAGTATTCAAAGGGTATGCAGATGAAGTTCATGTTGTCATTGATATTTGCAAGAAACGCAGAGGTTTTAATTCTCGATGAGCCGACGGCTGGCTTAGACCCTGCAGCAAGAGCAGAGATTATTGATTTATTGCAGGAATATATGGTGGATGAGGACAGAACAGTTATATTCTCTACGCATATAACGAGCGACCTTGATAAGATTGCAGATTATATTGTTCTTATGGAGAACGGTCAGATCGTTCTTGTCGAGGAGAAGGATGAACTGATGCTTCGCTACGGTGTGGTGCAGGTATCCAAGGATAAGCTTACATCAGAGCTTGAAGGCAAGATGATAGGAGTTAAGGAAAAGGAGTTTGGCTACATAGGACTTACAAAGGATGTGGCATTTTTCGAAGGCAGAGACGACGTGAAAGTAAGACGGGCTATCATTGAAGATTTGCTAATATATGAAGATGAGAAGACAGAAGAAGATTCAAATCATGATAACAACCCATATATGTAAGGTTGTTACAGTTTTGGAAAGAGAGGAATAATAGCTATGAAAAAATGTCTTAAATATATGAGTGGATTTTGGGGTCCGTACAAATATATACTGATTTTTGCATTTATAATGTTGGCGATATTTCAAAAGAATGCATTTATGATAGTTTGGATTACTTATGCGGTTAATGCGATGTCGCTCTCAATATATGGAAGTGATATAGGCTACATTTATAAAACCGGTGATCATGAAAAATTAACACTTTCATTGCCGATGTCAAGAAAGACTATATATGATACAAGAATGTATTTGACGGGGGCACTTTATCTTGCGGGTATCGTGCTTGCGATAATCCCGTTTATCCCGAAGGGTAAATTGGTAGGTTACTTCGGTACAGTTTCACTTTTGCTCTTTGGACATCTAATGTGTGCTTTGTTTATCAGATTTCCAATTCTTCAAGGATTGTCAGGATTACCGGCAATTATTGTGCTTATAATGTCCATTGTCTTTGAATGGATGGACGTTTTGGATTTTGTAAATGAGCGACTTGAATCTGTGAAATTGGTATGGGTCGCAATGGTAATTCTGTGTACTGTTTTAGTTGCGGTTGATGTGTTTGTGTGGATACGTGAACGGAGAATGTTTATTGAAGGTTCTGTCAAAGGAAATACCATAAAAAAGAAAGATGATAAAAAAGATGAAGATAATAAGAAAAAAATATCCAAGCCAATAATTGTATTGATTGCTGTTGCGTCGCTGGCGGTTATTATACATGTTATGATTCCGATTTTTGGAATAGGACTTCTTATTTTTGATAGTTTTACAGCTCAAGTAGAAGTGCATACCAATGTAAATGATTACTTGAAATATCATTCGGGTCCGCAAGCTGAAGACGAGTATAAGTCGAAATGGAGCATGGACGAAACGATTTGGCCCGAAAAGATTACAACTGATATGACGATTGAAGACTATAAGATGGTCTATTATAATCCTTGGGATAAACAGTTTCTTGGTTATCTGACGGTTAAGTACGATGAGGAGAACTATGAAAAAGAAGTTAAACGTTTAAAGGATTATGAGTCCACAGCTTATCTTGGATATTATGGTGTGACGGGCTTTGAGGACTACGAACTGCTTGCAATGTATGCCGATTCTTATCAAGGATTTGTCTATGCTTTAACTGATGGAAAGGATAAGATAATCTATGTTGAGATTATCTTCTGCAATAATTGTATGGATTTAGATTATGAGAAATACATTCCTAATGATTATCTTCCGGAAGGGTTTAATGCCAAGGCGGATAATCCCTATAAGAAGCAAATGGAAAAGGAAAATGGACTGGATGATTTACAGATTTTTTAAAGGGTGGTGGAGTAAATGCTAAAGAAACATTGGAAGTTTGTAAATTGGTCATTTAGTGAGCCATACATACCAAAAGAGAATAATGACGGTAAGGTATTATCTGTATTTTCAGTGGCATTGTTCTTGTTTTTGATGTTTTTTTCGAGTTTTTTACGAATCAAGATGAGTTTGTGGACTTATCTGTTTTTCTATATGATGTGTTTTAACAGAACTACATATAAAAACGGTTTCGGAAGATTTGAGAGAAGTCTTCCCGTAAAGGATTCATTTATTGTGAATAACATATTATTTGCAGTACCGATAACTTATATATTGTTTGTGACGGTTACGCTTGGATTGTTTTTATCAATTATGTCTGGTGCAGTGCAGACAGCGATGTTTGGTAGTTCGTTTTTGAAAGAAATTGTCGGTTATATGGTGGAAATGATCAGGTCATCTGATGTGTTACGCATTATATTTTCAATCAGTGTTGTCGCGGGTATATGGTTCTTGATGGCAATGCAGATATTTTACAAAAAAGCGTCAAGAAAAATAGCCGGACAATGTGTGGTAATAGCTGTAATGTGCATAGTCGCTGTATATCTGTCCGGTGTAATGAAGTCTGCCGGAGTGACAGGTGAGTATAAATTTTCTGAAGTTATATATGTACTTCCGACTATTCCTGCTGTTGTAGTTTCGGTCGTTTTTGCATTAGTTTCAGGAGTGTATTCGTGGATCAGGGCGATGTATCTCTATCGCCATAATGTGACAGGACAGGCAATGATACGACTTGGTAAAGGTGATGCATATGATAAGTCTAAAATGGTGCTTTATTCGAAAGATAGCAAAAAGGCAAGATTGTTTGCGGCTATTGGAGTGTTAAGTGTAGGGGTGATTGTTATGGCAATTCTCATACGCAATATTGGAAATAGTTTTGGTGGTGAAGTTATTGACAGCGGAAAAGGAGAGGTGCATTATACATCATCTTCGCCGGAAGAATATGGTGATTGGGATTCATGTTTGGAACACGAAGGCGTGCCGGAAGCAGCACAAGACTTTCTGTATGATTGGAGTTATCGGATAATAATTTTTCCAAGTGTAATAAATGAGGAATACATTAAGGAATATTATGCAAAGATTGACGGCGATTACAGTTATAAGGTGTATGAAAACGAAAACTGTGATGAACCGGGAAGCTCTTGCTCTTATGATATGAGATATGCAAGATTTCTGGTGGCTGATTATCCGAAGGAGGAGTTTGAGAAGGAGTGTGACAGACTGGCAAATCTATCGTATAAGGATGAGGAATACGATGAAGATGAGGAGGTTTTGGAAAATCATGTTTTGATTGATGAAGACAATTTTCCTGCAAGGACTTATATAGCAGTATATAATTACGCATACAAAGAATTTGAGTATGCTATTGCAGATGAGAATACAGGCAGGATTATTTATGTATTTCTTGATGATTGCACAAGTATTCCGACAGATGTCAAGTATGAGGCAGAGAAACCTTATACGGTTGTGCCGATTACAAAGAGAAACTATAGGGAAGGGTATTCAATATACGAGGGTGGATATTGATTATGATTAATATTTTGAGTTCTTTTCATATTGATTCATTTTTAAAGGGCAATGTACAGTTCTTCTTTTCTTATGGAATAGTAATTGTGATTATTATACTGATTTATTTTATTGATAGACCTTATAAGGATATTCCGTTACCTGAAGTAAAAGAGAAGCATCCTGTTACTGCGATTTTGAAGGGGATTGCCGGTGTCGTAATTTTTTTGGCTGTGCTTATAGGCGGTTTACTTTTGGTTACAAGCATTAATTCGTATTTTGTAAATGAAGAAGTTTTTTTACTATACGAATGGATGGCACCGGCTTATTTTATTGCGACTATATATTTATTTATCATATGTGTATGGATGTATTCAAAATATGGTTTGTTTTGCAACAGACTATTTGGAGAAAATGGTGTACGATGCCATCTTCCTAAGCATATTAAGAAACGAGTACTGATAATATCTGTTTTGGTATATGTTCTTGGACTTGCAAGTTTTTCATTCTGTTATGACTGCATTACACCAAAAGGTGTTGTGAAAAGGGTGTTTGTCTTAACAAAGGAATACACATGGGAAGATGTTGATTACTATTATATGTACAGTGGGATTGATGGTATTCTCTGTTACGACGTTGTTATGAAAGACGGAGCACGTGTTAAATGTTTAAATGATGGTGTGCGTGAATATGAGTTACCTGAAGATAAATATCCCAATGGTGACCTCGACTTTTGTGTTGAACTGACGGCAACATTTAATTCAATGGGAATACCATTAAAGGATACAGACTTTGATAAATTATTGGAAAAAGTTGATGCGGATTCAGATATTGATTGTGTTAAAAAGATACGGGAAATTGTTTCGCAAGGGTGCATTACTAATGATGAGGATATATTCTAATTCATTCACTTGTGCAGGCTATTAAGAATTATAAGAAATATGGGAGTATTCGTAAGCCTAAGATGCCTAAGGTGACAACGAAGGATGCTGTATATGAAAATCTTAAGATAGAGATTCCTAAAACGTGGCTTAAACAGTATGAAAAGAAAAATGAAAAAAGTCCTATGAAAAACGCAATTAAACTTGCAAAAGTCATAGGACTTTTGTTATAATTATTGCAAAATTGGCACGAGTTCGGAGGTGGCTCTATGAAAAGGGACGTATTTGACCAGTTAAAGAAATGGAAAGATAGCGGAAGAAGAAAACCTCTATTGGTTACAGGTGTACGACAATGCGGAAAGACATATATTATTAGGCAATTTGGTAATGAATGTTTTGAAAACTGCGTTACAATTAATTTTGAAAGCAGTTCTAAATATTCGGGGATTTTTGATTATGATTTTGATGTAGACAGAATTATTAGGGAATTGCAGATTGTAACAAAAGAGAAAATAATTGTCGGTAAAACACTTTTGTTTTTTGACGAAATACAGGAATGTCCTCGTGCTATAACAGCATTAAAATATTTTTGTGAAAACATGAAAGAATTACATGTTGTTTGTGCTGGTTCACTGTTGGGAGTTGCTTTAAAACAGGATAATATTTCTTTTCCGGTCGGCAAGGTTAACCGTATTCGTTTATATCCGATGAGTTTTAAGGAATTTGTTGTTGCGTGCGGTGAAGAGGATTTGATAAATGTATTAGCAAATTGGAGTGTAGATAGAGAAATACCGGAAGTGTATAGTGCACTGATGAAGAAAATGCTAAAAGATTATTATATTGTCGGTGGAATGCCTGAAGCGGTTCAGACATGGATTAATACTCATGATTATGACGAAACAGAAAATGTGTTAAGAGAGATACTTGATGACTACGCTGATGATTTTTCAAAACATTCTCCGATGATTGAATTGCCAAAGATACGATGGATATGGGATTCTGTGCCTGTTCAGCTTGCAAAGGAGAACAATAAGTTTGTCTTTTCTCATGTTAAGAAAGGAAAGAGGGCGGCGGATCTTGAAAATGCAATGCAATGGTTGAAGGATGCAGGACTTATATATCAGTTGGAACTTGTTGAAAAACCTGAAACACCATTATCGGCATTTGCAGACACCTCTTATTTTAAGGTGTATATGTCTGATATAGGTTTGCTGCGAGTAAGGTCGGGTGTTTCATATTCAACAATCCTTGATGAAAATGAGAATTATATTAAATATAAGGGGGCATTTGCTGAAAACTACGTTAATAATGAACTGCTTGTGCTGGGAAAGACACCTTTTTTTTGGCGGTCCGGTAATACGGCGGAGATTGATTTTATTTATGATAATAAGACAGGTTTTATTCCAGTAGAGGTGAAATCCGCAGATAATACTCAAGCGAAGAGCTATAAATATTTTTGTGGTAAATACTCACCCCAAAAAGGATTCAAACTTTCACTTAAAAATATCGCTGATAATATGTGTGAAGATACGTTAACTATAAGTTTGCCGTTGTATATGGCTTGGAATATAGATAATTATGAATAACATCCATTTGAAACGGCTGTTGCTGTAAGAGTTGGTATTGAAATGTGAGGAGGTAGAATATGCATCAATTTAGATTACCGGATCATCTTCGTGTTGAGGAGGGATGTTTTGCCTATATACCCGAAATGATGGAAGATGTTGTACCGGATTTGGAAAATAAGAAGACAATTATTGTTACAGAGAAAGCACTTAAGGAACTTTTTGAGGACACGCTTGCAACTATAGCGTCAAGCTTTGGTACAAGCGAATTCTATCTGATAGAAGCGGCCACTTATGACGAGGCGGTAGATCTTGCAAAATATATCACAATGAAGGAGTTTGGACTTGTGATAGGCTTTGGTGGTGGAACGGTGTTAGACCTTGCCAAGTTTGCGGCGTTTGTCAGTAAGGCTGGTTATATATGTCTTCCGACAACACTTTCAAACGACAGTCTTGCTTCGCCGGTTGCGGTTCTTGGCACTGAAGGTCGTGCAAGAAAGACATTTAAGTGTACAATTCCTGACGCAATATTTGTTGATGTGAGTATTATAATGAGTGCACCCGAAAGACAGTTGCTTTCGGGAATTGGCGATACGATAAGCAAATATACTGCATTAAATGACTGGAGAATTGCCGCGGAAGAAGGAAGAGAAAATGTTCACGATTTCGCTTACATGATTTCCAAGATGGCATTTAATTCAATCTGTTATAACGATATGAAGGAGTTAAAGAGTAAGGACTTCATTAAGCGTCTTACACAGGCACTTGTTATGGGTGGACTTGCTATGGAGATCGCAGGATCGTCAAGACCTTCAAGCGGTTCGGAGCATTTATTCTGTCATGCATTAGAGGAAAATTATGCTGATGATGTCAGAGTTCCGCACGGTATTGCTGTTGCGATGGGAAGCTACGCCGCGTGTAAGTTCCAGGGCAGAAACATCGAAAAGATAACAAGACTGCTTAAGGAGTACAACATTCCTGTTAAGCCGTCGGAGTGGAAGATTACGGAAGACATTTTCGTGGGAGCTTGGCAGAGTGCGTCGGCTACAAGACCGGAGCGTTACACGATATTAAATGAAGCTGATTTGTCGAAGGAACATTTAGCGGCTATATATAAGGAATTGGAAGAATTATAAAAGAACGATATATTGAAGATGAATGATACAAGAATTTGTACGGCAGGAGAAATAATATGAACAAGAACGAGAAAACCAACGTTATGCGTGTGTTGGAACAGAAAAAGATTGCCTATTCGGCACACACATATACACAAGCCCCGTCGACTTCCGGTGCGGAGATTGCAAAGATATTGGGCGAAGACCCTGAGCGTGTATTCAAGACACTTGTAACAAGAGGAAAGACCGGTACATATTACGTGTTTGTTGTTCCGGTTGAGGGCGAACTTGACCTTAGGAAGGCTGCAAAGGCGGTTGGCGAGAAATCGATAGAAATGATTAAGCAGAAGGAACTTTTGCCACTTACAGGATACATTCATGGTGGCTGCTCACCGATTGGTATGAAAAAGCAATTTGCAACAGTAATACATGAGACGGCAATGAATTTCGACACTATATTCTTTAGTGCGGGCAAGGTCGGATATCAGGTTGAGGTTGCACCTTCCGATATTGGTAAGGTAATAAGATATGAGATTGGGGACATAGTTGTATAGTAGTAATTGTTAAACATACGACAAAAATAGTAAAGTATTTAGGGACGGGACATTGGTTCCGTCTTTTATGCGTTTTTTAATTAGGATACAAATAGGATATATTTATGTGGTAATATACATTTACAAACGTTTGATAAATAATCCATTGATGGAATAGAGCGGGGAGAGAGTAAATGGCATTTCAAATATTGATGGTTGAAGATGATAGACAGATATACGAGGTTGTTGGAGATTTTCTTACTGATAAAAGTGAAAATAAAATAACAGTCGAGTTTGCGGAAGATGGGGATAAGGCAACGGAAATGTTGTACGAGAAGGAGTATGATCTTGTCCTTTTGGATGTTATGCTTCCTGGGGTATCAGGTTTTGAAATATGCAGATTCATACGTAGTAACAGTATATGTCCGATAGTTTTTGTAACTGCAAGGGGACGCCAGGAAGATGTTCTTAAGGGGTATGAATTGGGGGCAGATGATTATGTTGTTAAGCCGTTTTCAGTTGCGGAACTCTATGCCAAAGTAAATGCACTTCTCAGACGTTCAAAAGGAATGATAAAAGCTAGAAAAATTAACTGCGGTCAGATTTATCTCAATCCGCTGACGCTTCAAGTGTATGTCGGTGATGAAAGAAAAGAGATTACTCTTGCTGCAAAAGAGTATCATTTACTCAAGGTTTTGATTGAACACGTTGATGAAACTTTATCAAGGGATTATCTGCTCACAAGAATATGGGGATATGATTTTGACGGCAATGAAAGAGTTGTTGACAACCATATTAAGAAGGTGCGAAAGGCACTGGGAGAGTACGGAAAACAAATACAAACGGTTTTTGGACGCGGATACCGTATGAGAGCATGACATAAGGGGGAATTGTAAATGAAGAAGCCGAGATTGAAGAAATACATTTTTTGTTTGTGTCTTATAGCATTTATTTTATCAGTAATAATATGTATAGTAGCACTCTATGTTTTGGATAGGAATAATTTTGACACGAGATCTTTTTTGATATCAGATTATGAATCGGATATTGTGGGGGAAGTTAATAAACAATTAGCGTATTCAGACCCTAATGAAGTTGTTAAAGAAGGATTGAAATCAGATAAGTATGGACTAGGACTTGCTGATGTTAATCGTACCATTAAAATGGTATCTGCAGCAGGATGTTTTTCGGCATTATATGACAATAAAGGAAGATTAATTACTGATGCATCGCAGGCTGTTTTTTTTAGGATTTACAAAAAGAATGAAAATGGCACAATGAAGAAAATATGGCTGGAGAGTGATTATAACAAAATCTGGAAAGAAATATTTGAAAAGTATCATAGTAGCTGCGAGGAACCTATAGGAGAAAATGATATAGGTTACTCCAAAGACGAAACGATTAATAATATTATGGATAATGATACGGAAAATGTTCAGGTGGATACGAAAATTGTTCCGGAAGAAATATATTATAAAGGCGGATACTTTGTTCCGGGGAAAATACATGTACGTGTGAAGGTTGTCGTGTTGAAAGGTGATGATTTTATTACATATTCAAAAGATGTATTTGATATAGACATGACACCTGATAATGTAAGTGAGTATACCAAATTAAGTTTGGGGAATGAACAAAACGGATATTTTTATGATAGTGAAACTTTCACAGTCGTTTTGGGAATATCCAAAGATACTAAAGATTATGAGGATTATGAATATTTTACGAATTATTTAAAAAATGAAAAAACAGCTATGTCTGAATTATTGCGTCAGGATTACAGTTATGGAAGCGCATTCTTAAAATATAATATGGACAGCAGTTTTATGCATCATATAGAATGTTCAGGTGAAGCAATCGACGTAAATCTAGATGATAATGATTTTGAGTATGCTGTAGTGGCTGTTGGGAATAGTGATATTTTAACTGATTATGAAAGTGAGTCACAGTTTGGTAAAGGTAAATACAATATTTTTAGAAAAGTATGGCTGCCTATAGGTTTGTTTACATCATTTATTATGATGATTATAGCCGGTGTTATCGGAGGTTTTGTGTATATAAAGAAAAAGTCTGCCTACGATATGTACTGTTACCGTATTGAAACCACAAATGCTATGGCACATGACTTAAAAACACCGCTTACCGCTATTTCAGGATATGCCGAAAATCTGGTTGAGCAGGTGCATGTCGATAAACGCGAATACTATGCAAAGTCCATTATTTCTAACGTGGACTACATGAACAAAATGATACATGACATTTTAGAACTGTCAAAGAGTGAGGACGCAAGACAAGAACTGGCTTCGGAAGAGGTTGCCCTTGCAGAGATTGTAAATGCGGAACTGGATAGTCTGTCAGGTATCGTTAATGAGCGTGCTCTTACGGTTTCTGTTTCGGGGGATTGTGTATTATGTACGGACAAGAAAATGATTACTTCGCTTGTCGATAATCTTATTTCCAACGCAGTAAGATATGCAAAGGAACAGACAAATATTCTAATAGTTCTTGCCGATAAAAAGACGGCAGATGCTCCGTTTATTTCAAAGGGCATGCTGGTAAAAAATACTCTTTCAAGTCCGTTACAAAAATCAGTGGAAGAACTCAAAAAGCCTTATGTTAAGGGTGATGACAGCAGAGGAAGTCAAAGCGGCAGCGGAGTTGGACTTACAATCGTTGAAAATGTTGCGAAAAAACTTAAGTGCAAGGTAGTTTATAATGTTACCGACGAAGAGTTTTCGGTGAAGGTGTTGTTTTAAACTTTATATAAATACGGACCGTTTCACTCTACCCATATTAACAAATGGGTAGAGTTTTTTTTCGCGGTTGTGATAGAAATTCGTTGTTAAACTCGAATATATAGTATAAAACAAAAGTATAGAATATCTGATCAGAAAATGGCTATACTTATGGAGGTGATAGGTTGAAAATTAATGAAGAAAATTTCGTGGCGCAGTTAAAGAAAAGAAATGAGGATGCGCTGGTCTATGTGATGCGTACATATGGCGGGCTTGTTAAGTCCGTAGTTACGAGGCACATGCAGCAATATTTAATATACGAAGAGGATTGTATAAATGAGGTTTTCTTTGCAGTATGGGAGCATATTGATTCTTATATTTCTGAAAAGGGGAGTTTTGCAAACTGGATTGCGGGAATCGCCAGGTTTAAGGCACTTGACTATGTAAGGAAACTTTCGAAACAGATGCGTGAAGAACATATAGAGGATATGGTTACTGAAATTGCAGATGTTTGTGAGGAAGAAAAAGCTTCTGATTATATTTCAGAGGAAATTGAAGAGATGATATTATCGCTGAACGAAACGGACAGGGAATTGTTTCGGAGGCTTTACATCGAGGAACAGAAGATTTCTGAAATGAGTGCAGAAATGAATATGGATAGTTCTGTAATATACAACAGACTTTCAAGATCCAGAAAAAAACTTAGAAAAAAGTATAAAATGAAAAATTTTTTTTTGAATTAGAAAGGGTGTGATTGTTGTGACGGATAACGTACAATATGATATTTATGTATTATTTAATGATATGGAACAAAATATTGATCAATACGATAATGTTCAGGTAACAAAAGAAGAAGTTGCAAGATGGCACAAAAGCTTCAGAAAACGTGTTGGTAAAAACGAACAAAAGCATTTTGTGAAGTGGGCGGTTGCTGCTTGTTTGGCAGTGGCGGTTGTTATCTTTGCAGGACCATTTAACGATTACTCAAAGGCTGCAATAGAAAGTGTGGCATACAATTTGGGTGAAGTTCTCGGCTTTAACAAGGATATTGCATCTTATGAAACAATGGTCGGAAAGACTGTTGTCAAGGATGGATATACAGTTACTCTTAACAGTGTAATATTAGACGGTAACGTGCTGTATCTGACATATACAGAGCAGTTCCCTGAAAAACTTGAAGGATTTGATAAGATAGTTGCACCGAATGGTATTAATACAATGATGACAGGGACAATCAATGGAACTCATCATTGTTTGAGTATGGGTGGTACATATAGACCGATTGATGATTATACACGTCTTGCTGTTTTCGATATAACTTTTGAAAATGATTTGGCAGAGAAGGTTGATTTTGGTAAGCCGGTTGATGTTAAGTTGAGGTATGATGTTTTTGCTAAAAATGAAAAAAAACCATTTTTAACTTTTAAGGATTTTAAGTTTAGAACGGACGCTTCAAAGATTGCACTTGTTACTGAAACAACACCACTTGATTATTCGTACAATCTGCCTGACGGAAGTACGATTCATTTTACAAAGTTCGAGCATAACCCGGTGAGTAGAAAAATTTATTATGAAGCAGAAGGTATTAAGGACGGATATTTCTGGGAACTTCGGCTTACTGACGATATGGGTAATACTATATGGGAGACAGAAAGTGATTATACGGCAAATGATAAAGATGGTGGAAAGACGGGACAGGGCTTTATTCACTATAATGCCGGCGGTGAAGATGTTACAAATGCAGATGCAACAAAACTGGTTGCAACTGTATGGGGAGGAAAAGTAGATGAAGCGAATGAAGATGAAGACTTCATGGAGCAGATAGGCGAGGCGTTTACGATTTCGTTGAAGTAACTTCAATAGCAGTTGATTTTTTGCATGACAGAAAAGGCGGGAAACCGCCTTTTCTTGTTGTGAATATTTAGCGTAATAATAAGTAATTATATTCAAGGATTGTAAGGAAAAACAAAGAGAGACGTGGTATAATAATGATTAATTAAAATGGAGTTGGAGGGATTATGATGCGGAAAATCAATATAGTTTTATTATTGGCTATGTTTGCTGCATGCATAATAGGTTGCAGTAATTCGACAGGAAGTGAACAGACTTCAACAGGCGTAGAAAGAAATAAAATTGAGCAACCGCAAGTTATGTATAACGGTTATATATATTATTTTCTTGCAACAGATACTCTTGATATAATACCGGATGTGTGTGAAAAGGTTGGTGAAATGGAGATTGTGGATGGAGAAAATGTTCCCGATATGGATTTTTCTGCAGCCGGAGTTGATTTGACGGTAGGACAAGAAATATATGCGTACGAAAAAAACACGCAGGAAATCTATGTTAAATTTGATGATGGTTATAAAAAGTTTGAAAGAAAAATCAAGTGATTAGGAGAATATAAATGTATCTTATAACGGCGTATTTTGATGAAAGTACAAATAGACAATTACAGCATTTGAGACAAGAGATCCCAATGGTTTTGTTCCTGCCATGAAAAGGCTTAAGGAAGAATTATCGCGTGGTGATGTTCATTTGGTTTCTGTAGGAACATTTCTTCCGTATGTCATGTATGTTACACCTGTGCTTGATGCATATCTACAGGATATGGCAATCAAGGTGCATGAAGCAGTCAAAGATTGCGGCGATATCGCTATCAGCAAATATTATCAGCCGACAAGTTGGTTTCCTCATATAACACTCGCTAAGACGCTTGAAAAAGAGCAGATGCAGCAGGCGTTTTCCTATGTGCAGGATCATTTTGGACCGATTAAAGGAAGTGTTGTGGAATTGGGGCTTGCAAGAACCAATCCGCATGAGGATATTGTAAGAGTGACGCTTTGAAAAAAGATTTACTACCTAAAAAACAATAATAATTAGGTAGTAAATCCTTTTTAATTAATAGTATTATTGATTTATAACCTGAAAAATGATAATTTGGTATATGCACGATATAAGAGGAACGAAATACAGAAAGGTAAATAATTATCATGGAAAACAAGATGGACATGCTACATGGACCATTACTTAAAAAGATATTGATATTTGCATTTCCGATAATTATGGGAAGTATATTACAACAGCTGTTTAGTGCGGTTGACATAGCGGTGGTAGGACTTACTGGCGACAGCAACGGACAGGCGGCAATCGGAGCAAACACAACGGTTATTGCGTTGTTTGTCAACTTTTTTGTCTGACTTTCTGTTGGAATAAATGTTGTAATAGTTAACTATATCGGAAGTGACCATAAAGAAAGAATACAATCGACGGTTCATACTGCGGTAGCATTTGCTGCGCTTTCGGGAATCGGGCTTCTTCTGCTGGTTGAACTTGTGGCTCGTCCAATGCTTATATTAATGGCAACTCCAAATTAAGAATAAATGGTGATGATCTTACAAAGTTACTTAAGATTGGATGCCGTCAGGTTTTCAGACTATGGTATTTTCTATTGCCAACATCTGTATTCAGACAACCATTAATTCATATGGTTCAGCGGCAATGGCAGTGGCGCTTGTGCTTACAAATATTGTGAATTACATATTCATAGGTGCGGAGCATTTCTTCGTTGGGTTGTGACCGGACTGTTTGTTGTTGGTGCGTTTGTTGTGGTGTATAGAAAGGTGGCAAAATGATACAGCATCCGATACCACCTGTGTACGACAGGGATTCAAAGATTTTAATATTGGGAAGCTTTCCGTCTGTAAAATCAAGGGAAGCAATGTTTTTCTATGGTCACCCACAGAACAGATATTGGAAGGTGCTGGCGGCTGTGTTTGGAGAGGCTGTACCAGAGACAGTGCCGGATAAAAAGGCATTTTTGTTGCGCAATCATATTGCGGCGTGGGATGTAATAGCATCCTGTGATATAATAGGTTCGTCGGATTCATCAATCAAGAATGTGACTGCCAATGATCTTATGCCGATTCTCGAAACGGCGGATATAAAAGAGATTTTTGTCAACGGCAAGACTGCGGAGAAGATGTATAAGAAATATACGGAACCTGTGATTAAAAGAACTTGCATTTGCCTTCCGTCAACAAGCCCTGCCAATGCGGCGTGGAACATGGAAAGACTTGTTGATGCGTGGCAAGTTGTAAAAACTAAACGCAGTTAATATTAAAAATAAAGAGGAGGTTACAAATATGTTAGAGGTTGGAACAAAAGCACCGGATTTTGAATTGCCGGATCAGAACGGGGATATGCACAAATTGTCGGATTACAAGGGCAAGAAGGTAATCCTGTATTTTTATCCAAAGGATAACACATCGGGCTGTACTAAGCAGGCCTGCGGCTTTTCGGAAAGACTTCCGCAGTTTACGGAAAAAGGTGCGGTTGTGCTTGGCGTGAGCAAGGATAGTGTTGCTTCACACAAGAGGTTTGAGGAAAAACAGGGGCTTGCATTTACAATTCTTGCAGATCCTGAACGCAAGGTTATTGAGAAGTATGACGTTTGGAAGGAAAAGAAAAACTACGGTAAAGTATCCATGGGTGTTGTTCGCACAACTTATCTGATTGATGAGAACGGAATAATCATTCGTGCGAATGACAAGGTCAAAGCGGCAGATGACCCTGAAAAGATGCTTAATGTTCTTGATGAGGTATAAAAAAGTCGACTATGGAGAGGGTATAGCACATGAATGATGAGAAACCTGTAGGTGTCTGCAAATGCAGATACCTACAGGTTTTTTGTTATGTAATATGGTGACAGGCACCTATATAATTTTATGCAGCAAGAATAATAATTATCGCAACACAATAAAAAGTTGTTGACAAACAGTAGAAAGTGATTTATACTCTAAACTGCAATAAGCAAAAAGGAGGTATATGTCGTATGGAACAGAAAGCATTAGCGACATGGCTTAAAATAATTATTATAGGAGTCGGTATTTGTGGTTTGGTGGTTTATTTTATTGTCTTTCCGAGTTATGGACAATCAATTGTAAATGATTACCCTGAATTTGCGAATAGGTTTTTGCCATGGCTGGTATTTTTATGGATAACCGCAATCCCGTGTTATGCCGCATTTGTTTTTGGCTGGAAGATAGCTGTTAACATTGGAAGAGATAAGTCTTTTTCGAATGATAATGCAAGTTATCTTAAGTGGATAGCATGGTTTGCTACAGCAGATGCAATATTCTTTTTTGTGGGAAATATAGTATTGTGGTTAGCTGATATGAGTCATCCCGGCGTAGTATTGTTATCATTGATAGTAGTTTTTGCCGGTGTTGCAATAGCAGTCGCATCGGCGGGCTTGTCACATTTAGTACAAAAAGCAGCGGCGCTTCAGGAACAAAGTGATTTAACGATATAGGAGGTTGCCATGGGAAATGATTTGAATGAAGAAGAATTGAACGGCGAATTAATTTTTAATATAGACGTTATGCTTGCAAAAAGGAAAATGAGTGTTACTGAACTAGCAAATAAAGTTGGAATTACAATCGCGAATATGTCGGTGCTAAAGACCGGAAAAGCCAAAGCACTAAAGATTTCAACACTTATAAAAATCTGCGATGCTTTGGATTGTCAGCCGGGCGATATATTGGAGTTTAGAAGAAAGTGAAAGGGTTTATAGAATATGAGTAAGAAAACATGGTCGTTTATGATTATTGCATTGAATATGTTAGGTGTCCTATGCCTTATATGGTTTTCAATTCCATATTTTTTGCATGATATAAATGTTACGAATCCGGAAGCAATGATTCCGTTTCAAAAATGGGAAGCAAGTGGTTTTATTTTAACTTTCGGGTTAATTCCACTTGCGGTTGTCAACATATTGGCAATGATATTTATTGGGAACAGAAAACATAAACTTATAGTCAGAGCGTTATTTTTGATTCCTTGTATAGTTTGCCTTGGAATTGTAGGTAGTTTTTGGCTTTCGGAAATATCCTCTGCTTCGTGCAAAGATAAAGTAAATGACTCATCTGTGCAAGTGGTAAATGTTAAGGTTAAGACAAATGAAACATCGGAAATACAGTATGCATTATTATATGATGATGGATGTATGGAGTTGCTTGATAAAGCATTTGATGTTGATGACGTGGATGTATTTACGGCAGATATTAATAATTTTTCAACGGAAATTGAAAACAATAAAGTTGTCAATTCACTTGTCGGTACAGTAGTAAAAGACGGCTCCGGAAAAGATGTTGAGGCTGATGCAAAGATTAGTGAAATGCTTAATAAACTTGCAGCTACAATAAATCATGGAATAATCGAAGCAAAAATATTTATGGATGGAGATAAGTATTTTGTTGCTGTTCAAACAAATGTTAATTTGCAGAGTCCTTGTGATTTTTATGTGTATGATCAAACCGATGGAGTGTTTGAAAAATTATGTACGTGGGATGATACAGAGGTTTTGGGTATAGCATTGCCGAAATGAATGATGACGTAATTCTGGAAAAGGTGGGGAGGATAAACACGAAACAATTATACAGATTTGAAAGAACTCATTATCTAAGGGTTAGGTAATGAGTTTTTTTAGTGGAAAAACTTAAAGTCACTTTATTGTCATTTTGGTATGTTACTATGGTAGCATCTTATATAAGAATTAACTTTAAACATAAAAATGGAGGAAAATAAAAGTGGAAATAGTTAAAGTAGAACATCTTGTTAAAACATATGGTGAAGGTGATACGCAGGTTAGAGCCGTAGATGACGTATCATTTAGTGTAGAAAAAGGAGAGTTCCTTTGCATTATAGGAGCGAGTGGTAGCGGTAAGTCAACACTTATGCACCTTATGGGTGGTGTGGACAGACCGACATCGGGAAGTGTGTATATCGATGGCGAGGATATATTTAAAATGAAGGATGACACGTTAGCTGTATTTAGGAGACGCCAGGTCGGAATTATATACCAGTTTTATAATCTTTTGCCGGTGCTTACAGCGTATGAGAACATTACGCTTCCGATGGATCTTGACGGACAGAATGTCTCGAAAGAAAGAGTTGATGAGGTTATCAATCAGTTAGGTCTTAACGGCAGAGAGAATCATTTACCAAACCAGCTGTCAGGAGGACAGCAGCAGAGAGTGGCAATTGGCAGAGCGATTATCAATAATCCAGCGGTAATTCTTGCAGACGAACTTACAGGTAACTTGGATAAGAAAGCAAGTGATGAGATAATAGGTCTTTTAAAGGAAACCAATAAGAAGCATGGACAGACGATCATAATGATTACGCATGATCTTGAGATTGCGAAACAGGCAGACAGAGTGCTTACAATGGTTGATGGAAAGTTGAAGTAGGATAAGAAAGAGGATTGAAAAATGGATGTTATAAAAAACTTTGTCAAACGTAATATGGCACGCAACAGAAAGCGTACTATTGTTACAATAATAGGCGTCATGCTGTCGGCAGCACTAATGTGTGCGGTTGCAGGAATGGTGGCGACATTCCGTGAAGGAATGCTGACTTTTTACAGATATAATTATGGATCGTTCTATGGTAAAGCGGAGAATGTTCCGGTTGCGAACCTCTCATATATAACTGACAATGCACATGTTACGAGAGCCGGTGTTTCACTTGCAGTAGGAACTGCAATTTCACCCAATTCCAATGCAGATAGTCAGAATATGTACGAGGGCAATCCTTATATGTATATCATGGCATTTGATGACACAGCGTTTGAGGACGTTGCTCTTAATGTTAAGGAAGGCCGTTTGCCGGAAAATGATACCGAACTTTTGGTAAATGAACTTGTAATGCCAAAAGAATGGAAAGTGGGAGATAAGGTAACTTTAGATGTTGGACATAGAGAACTTTTTGGAGAAGATGTTGCAATTGAAGGTGGATATTTCTCTAAAGATAGGATAGAAGAGGATATCAGCAGCGTTTTGGAAATGAACGATGATGAAGTAGATACAGTTTTTGATCTGGATGTGTTGAAAAATTATGACATTGAGAATCTTGTTGGTGATCATATAGCGGATGCGGTGCCAAGAGAGTACACAATTGTTGGTGTGATGGAAAGCCCTAACAATTTGGTGCAGGTGTATGGTAGAGGTGGTTTTATCTGCCTTACACGAATGAAAGATATGGACACTTTTTCAGCTTATAGAGATACGGATGCATTCACAGCCAATGTTTTTTACACATTTGATAAAGCTACGAAGTATGGTACTTATAATGCAAAACTTTCTGAAACACTCGGTGTTGAGACAGATTGGTATGACGGAAGTGAAGATGTCGGTAAGGTTGAAGAGGAAACGACAGGTGATTCCATAGATGCCAAGATGGTTGCACCTTATAAAGGTTCTATAAATCCGTCAGTTACAACAGAGAAAAATGATTACGTGAAAATCCTTGGTGGTGTCGGCGATACAGCGGCCGCAGCGGTTGAGGCGCTTGCGGCGATAATAATAGGTATAATTGTTGTGACAAGTGTGTTTGTAATAAGCAACAGTTTTAGAATATCGGTATCAGAGAAAAAGATACAGCTCGGTATGCTTTCAAGCATTGGTGCGACAAAAAGACAGATTAAGAAGATTGTGTTAAAAGAAGGTTTGTATATTGGAGCTATTGGAACTGCCGTTGGAATATTGCTTGGTATATTTGTTGTTGCAATTCTTACTGTGGTTGTTCAGATACTCATTGGGGATTTGTTGAAAATTACATTCCGTTTTGTATTCCCATGGTGGGTAGTAGTCATAGTAATAGTTATGTCGGCAATTACCATTTACTTCTCTTGTATCCTTCCGGCACGTACTGCAGCGAAGATTTCGCCGATTGAGGCTATAAGAGGGAATAAAGAAGTTAAGCTAAAAGGCAAGAAATTAAAAACAGGATGGTTTACAAGAAAGCTCTTTGGTATAGGCGGTGTGATTGCAGCAAAGAATCTGAAGCGAAGCAGAAGAAGTTACCGTACAACGGTAGTGTCACTTGTTATCGGAGTGGCAGCATTTATTGCACTTTCGGCATTTCTTGATTACGGAAAAGAAATATCTGTAATGATGTATGGTGACTGGGGATATGACGTTTCGGTTACCGACAGTGGCGGAAATGACGAGCAGCAGTTAAATAACTACAAGGAGTATGAGAAACTTAGCAGTATTGAAGGAATAAGAGAATATTCACTTTTAAGAATACTTCCGGTTGATGTTCCGGGCAATGTTGTTAATGATAACTTCAAAGATTACGTCGAAAATGGCGAATGGTATATGGAAATGGTTGTGTGTGACAGGGAATCATTTAATAGATATCTTGAAAAGATAAATGTAAGCGCCAATCCGAAAGATGCGGTAATTCTTGTGGATACAACCACTATGGTAAATGAAGATAACTCATATGAAGAAGGCAGATTCACTAATTCGAAAAAAGGCGATGTTCTTTCTGTTACATCTGATGTATACGGAGATAACGAAGATGCTCGTAAGAATGCAGGTGAGATTTTTGAAAAAGATGTGCAGATAACAGAAGTAAGCGATGTAAAACCAACAGGTATTAGATGGGATAATTACGGAGGCTACTTAATTGTAAGCGAGGATTATTTTGGAGATAATCTTCCTGAAGGATTGCACAATCATGGTCTATATATTAATACAGATGAACCGGCAGAATTGATTGATTCGTTAAATGAAGTGTTAAAGAGCGATGGACTTCGAGAGGATTTCTTCATGGAGAATATTGCAAAAGACAGATCTGATATGGAGAGTCTGATGCTTCTTATTTCAATATTCTTATATGGATTTATTATAGTAACAATGCTCATCGCGGTTACAAACGTATTTAATACAATCCATACGAACATGAATCTTCGTGCAAAGGAGTTTGCTATGCTTAAGTCGGTAGGAATGACAGGAAATGAGTTTAACCGCATGATTCGTCTTGAGAGTATTATGTATGGAGCAAGGTCTTTGATAATCGGTATTCCTTTAGGTACTGCCTTATCTTACGCAATATATAAAGCGTTTGCAAAGGAAGTCGATTTTGGATACTCAATACCTTTTATTCCAATGTTAATTGCAACAGTTTTTGTGGCAATAGTTGTATGGATTACGATGCATTTTTCATTGGCAAAGATTAAGAAACAGAATATAATCGAGACAATAAGAAAGCAGACATATTAAACAACATAAATGAATAAAACATCATTGTATGTGGCGACAGTCTTAAGGGGCTGTCGTCATTTTTGTGTCTGTTTTTACTTTTTTTACCGTCATGAAAATGACAAATAAGACATGAAAAATACATACAAATTTTCCGCTTTATAATATATTTTTATCAATTGAATTTGTCGGAAAAAATATAGAAAGAGAAGGTGGTACTTTACAGGGAAAATCCCTGAAAGATAAAAATTAAAAAAGGAGAAAAAAAGCATGAAAAAGAAGAACTTAGCAGTTCTGGCAATGTGCTCTCTTATTGTGCTCGGAAGTATGCAAATAGGAAAGCCACTTGCCGCAAAGGCAGCGTCAGCATGGAGCGGAACACATTATGGGATGGATTTTGATTATCATGAATCCAACAGGTTTGAGATGTCGAGCTGGTCGAACGGCGATATGTTTGACTGTACGTGGACACCTAACAACGTAAAGTTCAATAATGGTCAGATGGCGCTTACTATTGACAGGGACTACCGTGGTTACACCGCGGGTGAGTACAGAACGAAAGAGTATTTTGGTTACGGAATGTTTCAGGTTAGCATGAAGCCTATAAGCAATCCGGGGGTTGTGTCTTCGTTCTTTACTTATACAGGACCTTCTGATGGCACAAAATGGGACGAGATTGACATTGAGTTTTTGGGCTATGATACTACGAAAGTTCAGTTCAATTATTACACAAATGGTGTTGCTAACCATGAGTATTTGTATAATCTCGGATTTGATGCGTCTAAGAGTTTCCACACTTACGGATTTGACTGGTATCAGGGTGGAATTACATGGTATGTTGATGGTAAGGCAGTATATACCGCAACAAAAGATATTCCTAACACACCGGGTAAAATCATGATGAATGCATGGAACGGACGTGGAGTAGATGATTGGTTAAAACCGTTTAACGGAAGAACGGGATTAACAGCATATTACGATTGGGCTTCTTATGATGCACCGAAAGCCGGATCGAGCAACTCAAGCAATAACAACAATAATAACAATAATTACAACGCTCCGTCTAATCAGAATAATAATTCTTCTGCAGGGGCAACATTTGATAGCAAGAAGACATACAAGATTATCAACTTTAACAGTGGTCTTTCTCTTGATGTAGACCACAATTACAAGAATAATGGTGTCAATATTTTGCAGTACAGATACAAGGGTTCTGATAATCAGAGATGGACTATTGAAAGACAGTCGAGTGGTTATTATATAATCAAGAACCGTTCTACCGGCAAAGTACTGACCGTACAGGATAATGCAACTTGGGATGGTGCTAACGTATGTCAGTGGGATTATTATGGTGCTGCAAGTCAGGAGTGGGAGTTCTTCCCTACAAGAAGCAACACTTATAAGATAATTAACAGAAACAGTGGTAAAGCATTAAATGTATCTTGGGGAAGCAAGGATAATAATGCCAACATAGAGCAGTACAAAGATGAGGAAGGTGTTGGACAGTTATTCTGGATAGATGCAGCTAATTAATCCAATTTCATATAATATCCTTGGGTGGCGGCAGTCTTAACGGACTGTCGTCATTTGCGTTAATGTTGGACAATGATTGATTTTTGTAGATAAAAATAATATAGATGATGTGTTTGTTGCTTGTTTTCATATATTTGACGTGATACAATATGGTTAGATGTAGTGAGTGTAAGAAATAGAGGTGAGTAGAATGGTTGATATAGATAACAAAGTTTTTACCTTATCTGAATTGAAAATGTTATTACTTCCTGTGTTTCAGGGCTATAATATAAAACGCGCAGTTTTATTTGGCTCGTATAGTAAAGGTCAGGCAACCCCACAAAGTGATGTGGATATTTTGGTAGATAGCGGTTTGAAAGGGTTGAAGTTTGTAGGACTCATTGACGATATTAAAAACTCACTTCAGGGTAAAGAGGTTGATGTTTTTGATGTAACGCATGTTGAACATGGCTCGTTGGTTGAAAAGGAAATAAGTGATACGGGAGTAGAGATTTATGCGAAATGATCTTGTTGTAGAAAAGATGATACAAATTATTGAAAAACTTCTTTGATATGTTGGCGTTAGCAATTATGAAGAGTTTGCAAATAACGAAATGCTGGTCGATGCGTGCGTATTTAATCTTAGTCAACTTGGAGAGGTTTCAAATAAGATTGAAAATGAGTTTGAGGAGAAGCACCCGGAAATCCCTTGGAGACAAATCTATGGCTTGCGAAACAGAATAATACATGACTACGAGGGTATAAATCGTAATCTGATCTGGGAAATAATTAATGACGACTTGCCTGATTTGAAAAAACATTTAGAGAAGTTGTGATTAATAAAACGATGAAGATGCAGTATGTTGATAAAGCAGAAAAGATTAATATTTATGTTGTAAATAAGAATGGTGATTTTTATTATGTTGATTTTATAGAATACCGTGTAAAAAAATTTACTGATTTACACGTTGAGGGAAGAAATCTATATGGATTGGATACGTTTAATGATTATTCGGTTGATGAAGATTCTCAAGTTATAGTAGCTCCAGCATTATCAACAAATGAAATTAATGTAAATTCTAAAAAGCTAACACTTAAAAGAGTAGATTTAGGTAAATAATTTTAAGACCGTACCAATATGGTGCGGTCTTATTTTGCCTTGTCTCGTATAACTAAAATAGGAGTGACAAATCATAAAACAGGCTCTATAATGATATAAATGTTTATCGAGAAGGACCAAAAGGAGGGGCGATCATGCACCAGTTCAGGTTACCGGATCATCTTCGTGTCGAGGAGGGATGTTTTGCTTACATTCCCGAGATGATGGAGGATGTTGTTCCGGATTTGGAGTACAAGAAGACTATAATTGTTACTGAAAAAGCACTCAAAGAGCTTTTTGAGGAGACACTTGCAACTATATCTGCAAGCTTTGGTGCAAGTGAGTTCTATCTTATAGAGGCGGCAACTTACGATGAGGCGGTTGACGCAGGCACTCGTTATGGGTGGTCTCGCAATGGAGATTGCAGGTTCATCTAGACCATCAGGTGGTTCGGAGCATCTGTTCTGTCACGCGTTAGAGGAATTATACGCCGATGATGTCAGAGTACCGCATGGAATAGCTGTAGCAATGGGAAGTTATGCGGCATGCAAGTTCCAGGGCAGAAACATAGCCAAGATGATGAAGTATGATGGCAAAGCATATACCTTTATGCCTTCGTTTGATTTTGAAACATATGTAGTTGTTTGTTGAGTTTCTAAACTTTGCTAATCAGTTCCCGGAAGAGGAAAATGAGGAAGACTACGTAATAGAAAACGACTAATTTA
Source organism: Lachnospiraceae bacterium (assembly GCA_024698145.1). Classification (GTDB taxonomy): domain Bacteria; phylum Bacillota; class Clostridia; order Lachnospirales; family Lachnospiraceae; genus CAG-590. The sequence continues at coordinate 114,848 of JAILRO010000012.1, forward strand.
AAAATTGTTTGTATTTTCGTACTCTATCATTATAATTATGAAACAGAATGATTTTAAGAAAATATTTTTAAAAAACTTCATTTTGTCACTTTGAAGTCACTTGAAAATGTTATCATACAAGCATAATAAAGATAGCTACGGGAGGTCATATTATGAAATTAAATATATTACTTGTTGAGGATAGTCCAATGATAGTGAAAGGACTTGTGTATGCGTTAGAGCAGGAACAGTATGATGTTACGACTGCTATGAGCTACGCAATGGCAGAGGATATCATATATGAAGGACAGGACTTTGATTTGGCAATACTTGATATTATGCTTCCTGATGGTGACGGAAGATCAGTGTGTAAGATTCTCAAAGAAGAACGTCAGATACCGGTTATTTTCTTAACAGCCAAGGGTGAGGAAAATGATGTTGTGCACGGTCTTGATATGGGTGCTGATGATTATATTATCAAGCCTTTCAGAAACAGAGAGTTGGTTTCTCGAATCAATAATGTTATGAGAAGAACAGGTAAAACCCAGAAGAGCTTGTCGGTTGGAAATGTTACTATTGATGCTGATGCAGACATAGTATATGTCAATGACAAAGAGGTAACATTTACAGCACTTGAATATAAGATATTGCTCATGCTTTTCCAAAATACCGGAAGAACAGTTACAAGACAGCAGATTCTTGACAAAATATGGGATATGGCAGGTAACTTTGTTGAGGATAACACACTCACTGTTTATATCAAGAGGATTCGCGAAAAGCTTGGCGATGCAGATGTTATAAAGACTGTAAAAGGCGTCGGATACAGAGTTGAGCAGGAGAACAAATGAAAAATATAAGAACCCATAATTTACTCATAAAAGTATTAATAATAGTTGTAATCTGTTTTATAGAGATGCTTTGCGGTAACATTTACATAAACAAATGCGTCGCCAATGACAGGAAGGCTGAACTTGAAAGTATAGTCGGTCTGTTAAAGGCTGATTATCCGGAGCTTTCCGACACCGAGATTTTGGAGGCGTTAAAAGGACGCGTGGGCGGTGCAAAACTTGGTGAAGAATTGCTTGTCAAATACGGATATGATGAGTCGTATTACAAGATTAATCTCGGCGCTGCGAAAAAAAGAATGTTTATCTGGAACGGCGGGGTTCTGCTGATTTTGGCGACGGCGTTGCTTATAGTTTTTCTTTTGCACCAACACAGACAGACGGTTAAGATTAACGAGATTGCTGATTATCTCAGTGAACTAAATAAAGGAAATTACGATCTGAAGGCAGATGATAATGCCGAGGATGATCTTACACTTCTTCGTAATGAAATATTCAGGACAACGATGTTGCTTCGTGAGACTTCGGAGTATGAGAACAAGTTAAATGCTGATTTGTCGCGTTCGATGGAGGATATTTCACATCAGCTTCGTACACCACTCGCGTCTATGACAATTATGCTTGATAATATATACGACGATCCAGACATGCCTACGGATATGAGACAGGACTTCATTCGTTCTATAAGTATGCAGATTAATTGGATGTCGTCTCTTGTTAACAGCATGTTGAAACTTGCCAAGTTCGATGCCGGAACAATCAAACTCAATGCGAAGGAAATATCGGTTGATGAATTGCTTGCAGACTGCGTCAACAGACTTTCGGTAATTATAGAGCTTAAAGCTGTCGAAGTAAGCATTCAGAATGATAACAAGAATCAAAAGCAGGCCACTTTTGTCGGAGACTACAACTGGGAACGTGAGGCGTTAAGCAATATTATCAAAAATGCAGTAGAGCATAGTCCTTCGGGGAGTCATATTAACCTTTCTTACTCACAAAATGATGTCTATACGGAGATTGTTATTCGTGACGAGGGCGAGGGAATGACTGAAGAAGACAGGAAGCACATTTTTGAGCGTTTTTACAAAGCGCAGAATGCAAGCACGGAAAGTATAGGTATTGGACTTTCACTTGCAAAATGTATAGTTGAAGCAGATAATGGTTATATCAAAGTGGATTCAGAGAAGGGTGTCGGCACAGAGTTTCGCATTCAGTATCTGAAAAGACATTGATGATATAGGAGACTTATAAGATGGATACGGGTATAGATATAAGGAAAAGATTAGGAGAATTGGCAGATAAGGCATATCGTGAAAATCGATATGTCTTTACTGATTTTTTAAACATCAGTCAATTGTCATCTTACTATGAGGTGAAGAATGATTTTGCCAATGTCGGAAGTGCGGCATTTGGTGGTGTGGAAAATGCGGAACGCTGTGTTGTGCGGTTTGGTGATGCGGATATGTTTGGCTACGAGGAGGACTATCCGATTACTCTTCTTAAAATAAGTCCGGTTAATCGTCGCTTTGCTGATAAGCTAAACCATAGAGATTTCCTGGGTTCTATAATTGGTCTTGGCCTTGAACGCGAGAAGATTGGCGATATTATAGTTAGTGATGAAAGCTCATGCTACGTTTTTGTAATGAATACGGTAGCAGATTATATAATGGAGAATCTTGGCTTTGTTAAGCATACGAATGTCAAGGTGGAGTTTTGTGATGAAACACCAACGGAGGTCAAACCAAAACTTTCTGAAATAGATGTGATAGTAAGCTCAAATCGATTAGATGCAATAATTGCCAAAGTGTATAATATGTCAAGAGAAGTTTCTGTGAGACATATTGCGGAAGGAAAAGTATTTCTTAACGGAATTGTCATGACCGGCAATGCGAAGCCGCTCAAAAACGGGGATGTCGTTTCGGTTCGTGGCTATGGGAAATTTGTATTTAACAGAGAAGGCGGAAATACAAGAAAAGACAGGTTATATGTTAATATAAGTAAATATGTGTAAAATATTTAAGTGAAATCTTTCAAAAGTCTAGAAAATCCCCGAGAAAAATGATAGAATGTTAGCATGTTTTTTTGCGGGGTATAATTTTATGAAGGATAAGAAGAGCTACAAGATCGTTTTGTTCACTATCTTAATGATCATGATTAATTTCTATGGCAAATTCATTGCCGATTATTTCCAATTACCAATATGGATGGATTCTTTTGGAACAGTTGTTGCTGCGTATGTGTGTGATCCGTTTTGCGGAGCCGTTGTCGGATTCGCAAGTAATTATATGTATGGAATCGAGGATGCTACTTCGATAGCATACAGTATTACCAGTATCGCAATTGGTGTTACTGTAGGAATCGCAGCGAGAAAGAAATTATTTGAAACGGTTTTCGGTACGCTTACGGCAAGTGTAATCGTTACAATATTCTCGGTTCTTATTTCTACCCCGATTAATATTATAATAAATAATGGTAGGGTTGGAAATGTTTGGGGAGATGGCGTTGCTTCTTATCTTTTGGAGAACGACTTTAACCAACTTCAGGCTACAGCAATTGGCGAGTTTTATGTCGATTTTCTTGATAAAGTTATTACCCTTATTGCGTTATACGTACTTATAAGAATAGTGAGATTCAGACGCAAGAAGGAAATCCCAACAACCATAGCGGTAATGTTGGTCATTTCCATAGGTGCTCTTGGTTGTGGAATGAGAACTTACGCTTATGCCGGCGAGGTCAATAACAGTATTCAAACAGTTTATGACAGTGATAATGGACTTCCTTGCGGTGAGGCCAATGATGTTATTCAGACTAATGACGGAATCATTTGGGTCGGAACATATGCAGGACTTTACAGATACAACGGAAGCGAATTCCGCTGGATGAAAGATTATGATTCAGTTAGAAATGTTAATTGCCTTTTTTTGGACGCGGAGGGCAGACTTTGGATTGGAACTAATGACAATGGTTTGTCGATTGTAATCAACGAAAAAATCAACACTGTTATTGATGAAAATGAGGGCCTTCCCGCTAATTCGGTGCGGTGTATTGGAACATCTTCTGACGGCAACTATTACATAGGAACGACGTCGGGTATGCAGATTATGAGATTTAGGGGAGGACTCAGTAAGATTGGAGAACTTCCGGAGATTATATATGCATCAGACATTTCTGCTGATAACAATGGTAATATTGCTACGGTTACGAATGATGGAGAATTATTTATCGTAAATGGAGAGAAGATAGTTACATCTCTCAAATCTGATGAGGATCAGGAAATATTTAATTCTGTCGAGTTTGACGGTAATGGACTTTTATATGTGGGTACGTCAACCGACAAAATCTATTGCTACAGTTTGAAGGGTGATTCACTCAATGAGAAGAAGGTCATTAAGTGCAATGAAACTAATGGAATAAATGATATATCCATTGCTGAAGACAAAACCATATATATTTGTTCGGAAAATGGAATAGGATACTTGGATTCATTTGATAAGTATCATATGGTCAATACCGGTAATTTCAATAATTCTGTTGACAGGATGACTATTGATTATCAGGGGAATTTGTGGTTTGCTTCATCAAGACTAGGTCTTTTGAAAATGTCTGCGTCGCCTTTTGCGGATGTATATTGTTCAGCGGGGCTTCAGGCAAAGGTTGTTAATTCAGTCACAACTTGGCAGAATAAGCTTTATGTAGGTACCGATAATGGTCTTGACATTGTTGATACGGCTGCCAACAAAGGAATACAGAATGAACTGACCGAACAACTAAAAGATGTGCGTATAAGATGTCTTAAGGTTTCTTCGGATAATGCATTATGGATATGTACTTATGGTAAGGGACTTTGGAGAGTCACAAAAGAAGGAGAAATAACGGCTTACGACAGCACAAACGGTACGTTTGGCGATAGAGTAAGAGTAGTTTTGGAACTATCGGATGGAACAATTGTTGCAAGTTGTGACAAGGGAATAGGTGTTTTTCGCAACAATGAAATAGAAAAGATTGTTTTGTATGAAGATGTTCTGAGTAAATCCATGGTGCTTTGCATGGAGGAAATGTCGGACGGACGAGTGCTCTGCGGAACAGATGGAGACGGCATAGTTGTTATTCAGAATGGTGAAATGATAGACAGATATACAAGAGAAAATGGCTTGAGTTCGGATGTAATATTGCGAGTTGTTGAGGATCCTGTTGGAAAGGGTGCTTATATAATCACGAGTAACGGCCTCTGTTATATGAATGCTAATAATAACATATGTCTGCTTGAAAGATTTCCATATTTTAACAACTATGATTTGTGGGCTTTGGACGACGGACAATTATTTGTTTTAAGCAGTGCCGGAATATACGTTGTTAATCGAGAAGGTTTGTTTAATGATAACATTGATATTGAATATGAAATTCTTGATTCAAAAAGAGGACTTAAAGCAGGGCTTACCGTCAATTCGTGGGATTATATGGATGATGCCGGTAATCTCTACCTTTCGTGTGATACAGGTGTTTATAAGGTAAATACCAAAGATTACGGAGCACAGAGACGTTCCTATCGTATGAAAATATCTACCATCAATCTTGATAGTATGCCATATGAATTGGAACGTGGTGAAGTGTTTAACATTGATCGTGATGTAACCCGAGTTGAAATAATGCCGGAGGTAGTTAACTATACAGTAGATGATCCTGATGTTGGTTATTATCTTGAAGGATTTGACGCCATGCAGACGGTTGTGTCGCAAAGTGAGCTTTCGGGGATTACATATACTAATTTGCCGGCGGGAAATTACAAGTTCCATTTGCGTGTCCTTGATAACAAGACAGGTGATGTAATAGAGGAAAGTGTCTTTGATCTTGTTAAAGAAAATGAGATATATGATACGAGAACGTTCAAATTGTACTTGTTTATAGTTGCGATGCTTGCTGTTGCATGGTTAACATGGTTTATTGTAAGAACGCAGATACAAAGAACAATTAATTTCCAAAAGAAAGAATTGGAATTTGCAAGAAATCAGTTGAAGATGGGTAATGAAACAATTCTTGCCATAGCTAAAACAGTTGATGCAAAGGATGAAAATACTAGTCTTCATTCACAGCGAGTTTCTGATTACAGTGTGATGATTGCAAAAGAACTCGGATTTAGTGATGAAGAATGTGAGAACTTGAGAAAAGCGGCGCTTCTTCATGATATTGGTAAGATAGGTATTCCGGATAGGGTGCTTAATAAGCCGGCGAAACTTGATGATAAAGAATACGCAATAATGAAGTCTCATGTTACAAGAGGTGCGGAGATATTAAAAGATTTCACTTTGGTTGACCATGCTATTGAGGGAACTTTGTTCCACCATGAGAGATATGATGGAAAAGGTTATCCGGAAGGGCTTGAAGGGGAGAATATTCCTCTGTACGGACGTATAATTGGTGTTGCGGATGCGTTTGATGCGATGACTGCAAACCGTGTATATAGAAAGAAACTGGCTGTAGATGTTGTGATTTCTGAACTTGAGAAGGGCAAAGGAACACAGTTTGATCCGAAGCTGGTTGATATTATGTACAAACTAATAGAAGAAGGAACAATTAATCTTAAAGAACTTTATGCAGACGAGGAGGTTGATGAGTAATGAGAAAGATGAGGATAATAACTTTGCTCACAGCCTTGATTATGGTAGGAATACATGTTGCACTCGGTCTTATAGGTTTTGGCGAAGAAAAGAAAATCCATTCCGTGAAAGTCGGATTTGTCTATGATGGAGATGAAAGTGCACCGTACACATATAATTTTGTCAAGGTTCAGAGGAAACTTGCTACAGAGGATTTTGGAGCAAGAGTCACAACTGTTGCCAAGACAAATATCCCTGAAAGCGAGGGAAAGGAAGCAATTCAGGAACTGATAGATGAGGATTGCGACATAATATTTACGTGTAGTTACGGCTATGAGAATGTTGCAAAACAGATGGCAAAAGATAACCCCAAAGTTCAGTTCTGTCAGGCTACCGGAGATAATGCCAATGATGAGCCACTTCCCAACTATCATACATTTATGGGTGAGATATATCAGGGACGATATGTTTCCGGAATAATTGCGGGAATGAAGCTTAAAGAAATGATAGATACAGGTGTCATTAATGAGGAAGATGCGAAACTTGGTTATGTGGGGGCATTTCCTTATGCAGAAGTAATTTCCGGATATACTGCATTTATCCTTGGAGTAAGAAGCATAGTGCCGACAGCAACGATGGATGTCAGATACACAAATACATGGAGTAGTTATGCACTTGAAAAAGCATGTGCAAGACAACTTATAGAGGATGGCTGTGTTATTATATCGCAGCATTCAGATACAATAGGTCCTGCTGTGGCCTGCGAGGAAGCAAAGGAACAGGGAATGGATGTGTACCATGTGGGATACAATCAGAGTATGATAGATATAGCTCCGACAACCAGTCTTGTAAGTTGCAGAATAGATTGGTCTGTTTATATATTTGCTGCAGTAAACGCTGTTATGAATGATGAAATCATTGAGAAGAGTATCGAAGGTAATATTCATGGCAATGATGTTGGCGCAGGTTTTGATTGTGGCTGGGTTAGTATGTTAGACATCAATAATTTGATTGCTGCAGAAGGAACCGAAGAAGCTGTTAATGCGGAAATAGATTCGTTTAAGAAAAAGCAGAAGGTGGTGTTTAAGGGCGATTATACGGGAATTAACCCTGATGATGAAAGTGACACAATTAATCTAAAAAAGGGATATATCGAAAATAAAAATGCATCTGCACCATCATTTCATTATATTCTTAAGGATATTGTCAATATTAAAGAATAAAAATAATTTATTTTGCACTTGACATTTGAAAATAAAGTTTTATACTATACGATAAGTGTTCCAAAGATGGAACGAATGTAATGATTGAATACAATAATATTTTTTAAGAAGCAAAGGCGCTTCGAGTTATAGACTCGAAGCGCCTTTTTGTCGCACATGCGGACATTCCGGAAAATAGGAGGAGTATCATGAACAAAGAATTAGAACAGTTAAGAGAAAATGGTTTGTATGACCGACAATTTGAACATGACAACTGCGGTATCGGTGCAGTTATTCAGATTGACGGAAAGAAAAGCCACCAGTTGGTTGCTGACGCATTGAGCATTGTTGAAAATCTCGAACACAGAGCCGGTAAAGATGCCGAAGGTAAGACCGGTGACGGTGTGGGTATTCTTACACAGATTCCTCACAAGTTCTTTGTTCGTAAGATGAAGGAACAGGGAGTAACTCTTCCGGGAGAGAGAGGATACGGTGTGGGAATGTTCTTCTTCCCGCAGAATGATCTTGAGAATCGTCAGGCCAAGAAGATGTTTGAGACAATCGTTGAGAAAGAAGGTCTTAATATTCTTGGTTGGAGAAAGGTAGATATCAAACCGGAGGTGCTTGGAAGCAAAGCTCTTTCGTGCATGCCGGTTATTATGCAGGTGTTTATTGAAAGACCTAATAAATATGCTACTGACCTTGACTTTGACAGAAAACTTTACGTTATAAGAAGAGAGTTTGAGCAGAGTAATGTCAATACATATGTGCCTTCATTATCATGCAGAACAATCGTATATAAGGGTATGTTCCTTGTAGGACAGCTTCGTACATTCTTCCTTGATTTGAAGGAGAATGATTATGAATCTGCCATTGCCATGGTTCATTCAAGATTCTCAACTAATACAAATCCAAGTTGGAATCGTGCGCATCCTAACCGTTTTATGGTTCATAACGGAGAGATTAACACTATTAAGGGTAATGCCGACAAGATGCTTGCGCGTGAAGAGACAATGCATACAAATGTGCTTTCAGAGGATGATATGACCAAGGTACTTCCTGTTATTTCTTCAAGCGGTTCTGATTCAGCAATGCTTGATAATACATTGGAGTTTCTTGTTATGAGTGGTATGGAATTACCTCTTGCAGCTATGATTGCAATTCCTGAACCGTGGGCACATAATGATACGCTCACACAGGAAGAGAGAGACTTCTATCAGTATTATGCAACAATGATGGAGCCATGGGATGGCCCGGCTTCAATTCTCTTTTCTGACGGTGACATCATGGGTGCAATCCTTGACAGAAACGGTCTGCGTCCTTCGAGATACTATGTTATGGACGACGGAAGACTTATTCTTTCATCAGAGGTTGGTGTACTTCCTCTTGATGAGCAACACGTTGTCAAGAAAGAGAGACTTCATCCCGGTAAAATGCTTCTTGTCGACACAACTAAAAACAAAATATATTCAGATGAAGAGATTAAGGAAAAATATGCACATAAGGAGCCTTACGGAGAATGGCTTGATAGCAACTTGTTAAAACTTAAGGACATCAAGATTCCTAATGCTAAGATTCCTGCATATACAAATGCTGAAAGAACACGTCTTCAGAAGGCGTTTGGTTATACATATGAGAATTACCATGAGGGTATTCTTAATATGGCATTAAACGGAATAGAGCAGATCGGTGCTATGGGTGTTGATACACCAATAGCTGCATTATCTAATGAATACCAGCCGCTTTTCTATTACTTTAAGCAGTTGTTTGCGCAGGTTACCAATCCACCGATTGATGCTGAAAGAGAGAAGATTGTAACTTCAAGAACAGTTTACCTTGGAAAGAACGGTAATTTGTTAGAGGAAAAACCTGAAAACTGTCATGTATTAAAGATTCACAACCCGATTCTTACTGATTTGGACTTGTTAAAGATTGAGAACCTGAACCATGAAGGCTTTAAGGTTGCAAAAGTTTCAATACTTTATTACAAGTCAACACCTATGAAACGTGTTATAGATCATTTATTTGTTGAGGTGGATAAAGCATACAGAGAGGGTGCAAATATTCTTATCCTTTCGGATCGTGGAGTAGATGAGAACCATGTTGCTATACCTTCACTTTTGGCGGTTGCAGCAGTTCACAGACATCTTGTACAGACAAAGAAATGTACAGCAATGTCTCTTATACTTGAATCGGGAGAGCCAAGAGAAGTTCATCATTTTGCGACGTTACTTGGTTTCGGTGCTTCTGCGGTTAATCCATACCTTGCACATTCGACAATCAAGGAGCTTGTTGATAACGACCTTCTTGATAAGGATTATTACGCTGCAGTGGACGATTATGACAATGCAATTCTTCAGGGAATAGTTAAGATTGCTTCAAAGATGGGTATTTCAACTATACAGTCATATCAGGGTAGTAAGATATTCGAGGCAATCGGTATTTCCAAAGAGGTTGTTGATGAGTACTTTACCGGAACGGTCAGCCGTGTCGGCGGTGTTACATTAGATGATATTGCGGATGATGTTGATAAGCAACACAGTCGTGCTTTTGATCCACTTGGACTTTCTGCAGATATGGAGCTTACTGCGGTTGGACGTCATAAGGCAAGAAGTCAGGGTGAGAATCACAGATATAATCCGCAGACAATACATATGCTTCAGCTTGCAACAAGAGAAGGAAACTATGATAAGTTCACTGAATATACCAAGATGGTTGATGCGGAAAAGACAGGATACCTTAGAAGCCTTATGGACTTTAATTATCCTGCGAACGGCGTACCTATTGAGGAAGTTGAGAGCGAAGAAGAAATCGTTAAGAGATTTAAGACAGGAGCTATGTCTTATGGTTCTATCTCGGAAGAGGCACATGAAACACTTGCTATTGCGATGAATCATTTACATGGTAAGTCAAACAGTGGTGAAGGTGGAGAGAGTGATGAAAGAATTGCTTCCGCAGGAACCAAACACGACAGAAGCTCAGCAATTAAGCAGGTTGCCAGCGGACGTTTTGGTGTAACTAGTAAGTATCTGGTTAGCGCACAGGAAATACAGATTAAAATGGCACAGGGTGCAAAGCCGGGTGAAGGTGGACATCTTCCGGGAAAGAAGGTTTATCCATGGGTTGCAAAGACAAGACATTCAACACCGGGTGTAAGCCTTATATCACCACCACCTCATCATGATATTTATTCGATAGAGGATCTTGCACAGCTTATATATGATTTGAAAAATGCTAATAAAAATGCACGTATTTCCGTAAAACTTGTTTCAGAAGCAGGTGTCGGAACGGTTGCTGCCGGTGTTGCCAAGGCAGGTGCACAGGTAATCCTTGTGTCAGGTTATGATGGAGGAACGGGAGCAGCACCTTTAAGTTCAATCCACAATGCGGGACTTCCTTGGGAGCTTGGTCTTGCAGAAACACATCAGACACTTCTTTCAAATGGACTTAGAAATCAGGTTGTAATTGAAACTGACGGAAAGCTCATGAGTGGTAGAGATGTTGCGATAGCAGCACTTCTTGGTGCAGAGGAGTTTGGTTTTGCTACTGCACCGCTAGTAACTCTTGGTTGTGTAATGATGAGAGTTTGTAACAAGGATACTTGTCCTGTTGGTATTGCAACACAGAATCCTGAACTTAGAAAGCGTTTTGCAGGAAAGCCTGAATATGTTGAAAACTTTATGTTATTCGTAGCAAGACAGCTTCGTGAGTACATGGCACGCCTTGGTGTAAGAAGTATAGATGAGATGGTTGGTCGTACTGATTTGTTGAAGGTTAAGGATGGCTTGACTGATGCACAGGCAAAAATTGACCTTGGTCAAATTCTTGTTGATGTATCTGATATTGATAGAAGTTTACAGACATTCCATCCTGAACTTGCATACGATTTTAAGCTTGAGAATACAAAAGATGAGCAGGTATTGCTTAAGAATAAGGGAATAATCGATGCAATCAAGAAGGGTAAGGAAAGCAGTATTGATATTGAGCTTACCAATGTTGACAGAACTTTCGGAACTTTGCTTGGCGCAGAGATTACAAGAAATAATCCGGAAGGTCTTGATGAGGATACGATTACAGTTAACTGTAAGGGTTCTGGTGGACAGAGTTTTGGAGCATTTATTCCAAAAGGACTCACCATTAAGTTGTCAGGAGACAGTAACGACTACTTCGGTAAAGGTTTATCCGGTGGAAAGCTTATTGTTCATGCACCTAAAGAAGCAAAGTACAATCCTGAAGAAAACATTATTATCGGTAATGTTGCTCTTTACGGCGCAACTTCAGGTGAAGCGTATATTGCAGGTATGGCAGGTGAGCGTTTCTGTATCCGTAATTCCGGTGTAACAGCTGTTGTTGAAGGTGTCGGAGAGCACGGTTGCGAATACATGACAGGTGGTCATGCAGTAATACTAGGTCCTACGGGTAAGAACTTTGCTGCCGGTATGAGTGGCGGTGTTGCTTACGTACTTGATGAGGAGAATAATCTGTACAAGAATCTTAATAAGCAGCTTGTAGGAATGGAAAAAGTTGAACTTAAGAATGACAAGGAAGAACTTAGAAAGATAATAGAGAACCATGTAAAATATACAGGTTCTAAGAAGGGTCAGAAAATCCTTGATAATTTTGATGAGTATATCGGTAAGTTCAAGAAGATAATACCTACAGATTATAAAGAAATGTTAAGACTTACAGCGCGTAACGAAGAGCAGGGTATGGATAGAGAGCAGGCACAGATTGAAGCATTCACGGAACTCGTTGGATAAATTGCTGTTTAATGCACTTTTATATGTGACGGACGCGTATAGATTATCAGATGTATGAATATCCTGTCTCAACATGCCTTGCCTGACATCCGTGTCAGGCATTCGCTTAGGTACTCACGGCATACCAACAACCTCTAAGTACCTTTCAGATGTCACAGGATATTTCATACACAGATAATCTCACGCTGTTACTTCATGTATGAAAGTGCATCAAAGCAGCTGATGCGAGCCGTAGGCGAGCCACGTGCCGCCCTCTATGTTGTACATGCGAAACTTGGAAAAAGTATATTATGCGTCTCGTGTGATTACAGCTTCCATAAGCAGGTGCTCATAAGACGCCGGCACTTAACGAACACGAAGTGTGAGTTTAGTACCGCTGCGTTCTTATACGCAGCGAAATCCCCTCTCTCTTAGTGAATGCGAAGCATGAACTTAGAGACAGGGCATGCCTTGTGCTCGGCCTGCGATGGAACTGCAATCATAAGAGACGCCTTAAAACAATTAGAAGTTTCGCTCGTATAACTTAACTAAACAGCAGTAATTGAAATTTGAAAGGAGAAATGATAATGAAAGCACATGGTACAGTACATAAATATGGAGATAATGTTGATACAGACGTTATAATCCCTGCAAGATACTTAAACTCGTCAGATCCTAATGAACTTGCAAAGAATTGCATGGAGGATATCGACCCGGATTTTGTTAATCGTGTTAAAGAGGGAGATATAATGGTCGCAAACAAGAACTTCGGTTGTGGTTCTTCAAGAGAGCATGCACCGATTGCAATTAAGGCAAGTGGAATAAGCTGTGTTATCGCAGAAACATTTGCAAGAATATTCTATCGTAATGCGATTAATATCGGACTTCCTATTATTGAGTGCCCGGAGGCTGCAAAAGAAATCGAAGCAGGTGATGACGTGGAAATCGATTTTGACAGCGGTATGATATATGACAGAACAAAAGGTACAGAGTACAAAGGTCAGGCATTTCCACCATTTATGCAGAATATTATTACAAGTGGTGGATTGATTAACTCAATAAACAAGGCTAATTCTTAATATGTATTATTTTAAAAGGAGATAACGACATGGTATGTAATTTGGCAGTCATCAAGGGTGACGGTATAGGTCCTGAAATCGTAACCGAAGCAATGAAGGTGTTAGATGCAGTAGGTGCAAAATACGGACACACATTTAATTATGAACATATATTGATGGGCGGCTGTTCTATAGATGCAACAGGAGAGCCTTTAACAGATGAAGCAGTTAATATTGCAAAGTCAAAAGACGCTGTTCTTCTTGGCTCAATCGGTGGTAATACGCAGACATCCCCGTGGTACAAACTTCCACCGGAGAAACGTCCGGAGGCAGGACTTCTTAAGATAAGAAAAGAACTTGGATTGTTCGCAAACTTACGTCCGGCATATCTTTATCCGGAACTTAAGGATGCATGTCCGTTAAAGGCTGAAGTTGCAGAGCGTGGATTTGACATGATGATGATGAGAGAGCTTACAGGCGGTCTCTACTTCGGTGACAGATATACAAAAGAGATTGACGGTGTTATGACAGCGGTTGATACGCTTACATACAACGAGAACGAAATCAGAAGAATTGCAATCAAGGGATTTGATATCGCAATGAAGCGTCGTAAGAAAGTAACACTTATTGATAAGGCTAACGTACTTGATTCTTCAAGACTTTGGAGAAAAGTTGTGGAAGAGGTTTCGAAAGATTATCCGGAAGTTGAGTACGGAGTAATGTTGGTTGATAACTGCGCAATGCAGCTTGTAAAGGATCCTGCACAGTTTGATGTCGTACTTACAGAGAACATGTTTGGAGATATTCTTTCAGATGAAGCTTCACAGATTACAGGTTCAATCGGAATGCTTCCTTCTGCATCACTTAATGAAACCAAGTTTGGTATGTATGAGCCGTCAGGCGGATCTGCACCGGACATTGCAGGCAAGAATATAGCAAACCCGATTGCAACAATATTAAGTGCTGCTATGATGCTTCGTTACACATTCGATCTTGATAAAGAGGCAGATGCAATCGAAGATGCAGTCAAGAAAGTATTAGCCGAAGGCTACAGAACAATCGACCTCGCTAAACCGGGAGAACCGCAAGTAAAATGTAATGAGATGGGCACTTTGATAGCGGAACGAGTGTGAACACAAAGCTGATTAATATGATAGAGTTTATCATATGTTGAATTGTACTATTGCATAAGTATGACTTTGCTTTCAATAGCAGACCGTTTATGAACGTCGGTACTTAATGAATGCGAAGCATGAGTTTAGTACCGCTACGTGAATAATCGAGCGAGAGCGTGTTTGCGTTGAAACAATGTCATACTTAATGCAATATGAAAAAGAATATTAATAAGGATGTTCAAAAGGAGTGACAATTATGAAGAGTGATAATGTAAAAGCAGGAATGCAACAGGCACCTCACCGTTCGTTGTTTAATGCACTTGGTATGACGGATGAGGAAATGAAGAAACCTATGGTTGGTATCGTATGTTCGTACAACGAGATTGTACCGGGACATATGAACCTTGATAAAATAGCACAGGCAGTTAAGCTTGGTGTAGCAGAGGCAGGCGGTGTGCCTGTAATGTTCCCTGCGATTGCAGTTTGTGACGGTATTGCAATGGGACACGTTGGAATGAAGTATTCTCTTGTGACAAGAGATTTGATTGCAGATTCGACAGAATGTATGGCAATTGCACATCAGTTTGATGCACTTGTAATGATTCCGAACTGTGATAAGAATGTTCCGGGACTTTTGATGGCAGCAGCAAGAGTTAATGTACCTACTGTATTTGTATCCGGTGGTCCCATGCTTGCAGGTCATGTAAAGGGACATAAGACATCACTTTCTTCTATGTTTGAGGCTGTTGGTTCTTATGCAGCGGGAACAATGACAGAAGAAGATGTATACGAGTATGAATGTAAGACTTGTCCTACATGTGGTTCATGTTCGGGAATGTACACTGCAAACTCTATGAACTGTCTTACAGAAGCACTTGGTATGGGACTTCCTGGCAACGGAACAATTCCGGCAGTATATTCAGAGAGACTTAAGCTTGCAAAACGTGCAGGTTATGCAGTAATGGAAATGTTAAAGAGAGATATTCGTCCAAGAGATATCATCACAAAAGATGCTATCATGAATGCTCTTACAGTTGATATGGCACTTGGTTGTTCAACAAACTCAATGCTTCATATTCCTGCAATTGCGCATGAAATCGGATTTGACTTTGATATCGCACTTGCCAATGAAGTAAGTGCAAAGACACCTAACCTTTGTCATCTTGCCCCTGCCGGTCCTACTTATATGGAAGACTTAAATGAAGCCGGTGGCGTATATGCGGTTATTAATCAGTTAAAGAGTAAAGGACTTATCAATGAGAATTGTATGACTGTAACCGGTAAGACAATCGGCGAGGCAGTAGAGGGATATACCAATAAGAACCCTGAGGTAATCAGACCACTTGATAATCCATATTCAGAAACAGGTGGACTTGCAGTTCTTAAGGGTAACCTTGCACCGGACGGTTCTGTGGTTAAGCGTTCCGCAGTTGTACCTGAAATGCTTAAGCATGAAGGTCCTGCAAGAGTATTTGATTGCGAGGAAGATGCAATAAATGCTATCAAGGGCGGTAAGATTGTTGAGGGTGACGTAGTAGTTATCCGTTATGAAGGCCCTAAGGGTGGTCCGGGAATGAGAGAGATGCTTAATCCTACATCAGCTATCGCAGGTATGGGACTTGGTTCGTCTGTTGCACTTATTACTGACGGACGTTTCTCAGGTGCAAGCCGTGGAGCATCTATCGGTCATGTATCTCCTGAGGCAGCAGTTGGCGGTCCTATCGCATTTGTTGAGGAAGGCGATATCATTAAGATTGATATTGATAATCACTGCTTAGAGCTTGATGTTTCAGAGGAAGAACTTGCTAAGAGAAAAGCTGCTTGGACACCAAGAGAACCTAAGGTTACAACAGGATATCTTGCAAGATATTCAAAGATGGTAACATCAGGTAACCGCGGAGCAGTATTAGAGCTGTAAAAAAATAAAATTAATACTTTACAAAATCATTATAAAACTATATGATTGTGTAAGTGTTTCATGAAAAGAATGTACTAATGTAATATATGATTAAGGAGTTTGATGAAGATGAAACAATTAACAGGTTCAGAAATCGTAATTGAATGTCTGAAGGAACAGGGTGTTGATACCGTGTTCGGTTATCCGGGAGGAACTATCCTTAATGTGTATGATGCTCTTTACAAGCATCAGGACGAGATTAAGCATATTCTTACCTCTCACGAGCAGGGTGCAAGTCATGCTGCAGACGGCTATGCAAGAGCAACCGGTAAGGTTGGTGTTTGTATGGCAACTTCAGGACCGGGTGCAACTAACTTAGTTACCGGAATTGCTACAGCATATATGGATTCAATACCTCTTGTTGCAATTACAGCTAACGTAGGTGTGTCTATGCTTGGTAAGGATTCTTTCCAGGAGATTGATATTGCAGGTGTAGTAATGCCTGTAACAAAGCACAGCTTTATTGTTAAGAATGTACATGAGTTAGCTGATACTTTAAGACGTGCATTTAAGATTGCTGCAAGTGGAAGACCGGGTCCCGTTCTTGTAGATATTACTAAGGACGTAACCGCTAATCTTGCTGATTACGAATACAAGAAACCGGAGAAAATCGAGCCTATCACCAAGACAATCAAGGAAGAAGATATTGATACGGTTGTCAAAATGATTGGTAAGGCTAAGAAGCCATTCATTATGGTAGGAGGCGGTGCAGTAGCTTCCGGTGCATATAAGGAGTTTAGAAAGTTTGCTAAGCTTGTAGATGCTCCTGTATGTGATACCTTGATGGGTAAAGGTGTATTTGACGGAACTGATTCGCACTATACCGGAATGGTTGGTATGCATGGATCAAAGGCTTCTAACTTCGGTGTGACACAGTCAGACCTGTTAATAGTTGTAGGCGGACGTTTCTCAGACCGAGTTATCGGTAATGCAAAGAAGTTTGCCAACAATGCTAAGATTGTTCAGATAGACGTAGATGCTGCTGAGATTAACAAGAATATTGTTGTTGATGCAAGTATCATTGGTGACGCAAAAGAGATTCTTAAGAAGTTAAATGCTAAGCTTGAGCAGAAGAATAACAAAGAGTGGCTTAAGGAGATTGATGAACTTAAGAAACAGTATCCTTCTTCATATCCTAAGGATATACTTACAGGTCCTACAGCGATTGAGAAGATATACAAGCTTACAAAGGGTGATGCAATTATTACAACAGATGTTGGACAGCATCAGATGTGGGCAGCTCAGATGTATAACTACAAAGAGCCTAGACAGCTTCTTACTTCAGGTGGTCTTGGAACTATGGGATACGGACTCGGTGCATGTATCGGTGCTAAGGTTGGTAAGCCTGAAAAGACTGTTGTCAATATCGCCGGAGACGGTTGCTTCCGTATGAACATGAATGAGCTTATGACAGCTGCTCGTTACAACATTCCTATAATTCAGGTTGTTATTAATAACCATGTTTTGGGAATGGTTAGACAGTGGCAGACATTGTTCTACGAAGAGAGATATTCCAATACAGTACTTGATGATTCCGTAGATTTCGTTAAGATTTCGGAAGGTATGGGTGCTTTGGCATTTAAGGCAACAACTCTTGAGGAGTTTGAGGCTGCATTTAAGAAGGCATTAAAATCAGGCAAGCCTTGCGTGATTGATGCACAGATAGAAAAAGATGACAAGGTATGGCCTATGGTTGCAGCCGGTCAGCCTATATCTACATGCTTCTCAGAAGAAGACCTTGATAAATAATAAGATAATAATATCCAGGAGGATTAATAAAAATGGAAAGAGTTTATAATTTTTCAGCAGGACCGTCAATATTACCTGAGGTTGTATTAAAGCAGGCAGCAGATGAAATGCTTAACTACAACGGAACAGGAATGAGCGTAATGGAGATGAGTCACCGTTCAAAAGCATTTGAGGAGATTATCCAGACAGCAGAGAAAGATCTTCGTGATCTTATGAATATTCCGGATAATTACAAGGTGCTCTTTTTACAGGGTGGTGCTTCACAGCAGTTCGCTGCAATCCCTATGAACCTTATGAAGAATGGTGTTGCAGATTACATCATCACAGGACAGTGGGCTAAGAAGGCTTATGAGGAAGCTAAGAAGTATGGTAATGCTAAGGCAGTTGCTTCATCAGCAGACAAGACTTTCTCATACATTCCTGATTGTTCAGATCTTGATATTGATGATGATGCAGATTATGTATATATTTGTCATAACAATACAATTTACGGAACAACATTTAAGAAGCTTCCTAACACAAAGGGTAAGATTCTTGTAGCAGATATGTCTTCAGACATTCTTTCACAGCCTGTAAATGTTGAGGATTACGGTCTCATTTACTTTGGTGTTCAGAAGAATGTTGGACCTGCCGGTGTTGTAGTTGTTATTATTCGTGAGGACCTTATTCGTGATGACGTTATGGAGGGTACTCCTACAATGCTTAAGTATAAGACTCAGGCAGATGCTGATTCTCTTTACAATACACCACCATGCTACGGTATTTATATCTGTGGCAAGGTATTTAAATGGGTTAAAGAGATGGGTGGACTTGAGGCAATGAAGGTTCACAACGAGAAGAAGGCAGCAATTCTTTACGATTTCCTTGATTCTTCAAAACTTTTCAAGGGTACAGTTGTTAAAGAGGATCGTTCACTTATGAACGTACCTTTCGTAACAGGTAATGAGGAGCTTGATGCTAAGTTCGTTAAGGAAGCTACAGCAGCAGGTTTTGTTAACCTCAAAGGTCATAGAACAGTTGGTGGTATGCGTGCCTCTATCTACAATGCAATGCCAATCGAGGGTGTTGAGAAGCTTGTAGAGTTCATGAAGAAGTTCGAGGAGGAGAATGCATAATGACTAAAGTTAAATGTTTAAACCCAATCGCAGCATGCGGACTTGATTTGTTTTCAGATAATTATGAGATAACAGAGGATATGGCAGGTGCTGATGCGGTACTTGTACGTTCTGCTTCAATGCATGATATGGATATGCCTGAAAGCCTTGTTGCAATAGCAAGAGCAGGTGCAGGTGTTAATAACATTCCTCTTGAGGATTGTGCTAACAAAGGTATCGTTGTATTTAACACACCCGGTGCTAACGCTAACGGTGTTAAGGAGTTGGTTGTTGCAGGTCTTATGCTTGCATCACGTGACCTTATGGGTGGATACAACTGGGTTAAAGAAAATGCTTCTGATGCTGATATTGCTAAGAAGGTTGAGAAGCAGAAGAAGGAATATGCAGGTAATGAGATTGCAGGCAAGAAGCTTGGTGTAATCGGTCTTGGTGCAATCGGTGCTAAGGTTGCCAATATTGCGTTCCGTCTTGGTATGGAAGTATATGGATATGATCCATATGTTTCAATTGATGTTGCATGGTCACTTTCACGCCACATTAAGCACATCAAGAATATCGAGGACATTTATAAAGAGTGTGATTACATAACAATTCATGTTCCTGCACTTGACAGCACAAAGGGAATGCTTAACAAGGAAGCATTTGCAATGATGAAGGACGGAGTAAGAATCCTTAACTTTGCAAGAGACGTGCTTGTTAATGATGAGGATATGAAAGAGGCTCTTGCATCAGGTAAGGTTAAGAAGTATGTAACTGACTTCCCTAATCCTGCAATTGCTGGTGTTGATAATGTTGTAACTCTTCCTCATCTTGGAGCTTCAACAGATGAGTCTGAAGATAACTGTGCTATTATGGCAGTTAAGCAGATTGCAGATTTCATTGAGAACGGTAATATCAAGAACTCTGTAAACTATCCTGCTTGTGATGCCGGTAAGTGCGAGACAGCAGCAAGAGTTTGTATCTGTCATAAGAACATTCCTGATATGCTTACAAGATTTACAGGAGTATTCTCAAAAGACGGTATCAACATTTCTAACATGGTTAGTAAGTCAAAGGGTGACTGGGCTTACACAATCTTAGACGTTGAGTCTGCAGTTTCAGACAGCGACAAGTCTGATATCGAGGCAGTTGAAGGCGTTGTTAAGGTAAGAGTAATAGGATAATATTAGCAAACGAAAATATAACAAGGTGCGGGATTTTTTCCGCACCTTTTCTTCTTTATTACACAATTATGTATTATTATATAATAAGCTAATAGGAATTCGTAATTGGGAGGTATTGTATGGCAGTTAATATTTTGTTGGCAGATGATGATGAATTATTGAGGAATCTTGTAAAAGAGGTATTGGAAGAAGAAGGATATGTAGTCTTTGATGCCGAAGATGGTGATGAGGCAATAGATATCTTCTGGAGCGAGAAAAATCTTTCTTTGGCAATACTTGATATTATGATGCCCGGAACAGATGGTATGGGAGTTCTTAAGGAAATACGTGAGAAATCCGATATGCCTGTTCTTATGCTTACGGCACTTGGCGATTCGGCAAGTGAACTTAGCGCGCTTAGAAATGGTGCCAACGATTATGTCAGCAAGCCATTCCATTACGACATATTAATGGAGAGAGTTAAAAATCTGCTAAAACTTAGCAAAGCAGAAAACTTGGAAAGCCAGGAACTTGGAATTCTCAAAATAGACCCTCCGGCTCATAAGGTATTTGTAGATGGTGCGGAAGTTGCACTTAACAATAAGGAGTATCTTCTTATTGAACTTCTTATCAATAACAAAAATATTGTTCTTACAAGAGAAACAATACTTGATAGAATCTGGGGCTTTGACTATGAGGGAGATATAAGAACCATAGATACTCACATTAAGATGCTTCGTGCGAAAATAGGTGAAGCGGGCAACTACATAAAGACCATTCGTGGTACAGGATATTGTTTTGAGGTGAATGAATGAAACACTCTATAAAGAAAAGATTCATATCGTTTGGTGTAATAATGACAATAGGTTTTATCATGCTTAATATTACAATAACGAACTTTTTGATGATTCCTTTTTCGGTAAAATGCTGGACTATGCAGCTTGACAAGATTGCTGATGACATAGAAAAACTTGATGTCAGCGATTACGAGTTTCGAGAATATATGGAGCATGTTGAAGAGGACATCAATACGAGAATCACTATTGTTGATGGTGGCGGATATGTTGTAGCTTCAACATCGGATACGCTTAAAGAGCAGAAGATATTAGATAAGAATAATCATGCTTACAAAATGTTGTTTGACAATAAGGAAGCTCTTGATAAAGGCGAGACTTTTTCTTCCAGCAAAACGTTAGGCAATAAAAACAGGGATGGAGTAAGGATATTTCTTATTCATAAGGTTGGAACGGATAGATATGCCATATTGTCTCGTTCTTACAGAAGCTTGCAAAACTCATTAAAAATTACTATTTTGTTTGAGATTATTGCGGGTGTAGTATTGCTTGCTTTGGGACTTGTACTTGTGTGCAGGTGGAGTTTCCATTTTTCAAAACCTATATTACAGATTACCGATGCGGCAGAACATATATCAAATCTTGATTTCGATACAAGAGTAGATGTGTGCTGTGATGATGAACTTGGAAAACTTGCAGATGCTGTTAACAGAATGTCGGAACACCTTCAGGATAACGTTGAGCAGATGCAGGAAGATATCGAGAAAAGAAAGCGTCTGGTCAGAAATCTTTCGCACGAAATTAAATCCCCTATTGCGGTTATTATGGGTTATTCTGATAGGATGAAGGCAATAATAACCAGAAATCCGGAAAAAGCAGTTTCTTATTGTGAGATTATTTCAGACGAGAGCAATCGTATAGATATGCTGGTTAAGGAGATGTTAGAGTTTTCCAAACTTGAACAGGAATATGGTGAACCTAAATGTGACAAGTTAGAAACCAAGCGTTTCTTTGGCGAACTTGAGAAAAGATTTTATCAGGAAAATCCCGATACTGTTATACAGTTTAAAACAGAGTATGACGAGCAGGATGTAATATATGCGGATTACGTTATGACAGAACGTGCCGTGTATAATCTTATAAGAAATGCTGTTACGTATGCTACCGGGGAACCTCCGATAATCAAAGTTTCAGGAAAGAGAAATGAAGATTGTTACGAGTTTACTGTTTATAATTCGGGAAGTTTTATCCCGGATGAGGATATACAGACCGTATGGGAGCCGTTTGGAAAGGTTGACAAGGTAAGAGGCCGTAGCAAGAAGGGTTATGGACTGGGTCTCTCTATTGTAAGAGAGATTGTGGAAAAGCATAACGGATATTACCGCGTTAATAATCTTGAAGACGGAGTAGCATTTGTTATTGCAATAAGAATTCCGAAAGCTTGTAATATTCAGTAAAAAAACTTGCGTAATAGAAGAGTTTGGGGTATTATAGAGAATAATTGAGCCGAAGATTACGTGTCTTTGCTCTTTTAATAACAAGTCACGAATTAGGAGATGATAACATGAGTGAGAAGTTGAAAGTAGGTATCCTTGGCGGTACAGGTATGGTAGGTCAGAGATTTATTTCTTTGTTGGAGAATCATCCATGGTTTGAGGTTGTAACAATAGCTGCAAGCCCACGTAGTGCAGGCAAGACGTATGAAGAGGCTGTTGGCGACCGTTGGAAAATGGATACACCAATGCCGGAAGCTGTTAAGAATATCATTGTACATAATGTAAATGAAGTCGAAGAAGTAGCTTCAACTGTTGATTTTGTATTCTCAGCTGTTGATATGACAAAGGATGAGATTAAGGCTATTGAGGAGGCTTATGCAAAAACAGAAACTCCTGTTGTGTCTAATAACTCAGCACATCGTTGGACACCTGATGTTCCTATGGTAGTACCTGAGATCAATCCTGATCATATGAAGGTTATAGATTTCCAAAGAAAGCGTCTTGGTACAACAAGAGGTTTTGTTGCAGTTAAGCCTAACTGTTCAATTCAGAGTTATGCACCTGTTCTTACAGCATGGAAAGAGTTCGAGCCATATGAGGTTGTAGCAACAACATATCAGGCTATTTCGGGTGCAGGTAAGACATTTAAAGATTGGCCGGAGATGGTTGGTAATATTATTCCTTTCATCGGCGGTGAGGAAGAGAAGTCTGAAAAAGAGCCTCTTCGTATATGGGGACACATTGACGAGAGCAAGGGAGAGATTGTTCCTGCAACTTCACCGGTTATTACTTGTCAGTGTATAAGAGTTCCGGTACTTAATGGACATACTGCAGCAGTATTTGTTAAGTTTAAGAAGCAGCCTACAAAAGAGCAGCTTATTCAGAAGTTAGTTGAGTTTAAGGGTGTTCCTCAGGAACTTGAGCTTCCTTCTGCACCTAAGCAGTTCATCCAGTACATGGAAGAGGATAATCGTCCACAGGTTGCTCTCGATGTTGATTTTGAGAATGGTATGGGAATCTCAGTTGGACGTATCCGTGAGGATTCTGTATATGATTGGAAGTTTGTAGGACTTTCTCACAATACTGTAAGAGGTGCTGCGGGTGGTGCGGTACTTTGTGCAGAATTACTTACAAAGCAGGGATACATTTCTAAGAAGTAATTTTATGAAAGCTTTTATATGCATTATTGCATATAAAAGCTTTTTTTATTGCAAAATATTCTTTATTCATTAAGTTAAAAGTAGTATAATATATGTAGTTGTTAATTTGGGCTTACGGGAGAGGGTGTTTATATGAATGTATGTATTTTTGCTTTTTCAATCAAGGGATGTATATTAAGTGATAAGCTTGAATTATGTTTAGAAGAAGAAGGGCATGTGGTTTCATCTTATGCCGCAGAGAAGATTGCAGCTATGGCAGGCAAGTTGCCGATTCATAGACTAGAAGCTTCTGTTGCGAACGTATTCTATGAGACGGATGCTCTTATTTTTGTTGGTGCGTGTGAAAATGCAGTGAGAGCAATATCACCGTTTATCAGAAGCAAGGCAACCGATCCGGTTGTCGTTGTTGTTGATGAATCCGGCGAAAGTGTTATTTCGCTTTTGTCAGGACAGATGCTTACAGCTAATGAGTTTGCATACAGCTTATCGGATCAAATCGGTGCAACACCGATTATAACTAACGGTGCAGGAAGAGGTGCGGTATTTAATATCGAGGCTTTTGCAAGGAAGAATCATTTATACATTGTTGAGAGCGTGTTAGGAAAAGAGATGTCTAACGAGCTTTTGTATGGTGAGACTGTCGGCTTCAAGTGTGATTATTACATCGAAGGTAAGATTCCGGATAATCTTAATAATGACAACAAGGAAAGAGGTATATTTGTTTCTACAGATCTTTTGTCTGATCCGTTTGATAATACGTTACATCTTGTTCCAAAGAATATTATTATCGGACTTACATGTGTTCCGGGAACAAAGGCGAGCGATATAGAACACTTCCTGATTACTAATCTGGAGAAGTATCATTTACCGGTTTCAAGACTTGGAAGAATATGTTCTTTGCATGCACTTGATGAGGAGCCGGGCATTGCAGAGGTTGCGGAATCGTTGGGGGTTAAGTATCAGACATATTCAGATGAGACGTTGTTAGAACTTAACGGAACTTTTTCGGATATAGATACAATTGGTGCCAACTTTAATGTCGATAATGCAAGTGAAAGATGTGCTTTAAGAGGAAGTCATGGAGGCAAGCTTATCATTAAGACACAGGAAAATAACGGAATATCAATCGCGGCAGCTGTTAAGAAACTGACGATAAGATTCTAATTATATAAGTAATTCGGAGGTTTTAATCATGGACAAGAAGGAACTTGTAGTACAGAATCAGGGAGTTGTTGCAATTCCCAGAACAGGACTTTCTGTTAAGGGAGAACTTGCTGTCAAAGGTGAACTTGCTAAAATAGAAGAACTTACAACAAGAGGAGAGTTGTCGGTTATAGGAGAACTTTCCAAGAATAATTCCGGTGAGAAGATTATCATCGTTGAAAGCATTAAGGGTGCGGTTGATTATCTTAAGGATACAGAAGGTAATGTATTAACAACTACCGGTGCACTGGAGATATATGAATATGCAAAACTTGATAACTTCAAGGAACGTGTATATTCAAGAGTTATGTCTAACAGCGATGTTATAAAAGCGTGTGAGGATATCGGCATCAAGGGAAGACATCTTATAGGAATGTACGGACCGTTCAGTAAGAACATGAACTGTGCGATGATAAAGGATTTTGATATACAGTATCTTGTCACGAAGGACTATGGTATTTCGACAGGCTTTATAGAGAAAATGGAGGCGGCGTTAGAACTTGACATTACTCTTATTGTTGTTGCAACCAACTATACGGAAAGTGCCGGTAACGAACAGGAAATAGTCAGACAGATAAGAGATGAGATGGCATAATAAATTTTTGTTGAAAAATGAAAACTCATCATGTATAATGGCGATATGTGAGTTTTTCAGTTTAAGGAGGATTAATCAATGGCTACTATTTCGGCAGGAGATTTCAGAAATGGTGTAACAATCGAGTTTGAGGGAAATATCTTTCAGATTATTGAGTTTCAGCATGTAAAACCGGGTAAAGGAGCAGCTTTCGTTCGTACAAAGTTAAAGAATATCGTTAACGGTGGTGTTGTAGAGAAGACTTTCCGTCCTACAGAGAAGTGCGAGACAGCTCATATTGATCGTAAGAACATGCAGTATTTATATGAAGATGGAGATCTTTACTATTTCATGGACAACGAGACATATGATCAGATAGCTCTCGGTAAGGACGTTGTAGGAGATTCACTTAAATTTGTTAAAGAGAACGAGAACGTTAAGGTTGTTTCTCATGCAGGTAACGTATTTGCTATCGAGCCTGAAATCACAGTTGTACTCGAAGTTACAGAGTGCGAGCCTGGTGTTAAGGGTAACACAGCAACAGGTGCAACAAAGCCTTGTACAGTTGAGACAGGTGCTACACTTAATGTACCTCTCTTCGTTAACCAGGGTGACAAGATTTCTATTGATACAAGAACAGGCGAGTATCTTTCAAGAGCATAATTGTTTATTAAGAGATTTACCCAACAGGGAGAACTTAATTAGTTCTCCCTGTTTTTTTGTTGCGTTAACCCCTTTGGTTTTTGGCATAATTAAAAGTTTTAATCATATACTAAAATATGAGCTAAAGTGTTAAGGGGGACGGGTTATGTGTCGAAAACAGGAAATACTTAGAATCTTGTCTGCAAAGTTAAGAGAGATAGTGTCCAGACTTTCAATAGATTTTGACAAGCTTTCTGAACTTAGGATAAGAATTGATGAGCCGTTTATCGTCGTAATTGACGGAAGGGAACATTTTGTATCCGGAGAGGGAATGCTAATTACGGACAAAACGGAGGCATACATAATAAAGGCAAGAGATATTAAGGAAACAATGGAGTATATAAGCAATTATTCTCTATATGCTTATGAAGATGAAATTAAGCACGGGTTTATTACGGTTAAAGGTGGTCACAGAGTAGGACTGGCCGGAAAAGTGGTAATGGAAAACGGTGTTATCAAGAGTATCAAGCATATATCATTTATCAATATAAGAATGTCACATGAAAAGAAAGGCTGCGGAAAAAAGGTGTTGCCATACATATGCGACAACGAGACGATATATCACACTTTGATAATTTCGCCACCGGGTTGTGGGAAGACAACGCTGCTTAGGGATATCGTGCGATTGATATCTGATGGAGATGAGAATAGAAGAGGAGTAAATGTTGGTGTTGTGGACGAGCGTTCGGAACTTGGTGCGGCATATATGGGTGTGCCGCAAAATGATATAGGAATAAGGACGGACGTTCTCGACTGTTGCCCGAAGGCAGAGGGAATGCTTATGTTAATCAGGAGTATGTCACCTGTTGTTATTGCAGTTGATGAGATTGGTAAGAGAGAAGATATTGATGCTATTGCTTACGTCATGAATTGCGGATGTCAAATGATTGCAACCGTGCATGGTAATTCGGTTGAAGATATCAAGAACAAGCCGGTGTTAAGAAAACTTGTTGAAGAGAAAATGTTTCGACGTTTTATTGTACTTTCAAAAGATAAAGGCCCGGGCAATATTGAAAGTGTGTTTGATGAAATGGGAAATGTGCTTTGGAAATAGTTGTAAAAATAACAGGTGCGGTACTGATATTGATGGCAAGTTCGTATCTTGCCCTGGAAATTAACAAGGGTATGACAAAAGAGCTTGAACAGTTGAAAGGTCTTTATAACATTATGCTTAAGCTTAAAAGTGAGCTTTACTACTTAAACAATCCCTTGCCGGAGTGTTTTTTGCATTTATCCAAGCAAGTGGATTTTCCATTTGATAAATGGTTTTATGAAATGTATGAGAGTATGAGCAAAGAGCCTGATGAGACGTTTGGAGATATATGGGTAAGATGTACAACCAATTTAATTGATAATTCGGCTATGTCAATCGAAGACGTCGAAGGCCTTTTTGAACTTAAGGACAAGCTTGGCTGTATGGATAGAGAAGTACAGGAAAAAGCTATTGATTATTTTCTAATACAGGCAGAGGAAATGCGAAAACAACTTTTTCTTGAGTACAGTCAAAGGAAAAAAGTCATTATAACCTTGTGCGCGTTTGTGGGGCTAATGACGCTTATATTATTGTTTTGAGGGAGAATTGCCATGTCTGGTGAAATAATAATTAAAATAGCTGCGCTTGGAGTGGTGATTGCATTACTTAATCAGATATTGAAACATGCCGGCAGAGATGATCAGGCATTCTTTGTTACTATGGCAGGAATTATTGTTGTTTTGACGTGGTTGATTCCGTATATGGTGGACCTGTTTTCTTCAATGCAGGATTTGTTCGGTTTGTAGGGGGAAGCCTATGGTATTCTTAAAACTTATAATTGCTGTCTTTGTGGGCGTGATACTGGCAATTAATCTGAAAGGAATATCAAGTCCGTTAAGTCTATATCTTTCGATAGCTGTGAGTATTCTTGTTTTTACATATATTCTTGATCGCATGACGGTAGTTATTGATTTCCTTAATAGTGTCATGGATGGAATAGGTCTTGAACCGGGGTATCTTGAGATTTTGATTAAGATAGTTGGCATTTCCTATATTTGTGAGTTTACATCGAATATATGCAAGGAAGCAGGTTTTTTGGCGGTTGCGGGACAAGTTGAAATATCCGGGAAAATAACAATGATGATTATTAGTATGCCGGTTCTTTTTGCAATAGTTGATACTATAACAAACATTATATAGGAGTTTTAGTATGAAGAGAATTGTTCCTGTATTGATTTTGATGATTGTTATATCCAATAAATGTGTGTGCAATGCGCAAGAGATTGATTATGTAGAAAATTATGACGAACTTTTTTTAAATGAAGCTGACCTTGACGAAAAGCAGAGACAGTTAGAGTATATATCAGGTGAGTATGGTATGGATAGCGAGGTGTCCTTTGAAAAGCTGTATCATTTGCTTTTGCAAGGCGATGTTAACGGGGCGGTACAGTGTGCCGGTGAAAGTTTCTGTCACAGTATAATCGGGGAGTTGTTAAGTAACCGCACCTTGATGGGAAGGCTTGTGATTTTAGTTGTAATTGCGGCTATCTTTAATAATTACTCATCATTATTAAAGGTAAGTTTTGTGGGTGAACAGGGCTTTTACATAACCTATCTTATGGCTTCTTCGATACTTATAAAATCATTCTTTTTGATATATGACGTGGCGGAGGATACGGTCTGCTATATAAGAGATATTATGGAGTGCGTCTTGCCTGCGTTTTCAATGTCGCTTGTGTTTTGCAGCGGCATAACAACATCGCAAATGGTAAATGCATTATTTATTTACATGCTTGGTGTTATGGAAAAACTTATGCTTACATTGATTTTGCCGGGAGTAAGAATATATTTTCTGATAGTCCTGCTTAATCAGATAAATAAAAAAGACAGATTTTCAAAACTATCGGAACTTATAAAACAATGCATTGAGTGGATGCTTAAAATATCGGTATCATTTATTGTCGGGTTAAATGTTGTAAAGGGTATGATAGTTCCGGTTTGTGAAAATGTGAGATATAACGTGCTAATGAAAGGGATAGCGCTTCTTCCCGGTGGAAGTGCGTTGTCGGGAGTTGGGAATATTATTATTGGTGCGGGTGTGCTTATCAAGAATTGCGTCGGAGTGACAATAGTGCTTGTATTGGTTGTTATGGGGGCAGTGCCCCTGCTAAAAATACTTGCTTTTTACATCAGTTACAAGGTCATTCTCGTGCTAACCCAACCTGTCAGTGATGCTCGTATAACAAATGGTCTTGAGGGGGCGTGTGATGCTGCTGAAGTTATGCTTAAGGCTGTTGCAACGTCGCTTGCCATGTGTATTCTCACAATTGCAATTATTATAATGACGACCAATGTCAAAATGTATTCGGGATAGGAGGCATAATGGAAGAACTTTTTTCTTGGATTAGAAGCGGATTGTTGTTTGCGGTTTTTTCATCTACAATCCTGCTGTTATCCCCTAACAAAAGCTACGAGAAGCATATAAGTCTTGTGGTTGGGCTTTTGTTTATTCTGGTTATGTTTCACCCGGTGATGACGATTCTTGATATTGATGAAAAGACATATGTTGATTATATAAGGAATTATTTAAGTCTTGAGCAAAGCGGTGATACGTTGTCTGCCGGAGGTTGCAGACTTTACGAGGAGTCGGTTAAGACGCAGTTGGAAGGTATTTTAAAAGAAGCCGGTTATAAGGTTAAAAGTCTTCAGGTGCATTCTGATGAAAGCGGAACTATATACAAAATAGAAATATCCTTTGAGGATGAAGTATATGCGTTAGATGATTTGGAAACGTATCTTTATAATTCATTTGGCAAGGGGGTTTTAATAGTTTATGAATAAGGAGAAGAAAAGCGTCTGGGAATCATTTATAAATGTTGGAAAACTTGATAGCGACAAAAAAGAGAAGGTGGTTATATGTTTTCTCCTTGGTGTCTTTCTTATGCTTGTTGCTACGCCTATAAAAGATGGAAGAAAAAAACTTCAAAATAAAGTTGTAAAAAACAAAGAAGAGGTGCTTGATGCAAAACCTGAATCAAAAAAAGAGATAAATAATGCATATCTTTCGTATATGGAGAATAAATTAGAACAAACCATAGGAGGAATGGATGGTGCGGGAAGGGTTTTTGTGATGATAACTTTAAAAGACGACGGGCAAAAGATTTTAGACAAGAATCTTCCCTATGAAAGCCAGTCTGAAACCGGTAAGGAGGATGGAAAGGAAGTAAAAAAAGAGAGTATGAAAAGTGAGCAACAGACTGTTTTGATTGAGCAGGATGGTAATACCGGTCCGATTGTAGTGAAAGAACAGTATCCTGATATTGAAGGGGTGGTCGTTCTTTGCGAGGGTGGAAATAACGAGGCGGTTGCGCTTAAAATCAAGGAAGCTGTAAGTGCACTGTTTTCGATCGACTCACACAAAATTGTTGTGGGAAAATTAAAAAACGGTTCTAATTAATAAATAATGAAAGGAAGTATATGATGAAGAAAATATGGAAGAAAAACCAAGTTATTATTACTGCGTTGGCAATAATGATTGCCGTTGCCGGATATCTTAACTTTACCAGTGACAAACAGGTGTTAAACACTTCTGTAGAAAATATGGAAAGTGAAGGTGCGAGCGGTAACAAGGATGATTCAACGGTTAGTGCGTCGGTAACAGATTCTGCTAATCCTGATGAACTTGCACTTGGTGATACATATGACGATACATCGTTTGATGGTTGTGCTGATGTCGCTGTTAGTGAGGATGCGACTGAAAATGATGTTGAAAATACAGATATGGCAGAGGCAAGTCTTGATGAGAACGGTGATCCGATTGATTCCGATACAGTTGGCGAGGCAGTGCTTACAAGTGGTTCAGTAACACTTTCCCAGGCGAAACTTTCCAGAGAACAAACACGTTCAAAAGCAAAGGAAATGTTACTTGAGATAATCAATAACGACTCGTTATCGGAAGATGCAAAGAAGGATGCGGTTGCAAAAATGCTGTCGATGACTGAAAGAATGGAGAAGGAAACGGCTGCGGAAAATCAACTTGCTGCAAAAGGATTTGCTGATGCCGTTGTTAATATATCAGATGAAAGTGTGGATGTATCCGTTCCGGTAGCTGAACTTACCGACAAACAGCGTACTCAGATTGAGGATATTATAACGAGAAATACAGGCTATGAGCTTACCAAGATAGTAATTACAACAATGCAGGCTGATTAAAAAATATTGCCAAAAGGATTGCAAAACATAGTGGTTATTTGATATACTATACTACGTATGATTAATGATTAGGCAGGATGCAGAATATTTTATTTTGCATGTCGAAGGAGGAGTATTATGGCAGCAGATACAGTTAAGAGTGATTACAGTTATAAAGAATCGGGAGCACTTGGGGATATTCAGATTGCAGATGATGTTATAGCAATAATAGCAGGGCTTGCTGCAACTGAGGTTGACGGAGTAGCCAAGATGTATGGTAATATTACCAACGAATTGGTTAGCAAGCTTGGAATGAAAAACCTTTCCAAAGGAGTTAAGGTTGAAGTTTCACCTGAAGATGTTAAGGTTGATCTTTCATTGGAATTAAAATACGGCTATAGTGTTTTAGAAGTGTCGAAGGTTGTTCAGGAGAAAGTTAAGCAGGCACTTGAGACAATGACCGGTCTTAATGTTTCTTCGGTCAAGGTAAGAATCGCAGGCGTTGTTTTTGAGAAGGAAGAAAAGTCTGCAAAATAATAATCAATATCAAGAATAAAGGCTGCCCCAAACATATGGGTTGGGGCAGCTTTTCCCAATATAGTGGGAAAGAAGGGAAGTAATATGCTACGTAGTGAGATAAGAGAAGAGATACTTAAGATAATGTTCCGCTTGTCATTTAACACAAGGGAAGAGATGGAGGAACAGATTGCTTATTCGTTAGAAGAATTATCGGGAAAGAGTGATAAGAATATCACTTATATCAATGAGAAAACTCATGCGATAATGGACAAGCTTGAAGATATAGATGCCAAGATATCAGAGTGCTGTGAGGGCTGGACTATCGATCGTATCGGTAAAGCAGAACTTACAATAATGAGAATTGCAACTTACGAGATTATGTTTGAGGAAGACGTGCCTTCAAGTGTCGCAATCAATGAGGCGGTGGAACTTTCAAAGGCTTATTGTGATGAAGATGCCAAAGGTTTTGTTAATGCCGTTTTGGGAAAGATAGTAAAAAGCGTGGAGTAATATGGCGGAAGTTTATACAGTATCAAGGATAAATGAATATGTATCCAATATGC
The DNA here is from genome assembly GCA_024698145.1 of Lachnospiraceae bacterium. Lineage (GTDB taxonomy): Bacteria > Bacillota > Clostridia > Lachnospirales > Lachnospiraceae > CAG-590. Next base: position 147,518 of record JAILRO010000012.1, read on the forward strand.
TTTCTAACGATTACTTTTTAAGTAACGTTTCAATAAAAGGAGAACTTTCGAGAGTTATTCTTCATTCTTCCGGACATATATATTTTACAATCAAAGACGAAGAATGCTCTATGCCGGGTATGATGTACGCATCCTCAAGGAAGACAGGACTTGACTTCACCCCGGAGGATGGACAAAGCGTAATTATATCCGGATATGTTTCGCTGTTCAAAAGAGATGGAAAGTACCAGCTTTATGCCAGAAAGATTACTTTAGACGGACAGGGTGCGTTGTACTTTGAATATGAGAGATTAAAACAACGCTTGTATGAGGAAGGACTTTTTGATCACGAGCATAAGAAACCGATTCCGGCTTTTCCAAAGAAAGTCGGAATAGTTACGTCACCGACAGGTGCTGCAATTGAGGATATATGCAATATTGCAAAACGAAGGAATCCCTATGTTCAGTTATATCTCTACCCTGCAAAGGTGCAGGGAGATGGGGCGTCCGCTACTATCGTAAGAGGTATCAAGAAACTCGATACGATGGGAATGGACACCATTATCATCGGACGAGGTGGTGGCTCTATAGAAGATTTGTGGCCCTTTAATGAGGAAATTGTTGCAAGAGCAATTTATGATGCCAATACGCCCATAATTTCGGGCACGGGGCATGAAATAGATAATACATTAGCAGACTACGCGGCAGATCTTAGAGCACCGACACCAAGTGCTGCATGTGAGCTTGCCATTCCTGATATAATGGAGAAGAAGCGTACACTTGCGCAATATGAAAGAGCGCTTCATAACAAAGTATCTGCTAAGTTGGATATGGCCGAAAACAGATACAGACTGTTAAGTTCAAGATTAGAAGCTGCTTCGCCGGTTGTTAAGTATAACAATCAATGCATGAAGATTAAGCAGTTAGAAACAAGACTTAATCAACTTATGAATAATGTTTATGACAAGAGGTATCATTTATACGAGGTGCTTCTTACAAAACTTAACGGTTTATCACCTACAGCAAAGCTTACAGGTGGTTATGGATATATTGAACATGGTGGCAAACCGCTTACGAGTGTGGGTTGCGTAAGTGAAGGTGATGATTTGTCGATAACGATTTGCGATGGTACAATACATGGAAGTGTCGTAAGCATCGAAGGAAAGGAAAAATAATCCATGGGTAAAGATAACAAAGACGAGTTTAAGTTAGAAGATGCTTTCGCGGAAATAGAAGGTATTATTGATAAGCTTGACCATGATGAATTACCGCTCAAGGATTCTATTGATTTGTACGGTAAGGGTGCAGAGCTTATTGTAAAATGCAAGGAAGAGTTGTCAGGTATTGAGAAGGAAATGATTTTAATCAGCGACACACTTTCTGATGAGGAGGAGCAGTAATTGGCTTTTAGTGAAGAATTAAAAGAAAGAATTGAATATACAGATAGTGTTTTGAAAACGTACATGCCCAAGGTTGAGGGATTTGAGAAGACAGTACTTTCTGCTATGGATTATACTGTCTTTGCCGGAGGCAAGCGTATAAGACCGATTCTTATGAGTGAAGTGTATAAGTTGTTTGGCGGTAACGACAAGGTTATTGAACCGTTCATGGCAGCGATAGAAATGATACATACATATTCACTTATTCATGATGATTTACCGGCACTTGATAATGATGATTACAGACGTGGAAGAAAAACAGCGCACGTTGTATATGGTGAAGCGATGGCGATTCTTGCCGGTGACGGACTTCTTAACTTTGCTTATGAAACAGCAACAAAAGCTTTTGATATGGTTGCGGAAGGCAAAGATAATGAAGGTGTTGCTAAGGAACTTTTGATGAGAAAGAGAATTGAAAAAGCTCTTTCGATACTTGCAAGTAAGCCCGGTGTGCATGGAATGATTGGTGGACAGACCGTTGATGTAGAGATGACAGGGCAAAGACTTAGCAAGGAACAGTTAGTATATATTTATGAGAATAAGACAGGCGCTCTTATAGAGGCTGCTATGACAATAGGAGCAATACTTGCAGGTGCTGATGAGAGTGCGGTTGAGACAATAAAGAATGCTGCTTATAATATTGGAATGGCATTTCAGATTCAGGACGATATACTTGATGAAACAGCAACATTTGAGGAATTGGGCAAGCCTATTCACAGTGATGAGGAGAGCGGTAAGGTAACATACGTTACTATACACGGTATGGAGGCATCCTCTGCGGAAGTGGAGAGACTTTCCAATATAGCACTTGATAATATCAGAGGAATACGGGATGAAGATGGATTCGTTATTGAACTTGTAAAATATCTTATTCATCGAACCAACTAATATTCAAAAGAGGACTTTTATATGGGGCTTTTAGATAATATACATGAACCAAATGATATAAAACAATACGATTCCTCCTGCTGGGAAGACCTTGCCGGAGAAATAAGAAGTTTTCTTATTGAGAACGTTTCAAAGACAGGTGGACATCTTGCATCGAATCTTGGATGTGTGGAGCTTACTATGGCATTGCATCTCGTTCTTAACTTGCCCAACGATAAAATTATCTGGGATGTCGGACATCAGTGTTACACACACAAACTGTTAACGGGAAGACGTGAGGGCTTTGAGACTTTGCGTCAGTTTGGTGGAATGAGCGGATTCCCAAAGCAGGCAGAGAGTGATACCGATGTATTTGATACAGGGCATAGTTCTACTTCGATTTCTGCTGCTATAGGTATGGCTAAAGCTTGTGAACTTAAGGGTGAAAAGAAAGCGATTGTTGCAGTTATCGGTGATGGTTCATTTACAGGTGGACTTACTTATGAGGCACTTAACAATCTTGGAAGACTTAAGAGCAGTTGCATGATTGTTCTTAATGATAACGAAATGTCTATTGATGAGAATGTAGGTGGTATGTCTAATTACCTTAACAAGATTCGTGTCGGACAGACTTACAATGATGTTAAGTCCGGCGTTGAGAAAGGACTTCTCAATATTCCGGGAGTAGGTGAGCCTATAGCAAAACTTGTCAAAAGAGGTAAGGACAGTATCAAGGGATTACTTGTTCCGGGAATGTTTTTTGAGGATTTGGGAATAACATATATCGGCCCGATAGACGGACATGATGTAGATTCTCTGGTTGATACATTTATTGCGGCGCTTAAGCTTAAGAGACCTGTTGTTGTTCATGTCAAAACGGTCAAAGGAAAAGGATACCGTTATGCGGAAAAACATCCGAAGTATTTCCATGGTGTTAAGCCTTTTGACATTAAGACGGGTAAGGTTTTGGAGAAACAGACAAAGATGACCAACACAGGAGTTTTCGGAAGGAAAATGCTTGCGCTTGGCGAGGAGTATCCTAATCTTATAGCAATAACCGCGGCAATGGCTTCGGGAACCGGACTTGATAAGTTCTCGAATGTTTATCCGAAGAGATTTTTTGATGTTGGAATTGCAGAACAACATGCGGTAACATTTGCTGCCGGTTTGGCAAAAGAGGGCATGATACCGGTGGTTGCCGTGTATTCGTCATTTTTACAGCGTGCTTATGATCAGATTCTGCATGATGTATGTTTGCAGAAACAGCATGTTGTATTTGCCATAGACCGTTCAGGACTTGTCGGCGAAGACGGTTCGACTCATCAGGGAATATTTGATACGGCATATCTTTGCAATATACCGGGAATGACGGTAATCGCACCAAAGAACAGATATGAGCTTACCAAATCATTAGAATATGCCATGGAGTTTGATGGACCGATTGCAATCAAGTACAGCAAGGGCAACGCTTTCTATGGACTTAAAGATAACCTTGCACCGATTGAATACGGTAAGAGCGAAATTATAAAAAAGGGAAAGAAAATAGCTCTTATTGCTGTCGGTAATATGGTTGAGGAAGCAAGCAAGGTTTATGACGAGCTGAAAAGTGAGGGCGTTGAGATAACTTTTGTTAATGCCAGATTTGTCAAACCTCTTGATACCGAATTGCTGGATGAACTTGCCAAGGAACACGAGGTGATTATCACCCTTGAAGAACACGTATATCAGGGTGGTTTCGGTCAGATGGTTTCATCTTACTACATGCAAAGGAGTAAAGAGTATCCGGGTATTGCGGTAAGGAATATTGCAATAAATGATACCTTTGTTGAGCATGGTTCAGTTGCACAACTTCGAAAGATGCTTGGTATCGATAATGAGTCGGTACTTGGAATAATTCACGAATATTTATAACGGGGAATATCAATGAAAGAACGTTTAGATGTATTACTTGTTAATAGAGGACTTGCTACTTCGAGAGAGAAGGCAAAGGCCATTATCATGTCAGGAATAGTGTATGTCGATGGACAGCGTGAGGACAAGGCCGGCGCTTCATTTGATAGTGAGATACCTATAGAGATAAAAGGTTCCACACTCAAATATGTCAGCCGAGGCGGCTTAAAACTTGAAAAAGCCATGGCTAATTTTGATGTGACACTGTCCGGTAAGGTATGTATGGATGTCGGTTCGTCAACAGGCGGATTTACCGATTGCATGCTTCAAAACGGAGCAGTCAAAGTGTATGCTGTTGATGTAGGACATGGACAGCTTGATTGGAAATTAAGACAGGACGAACGCGTTGTATGTATGGAGAAAACCAACATACGTTATGTGACGCCTGATATGGTTGAGGACAGAATAGATTTTGCTTCTATTGATGTATCATTTATATCGCTTACAAAAGTACTTACACCGGTCAAAGAACTTTTGACGGATGACGGCCAGATTGTATGTCTTATCAAACCGCAATTTGAAGCCGGACGCGAGAAAGTAGGAAAGAAAGGCGTTGTCAGGGATATCAATGTGCACAAAGAAGTAATTCACATGGTTGTCGATTACGCAAAAAGTATTGGCTTTTTCGTATGTAATCTGGATTATTCGCCGATTAAGGGACCTGAGGGCAACATCGAATATTTGTTACATTTAAGTAAGGTAGAACTTGAAAATATCGGCAATTGTGATGTGGATGATATTGTTGCAAAGTCACACATCGATTTGAACTAGGAAAGGTGCATATATGAAGAGGTTTTTGATTGCTACCAATTACACAAAGGACAGCAATTTGATGCTCACCACAAAGTTAGAAGAGTACATAGACAAACTTGGTGGAACGAGTACACGGGTTGTAGGAGCGAAGGATAATGACGGTTTATCCAAGGCAGTTTCATATTCGGTAAATGATGCCGATTCATATGATTGCATTATCGCACTTGGTGGAGACGGAACAATCCTTAAGGTTAACAGGGATTTGAGACAATATAATATTCCTATTGTCGGAGTCAACCTTGGGACAATGGGATTTTTAACCGAAGTTGAACCGGAACAGATAGAGCCTGTTGTAAAACGTCTTGTGGCAGATGATTATTCCATCGAAGAAAGAATGAATATCAAGGGCTGTGTGTACAAGGCAGGTTCAAAAAATCCGTCTTTAACAGATATTTCGTTAAATGATATCGTAATAACGAGAGCGGGATTTTCGAGGGTTATCGGACTTAAAGTGTATGTTGGCGGCAAGTTGTTAGAGAATTATGAAGCTGATGGTGTGATTGTTGCTTCACCTACGGGTTCTACCGGTTATAATCTTTCTGCCGGCGGTCCGATTGTAACGCCGAAAGCACATAATATAATAATAACACCGATTTCTCCTCATTCTCTGACATCAAAAAGCATAGTACTTACAAGTGAGGATGAAATAGAAATAGAAATACTTAAGATGCGCAAAGCGCAGGAAGATGAAGCACTTATCAGTTATGACGGTCAGCCGGGGATGAAGCTTTCTCCGGGAGACAGGGTGGTAATTGGTAAGGCATCGGAAAGTACACGTATGATAAAACTTTTTGATCCGAGCTTTTATGAGGTGCTTCGTAATAAAATAGCAAATAAACAGGTGAATTATGAAAGAGAAGAGACAGAATAAAATCAAAGAAATAATAGAAAGCAAAGACATTGAAACGCAGGACGAATTGCTTGCTGAATTATCCAAGGCGGGTTTTTCAATTACGCAGGCTACAATTTCGCGTGATATAAGAGAAATGAAACTCACGAAAATACAAAGCGATTCGGGAAGACAGAAGTATGCAATGCTTAAGAAGTTCGATACCGCTGTGGAACAGAAGTATAAGCAGGTATTAAGTGCAGGAATTCTTAACATGGATTATACAGATAATCTTATTGTTATTCGTACTGTTTCAGGTATGGCTATGGCCGTTGCCGCTGCCCTTGACAATATGGAAATCCCCGGGCTTATGGGGTGTATAGCAGGCGACGATACTATTTTTGCTGCGGCAAGAAATGTAGATTTTTGTAAAGAAATCATTTCCGGAATTAATTCAATAGCTTCAGATAAATGAGGCCGGAGGTAAAAGATGCTTATTAATATACACATAAAGAACATGGCACTTATTGATGAGATTGATATTCCTTTTGCGGATAATCTCAACATTTTGACGGGTGAAACCGGTGCCGGCAAATCAATACTTATTGATTCGGTTATGATAGCGCTCGGTGGGAAAGCACCGAAGGATTTTGTTAGACAGGACGCGGATTTTGGTCTTGTGGAATTATTGTTTTCTGTAGAGAATGATGATGTGATCAAAAGTCTTAAAGAACTTGAAATCCCTGATATAGAAGACGGAGAGATAATTCTTTCAAGGACGATTAATGATGGAAGAAGTATATGTAAGGCAAACGGTATGACAATTACTGTTTCCAAGTTAAGAGAGATTGCAGCACTTCTTATCGATCTTCATGCTCAACACGAAAATCAGTCACTTCTCGACAAAAAACAACATATCAAACTTTTGGACAGATATGGTAAGAATACAATTGATCCGATAAAACAACAGGTGAAAGAAACTTATCTTAAGTATGCATCAATAAAAAAAGAACTTGATGCCAATACTATGGATGAGGAAGAAAAGAAACGAAAACTCGATTTGTTGCTTTTTGAGAAAAATGAGATTGAAAGCGCCAAACTAAAAGAGGGCGAAGATGAAGAGATAGAACGCCAATATGAAAAGGCGTTACACGGCAAGAACATAATGGAAAGTTTGGGAGTTGCCAACAACAATTTAAGCGGTAATGTAACAGATGCACTTGACCGTGCTATAAGAGAACTGTTGTCTATTGCTTCCTATGATGAACAGCTTCAGTCTATTACGGATACATTACAGACTGCTTCGGATCTTGTTGGAGAAACCGTAAGAAGTTCAAGAGAATATATAGAAGATAACAGTTTTTCGGAAGAAGAGTTTGTAAATCTTGAGAATCGATTGAATCTTATTAATCATTTGAAAGCCAAGTACGGAAAGAATATTTCCGATATCAACAATTATTATAATGAGTTGACAAAAACCTATGACAAAATAAGTAATCAAGAGCAGTATTTGGAGGGTCTAAAAGACGAATTAAAGGTAGTTTCAGACAAGCTTGACAAGTTGTGTGCCAATCTTACAAAATGTCGAAAGGAAACGGCAACTCTTCTTAGTGAGAGAATCAAACAATCGCTTACAGAACTTAATTTCCTTGATGTCAGATTTGACATGCAATTCGAGGAAAGTGAAAGCTATACTGAAGAAGGTCGCGATGTTGCGTACTTTATTATTTCCACTAACGTAGGTGAGGAAATGAAACCGCTTGACGAGGTTGCTTCCGGTGGAGAACTTTCAAGAATTATGCTTGCAATGAAGGCATGTCTTGCGCAGGTTGATCAGGTTTCTACGCTTGTTTTCGATGAGATAGATACGGGAATCAGTGGACGAACTGCACAGATGGTAGCGGAGAAGATTAATTATATAAGCATGAATCATCAGGTTATTTGCATAACACATCTTCCGCAGATAGCGGCAATGGCTGACCATCATTATATGATTGAGAAGAATGTTATAGATAATAAGACTATTACAAGCATACAAAAACTTAATAAAGAGCAGGAGATTAACGAACTTGCAAGACTTCTCGGAGGTGCCGAGATTACCGATACAGTAATATCTTCAGCAAAAGAAATGAAAGAATTGGCAAGTAAGGCAAAGGTTGACTGATTAAGACAGTAGATTAAGACTTATACTAATCACAGATTGGTATGAGTCTTTTTTTATTGCAAAAAAGGAGTGGGATTATGAGTAGATTACACAAATACAGAGTTTTTCTTCGCGTTTTGTTTATGGCAAATATATTGTTTATTTTTGTTGTTGCCGGGCTTGGCTATGCAAAAGAAAGACGGGAACATTTACTTAAACCGGTATCGGGAAGTATTGAAAAAAGAATAACACCTGTGGGGAAAACTGTCGGAATATATGTAAATACAAAGGGTATACTCGTAATAGATACTTGTGAGGTTACAGATATATATGGAAATACGACAAGTCCTGCCAAAAACAAACTGATAAAGGGTGATTATATAACTGCATTAAATGATGAAAAAGTCAGCTCAAAAAAACAGTTGATTGAGCAGATAACGAAGTGTAAAGGAAAAAATCTTGATTTTTTGGTAGATAGAAACGGCAAAAATATAAATGTTTTAATCTCGCCTGTCGAAACGGGTGTGAATATGTATAAAATTGGTATATGGGTGCGAGATGATCTGCAGGGATTAGGTACGATTACTTATGTCGAAAACGGTAAGTTTGGTGCGCTTGGGCACAGTATTACCGATTCAGACACGGGTGAAATGATGCAGGTGTCTGCTGGCAAGTTGTACTTGGCTGATATTTACGGCGTTGAGAAGGGAACAAGCGGAACGCCGGGTGAGATAGAGGGGATGATAACTTATGACGAGGAAAAGGTTGTCGGAGATATAGAAACAAATAAGCTTTATGGAATATATGGAAGTGTTGCGGATAGTTTTCTTGAATATATTTCTGATAGCGAATCGTTAGAGATTGCAGACGAGTCGGAGGTCAAAACAGGAAAAGCATGGATACAGACTTATGTAAGCGGAAAAAAGACGCTCTATGAAATAGAAATTGCCAACATTCATAAGAACAAAAACGGAGATAAAGAAATGGAGGTAATAGTGACGGATGATGATTTGATTAACCTTACGGGTGGTATAGTTCAGGGGATGAGTGGGTCGCCGGTAATACAGAATAATAAGGTAGTAGGGGCTGTGACGCACGTTTTTGTAAATGATCCCACAAGGGGATATGCGATTTTCATAGACAAGATGCTTTCCTAAAATTAAAAGTTTATTGTGATACAACACAATAAAAAATGAATTATGTTAAGAATCATTGTTATATGTCATATTTATACTGCGGTTTTCGTTTGATATAGTCAGCAATGGTCGATTTGACGCACACAACTAAATAAGGAGGGATAATGATGATCAAAGTTATGATTGGCAATCATGATGAGAGAATGAAAAGGATAATGACTGATGTCGTGCGAAAACAGGCGGGATGTCGGTTGATAGGTACGTATGAAAATGGCGAACTACTGTTGACCAATATAAAGATGGAGGTTCCGGATATTGTTCTTTTATATCCGGTCTTGCCACAGGCTGATGGCATAGAAGTTATAGAAAGTGTCCGAAAGGACAGTTTACTCGATTCAGTCGGCTTCATTTTAATCGGTTCAAAAAGTCTTACAAAAGTTTTAGAGGTATTGCAAAACAAGAAGAATGTGAAATACCTGCCTTGGGAACAAAATGAAGAAGCCTTGGAAAGGTGTATATCGGATTGCCTTGTTAGGCAAAATGGGCAACAGAAGTTGTCTCAAAATGATGATATAGTCGTAAAACAGGGTAATTTTGAAAAGGATATGAATATGCTTGTTACACGTATGATACACGAAATAGGCGTGCCTGCGCATATTAAGGGATATCTGTATTTGAGAACTGCAATTCTTATGGCAGTAGAAAATATGGATGTACTAAATGCTGTAACAAAGCAGTTATATCCGGATATTGCGAAAGAATATGCGACAACAGATACAAGAGTTGAAAGAGCTATACGACATGCAATTGAAGTTGCATGGGAACGAGGAAATATTGATATGATTCACGATTTGTTTGGTTATACCATACAAGCCGATAAAGGTAAGCCAACCAATTCTGAGTTCATTGCCTTGATGGCTGACAGAATCAGGTTGGACAAAATGAAGGGTGCTAATTAATTACTTATAAGGAGATACATAAAATGCACGAATCAATGAACATATTAATCGTTTCTTCTGTAAGGAGGGATATTACAAACCAGATAAAAACTTATATGAAAAAATACGAATACAAATTTGTTGAGATATATGATGAATATCAGGAAATTAAAGCATACATCAAGCAAAATGTTCCTGATATGATAATAACAGATATTTGTTTGGAGGGTGGGGATGGATTGACACTTATTGAGTATTGCAAGAAGCAACCTGCACTTGAGAATACAAAATGTATAGTGTTAACGTCTGCGTTGTCAACAGCTCTAATCGACCTGTCATACAATGCAGGTACCGATTATTATTTTATGCTGAATCAAAGTCCAAAGTACATTGCAAGAATATTAGAAAGAATTCTTGACTCGTATGCGCAGAAAAAAGAATACATGAAGAAGCAGGCGGGAATGACAATGGAGCAGAAACAATTCCTTTTTGATTCCGCTCTTGAAAATGATGTTACAAGAATGATAAGAGGCATTGGAATACCTGCTCATATAAAAGGTTATCAATATATACGAGAGGGTATAATTATGGCAATAAAAGATCCGGATATATTAAACTATATAACCAAGTTTTTGTACCCGGCAATTGCCAAGAAATATCATACTACAACCAGCAGTGTGGAAAGAGCAATAAGACATGCGATTGAGGTTTCGTGGAATAGAGGAAAACTTGATGCTCTTGAAGAACTTTTCGGATACAATGTCAACTCAGGGAAAGGTAAGCCGACCAATTCTGAATTTATTGCTTTGATTGCAGACAAGTTTAGACTGGAATATCATATGAAGGGCTATGAACAGGGACAGTTTTCGGCATAGCAAAAAAACTATATAAACTATCTTTCTTTAACAGGTGTGTTGTGGTATAATCATTTTCATAATTACACTATTCATACAAGGAGATGTGTTGAGCATGAAGAAAATAGCTTATATAGCTTCAGAATGTGTTCCGTTTATTAAAACAGGAGGACTTGCAGATGTTGTCGGTACGCTTCCTAAGATTTTTGATAAGAAGAAGTACGACGTAAGAATAATTATTCCTAATTACATGTGCATCCCCAACCGTTTTAAGCAGAACATGAAGTATCTTGCTAATTTTCAATTGGATATAGGTGATCATTACCAGTATGTCGGTATTTTCTACATGGAATACGAAGGTGTTCCGGTGTATTTTATAGACAACGAGTATTTCTTTAACGGTCAGACGCCATACAGCGATGCAAAATGGGACATTGAAAAGTTCTGTTATTTTTCAAAGGCAGCACTTGCAATACTTCCGGTTGTTGGATTTAGACCTGATATAGTTCATTGTCATGACTGGCAGGCAGGTATGGTTCCGGTTTACTTAAAGACGTTGTTTGCAGGCAATCCGTTCTTTACGGGTATTCGTTCTATAATGACGATACATAACTTGCAGTTCCAGGGTAAATGGGACATTGAACACGTAAGATATTGTTCGGGACTTCCTGATTATCTGTTCACCGCTGATAAGTTAGAGATTAACCATGATGCTTCCATGCTTAAGGGTGGTCTTGTGTATGCAGACCTTATTACAACCGTAAGCGGTACTTATGCTTATGAGATTCAGACCCCATATTACGGTGAGGGCTTGGATGGCTTGTTACAGGCAAGGAATCAATCACTTATAGGTATTGTTAACGGAATAGATTATGACACTTATAATCCTGAAAAGGATAAGAAGTTATATAAGACTTATAATATTAAGAGCTTTAAGAAGAACAAAGTGGCTAACAAAACAGGACTTCAGAAGCAACTTGGACTTCCGGTTGACAAGGATCAATTCGTCATCGGTATCATTTCAAGACTTACAGATCAGAAGGGTCTTGATCTTGTAGATGCGGTTATGAATGATATATGTCAGGACGGAGTGCAGTTCATAGTATTGGGAACCGGTGATCCTCATTATGAGGATATGTTCAAGTATTACCAGAACTTCCATCCAGCAAAAGTTTCAGCCAACATTTTCTTCTCGGATGAGTTGTCGCATAAGATGTATGGTGGATGTGATGCGATACTTGTTCCATCAAGATTTGAACCGTGCGGACTTACACAGCTTATGGCGCTTAGATACGGTTCGCTTCCGATTGTTCGTGAAACCGGTGGATTGAATGATACCGTTATTCCATATAACGAATATGAGCAGACCGGAACAGGTTTCTCGTTTGCCAATTATGATTCTAATGAGCTTTTACGTACTATCAATTATGCGAAGGACGTATTCCTTAACCAGAGAAAGAACTGGGAGGATATGCAGGTTAGAGCAATGCAACAGGATTATTCATGGGCAAGTTCAGCTAAAAGATACGAGGAAATATATCAATAATAATTACGAATTACTGCCGCAAGTTGTTAAACTTGCGGCAGTTTGCTGATAAATAACGAAAAAGAGGTAAGTAAGATGGCATTTGACGGTATAGTCGTTTCCAATATTGTCAGAGATATGAGAGATAGACTTGAGGGTGGACGCATATACAAGATTTATCAACCGGAGGCTGATGAAATTAATCTTGTTGTCAAGAATAATGGCGGTACGCACAGACTTATGCTCAATGCAAGTGCGACGCTTCCATTAGTGTATTTTCTTTCCGAGAATAAGAATAACCCTATGACGGCACCAAACTTCTGTATGTTGCTTAGAAAACATATAGGAAACGGGAGAATAATAAAAGTCAGCCAGCCTGAGTTTGAAAGAATAATATCGATAGAGATTGAGCATCTTGATGAAATGGGTGATGTGTGTAGAAAGAAGCTTATTATTGAGCTTATGGGTAAGTACAGTAATATAATCTTTACCGACAATGAGGACATTATTATCGATTCTGTTAAGCGTATAGGAAGCAATATCAGTTCGGTAAGAGAAGTACTTCCCGGAAGAGAATATGTTCTGCCACCAAGTGATAAGAAGAACCCGATGACTATTACAAAAGAAGAGTTTGTCGGCGATATTCTTGCAAAGCCTGAAAGCATTGTCAAAGCGATATATACATCTATTACAGGTATGTCTAAAGAAATGTCCGAAGAGATATGTTATGAGGCGGAAGTTGACGGGAATTTCAGCACAGACAGTCTTGCGGATTCCAACAAAGAAAAACTCTGGGATGTTTTCTTAAGTGTAGTGGAAAGAATAAAAAAGGGTGAATATGAACCCTGTATAGTATATAACGATGATGTTCCGGTGGCGTTTGCATCTTCTTATCTGCATATGTACGAAGATTTAACTGTGGTCAAATTTGATGATATATCAGAGGTGCTTACACATTTCTATGCCGAGAAAGATACATACAGCCGAATGCACCAGAAGTCAACGGATTTACGAAAAGTATTATCGTCGTTGATTGAGAGAACGTCAAAGAAATATGATATACAGGCCAAGCAGTTAAAAGATGTTGAGAAGAGAGAAAAATACAGAATATATGGTGAGATGCTACAGGCTTACGGCCATGAGGTGAAAGAAGGAGATAAGAATATTACCGTTAATAATTACTACGATAATACAGAAATTACAATTCCGCTTGATCCGTTATTAACTGCAGTTGAAAATGCCAATAAGTATTTTAACAAGTATAATAAGATGAAAAGAACTTACGAGGCATCGCTTGTTCTTGTTAAGGAAAGCAAAGACACATTGGATCAGTTGATGCTTTTGCAAAACAGTGTTGAACTTGCAACCTCTGAAGCGGATATAGCAGAGATTAGACGTGAGATGGAGATGTCAGGTTTTCTCAAAGAGAAAAAAGGCAAAAAAGAAAACGGCAAGACGGAAAGGAGTAAACCACTTCATTTTGTATCTTCTGATGGATTCCATATGTATGTCGGAAAGAACAACTTACAAAATGACAGGCTTACATTTAAGACGGCAGGACCTAAAGATTTGTGGTTTCATGCAAAAGAAATGCCGGGGTCACATGTTATAGTTAAGCTTGAGGGAGCCGAAGATGTACCGGATAATACCTATGAGGAAGCGGCAAAACTTGCAGCCTTTTATTCGACGGGTAAGACAAGTCCTAAGGTAGAAATAGATTACACAAGAAGGGGGAATCTCAAGAAGCCGCCGGAGTCCAATCCGGGTTACGTTATATACCATACCAATTATTCGATGGTGGCAATTCCCGACATCAAGGGAATAGAAGAGATTAAGGATTAGTATTCCTTGCATTTTTCTTTGTGATTTGGTATAATATCTTGAATTGTTGTGTTAAGTCGCAAGGCTTTATAACGATATTATAATTTAGAAAAGCAGGTGTTGATGTGATAAAAAGTATGACGGGCTTCGGACGCAGCGAAAGCGTTACGAAAGAACGTAAGATTATTGTTGAAATGAAGTCGGTTAATCATAGATATTGTGACCTTAATATCAAGATGCCTAAGAAGTTCAATGCTTTTGAGGCAGATATGAGGAATCATTTAAAGGATTACATAGGACGAGGCAAGGTTGATATATTTGTTACTTATGAGGATTATACGAAGAGTAATGTACTTGTTAAGTATAATAAAGAGATTGCTACCGAGTATGTGAATTATTTGAAGCAGATAGGTGAGGATTTTTCAATATCTTCAGATATCAACTCGGCTATGCTTTCAAGATATCCTGAAGTGTTAACTCTTGAGGAAAAGAGTGAAGTTGATGAGGCACTTTGGAAGGATTTTGTTGCCGTACTTGATGAGGCTGTTAAGAACTTTGTTATGGCACGAGAGAAAGAGGGCGAAGCTCTTAAGAAGGATCTCATTGCCAAGCTTAACGGTATGCTTGAGATGGTAGATTACATCGAGAATACATCACCTTCACTTGTTGACGAATATAGAAACAGACTTGAGAATAAGGTCAAAGAGCTTCTCGAGGGAAGCACTATCGATGAGAACCGTATAGCAACTGAGGTTGTTATATATGCAGACAAGATTTGTGTCGACGAAGAGACAGTAAGACTTCGGTCACATATCGAGAATACAATTTCTATTCTTAATGAAGGCGGTAATGTCGGAAGAAAGCTTGATTTCATCGCACAGGAGATGAACAGAGAAGCTAACACGATTCTTTCAAAAGCTGATAGCCTTGATGTATCCAACAAGGCAATTGACCTAAAGACTGAGATTGAGAAAGTCAGAGAACAGATTCAGAATATTGAATAGAGGGTGAACATATGAATAAAAAAGGACTGTTAATTGTTGTATCCGGTTTTTCCGGTGTAGGCAAAGGAACAGCTGTCAAAAAGCTTGTAAGCGAATACGGCTATAGCCTTTCGGTATCAGCAACAACAAGAGCACCAAGACCGGGTGAGGTTGACGGTGTTGATTATCATTTTAAGACTGTTGAAGAGTTTGAGAAGCTTATTGATTACAACGGCTTCATCGAGTGGGCACAGTATGTGGAGAACTACTACGGAACTCCGAAACAATTCGTTGAAGATGAACTTGAAAAGGGCAACAATGTAATATTGGAGATAGAGGTTCAGGGTGCTATGCACATCAAGGAACAATATCCGGATGCGGTGCTTATTTTCATCACAGCACCTAATGCAGTAACACTTAAGGACCGTTTGTTTGGAAGAGGTACAGAGGATGCCAAGGTTATTGGCAAACGATTAAAACGTGCCTATGAGGAAACTGACGATATGATGCATTATGATTATCTGGTTGTAAATGATGACCTTGATAAGTGTGTGCAGGATTTGCATGCGGTTATTACGGCAGAGAGTTTCAAGTCGGATAGGAATAGTGAGCATATTAATATAATGAAATCAGAATTAACGGATATTCGAAAGGAGTTTATATCATGATTCATCCATCGTATACGGATTTAATGGCAGTAGTTAACAGCGAAGTTGAGCCAGGAGAACAGCCGGTTGTTCAGAGCCGCTATTCAATCGTGTTGGCAACAGCAAAAAGAGCAAGACAGATTATTGCAGGTGAGACTCCACTTGTAGATGCAGAAGGCAAGAAACCATTATCTGCAGCAGTTGAGGAATTGTATGCCGGCAAGGTTAAGATTGTTGGAGACGACGAGGAAGAATAAGATTATAAGGGCTGTCCGGGTGGCAGCTCTTATTTTTAAGTAAAACAAGTAATTTATATAGGAGATTTCTATATGCGATTAAGTGATATTATCGGAAATATTGAATACGAACTTATAAAAGGAAGCCTTGATACAGAAGTTTTAGAGGTGGAAAATGATTCCAGAAACATTAAGAAAGGCACACTCTTTTTCTGTATATCCGGTGCCAAGTTTGACGGACATGATTATGCACAGGCTGCCGTAAGTGATGGCGCAAGTGTATTGGTTGTGGAAAAGGACGTTAATGTAGATGCTGATGTAACTATTATCAAGGTTGCAAGTACCCGTTATGCAATGGGTGTTATCAGTGCAGCATTTTACGGTAATCCTTCTGACAAACTTAAAGTAATAGGTATTACCGGAACAAAAGGTAAGACAACAACTACATATATGATAAAGTCAATGCTTGAATCTGCAGGAATTAAGACCGGACTTATCGGAACAATTGAAACAATCATTGGAGATAAGTCAACACCTGCCAAGAATACAACTCCCGAATCTATAGTTGTTCAAAGATATTTGAAAGAAATGGTAGATGCCGGTCTTGACGGGGTTGTTATGGAGGTTTCATCACAGGGACTTATGCTTGACAGAGTGGCGGGCATTTCTCTTGATTACGGTATATTTACAAATCTTTCGGAAGATCATATAGGACCTAATGAACACAGTAGTTTTGAGGAATATTTAGGCTGGAAAGCAAAGCTTTTTACAATGTGCAAAACAGGAATATTCAACATAGACGATGAGTATGTTGATGACATAATGAAAGGTCATACTTGTGATGTTGTTACATACGGTATGAAGGATGCTGCAAACTATCAGGCAAAGAATCAGGAACTTTATGAACGTGATGGTGAGCTTGGTATTAATTACGAACTTGATGGCAAATACAAAGCATCTGTAAGTGTCAGTCTTCCAGGCGAGTTTTCTATACACAATTCTCTTTCTGCGATAGCGGTTGCAGCAGAAATAGGTGTAGATATGGATAAGATTCTTGAAATATTAAAAGATATCCATGTTAAGGGAAGAGTAGAAATGATTCCGATATCGGATTCATTTACATTGATGATTGATTATGCACATAATGCCATGAGTCTTGAAAGTATTCTTAATACACTTCGTCAGTATAATCCAAAGCGCCTTGTGTCACTTTTTGGCTGTGGAGGCAATCGCTCAAAGACAAGAAGATTTGAGATGGGTGAGGTTTCGGGTAAACTCGCCGACCTTACAATTATTACTTCTGATAATCCAAGAGATGAGGAGCCACAGGATATAATTAATGACATTAAGACGGGAATTAGTAAGACTACAGGCGAGTATGTTGAGATTGCTGACCGTAAGGAAGCAATAAGATATGCGATTATGAATGCAAAAGTTGGAGATGTTATTGTTCTTGCCGGTAAAGGTCATGAGGACTATCAGGAGATTAAGGGCAAGAAGTACCATATGGATGAAAGAGATCTTATAAGAGAGATATTAGAGGAAGAAGATGTCACAAAGATTTGCGGATATAATAGTAGATATCTCACACGAGGCAATTGATAGAACTTTTCAATATAAGATACCGGAAGAATTAGAGGGACAGATACGTATCGGAATGAGCGTATCTATCCCTTTTGGTCGTGGTAACAATTTAAGAAAAGGTTATGTAATCGGTTTTTCGGACACCCCGGAAATTGATGAAGAGAAATTAAAATATATAAATGATATCGAGAAGAAAGATGTTGCTATTGAGAGTACGTTAATTGAACTGGCAGCATTTATAAAAGATAATTACGGCTCGACAATGATTAATGCATTAAAGACCGTTATGCCGATTAAGGAGAAGGTTAAGAACAGGACCAAAAAGGAAGAGTTTGACACACCTTATGAAGAGGAAAACTTTGTCCCTAATGATGAACAGGCAAAAGCAATTAAAAGAGTTGTTGAGGACTTTGAACGAGGGGATTATAAGACATATCTTTTAAAGGGAATTACAGGAAGCGGCAAGACGCTTGTATATATAGAGATTATTGAGAAAATGCTTCAAATGGGCAAGCAGGCGATAGTTTTAATCCCGGAGATTGCACTGACTTATCAGACGGTTGCAAGGTTTAGAAACCGGTTTGGAGATAAAGTTGCGATAATGAACTCAAAGCTTTCAAAAGGTGAGCGTTACGAACAGTTTGAACGTGCCAAGAAGGGGGATGTTTCGGTTGTGATAGGACCGAGATCTGCGCTTTTTGCACCATTTTCCAATCTAGGACTAATTGTAATAGATGAAGAGCATGAGCAAAGCTATAAGAGTGATACAACGCCGAAATATCATGCCAGAGAAGTTGCGATTAAGAGAGCCTCAATGTGTGGTGCTTCGGTTATATTAGGTTCAGCTACGCCTTCGATTGATTCGTATTACAAAGCAGTTAACAAGGAATACGAACTAATCACCCTTAACGAAAGAGCCAAAGAGGGAGCGACGCTTGCCAAGGTAAGCGTTGTTGATTTGCGTAAAGAACTTGAACATGGAAACAGAAGTATTTTTTCAAATCATTTAAGAGAGCTTATAAGAGAAAGGCTTGATAAACATGAACAAACTATGCTTTTTATTAATAGGCGTGGTTATTCGGGCTTTATATCCTGCAGGGAATGTGGATATGTATTCAAGTGCCCTCATTGCGATGTTTCATTAAAAGAGCACAATGGCAAAACCGCCAATGCAAAACTGGTATGTCATTATTGCGGTTATGAAATAGCAAGGCCCAAACTTTGTCCGGAGTGTAATTCTAAGTTTATTGCGGGATTTGGTACCGGTACGGAGAAGGTGGAAAGTGAGATAAAAAAAGAGTTTCCTGATGCAAGAGTTTTGAGGATGGATGCCGATACAACCAAGAGGAAAAATGCACATGAGAAAATAGTCGATGCATTTGCCAAAGGCAAGGCGGATATTTTAGTCGGAACCCAAATGATTGTCAAAGGACATGATTTTCCTAATGTTACTTTGGTTGGCGCGGTTGCGGCGGATACGACGCTTTTTGATAATGACTACATGGCAGCGGAGAAGACGTTTGATTTACTTGCCCAAGCAGCGGGAAGAGCGGGCAGAAGCGACAAAGGCGGTGAGGTTGTAATCCAGACCTACAAACCGGATGATTACTGTATTATAGCGGCAGCTAATCAGGATTATGACGAGTTTTTCGAGGAAGAATTAGCATATAGGGAAATGCTTAATTATCCGCCTGTATTTAACATGCTTGTTCTTTTTATGGAAAGTGAATATGAAGAGCTTATGGACAAATATGCTCAATACATAAGGCAGATAATAGATGATTATTATCATGAAGACAAAGAAATCAAATGCATCGGTCCGTGTGAAGCGAACATATATAAGCTTGACGATAATTACAGGAAAGTAATATATATCAAATCAAAGTCGATTGACACCCTTATATCAATTAAGGATAGGGTTGAAAGTGTGCTTGAAAAAAACACCGATTATGAAAAATGTTTTATAAGTTTTGATTTTAATCCGCTAAAAACCTATTGAGTTTGCAAGAGATATGAGATTTATGGTATAATAGACAAGTTAATGATTTTACAATGAAGGAGACAATATCAATGGCACTTAGACAAATCCGTGTGGACGGGGATGACATATTAAGGAAAAAATGTAAAGAAGTAAAAGAAGTCAACGAAAGAACACTTACACTTATTGAGGATATGCTTGACACTATGTATGATGCAAACGGTGTTGGACTTGCAGCACCTCAGGTGGGCATACTTAAGAGAATTGTTGTAATCGACGTTGAATATAACGAAGAGGAAAGCAGTGCATATGTTCTTATCAATCCGGTTATCCTTGAGAAAGACGGAGAACAATGTGGTGATGAGGGTTGCCTTAGTATTCCGGGAAAGGTTGCTACGGTCACAAGACCTTATCATGTTGTAGCTAAGTATTTTGATGTAAATATGGAAGAGCAGACACTCGAAGCGGAAGGACTTCTTGCAAGAGCAATTTGTCATGAGTTGGATCATTTAGACGGAATACTTTACAAAGATGTTGCAGAGAGTCCGTTAAGAGATGCAGAGAATTTGTTAGAGGACGAGGAAGAGGAATAATATATGAAGCTTGTATATATGGGTACGCCTGATTTTGCGGTTAATACGTTAGAGGCGTTAATTGCTGCAGGTCACGAGATTAGTCTGGTTGTTACACAGCCGGATAAGACCAAAGGACGTGGCAAGAAACTGGTATATTCACCCGTTAAGGAATGCGCAATTGCCAACAATTTGACTGTGGCACAGCCGGAAAAAGCAAGAGATCCGGAGTTTGTTGAAGAGATTAAAGCAATTAATCCCGATGCGATAGTTGTAGTAGCTTTTGGACAGATTCTTCCTGAATCAATACTTGAGATACCAAAGTATGGTTGTATCAACGTACATGCGTCACTTTTGCCGGCATACAGAGGTGCGGCGCCGATTCAATGGGCTGTTATAGATGGTCTTAAAGAAACCGGTGTTACTACTATGTATATGGACAAAGGCCTTGATACCGGAGATATTATAGATCAGAAGGTTATTTCGATAAATGCTGACGAGACGGGCGGTTCTTTATTTGACAGACTTGCATGTCTTGGTGGCGAGATTATTGTTGAGACACTTGATAAGATTGAAAGAGGTGTAGCAGCGAGAACCAAGCAGGATGATTCAAAGTCTAACTATGCAAAAATGCTTAGTAAGGACATGGGAAGAATAGATTTCTCAAAGGACGCAGATGAATTAGAGAGACTGATAAGAGGTCTTAATCCATGGCCGAGTGCTTTTACTACTTTGGAAGATAAGCTTCTTAAGATATATCAGGCAGAAGTTATTTCGGAAGAAACAGCGCTTGATATGGCATCAAAAGCAGGTGTTGAAGGAAGCTGTGGACAGGTGATTGCACTTGATAAGAAGAGTTTTACGATAAGATGCGGTAACGGTGCACTTAGAGTAATTAATTTGCAATTAGAAGGAAAGAAAAGAATGGATACGGCAGCATTTTTGCTGGGCTATAAGATTGAGACAGGACTTTGGTTTAAATAGACTGCCGAATGGATTAAAGTAATGGATAATCGCGAAAATGTAAGAGAGTTGGCACTGGATGTGCTGCTTGAAACAGAAAAGAATAATATATTTGTTAAAGACGCTCTAAACAAGCAGTTATTTGCAAAGCAGTTTCTGCCAAAGGCGGATAGGGCGTTTTTGTCGCGCCTTGTTGAAGGTGTTACAGAGTATCAGATTAAATTAGATTACATTATTGATAGTTACAGCAAGGTAAAGGCGAAAAAATGCAAACCTGTAATAAGAACTGTACTTCGCATGGGCATTTATCAGATGCTTTTTATGGACGGAGTGCCGGATCAGGCAGCATGTAATGAGGCGGTTAAACTTGTAAGAAAAAGAGGTTTAAGCAGTCTTTCGGGATTTGTTAACGGAGTGCTTCGCAACATAGGACGTAACAAGGAAGATATACCTTATCCGGACAAAAACAAAGACAAAATAAAATATTATTCCGTAATGTATTCTGTGCCGGAATGGATTGTAAAGAAATATATATCATGGTTTGGAGAGGATAAGGCAGAGACTGTTCTTAAGTCTTATCTTACCGCACCGGAGCTTACAATAAGAGTCAATGACGGTATTACAGATTCAGAGAAACTTACAGACAAGTTAACAGAAGCCGGAGTAGATGTAGCTTCCGGACACTATACGAAGGATGCACTGATTTTATCCGGAGTTAATTATGTCAAGAGACTTCCGGGCTTTGCAGAAGGTGAGTTTTTCATTCAAGATGAAAGTTCTATGTTGTTATATACTGTGTCTAATGCAGCAAAGATGTGTGATGAAAAAGACGAACCGCTTCATGTTCTTGATTTGTGCGCGGCCCCTGGTGGAAAGTGTACTCATTTTGCGCAAAAACTTGCTGACAAAGCGATAATAGATGCAAGAGATATATCAGAAAGAAAAACAGATAAAATAAAAGAAAATATTACGCGCCTTAAGTTATCCAACATTGAAGTTAGTGTGTCGGATGCACTCGTTCCAGATGAGAGCAGACGCGAGTGGGCGGATATAGTTATAGCAGATCTTCCGTGTTCCGGACTTGGAATTATCGGAAAGAAAAATGATATCAAGTATCATGTTACAAAACAGAAAGTTCTTGAGCTTGTTAATCTTCAGAGGAATATACTAAGCAATGCAGCAGAATATGTGAAACCGGGCGGAATACTTTTATATAGTACCTGTACGATTAATCCTGCAGAGAATAGGGATAATGCCGACTGGTTTTTGTCTCATTTTCCTTTTGAAGGTTGCGATATGAGAGAACTTGTACCTGATGAGCTAAAAAGTGTAATGGAGAATGAATACAGCTTGCAGCTTCTTCCGGGTATTTGTAAGTGTGACGGTTTTTATATTGCTAAGTTTGTCAAAAAATCATGATTTGGAACGGATAAGATTATGGATATCAAGTCAATGACGTTAGATGAATTAACAGAATACATGAAAGAACAGGGATATCAGAAATACCGCGCAAAACAGGTATATGACTGGTGTCATGTTAAGCTTGTAAGAAGTGTCGATGAAATGACCAATATACCGAAGGACATCAAAGACTTTGTCAGAGAGGATTTCGTTTCTCTTGAAGTTGTGGAAAGGCTTGTTTCATCTGTTGACGGAACCAATAAGTTTGTGTTAAGACTTGCTGACGGCAATGTAATTGAGAGTGTATTTATGCCGTATAATCATGGTAATTCCGTATGTATATCTTCTCAGGCCGGTTGTCGTATGGGTTGTAAGTTCTGTGCGTCAACGCTCATGGGACTTGAAAGGAATTTAACAGCATCGGAAATGCTTGATCAGATTTATGTAATAGAAAAGATATTAGGACAAAGGGTGTCAAATGTTGTAGTAATGGGGACGGGAGAACCGCTTGACAACTATGACAATCTTTTGAAGTTTATAAGAATATTAACTGACGAAAACGGACTTAATATAAGTCAAAGAAATATAACGGTTTCAAGTTGCGGACTTGTGCCGGAGATAAAACGTCTGGCAAAAGAGCATCTTACAATTACTTTTGCATTGTCACTTCATGCAGCAACGGATGAAAGAAGACGTGAGTTGATGCCGATTGCCAACAAGTATTCAATTGATGAAGTACTTGATGCGTGCAAGTATTATTTTTATGAGACAGGAAGAAGGGTAACCTTTGAATATTCGCTTGTTGCCGGTCAAAATGATACCGAAAATGATGCGAAATTATTAGGACAATTACTAAAAGGTTTTCCTTGTCATGTTAATCTTATTCCGGTTAACCCTATAAAAGAGCGGGATTATAAGAAAGCAGACAGGAAATCTATTGAAAAGTTTAAAGTTTTGCTTGAAAAAAATGCAATAAATGTTACTATTAGAAGGAGTATGGGCAAAGATATTGATGCTGCCTGCGGACAGCTTCGTAAGGCCTATATTGAGAAAGAAACCGGGGAAGGGGGTTTTCGATGATATCATATGGAAAAACTGATATTGGAATGTGCAGAAGCATGAACCAGGATTGCATATTCTTTTCCGATAAAAGCATCGGTAATCTTCCGAACCTGTATATAGTTGCAGACGGTATGGGTGGCCATAAGGCAGGAGATTACGCTTCATCACATGCGGTTGAATGGTTTGTCGAGTATGTGAAAGAGTGTGAATATGCTAATCCCATTACAATATTAAAGACAGGAATTACCAAAGTGAATGACAGCTTGTTCCAGCTATCATCGGAACGCAATGAACTGCGAGGAATGGGTACAACATTTGTCGTCGCGGTAATAGTCAACGGTAAACTTATAGTTTCCAACATAGGCGACAGCAGATTGTATGTAATTGGTGAAGATATAAGGCAAATAACCCTGGATCATTCATTGGTTGAGGAACTTATAAGAACAGGACAACTTGAAAGAAGAAAAGTAAGATTTCATCCGGAGAAGAATATTATTACAAGAGCTTTAGGAACTGCAAAAGAAGCGGTGCCGGATTTCTTCGAGGTAGAATTAGAGAAACATGATAAGGTGCTGCTTTGTTCGGACGGATTGACGAATATGGTAGAGGATGATGAGATAGCATCAATAATTAACAGAGAAAAGCATGCAGATAAGATGTGTGACCTGTTAATTGAAAGAGCTAATTATTATGGCGGAAAAGACAATATAGGCGTTGTAGTTGTAGAGCAAACTGTAAATGAGGTGTAAGGATATGTTTGAAGCGGGAATGATAATTCAGAATAGATACGAAATAGCAGAGGAGATTGGATCGGGAGGAATGTCCGTTGTATATAAGGCAATGGATCATGTACTTAATCGTTATATTGCGATGAAGGTATTAAAGCCGGAGTTTTCCGACGACAAGAGCTTTGTTACAAAGTTCCGTATGGAAGCACAGTCGGCAGCCGGTCTTTCACATCCGAATATTGTTAATGTATTTGATGTAGGAGAGGAAAGCGGATATTACTATATCGTAATGGAGCTTGTTGAGGGTATAACCCTTAAGGAATATATCCAGCAGAACGGAAGACTTAACTATGCTACTGCGTTGGATTTTATTATTCAGATTTGTTCAGGTATCGAAGTGGCTCACGAACATCATACGATACACAGAGATATCAAACCACAGAATATTATTGTATCAAAGAATGGTACACTTAAGGTGACAGACTTTGGTATTGCCAAGGCAGCAACTTCCAATACAGTTGCTTCAAGTGCTATGGGTAGTGTTCATTACATATCACCGGAGCAGGCAAGAGGAGGTTTCTCTGATGAGCGTTCCGACATTTACTCACTCGGTATTACTCTTTATGAGATGCTTACAGGAAGAGTTCCTTTTGAAGGTGAGAACAATGTAACTGTAGCGCTCATGCATATTCAGAGTGAGATAATTCCACCTAGAGAGTACTATCCGGATATTCCGTACGGACTTGAGAGAATTGTACTTAAGGCTACGCAGAAGAAGCCTGAACAGAGATATCTTACAACCAATGCTATGCTTTCTGATTTGAAGAAGATTGCAATGGATCCTAATGCAGAGGTTGGAGTTCCAAGTTCAATGCTTTCCAATAATGCTCCGACAATACAGATTTCAACAGATGAACTTGCTGCAATTAACAGTGCGGCGGGAGATCCTCAGGGAGTATCTGTGTTCCCGGTTAATCAAAGAAGAACCGAATTAGAGGAAGCTAAAGAAGCGCTAGATAGTTTATATGGCGATGATTATCCATATGATGAAGATGACGAGGATGATGAACCGCTTTATGATGAAAAGAATGAAGATGAGCTTGATCCGAAGATGGAGAAGGCTATAACAATTGGTGCGATTGTTGCGACCTGTCTTATTGGTATAATAATTATTGTTGCCATAATTTCAATTACAGGTGTGTTTAAGAAGAATAAGAAACCGACAACAACAGAAGAGGCGACAACAACAGAAGCTGTATCTAACAAGATGCCTGACCTTGTAGGAATGGATGAAGAAGAGGCAATCAAAGAACTTGATGCACTCAAAGTGGCATATGTCATTGAGCGTGATTATACAGAGCTTTATGACGAGGGTAAGGTTGCAGAGCAGAGTATTTCAGCAGGTTCAGTTCTTACAGAAGATGACAAGGTTACTCTTGTTATAAGTAAGGGTAAGAAAATGGCAAACGTGCCGGATGTTGTATCAAAGAGTTCGGATGATGCCAAGAGCATTCTTGAAGCTGCCGGATTTAAGGTAGAAATTGATGAGGAATATGACGAAGAGGTTGAAGAAGGTAAGGTTGTAAGCCAGACACCGGATGCCAGTGCAAGTGCTGCAGAAGGTTCAACCGTTACTATAGTTGTAAGTAAGGGCGAGGAAGTTAAGGTGGCGAAGGTTCCTGATCTTAAGAAGAAGACAGTTACCGAGGCAGAGGCTGCGCTTTCGGAAGTTAAGCTTAAGTTAGGTAACGTTACTCAGGAATACAGTGATTCCGTTAAGGAAGGACAGGTTATTTCTCAGAGTATAGCAGAGGGAACCGAGGTTAAGGAAGATACTTCGATAGATATCACAATCAGTAAGGGTAAAAAGCCTGTTAAGACAAGTTATTCAGCTTCTTTCTCAGGTTCAATAAGCAATTCAAGTTATGCATTCCCTGAAGGCAAACTTGTTAAGATTACGGTTACTCTTAAGGTTGGAGATTCATCATACAATATTGTAAATGACTGGTATGATGAGGCAAGCTTGCCGCTTGACGGTACTGCATTTGCTTCATGTGAAATACCAAGCAAGGATAATATAAGTCTTGTGTATAGTGTACAGGATGATGCAGGTAATGATATTACAGCAAGCTTCTCATCATCGCTTCAGGCTAAGCTTAAGGTGGTGGAACACTAATTTATGCAGGGTAAGATTATCAAAGGTATTGCGGGCTTCTATTATGTGTATTCAAAAGGAGCTACCTATGAGTGCAAGGCGAAAGGTATCTTTCGTAAGAATAAGCAAAAACCGCTTGTAGGTGATGATGTTAAGTTTGATGTGTTAAACGAAGAAGACAAGATTGGCAGTATAGAAGAAATCTTGGAAAGACATAGCAAACTTATTCGCCCGGCTGTCGCTAATGTAGATCAAGCACTTGTTGTGTTTGCAATCAAAGAGCCGGATCCTAACTTGAACCTGCTTGACAGATTTCTGATTGTAATGAAACAACAGAATGTTCCTACAGTTATTTGTTTTAACAAGTCAGATATAGCGTCAGAGGAAGATTTTGCTGAATATAAGAATATATACGAGGCTGCAGGTTACAAGGTTATTTCGACAAGTGCTCATTGCAATGAAGGAATAGATGAGATAAAGGAAGTTCTTTCAGGAAAGATTACAACACTTGCAGGGCCTTCCGGTGTGGGCAAATCGTCCATCATGAATATACTTAATCCATCAGCTAATATGGATACAGGAGAAATTAGCCGTAAGATAATGCGCGGAAAACATACAACGAGACATTCTGAACTTATTCCGATATCGGATGATACTTATCTTATGGATACGCCGGGATTTAGTAATATATACCTTGATAATATTGAAGCTGAAGAGCTGAAAGATTTTTACAGTGAGTTTGTTAAGTTTGAGCCTTACTGTAAGTTCGCCGGATGTAATCACATTGGCGAGAAAGAGTGCGGTGTACGTGATGCCGTAGCTGATGGAGAATTATCAGAGAAAAGATATGATAATTACAAACTATTCTTTGAGGAAATCAAAGATCGTCGCAAATATTAAAAGTAACAGAAAAGAGGAAAACTATGAATTATTTATCACCATCGATTCTTGCAGCTGATTTTTCAAAACTGGATGCAGAGATAAGTGCAGCAACAGATGCAGGAGCGAATTGGATTCATTTAGATGTTATGGATGGCGCATTTGTTCCTAACATTTCATTTGGAATACCGGTTATCAAGTCTCTTCGAAAGGTTACTGATGCGTTATTTGACGTTCATTTGATGATAAATGAACCAATAAGATATATAGAGGCTTTTGCGGATGCCGGTGCAGATTTGATAACCATTCACTATGAGGCATGTGAGGACGTTGTTGCAACTGTTGATGCAATACATGCGCTTGGCAAGAAAGCCGGAGTTGCAATCAGTCCGGATACAGACGTTGCTGTTGTAAAAGAACTTATCCCGCAGTGTGAAATGATTCTTATTATGAGTGTATATCCGGGATTTGGCGGACAGAAATACATTGAGGCAACATATGAGAAGATTGAAGCAGTAAGAGGCATGATGATAGAGGCATCAAAGCCTAACATGTATCTTGAGGTAGATGGCGGCATTGACAGCAATAATATTGACAAAGTTAAGGATGCAGGAGCTAATGTTTTTGTTGCCGGTTCATCTGTATTTCGCGGTGATATCGGAGCTAATGTACGCGAGCTTTATGCAATTATCGGATAGTCGGAAAGCAGGAGATTATGAAGCACATTGTAATTATTACCGGTGGAAGTATTGATACTGATTATGCAAAGGAATATATTAAGACCTTATCATACGATAAGGTCTTTGCTGTTGATAAAGGTCTTAATTATGCCAAAGAGATGGGTATTGTACCGGATGTTATAATGGGAGACTTTGATTCGGTTGATAATACAGTGCTTGATGAGTATAAGAAATTAGCCACAGATAATAAATTGATTATGGAAAGCTTTCCGGTTATGAAGGACGCAACGGATACGGAACTTGCAATCGATAAGGCGATAGAAACGGGCGCAACACACATAACCATTCTAGGCGCTACAGGAGGAGCTAGAATTGACCATATGCTTGGAAATATAAGTCTGCTTAAGAAAATCTTTGATAAGAATGTAAAAGGGGTTATGGTTGACTCACATAACAGAATTAGATATGTATGTGCAGATGTGTCACCGGTTGACGTTTCCATAGAGAAAGATAGTGCATACGATTATCGTTACTTATCATTTATTGTTTTGTCAAAAGAATTGAGTGGGCTTACACTTTCGAAAGTTGCATATCCGGTAGATAACATAACGGTACCTTGTGGAACAAGTTATCTTGTAAGTAACGAGATAAATGATAAAGCTGCCCGAATCCACATTGGGAAAGGAGCAGCTCTAATAATTGAAAGTAAAGAATGAAATTATTTCTTTCTATTTGATTTTTTAGCAGTTGAGTTGTCTTTATCAACTGCTTTTTTGTTGTCTTTTGAAGCAGCCTTATCGTCAGATTTTGCTTTATCGTTAGACTTGTTTTTGTCGGATTTCTTGTCGGAGAGTTTCGCTTTGATTTTATCTGAAGGTTTGTTGAGCTGTTTGCTTTTCTCCTTCTTCTTATCCTCGAACTCTTCCTTGTGTTCTTCTCTGTATTTCTGTTCTGCCTCAAGCGATTGTTTCTCGTTAATAACAGGTGAGATATATTGCATCTCATAGTAATGAACAAGAGCCTTGTATTCCTCACTGAAATTATCATTTGTATGACCGTGCATCTCGTCGAAGTTCTTATCGTTTTCAACACGCTTAACAATATGAAGTGAAACGTTGGCACAGTGTGAAGATATTCTTTCGTAACTTGTTACAAGGTCAACAAGTGAGATACCACCTGCAATACCGCATATACCTTCCTGAAGTCGCTCAACGTGATGCGTCTTGATTATTTCTTTGAGTCGATCAATAGTTTCAGCCATTGGCTCTATTCTTGCAGCAGTTGAAGCGTCGTTGTTTTTGAAACATTCAAATGTTGTCTTTAAGATGTTATCAACTGCGCTTGTGATTGTATCAATCTCAAAATGACCGGCAGGAGAGAAGTTAATATTCTGTTCATTCTTATCCTGTGCCACGTAGAAGATGTTCATACAATGGTCGCCCATACGCTCAAAATCACTTATTGAATTAAGTATTTCCGAAACTACAAAACGGTTATCTTTAGATAATCTCTTGGAGTTGATTTTAACAATATATGTAGATAATGCACTTTCGCATCGATCAATGAAGTTCTCATTCTCTTCAAGTTCCGTTAACTTGGTTGGATCATAATTATAAATAAGACTTGTTGAAATCTGATAGTTCTCATATATTGCATCTGCCATAGCTGATATAACGTGCTTACATTGTTCAAGCGCTATAGTCGGAGTATTAAGCAACATGTCATCAAGAACAGCAAGTTCTTTGTCAGATTTAGAAGCCTCGTCATCACCTATAATCTTAGCTGTAAGATTGCTTATCTTTTGACTGAACGGTAAGAGGATAATACTTGTAAGCAAGTTGAAAAGCAAATGTATATTGGCTATACCACCTCTGTTAATTGAGTCGTTCCAGAAACCAATTCCAACAGTATAGTAGATTGAATAAATAACTGTCGAGAAGATGATTGCTCCAAAAAGATTAAACAAAATATATGCAAGTACGAGACGCTTTGACTTCTTATTTCCACCGATACCGCCGAGTATCGTTGTCATACATTTACCTAAATTAGCACCTACCAGTATAGGAAATGCTGATGCATAAGTGACGCTTCCTGTTGCGGATAATGCCTGAAGAATACCGATAGAAGCGTTAGAACTCTGAATTAATACTGTAATTACAAGTCCAACAAGAATACCAATAAATGGATTATTAAATGATACAAATGCTTTCTGGAAGGCGGGTGAATCCTTAAGAGGTGCAAACACAGCCTCCATTGTTGTCATTCCGTAGAAAAGGATTCCGAAACCAACCAATATTCCTGCGGATTGTTTTGCTTTCTTATTCTTGGTAAACAATACGATGAAAGCGCCGATACCTACGAGCATTGGTGCAAATGCAGCCGGCTTGATAAGCTGAACAATTATATTATCAGAACCCAAATCACCAAGTCGAAGAATCTGTGCGGTTACTGTACTACCTACGTTAGCACCCATGATAACCGGAATGGCCTGTACAAGTTTCATAATGCCGGCATTAACAAAACCAATAAGCATGATTGTTGTTGCGGCTGAACTTTGTATAATGGCAGCAACACCGGTACCAAGTCCCCAGCCTTTGATATATCCTGCAGCTTTGTTTTTACCTGTGGTTAATTTTTCTAGGATTTTCTCAAGGCCTGAGCCTGCGAGTTTTTCAAGAGAGGACCCCATAAGACTCATTCCGTATAAGAATAATCCTATGCCCCCTAAAAGTTTTAATATTGATAGAATATCCATAACGATATATCCTCCGCCTCATTAGTATAACCATATCTTCACAATTATAGAATGTTTTATGGTTTTTGTCACTAATATTTTTTGCATTTTATCATTCTTTGTGGTAATATTATCCATGATTTTTTTTATAAGGAGATTTGACATGGGTAATTCATTAATTTGGGTACTTCTTGCATTTGCTGCATATATGCTTGTTATGATAGCAATCGGTGCAAGGTACGCAGGAAAAACGAAAAATTCAGAAGACTTCTTCCTTGGTGGAAGACATCTTAATGGATGGGTAGCCGCACTTTCGGCTCAGGCATCCGACATGAGCGGCTGGCTTCTTATGGGACTTCCGGGAAGTGTATATGCTTTCGGAACAGGACAGGCATGGATAGCTGTTGGTCTTTTCATAGGAACAGTTTGTAACTGGTTGTTTGTTTCTTCAAGACTTAGAAGATACACAATCGTTGCTAACAACTCGCTTACGCTTCCTATGTATCTGGAAAACCGTTTCCATGATAAGAAGAGAGTGCTTTTGGTTATATCTTCAGTGGTTATAATCATTTTCTTCCTTGTATATACAGCATCTTCACTTACTGCAGGCGGTAAGTTGTTTGCATCTGTATTTGGTATGGAATATAAGCTTGCTCTTACGATTGGTGCACTTGTCATTCTTATATATACATTCCTTGGTGGATTCATGGCAGTTTGTACCACTGACTTTATCCAGGGAACTTTGATGCTTATCGGTGTTTTACTTGTTCCGATTATTGCGTATTTTATTGTAGGTTCAGGCAATGTTGTTGATATTATCGGACAGAGTGGTGTTGCAGGAGGAGCAAGTTCTTTCCTTAATGTAATGCATGATTCCGGAGAACCTGTATCGGCAACATATATTATTTCCCAGCTTGCATGGGGACTTGGATATTGCGGAATGCCTCATATCCTTGTTCGTTTTATGGCTGTATCAAGTGACAAGGAACTTAACAAGTCAAAGGTTATAGCAATTGTATGGGTTGCACTTTCACTTGCTTTTGCTGTATTTATCGGTATTGTAGGACGTGCTTATCTTTTCCCTGAAATACTTGGACAGGGTAAGTTTGAAGCAATATCTTCAGAGAATATATTTATTGAAATGATCAAGCAGATTTTTGTAAGTGATTTCCATCTTGAGTTTATCGGTGGATTATTCCTTTGCGGAATACTTGCAGCAATCATGTCAACAGCTGATTCGCAGCTTCTTGTTACATCATCAGCTGTAGCAGAAGATATCTTTAAAGGAATCATTAAGAAAGATGCGAGTGATAAGACAGTACTTAATGTTAGCCGTGCAACGGTTGTTGTAATAGCAGTTGTTGCGTATGTTATAGCTCTTAATCCTGATAGTTCAGTAATGGGACTTGTATCAAATGCATGGGCAGGTTTTGGTGCTGCATTTGGTCCGACAGTATTGTTATCCCTCTATTGGAAGAGAATCAATCTTCCCGGTGCAGTGTCAGGTATCGTATCGGGTGCGGCAACTGTAATAGTATGGGATTACATACCGCTTGTTCAAAAAGATTCAGAGATGGTTACTCTTGGATCGGCAACCGGATTATATTCACTTGCAATCGGATTTTTGATAAGTCTTGTTTGTGTAATTGCATTTTCATTAGTTACAAAGACTCCTTCAGAGGAAATACTTAAAGAGTTTGACCAGATTAGTAATAAGAATATCTAAAGTAAAAAAGAGACCGGGGTGTGGAACCGGTCTCTTTCTCGTATTAATATAAGGGAGAATTAATGAAAAAATTATGAAAAGGTTTCTATGTTTTTAATATAAACTATAAATATGAACAAATTATGACATTGAAGCAAACAAATTGAAAACAATTACGTATTTTGAGGGCTTAAAGCATGAATTTTAGGATAATTTGCGTTGGGAAAGTCAAAGAAAGTTTCTATCGTGAACTGATAAAAGAGAAGAGTTGTATGTTGCAAAAGATGGGACATACTCTTGAAATTATAGAACTTCCCGATATAAAAATACCGGAGAAAATGAGTGAAGCGGCAACGGAATCATTTCTTGAAAAGGAGTGTGAACCGATGCTTTCAAAAATCACAAATCGTGATTACGTAATTGCACTTTGTGTTGAGGGAAAAGAGATTCCCCCAAAAGAGCATTGCATGCACATAAAGAAAGCAATGGATATTAACATGAATTCGGTAACATATATTATTGGTGGTTCGCTTGGGATTGCGCAAAAGATTAAAGATATGGCCAAGTTGAAACTCAGTTTTTCAAAGATGACATTTCCACACCAGATAATGCGATTGGTTCTTGTTGAGGCATTATGCGATACGGTTAACTACTTGTGATATGTTTTGCCCTGAATTATTGTATATGCGCGGTATATCTGCTCTAATGTGAGAATAAGCGTAGTCTCGTTTGATAAGTTTGTGTTGATTATAGAAAGTGGTTTGATTTTATCTGTAGTTAATTTCTTAATATCTTCCGGGTCATATCCGACAGCAACATATACGGTGGAAATACCATTTAATTGAATATCGCTTATGTATGTTGACAGCTCTTCTGAAGATAATGTAGAAGGGCCGTTATTGATAGCAAGCAGAAGGCAGCCTTCCTTATCAAGATTGATATTGGGAAGTTTGTCTTTTTTGTTTTTAACCGTAACTTTGCAGTAAGCGGACAGACGTTTGATAAACTCATCGGCTGCAAGTTTACTGTTTTTTGATATGGACTTTGTATTGCAGTATATCTCGTATTTCATACTAAACTCCTTTGTAAATAAAAAGTGCACCAGAGAGGAATCGAACCTCCGCACCCGGCTCCGGAGGCCGGTGCTCTATCCACTGAGCTACTGGTGCAAATCACAAGTAGTATAATACTACAAGATATTTTAATTGGCAAATATTTTTGATATCCTGTGTTGCATTTTAAGGTGTCTTTTGTTAGAATAGTATGGCAAAAGTTCTATGTAGACGGAGAGCGATATTATGGATAAGAATGTTTTCGATAAAATGTCAGATTCATATGAATCTTTTCATTTCAAAGATACGGAACTTCATATGGGTAATGACACATTATATATAAGTCCGAAGCTTAAGCTTATTCTTGGATGGAGTTTGTTTGTTCTTTGCTGTGTGCTCGTATATGCGATAATGGGCAATCCTTTTACCAGTATGGGTGTCAAAGAAAAAACTGAAGACCTCAAACAGGAAGTGCTCAAGTCTGATGTTGATATGGATGAAACTCACGAAACGATACTTCCTTACGAGAAGAATCAGGATGAGGATCTCAATGCATTTATAATGGATTATTTTGCTGCAATTACAGCGTGTGATAATCAGAAACTTCAGGATATGGTTACGGATGCGTCTCCTTACAGCAGCGATGAGCTTCTTAAGAAGAAAGCAGAGTTCATAACGGCATATGACAATATTACTGTATATACCAAGGACGGCCCGGAAGAGGGTAGTTATGTTGCATTTGTTGTTTCTAATCTGACAATCAAGGATGTTAATTCATCTCCGTATGATATAGTAGTGCTCTATATTGTAAATGGTGCTCAGGGCTTTAAGATAATGAATAGTGCTTTGCCGGAAGAGACACAGGAATATATTGCCAAAGTCAAGGGAGATAAGGATATACAGAAAGTATTCCAGTCAGTTGAGAAGCAGAACAAGAAACTTGTAGAAAAAGATACAACTCTTAAAGATTTCTATGAAATTATCAGCAGAAGGAACGTGGAAGTTAATTCGGGTGCAGATGTTAATCAAACAGCTACAACCGAAAGCAAAGCTGATGATACAGATAACAATGAACCTGAAAACAACGAAACTGAGAATAACGAAGCAGATAACAACGAGAATAACGGGACAGATAATAACGAAGAACCACCGGCAGAGTAGCCGATGGTTCTTCGTTATTTTGTATCCTCTTCGTTAATACTTACGCCACGAGGTTTGACGGGCGTTGAGAAAACGATTTGCGTTTCGGTTTTTCCGTATTTTTGAAGCTGTCCTATGAAGGTATCAAGTTCCATAGTGCTTGCAAAAGCAACCTTGATTAACATTGAGTATGCTCCTGTAACGCAGTTACATTCAAGAACGTTAGGGCATTTCTCAAGGAAAGGATAGAACTTGGGTTTTTGTTTCGGTTCAAGCGACATATTGATAAATGCCGTTACATGATAGCCAAGGCTTATGGGATCTACCACAGCCTGATAACCGGTGATGTATCCATCTTTTTCCAATCGTTCTATTCTTGCCGATACGGCAGGTGAAGAAAGAAATACCTTTCCTGCTATGTATTTTAACGGATGTCTGGCGTTTTCCTGAAGAAGTCTTAATATCTTTCTATCTATTGCGTCCATAATATCACTTCCTAACCTTTTAATAATATAAAAAAAGTGAGCTGTCCCATTTAATAAAAGAACACCTCACTGCATTCGAACATATTATAACGTAGGTTTTTGATAATTTCAAGAGAAAAATGAATTGTTGTGTGAAAACAAACAATAATATAAATATTTGAAAATATTTTCTTCGCGTGGTATTATATCAAAAGCGCGTTTGAGGGGACACAATAACTTAAGAGGAATATTATATGAGTGAACAAATACGTTTGAATAAATACATAGCTTCATCGGGCTTTTGCTCAAGACGTAAAGCGGACGAGTATATCGAGCAGGGAAAAGTGTCGGTCAATGGCAAACCTGCCGATATGGGAATGCGAGTAAGTGATGATGATGAGGTTAAGGTTAATAATAAAATCATTAAGCATAATCTGCCTTTTAAGCTGGTAGCATTTAATAAGCCCAAGGGATATGCCTGCACCATGCATAACGGTGATGAGTCCGGCATATTTAAGAACTTTAAGTTAGATAGTGACCTTAAGTATATAGGAAGACTGGATAAAGATTCGGAAGGACTTTTACTGCTTACCAATGATGGGGATTTGTGTAACGAGATTTCCAAGGCAAGAAATGAGCACGAAAAGGAATATGTCGTGACAGTCAACCGAACGATAACAGATGATTTCTTGAAGGGTATGACAGAAGGTGTCAAGATTCATGACTCTAACAAAGATGTCTGGGTTGTGACTAAAAGATGTAAGGTCAAAAAGAGAAATGATAAGTCGTTCTCTATCATTTTGACACAGGGCTATAACCGACAGATTCGTAAGATGTGTGAAGCATTTGAATACAAAGTTGTAAAACTTAGAAGAATAAGAGTTATCAATATTGAAATCGGTGAAATGAAGCCGGGACAGATTAGAAATGTAAGTGCGGAAGAACTTGACGAACTTAAGAAAAGAATTGCTCGGGACAAAGCAGGAGAATCTGACAAGAATTGATGATTGTGGGGATTTGATTATGGATAAGGAAAAGAGACTCAAAGAGCTTGTGGCGCTTCTTAATGAAGCTTCAGAAGCGTATTATCAGAAAGACACAGAGATAATGTCTAATCTTGAGTATGACAAGTTGTATGACGAACTTGTAGCGCTTGAAGCGGAGACAGGAATTACTTTGGCTAACAGTCCGACGGTTAATGTCGGATATGAAGTTTTGAGCGAACTTCCCAAACAGGCTCACCCGTCACCGATGCTTTCGCTTGACAAGACGAAAGAGGTTGATGCGCTTAAGAGTTGGCTGGGCTCACATGAGGGCGTTTTGTCCTGGAAACTTGATGGTCTTACGGTAGTGCTTACCTATGAGAACGGTGAACTTATGAATGCGGTAACACGTGGTAATGGTGAGATTGGTGAGGTTATAACCAATAACGCGAAAACATTCGAGAATCTTCCGCGAAGAATACCTTATAAAGATAGGCTTGTAATTCGCGGAGAAGCGGTTATCAAATATTCGGATTTTAACAGAATGAATGATGAGATAGCACAGTCAGAGGAGAAGTATAAGAATCCTCGTAATTTGTGTTCGGGTTCGGTAAGACAGCTTAATAATGAGATTACTGCAAAACGACACGTTAATTTCTTTGCGTTTTCTATGGTTGCGGATGTGTTAAATGATGCCGAGACAGAACGTATGGGTTTTGATAATACGGTAGTTAGTCGTTTTGACTGGCTTTCAAAACAGGGATTTGATGTGGTCGAACATTATACTGTTGACGCTGATACGCTTGCGGATAGAGTGGCATTTTTTGCGGAGAAGATTACCGATCATGATGTTCCGTCAGACGGTCTTGTGCTTTCATATAACGATATAGCATACGGAAAGAGTCTTGGAACAACGGCCAAGTTCCCACGTGATTCGATAGCCTTTAAATGGGCAGATGAACTGGCGGAAACAACACTTCTTGACGTTGAGTGGTCACCGTCAAGAACCGGACTTATTAATCCGGTAGCAATATTTTCGCCGGTTGAGTTAGAAGGAACTACAGTAAGTCGTGCAAGTCTTCATAATGTTAGTATTCTGCGTGCGCTTCGTCTTGGTTTGAATGATAAGATAACTGTATATAAAGCCAATATGATAATACCTCAGGTTGCGGAGAATCTTACAGGTAGTGATAATCTGGTAATACCTGATAAGTGTCCAGCATGCGAGGGAGATACAACTTTAAAGGACGAGAATGGTGTTCAGGTGCTGTTTTGTTCAAATCCTGATTGTCCGGCCAAGCAGATAAAGGGATTTGCGCATTTTGTTTCGAGAAATGCAATGAATATCGACGGTATGTCAGAGGCAACACTTGAAAAGTTTATAGATGTCGGTATAATAAGAAGTCTTCCGGACTTGTTCCGACTTGACAGACATAAGGATATGATTGTTAACATGGAAGGTTTTGGTCAGAAATCATATGACAATCTTATTGCTTCTGTCAATACAGCAAGAACGGTATCTATGGCAAAATTTATATACAGCCTCGGTATAGCCGGAATAGGACTTGCCAATGCCAAGGTTATAGTGGCTCATTTTGATGGGGATTTCGATAAAATAATAAACGCCGATGTAGAAGAACTTACCGGAATTGATGGTATAGGTGAAGTGTTGGCGCGTGCGTTTTTTGATTTCTTCCATAATGAAGAAAAATGTATGCTTGTTAATGAGCTTCTTGCAGAGATTACATTTGAAAAAGAAGCTGAACGTGGCGAGCAGACACTTAAAGGCAAAGTATTTGTTGTGACAGGAAGCGTTGAACATTTTGCCAATCGAGACGAACTAAAAGAGTATATTGAAAAACTTGGCGGTAAGGTTACCGGTTCGGTTTCTGCCAAGACGAATTACCTTATCAACAATGACGTAACATCTAATTCGTCAAAGAATAAGAAAGCGCGAGAACTTAATATACCTATTTTATCAGAGGAAGATTTTATAAAACTTTCAAAAGGGTGATATCATGAGATTTTTAACAGGCGACAATCGATACAGAAAACTTATATCCGTTGCGGTTTGCGTAATGGTCTTGTTTGCGTTGCTTATGGCGTATTTTTTTGTGGCGACAGAGCTTCATCATGATTGTTGCGGTGAGGATTGTCCGATATGTGCGACGATAGATATTTGCGTTAACACAATCAAGCAGTTGGGTAATGCGGTAGGAGCAATTGTATTTGTACTGTTTGTTTCTGCTGTTACACATAATTTGCATAAGTTGTATGTATATCATGTGATACCACATACACTCGTAAGCAGAAAGGTAAGACTAAACCCATGAAACCAACACGTTATTAGATGTTTTTTTAGATAGTGGAGGTTTAGATAAATGAAAAAGAAATTATTATTAGTAGTTGCTATGGTTATGGTTGTATTTGCAGTATGCGGATGCGGTAAAAAAGAAGATGTTAGTACATCTTCTGATAAGATTAAAATCGTTACAACAATTTTCCCGGAATATGACTGGGTGAGAGAAATACTTGGTGATAAAGCAAATGATGCAGAACTTACTTTGCTTCTTGATAGCGGAGTTGATTTGCACAGTTTTCAGCCGACGACAGATGATATTGTTAAGATATCCGATTGCGACATATTCATATATGTTGGTGGTGAGTCTGACGGATGGGTTGAGGATGTTCTCAAAACAGCCAATAACAAAGACTTGATTGCAATTAACCTTCTTGATGTATTAGGTGATAATGTCAAGGAAGAAGAACTTGTTGAAGGAATGGAAGGCGAAGAAGAGGAAGAGGGCGAAGAAGAGGAAGAAGAAGAAGAAGAAGGCCCTGAATATGACGAGCATGTATGGCTTTCACTCAAGAATGCTGTAATTCTTTGTAATGAAATAGAGAAAGCAATAGAAAAGGTTGATCCTGATAATGCTTCAACTTATCAGGCGAATGTTAAAGCTTATACAGACAGTCTTTCACAGTTGGATGACCAGTATAAGAGTGCTGTAGATGATGCATCAACAAAATGTCTGTTGTTTGGTGACAGATTTCCTTTCAGATATATGACAGAGGATTACGGTCTTACATATTATGCAGCATTTATTGGCTGTTCTGCAGAGACTGAAGCAAGTTTCGAAACAATAAGATTTCTTTCTAACAAAGTGGATGAACTCAATCTTAAGAGCGTAATGACAATTGAAGGTTCGGACCAGAAGATTGCGCAGAGTATTGTTGATAATACAGCCGATAAGAATCAGAACATACTTACTATTAATTCAATGCAGTCAGTAACAATGAAGGATGTTGAGGATGGAGCACAGTATTTGTCTACTATGGAAGACAATCTTGAGGTGCTCAAAGAAGCATTGAAGTAAAAGGACGGTGAGTTATATGAGGAAAATATCCGGTTTGTTAATGGTTATGATACTTGCACTTGTAATGTGTGGTTGCAGTAAGGAAAGTACTCGAACTACGGATAACGGGAAAGTTCCCAAAACCGTCGATGATGTTCTTGCTAATCAGACTGAAGAGGCAGATATTAAAGATTCACAGTCGGTTGATTTGGAGTCGGAAGGTACACAGGCACCGGAATCACAGGACGCCGATACGCAACAATCGGATGACATGTATGGGGATACTGAGGAAGCACCTTCGGATTTGTCATCGGATGACGTGGATGTTGACCTTACAAAACTAAGCAGTACGCTTGTCTATTCGGAAGTGTATACCATGATGTGCGCACCTGAACAGTATATAGGTAAGAAGATTAGAATGAAGGGTACAACTGCGATATATCATGATGATGTTGATAATAACGATTATTATGCATGTGTTATAAAAGATGCAACTGCATGTTGTGCACAGGGAATAGAGTTTCAGTTATCAGCTGGTGATTATCCGACTGCAGATTCTGAAATTACTGTTTCGGGAATATTTTCCTCATATAAGATAGAAGAGGATGTGTATTACACATTAAAGGATGCGGTTATAGAATAAACCGAACTTGATTGCCTGTTGCAATTATACTATAATTAGTTGAATCAGATTAAGAAAGAAGGAAACATCAATGCCGATTAGGATAGCCAATGACCTTCCGGTCAAAAAGATTTTGGAAGAAGAGAATATATTTGTGATGGATGAGGATAGGGCGATGAGCCAGGATATCCGTCCGCTCGAGGTGGTTATACTTAATCTAATGCCGCTTAAGGAGGATACAGAGCTTCAGCTTTTTAGAAGCCTTGCCAATACACCGTTGCAGGTTAACATTTCGCTAATCAGAACAGGTACTTATGAATCCAAAAATGTTGCAAGAAAACATCTTGAAAGTTTCTATACAACATTTGAGGAAATTAAACACAGACGTTTTGATGGTATGATTATTACCGGTGCGCCTGTTGAGAAACTTGATTTTGAGGAAGTGGAATATTGGGATGAGCTTACGAAGATTATGGACTGGTCGGAGCAAAATGTAACCTCAACACTTCACATATGCTGGGGTGCGCAGGCAGGTCTTTATTATCGTTATGGTGTTCACAAGTATGAGCTTCCTAAAAAAATCTCGGGAATATATAAGCATTATACTTTCCACAAGAGAACTGAACTTGTGAGAGGATTTGATGATTCGTTCCTTGTGCCGCAGTCGAGATATACGGGAGTTAGCAAGGAAGATATTGTTGCCAATGACAGATTGGAGATAGTATCTGAAAGTGATATTACAGGACCGTATCTCATTATAGGCGATGGCGGTAAGAATATATTTGTAACAGGACATCCGGAGTATGATACATTAACTCTTGACCAGGAATATAAGAGGGATCTTGGTAAGGGAATTAATCCTGAAATTCCGTGTAATTATTATCCTGATGATGACCCTTCCAAGAAGCCTATCAAGTCATGGAGATGTCATGCCAACACACTTTATTTTAATTGGCTTAATTATTATGTATATCAGATTACGCCATACATACTTTAGTTTCCACGAAGCCCTGCCGAATGGCGGGGCTTTTTTGATGCCTTTAAAAAGACTCTTTTATACAAATGGTGTGACAAAATAAAGAAACAGTATTATAATTGTAGCAATAAAATCAGGAGGTGTTCGTATGAAGAAAAAGTTGAAAAGAATAGTTTCGGTAATGGTTCTTTCATCGATTATGCTTACGTCTTTTGGACATGCGGAAGTGGTTAGTGCAAAAAACAAAGGCTCAAAAAATATAACCTCAAGTATTAAAACAGAAGTTAAGAGTGGACGGAAAATGACTTCGAAGGAGAGAAAGTCTCTTGCAAAGTCATCATTTAAAATGTTGTCCAAAGTAATAGAAAAAGATGGTGGTAAGAAGAATGTACTTATTGCGCCTACGTCAGTAATGTATGCTTTTGGAATGGCAGAAAACGGAGCTAAGGGCAAGAGTAGAAGTCAGCTTGAAAAAGTTGTGAACGGTGGAGTTAAGACCAAGGATTTCAATGAGATTCTAGCCTCTATGAGAAAGAGGATGAATAAAAGCAAGGATGTTTCGTGGAATGTTGCCAACTCTGTCTGGTATAAGAATGACAAGCGCGTTAAGGTTAAGAAATCATTTCTTAAGAAAGTAAAAGGCTATTACGGCGGAGAAGTGTATCGTGCGCCGTTTAATGCCGACACGGCAGGGGACGTCAATTCGTGGGTTAATAAGAACACCAAGAAAATGATTCCGAAGATAATGGAACGTTGCGGTGATGATGATGTCATGTATATTATCAATGCTATGGCGTTTGACGGTAAGTGGATGGAGCCTTTTGAAGACGACAGGATTAAGAAGGAAACGGATTTTACCAATATTGATAAAAGCACTTCTAAAGTTACAATGCTCACGGAGAGTCAGGGGGCATATTTTGAACTAAATGGTGCATATGGTTTTAAGAAGTATTATAAAGGAGGAGAATATTCCTTTGTCGGAATAGATGTTCCGGATGGGAAAACGCCTGCAGAATATGTGAAGGAACTTTCGTCAAATGGCGGAGAGTTTGTGAAAGCCCTTGATAATATGAAGAGTGGCAAGGTGTATGTGGAGTTTCCGGAGTTTAAGCTTGATTATGATGTCAACCTCACTGAAGTTATGAAAGAACTTGGTGCGAAGAACGTGTTTGATAAGAATAAAGCTAATCTCTACAACATGTTTGAAAAAGAAAAGGACAGCAATTATTACTTTAGTGCTGTGCTTCACAAAACACATATTGAAGTTGACAGCAAGGGTACCAAAGCTGCAGCGGTTACGGCAATAATTGTTAACAAGACAACATCCGTAAGACCTACGGAAGAAAAGCCTGTTTATATAGTACTTGATCATCCGTTTGTGTATGCTATTGTTGACAACAAAACCAATCTTCCGGTCTTTGTTGGATGTATTAATACAATGGAGTAATATCATTTTGTATATTTAACAAAAAATACATAATTTATTTGAAAATAGGTCTTGATTTTTTTGAGAAATAGGGTACAATAATAATTGTGTTAGCACTCAATAAGAGTGAGTGCTAACGAGGAGAATAATATTGAAAGTCGTAAGACTTTGAAAAAAGGAGGAAATAAACATGAAATTAGTACCATTGGGAGCAAGAGTTGTACTTAAAGAGTGTGTTGCTGAAGAAACTACCAAGTCAGGTATCGTTCTTCCTACAGCTTCTCAGGAAAAGCCACAGTATGCAGAGGTTATTGCCGTAGGACCTGGTGAGGTTGTTGACGGTAAGCAGGTTGAAATGCAGGTTAAGGTTGGAGACAAAGTTATCTACTCACGTTATGCAGGTAATGATGTTGAACTTGACGGTGAGAAATATGTAATCGTTGAGCAGAAGAACATTCACGCAGTAGTTGAGGGATAATTATAATATAGTTTTAATTGGAGGTTTTAATAATGGCTAAGGAAATCAAATTTGGCGTAGAAGCCCGTAAGGCATTAGAGTCAGGCGTTAATCAGCTTGCAGATACAGTAAGAGTAACATTAGGACCAAAAGGAAGAAATGTAGTACTTGCAAAATCATTTGGTGCACCACTTATTACTAATGATGGTGTTACAATCGCTAAGGATGTTGAGCTTGAGGATGCATTCGAGAACATGGGTGCTCAGATAGTTAAAGAAGTTGCTACCAAGACAAATGATGTGGCCGGTGACGGAACAACAACAGCTACAGTTCTTGCACAGGCAATGATCAATGCAGGAATGAAGAACCTTGCAGCAGGTGCTAACCCAATCATTTTAAGAAAGGGTATGAAGAAAGCTTGTGATACAGCAGTTGAAGCTATTTCAGAAATGAGCCAGACAATCAACGGCAAAGAGCAGATTGCAAGAGTTGCATCTATATCAGCAGGTGATGAGAATGTTGGTACTATGGTTGCAGATGCAATGGAGAAGGTTTCTAACAATGGTGTAATTACTATTGAGGAATCAAAGACAATGAAGACAGAGCTTGACCTTGTAGAAGGTATGCAGTTCGATAGAGGTTATATATCAGCTTACATGTCAACTGACATGGAGAAGATGGTTGCAGAACTTGATAATCCATATATCTTAATCACAGATAAGAAGATTTCCAATATTCAGGATATTCTTCCTATACTTGAGCAGATTGTTCAGGGCGGACAGAAGTTACTTATCATCGCTGAGGATATCGAGGGTGAGGCACTTACAACTCTTATTCTTAATAAGCTTCGTGGAACATTCCAGGTTGTTGGTGTTAAGGCTCCTGGATACGGTGATAGAAGAAAGGCTATGCTTGAGGATATCGCAATTCTTACAGGTGGTAAGGTTATTACAGAGGAGCTTGGTCTTGATCTTAAAGAGACAACACTTGATGATCTTGGTCGTGCTAAGAGCGTACGTGTTGAGAAAGAGAACACAATTATCGTTGACGGTGCAGGAGATGCTGCTGCAATCGAGGGAAGAGTTAACCTCATTAAGTCACAGATTGAGGAGACAACATCTGATTTCGATAGAGAGAAACTTCAGGAGAGACTTGCTAAACTTGCAGGTGGTGTTGCAGTAGTTCGCGTTGGTGCTGCTACAGAGACAGAGATGAAGGAAGCAAAACTTCGTATGGAAGATGCTTTGGCTGCTACAAGAGCTGCAGTAGAAGAGGGTATTATAGCAGGTGGTGGATCTGCATATATCCATGCAAGCAAGGAAGTAGAGAAACTTACAGAGAGTCTTTCAGGAGATGAGAAGACAGGCGCAGAGATTATTCTTAAGGCACTTGAGGCACCTCTTTTCCATATCGTTGCTAATGCAGGTCTTGAAGGCGCTGTAATTATCAATAAGGTAAAAGAGTCTGACAGAGGTGTTGGTTTTGACGCACTTAAGGAAGAGTATATTAACATGATAGATGCAGGTATCATTGATCCTGTTAAGGTTACACGTTCAGCTTTACAGAACGCAACATCAGTTGCTTCAACACTCCTTACAACAGAGTCAGTTGTAGCAGACATCAAGGAAGATGCACCAGCTATGCCTCCTATGAACGGCGGCATGGGCGGAATGATGTAGTTATAACCTGTCGAGCAACAACAAAAACAGAGGTGATGCAAGCTTGCTTGCAAGTCACCTCTGTTTTTTGTTGTTATTTGACGGGTGCACTCTATCGAGATGGAGCGAAGCGCAATCGATATGGTGTCTACCCTGTCGCACGCTGGGTTATAATCAAAATGCTGGGTG
Organism: Lachnospiraceae bacterium; assembly: GCA_024698145.1. GTDB lineage: Bacteria > Bacillota > Clostridia > Lachnospirales > Lachnospiraceae > CAG-590. The sequence continues at coordinate 192,442 of JAILRO010000012.1, forward strand.
CACTACATCATTCTTTAAACAACAAAGGCAGCCGGATACTACCACATGAGGTAATATCAATCCGGCTGCCCAGATAAGTCCTTATGATTAAATGAAATCAGGGGTCAAGGGGAGTCATCTTCAAGCCCTTATACATCTTGGTATAAAAACTCATCTCGTCTTGGTATAACACATATCCTCTTGCTCCGTCCTTCACGATATATGCATACTTGTTTTTCTGAACGTTCATATACAGCACTTCATCCACGTTAAGTTCTTTCGCTTTGGCCTTAGCTGTATACACATTGAGCGGTTCAAGCTTAAACTTTTTAACTGCCTGCTCGACTGTCATATGAGACACCTCCTACTAGAAAATTGATTGACAAACAATCATATTCTATACATAATTATATATGTTCTTCTAAGAATAGTATATTGTTTATTGTCCACAAAGTCAACTGGTAATGTTGCACAAAACACCCTTGTCTATCGGTAGAATTGTAAAAAAGTGTTTGTGAGATATTACTAACAAGGAGAAAAAAATGAAAGAAAATATCAACTTTCAGCTAAAAATGGATGAAATTTTGGAGTCGATAAATGAAGCAAAAAAGGTGACGGGAAATGTTCCCAAACTTCTTCTTCATGCCTGTTGTGCTCCTTGTTCGTCTTATGTGCTGGAATATTTAAGCATTCATTTTGAAATAACTATATTTTATTACAATCCCAATATCTCGGAAAAGGCTGAATATCAAAAGCGTGTTGAGGAATTAAAACGCCTCATAGGAGAGATGGATACGGTATATCCGGTGTCGTTCCTTGAGGGTGAATACGAACCTGATGAATATGACAAAGCGATTGATGGCTTGGAGTCTTTAGGTGAACGAAGCAAACGATGTTACGCCTGCTATGAACTTCGACTTGATAAGTCTGCACATATTGCAAAAGAAGGTAACTTTGATTATTTTACAACAACACTATCGATTAGTCCGCATAAGAATGCCTCGTGGTTAAATGAAATTGGTGAGCGTTTGTCGGAAGAAGTTGGAGTTCCTTACTTGTATTCTGATTTTAAAAAGAAAAACGGCTACAAACGTTCTATTGAACTTTCGGCTAAGTATCATTTATACAGACAGGACTATTGCGGTTGCAAGTATAGCAAGGAAGAAACGAGAATAAGAAATGAAAACAGGCAATGAAACATCTTGCCAATATTTTTGATTTGAGGTATTCTTATTCGTGAAATAAAACTGACAAAGGAGAGCGCAATGATAGTAGAACCTAAAGTAAAAGGATTTATATGTACGACGGCACATCCTGTTGGATGCGAGAAGAATGTGGAAAGACAGATAGATTATGTCAAAAATGCAGGAAAGATAGATGGCGCGAAGAATGTACTTGTTATCGGTGCGTCAACCGGATATGGTCTTGCTTCAAGAATAAGTGCAGCATTTGGAATGGGTGCTTCTACAATAGGTGTTTCGTTTGAGAAAGAAGCTTCCGGCAAAAGAACTGCTACACCGGGATATTACAATACGCTTGCTTTCGATAAGGCTTGCTCAAATGCAGGAATATATTCAAAGTCAATCAACGGTGATGCATTTTCAAGAGAGATTAAGGCGGAAGTTATTGATATAATCAAAAAAGATTTGGGTAAGGTTGATCTTGTTGTGTATTCGCTTGCTTCCCCAAGAAGAACGACACCGGATGGTACAACATATACATCAACTCTCAAAACAGTCGGCGAACCATTTACACAAAAGAACTGGAATCTTAGGGATGATACAATCAGTGATGCGACAATTGCAGTTGCCAATGATGAGGAAATTGCCTCTACCGTTAAGGTTATGGGTGGCGAGGATTGGATTGATTGGATTGATGCGTTAGTTGATGCGGATGTGATTGCGGATAATGCGATCACTGTTGCATATTCTTATATAGGTCCAAAACTTACATATCCGATATATCATGAGGGTACAATAGGTCAGGCGAAAGCTCATGTATTTGAGAGTTCAAAAGAGATTACGAAAAAAATGCAAGATAAGAATATCAAGGCTTATGTGTCTGTCAACAAGGCTCTTGTTACACAGGCAAGTGCGGCAATTCCTGTAGTTCCGTTATATCTTTCAGTGCTTTATAAAGTTATGAAGGAAAAAGGTGTGCATGAGGGCTGTATAGAGCAGATGTACAGACTTTATAAGGATAAGGTTTATAACGGTGAAGTTTCACTTGAGTCTGATGGAATGATTCATGTTGATGATTACGAAATGCAAGAAGATGTTCAGAAAGAAGTTATGACAGTCTGGGATAAGATTGATTCGGACAACTTGAAAGAACTTGCAGATACAAAAGGTTACTGGGAAGATTTCTACAATATGTTTGGATTCCGTATTGATGGTGTGGATTATCAGGCAGACGTTGAAGTGTAAGAAGAAAAATAAAAAGGTTTCGGCGCTTGATCCGAAACCTTTTTATTTATCTGTATGAAACTTTGACAGAAAAACCTGTTGAAATATTAATGTCGATTAAATCGGCAAGTGAAATTGCTGCATCGGTCAGTTCGTTGATTTTCTTTTCTGAATAACCGATGTAATGAAGCAGCATGTTGATGTAGTGTTTTGCAAGATCATCTGCTGTATAGTCGTCCTTCTTAAGATTGCGGATTAGATTTAACCGAATCGAAGCCATACTCTGACTAAGTAGTGAAATCGTTTTGTCATTTAACTTGGCAAACTTTGAATCAAAACTAAGGATGAGTTTCTTCTCAATGTCGATATCATACAAATCATTCTTACAAGCATCGTATACTTCGGAAATGAAATCGGCAAAATGTTCGTTCTCAAACATTCTGAAAAATACAACAACGTGAAAGGCACCGGATAAATCGGAAGAAAGATCCTCTGTATCAAGTAAAGAGTCTGCCTTGTCGGTTGTGTCATTGATTATTAAATCGTATATAGTCGCGCCGAGTAATTCTTTGCTTTTGAAATGATAGGGTATGAGAGCTCGGTTGACATCCGCAGCTTTGCTTATGTCGGTATAGGTTGTATCTTTATACCCTTTTTTGTAGAACAGTTTACGGCTCTCATTTATGATATTGTTTTTTGTTTTATCGCCAACAGTATAAGTTGTTGCCATATGTTGTCGCTCCTCTCTTTATCATACGTCAATAAAAACCCAATATAGAGTCATTATATATAATTTTTGGCCTGCATGCAAGACAATAATGCTTGCAAGAGCCTATATTTTGTAGTAAAATATAACGTATAACATGGGCTTGATTTGTGCACTTGTGGATAATGCGTAGAAAGGAGTGAGAATACTATGAATCCCGTAGGAATGAGTGATCGTTATATAATACCATATTCGAACGTGGGTCGTGTTACGCCGGTTAACACCGATAATACAGTATTTTCCTCTGAAAAAGTTAAGCCAGTGGAATGCCAGACCTGTAAGAACAGAAGATATCAGGATGGTTCCGATGAGATGGTATCATTTAAGACCGGAGGACATATTGACCCTGAGGAATCCTATGCCAAGGTTCGTTCTCATGAACAGGAGCATGTTTCCAATGCTATTGCAGAGGGTAACAAGGAAGACAAGGAACTTGTGTCATCTACGGTTAAGCTTCATACGGCGGTTTGCCCTGAGTGCGGAAGAGTGTATATTTCCGGGGGTACAACTACGACACTGATGAAGACGTATAAGAAAGATCCATACAGCCAGAACCAGAAAGCTTTCGAACAGGAGGCGGCTAAGGGTAATCGCGTTGATGAAAGCGCGTAATCAATTTTATCAAGAGAAAAAGAGGATATGTTGTAATGAGTTATGCTGACAAGTTATTCATAGATATGTGTACTGACATCATTGAGAATGGATGCAGTACTGAGAATGAGAAGGTTCGTCCTAAGTGGGAGGATGGAACTTTTGCATACACGATTAAGAAGTTTGGTGTTGTTAACAGATATGATTTGAGCAAGGAGTTTCCTGCACTTACACTTCGTAAGACTTACATTAAGTCGGCAGTAGATGAAATGTTGTGGATATGGCAGAAGAAGTCGAACAACATCAATGATTTGAAGAGCCATGTTTGGGATGAATGGGCTGATGAGAATGGTTCAATCGGTAAGGCGTATGGTTATCAGATGTCGGTCAAACATAAATACAAAGAAGGTATGATGGATCAGGTTGACAGGGTTATTTATGACCTTAAGAATAATCCGTTCAGCAGAAGAATAATGACTAATATTTATGTGCATGCTGATCTTTCTGAAATGAATCTGTATCCATGTGCGTATAGTATGACATTTAATGTAACCAAGAAAGAAGGTCACGATAAGTTAACTCTTAATGGTATATTGAATCAGCGTTCGCAGGATATACTTGCAGCGAATAATTGGAATGTTGTTCAATATGCGGTGCTTATACATATGCTTGCACAGGTGTGTGATATGGAGGTCGGTGAACTTGTTCACGTAATCGCTGATGCGCACATTTACGACAGACATATTGACATCGTCAAAGAGTTGATAACAAGAACACCTTATCCGGCACCGACGTTTTCGCTCAATCCTGATGTGAAGGATTTTTATGATTTTACAACCGATGATTTGATTATCGGAGAATACAAAGCAGGAGAGCAGATTAAGAATATCCCTATTGCTGTATAGCAGTAGGGTTTTGTTAGGAGATTAGATATGCAATTAATAGCAGTAGTAGATAAGAATTGGGCAATTGGTAACGGTAACAAGTTGTTGGTAAGAATTCCGGAGGATCAGAAGTTTTTCAGAGAAACTACGATGGGACATGTGGTCGTTCTTGGAAGAAAGACGTTAGACGAGTTCCCGGGTGGACTTCCTCTTAAAGGCAGAACGAACATTATATTATCGCGCAATCCGGATTATAAGGTCAAAGATGCAACCGTTGTACATTCGTTAGAGGAACTTTTTGAAGAGCTTAGCAAGTATGATTCTGATGATATTTTCATCATTGGTGGCGAGAGTATTTACGAGATGTTATATCCTTATTGTGACACAGCACATATTACCAAAGTTGATTATGCTTATAACGCCGATAAGTATTTCCCAAATCTTGATGAATCACCGGATTGGAAGGTGACGGCCGATAGTGATGAGCATACATATTTTGATATAGAATATTATTTCTACAAATACGAGAATTCCAATCCGAAGCAAATAGGCTAGATTTGGTGGTTTGTATAAGAGACAGCACAAGATATGTGCTGTTTTTTTATGGGGAAAAATTAAATGGTTATTTTATACAAAAAAAGTGAAAAAACTTAACTTTTTCTATAAAAAGTGCTTTGTTAAAAGCTCGAAATGTGGTATACTGTTAAAAGACTTTTTGGTTTGGGAGGTTTTATGAAATGGGAGAAATAATGTTGACGTCAGGAAGTAACTTTGAAGGTTATGACATCGTTGAGTATCTTGGCTTTGTTAATGGTCAGATAGCACTTAGCTCAAACTTCTTCAAAGACTTATCGTCAAACCTTGCGGATTTTACAACTCAGGAAAGTACAGCATTTACTAATAAGTTGGAGAACGCAAGTGAGAATGCAATCGAGAATCTTATCAAGGTTGCAGAGAAAAAAGGTGCTAATGCACTCGTTGGTGTGGAACTTAATTACACTAATTTTTCGGGTGGTTCAGTTGGTACAGTCGCTTCAGGTACAGCGGTTGTTATCAAGAAAAAAGCACCGATACATAAGGTTATCACATCCAAGATTTATGTAAGTAACTATTACAATCTGTTGATGCCAAGACCGGTAGAGATAACTCTTGCAGGTGAGGACAATGTGGTTAAGATTTCGCCGGTGTTCTATAATTACAATCAGGACGAAATCAAAACTGTTAGATGTGATATCGAGCTCACCAACTTCTATGGTGAGAGAATGTTGATTCAGGGAATTGACTTCGTATTCGAGAAGAACAATGTTACTAAGTTGAAGGCTGATTTCGTTGAATGTAAGCTTGCAATGAAGGACATTCCTCTTATCAAGGACGTCAAGGTATACGTTAAGAAGTATGTTACTGAGAAAGGTGTATTTGCACCGGATGCAGAGCCTATCGATATTACAATGTCTAAGAGAAGTTTAGATGCTCTCAAAGAGAAGAGAGGCCGTGATGCAGTAGAAAGATATAAGTCAGACGGAACAACATGGATTTGTAACTGTGGTTATATCAATGCTGCCGGTGATGAGGAATGTGCTATTTGCGGACGTAAAGAGGACGACCTTAAGGTTAATATCGGATTTAACTATGAGGAAATGACCAATCGTATGAAGGGACTTCCTAATGTATCTGCTATGAAGGATATTCTTATGGAATATATTAAGAAGGGTGCGATTGATGCCAAGTATCGTATGGAACTTCTTGAGATTATGGAGTCAGGACTTCAGTATGAGAAGACAAGAGGTGACATGACAGACACTGTTCTTGATAAAGTATTAAAAGTATTTGAGAATTAATTATTAGATTATATGACATTTACGCCAAAGAAAAGTGGCTGGATTCATTTGTTCAGTCGCTTTTCTGGCATTGTAAGGACTGATTAACAATGGAAGATAATTCGGCAACATTTAGACTTACGATTGTTAATACTATAATAGTTGCTGTCAATCTGATTTTTTTTGCTGCTGTTATGATATATAATGGCAATTTGTTTGCAACATATGATGCAGATATAATGTTGCGAATGGGTGCTATGTCGTACAATTCATTTATGAACGGCAGGTATTATGAACTTATTACTGCAATGTTTTTACATTTTGGTTTTTCGCACTTGGCGAACAACATGGTTTTGTTGACATATGCAGGCTGTGAACTTGAAAGAAGAGTAGGTCATTTGGCCTACATAATTATATATTTTGGAAGCGGAATTGCCGGTAATGTTGTGTCGTTGTGGCATTATAATAAAACAGGTGAGGACGTTGTGAGTGCCGGTGCATCCGGTGCGATATTCGGAGTGATTGGCGCTCTTATAGTTTTTTTGATATTTAATCCTTCGGGGGAAGAGAATCTCACACCAAGAAGATTACTTCTTTTGGTGGCAATGACCATATATTACGGTTATTCAACGGGTGGAGTTAATAACGCTGCACATGTTGGAGGTCTTTGCTTTGGAATAATTAGTTGTTTTATATTGTCAAAGATTTTACATTATGGTAAACTAGAAATAGTGTGAGATTTATGAGGTGACATTTTGTGAGTACAGGTATTAGCATATCCAGTATCAATCAAATCAAAGAATTAGCAGAACAGAAAAAATATGCAGAAGCATTAGAAATATTAGATACGCAGGATTTGGATAAGTCAATCAATCCGCAGTTTTTGAGAATAAGCGGAGAGATATTCAGAGAGAATAAAAGATATTTCGATTCGTGGAGAACATTGTTAAGATCACACGAGATGGCTCCGCAGGGTACGAGAATCCTTGCTGATATCATTATGCTTCATTTGGAATTAGGTTACTTCTCAAGAGCAAAGAAGTATTATGAACAATATCTTTTTTACTCGACAGATGATGATATAACCAAGGACTATGTTGAATATACTTATAAGAAGGCTACAGGTACCGACATTAAGGAACTTGCGTCGATTTTAATACCGATACTTGAGAATATGCCGGATGACAAATGGAACTTCGAGGCGGTACTCCTTTATGATAAGCTTGACCGTAAGGATAAGGCTTTGGAGGAAAGTCAGTATATCCTTGAGAACTTTAAGGAATCTGATTATATTAAGCCGGTAATTGAATATATTGACGACAAACTTGATGTTGATGAATATTTTTATGTTTTTCCGAGAGAAGAAGTTCCAGAGAATAAGGAACTTTACGGCGAACTCATAGAGAAGGAAGACAGCTTACTTGAAGCTGATCATTTGAGAATGTATCCACCGGAGGCTAAGATCATGGTTGAGGCTGATGATGCTGATGCTATGGACGTTAAGCCGATTAAAGAAAAGAAGCAAAAGAACAAGAAGGCCTCTAAGAAAAAGAACAAGAAGAATACGCCGGAAGATACACAAGAAATACTGCCTGAGAACAAGGAAGAGGAAGTTTCTGTTGAAACTGAAAAGCCTGAAGTTGATGAAGAGGCGGTTAAGAAGGAAAGAGAGGCGGCTCTTGATAAACTGCTTTCAAGAAAAGTGGATAAAGAGTCGATTAGAGAGTCGGCAAAACAGGTTGCTAAGAATGTGTCGATAGATGCAGAAAAAGCAAAGAAACAGGTTAAGAATGTTACCGATTCTGTTATAGATAATGTCAAGAAGGCTACTGATACAATAGGAGATGCAGTTGGTACAGCAAAAGCTACCGAAAAGTCATCCGATCTCAATGAAGAATTTGTTGATGGTATTATTGAAAGCGTTCTTGAACCACCGAAGAGAGCTGTTGGAGAAGTTGTTACCAACGAAGAATTGGATGCTTTGATTCCGGATTCTTTGGAAGCTATGTCTGCTGAAGAAGTTCAAGAGATTGAAGCGAAGAAAGAAGAGCAAGAAAGAATTGAGCTTGAAGCGCTTGAGGCTTCTCTCAAACTTCAAGAGAAGAAAGAAGAACCTGTTGAAGAAGAAGCAGAAGAGGAAATTATTGATAATCAGACAGAGAAGGAAACTATTGCGAGTGTATCATTTAACGAACTCAAGGCTAAGTATCTCGCTGATATAAATGATGAAAAAGATGAAGAAGAAAAGCCGCTTGAATCACTTGGTTTTATATCTGTTGTTCAGTCGGATGTTGACGACATGATGGAATTAGATACTCCGGAAGCAGCAGAGATTCTTCATAGAATGATTGATAATAAAGAATTCTACACGGGTGAGAACTCGCGAGGGTTTGAGTCGGCTTCAAGTTATAATAATCATGGCTTTGAGGTTGACGATTATACATTTAATGAGTATATCGAAAGTCTCAATGCTGATGATGTTGTAGCTGATATACAAGATACGGAGTATTCTGTTAAAGATATTTTTGCCAAGGAATCTGTTTTAGATTTTGATGACATTGCTCCTGACGTTGATTCAGTAACGCCAAGCGGCGAAATGATACAAGAATCTATTCTTCATAAGTATGAAGAAGTTGCAGAAACTGAGACGCCTGTAGCGGTTGAAGAGGTTGCGGAAACTGAAGCGCCTGTAACGGTTGAGGAAGCTGCAGAGACAGAAGCGCCTGTAACGGTTGAGGAAGTTGCAGAGACCGAGACGCCTGTGGCAGTTGAGGAAGTTGCAGAGACTGAGACGCCTGTGACAGTTGAGGAGGTTGCAGAGACTGAGGCACCTGTGGTAGCTGAGGAAGTTGACAACTTTGAACATGCTGAGGATGTGCAGGAAGATAGTTTCTATCAGGATTCGATATGGAAGTCTGAAACATCATCTTATGATAATGATGACGTTGAGGGTTGTGGATATAGTAGTGACTTTACAGATGATGTGCCTGAAGAAGAAAGTGCTATTGATATACTTTCTAACAGGGATTTGCTTAGAGTCAGGATTATACTGACCGATTATATGGTCAAAGGTTTACTAGATTTGAAAGAAAGTAGATGATGGGGCATGGCTATTCAATTAAAAGGTGGTGGCAGTCAAAACAATTCTGCCGCAGGACAAAACTCATATAGTGGCTCGGCATCCGGGGGGAATGCAGAAAGCCAGGTAAAAAAGGAAGATGAAGTTTCCGCTGCAAAAAAAGCATTAGCAGAACAGCAGGAAATGATGAGGCAAAGGGCTCTGGCGTTTGAACAAAGAGACGCTGCTAGACGCGCAAGAGAACAACAAAAGCTCGAAGAAGAAGAGCTTAAAAATAACCCGGAACTTGCTGCTGAGCATGCAAGAAGAATTGCTGCTATGAAGCAGGAAGAAGAAAGAAGGGCTCAATTCCGAGCGGAAGAAGAGGCCAAGATTGAAGCTGAAAGGCGGGTGCAGGAGAAGAATATGGATCAGACAGAAGCATTAATTGCTGCGATTAGAGCGCAGGTTGAAAAAGAAAAAGAGGCGAAGAATGGTGGCGCCGTAAAAGCAACACCAAAGCCGACGCCTTCATCTAATAATAAGAAACAGGATGAATCAAAACCGGCATATCGAATGATTTCGCCGGAGGAAATGGCTGCTATAGAAGAAAAAAGAAGACAAAAACTTGAAGGATTAAAGGCTGCAGGGGAAAAACCGGCAGAAGCAAAGCCGGCAACTCCGGAACCGATTAAGCCTGAACCGGAAAAATCGGAAAGCGGTTTGGGTGGTCTTGGCAGTGGTCTTTCTGTTGCTCAGGAAACGACGGGACCTACATTAAATGATCCTCATAGAGGACAGGCAAGTTTATCTGATGTTGGCCTTGGCGGTGGTCTTGGTGGCGGCCTTGGCGAAGGTTTAGGCGGTGGCCTTGGCGGCGGATTGGGCATTGATGTTACCGCAGGTTTGGGTAGCAATTCTAATGTAGAGGAAAGTACAGTCACTCTTAATACCGATGCAATTAATGCTGCAGTAGAGAAATCTATGAGTGGTGTTGCTGTTGCTCCTGATGAAACATCGAATTTGCATAAGCTTGTTCCGGAACCGATACAGGTTGTTGATGAAGGCAATACAATCATTGTAGAAGATGGCAATGAAGGATGGGGAACAACAGATAATGAGAATGTATCCGGCTGGAGTGATGTAGGTGCTACACCTCAGAAAGTTACGGTTGAGAATACAATTAAGAAAAATTCACCGGTAGATGATAACGGAAACCTTATAAGCGTTGTTCCTGTAAGACAGAGACCGGTTGACACCAATGATGTTCAGAGTGCATACAATATAGATTTTGATGATGATGACGATGATGATGATGAGTTATCGTTCTTGTCAAAAGAGGATATATATTCTAATAATGATGACGAGGCAAAACGCAAAGCTGAAGAAGCAAGAGTAAAAGCTGAAGAGGAAGCAAGACGTAAGGCAGAGGAAGAAGCAAGAATAAAAGCTGAAGAGGAAGCAAGACGTAAGGCTGAGGAAGAAGCAAGACGTAAAGCTGAGGAAGAAGAAGCAAGACGTAAAGCTGAGGAAGAAGAAGCAAGACGTAAGGCTGAAGAGGAAGCAAGACGTAAAGCTGAGGAAGAAGAAGCAAGACGTAAGGCAGAGGAAGAAGCAAGACGTAAGGCTGAAGAGGAAGCAAGACGTAAAGCTGAGGAAGAAGCAAGACGTAAGGCTGAAGAGGAAGCAAGACGTAAGGCTGAGGAAGAAGCAAGACGTAAAGCTGAGGAAGAAGCAAGACGTAAAGCAGAGGAAGAAGCAAGACGTAAGGCTGAAGAGGAAGCAAGACGTAAGGCAGAGGAAGAAGAAGCAAGACGTAAGGCTGAAGAGGAAGCAAGACGTAAGGCAGAGGAAGAGGAAGCAAGACGTAAGGCAGAGGAAGAAGAAGCAAGACGTAAGGCTGAAGAGGAAGCAAGACGTAAGGCTGAAGAGGAAGCAAGACGTAAGGCTGAAGAGGAAGCAAGACGTAAGGCAGAGGAAGAAGAAGCAAGACGTAAAGCTGAAGAAGAGGCAAGACGCAAAGCTGAGGAGTATCAGAAACTTGCAGAAGAAGCTGCAAGAAAGGCTGAGGAAGCGCGAATTGCTTTGGAGGCGGTGCAACATCAGAGTGCGCCTGAAGAAAAGCCTGCTGCTCAGGCAAAACCGTCTGCGACAGATTTCAATCTTCCGGTGGGCGCAGAACAGTATCTTGGTAAGTATCTGTCTGTTGATTCAGTGAGTGAACAGATTACAGATACAATCAAATATATTAGCGAGAATCCATCAGAACCTAGAAACATAGTTATTCTTGGACAATATGGTTTCGGAACAACGACTATAGCTGAAGATTTCGCAAGAAGTTTTTATGCTATGGGAATCTGTAAGACCAAAACAATTGCAAAGATTAAAGCAGGAGCTCTTAATCGTGCTAACATTTCAGATGCTATCGGAAAATTACAGGGTGGATGCCTTGTTGTAGAAAATGCAGGAGTGATTACACCTGAAAAGCTTGATGAAATATATCGTATGGTAAATGATTCAAGTAATGATGTTGTGGTAATTATGACCGGTCAGATTGATACGTTATCAAAGATATTTAAGGATAATGTTGTTATATCAAGTCAGTTCAAGCATTTGATACAGGTACACAGAATTACCGATGTTGATGTACTTGAGATCTCCAAGAATCATGCGAAAGATTTGGGTTATCCGTGTGAGCCTGATGCTGAACGAAGTTTGAGACGTAGAATGCAAGAGGTTGAAAGCGGTAACCTTGACAGAGTACTCAAGTTTGTTGACAACGCTGTTTCAAAGGCGCATAACAGAGAATTGACATCCGGTGAGCAGGAGCATAAGCTTATTGCAAGTGATTTTGAATAGTCAAGTAGATGACAATTTTTAACAAAAATACAGAAAAAGCAATTAAGGTATTGTTTTTTCTGTATTTTTTGTTATGATGATGTAAGTGTGAATTGTGTGATTTACGGAGGAGAAAAGAATGTTTGATATGGATATAGGCATAGATTTGGGAACAGCTAATGTTTTAGTCTATGTTAAAGGTAAAGGAATAGTTATCAATCAGCCTTCTGTTGTTGCGTTTGAGAAAAAGAGCAAGAGACTGGTTGCTATTGGTCATAGAGCAAAAGAAATGATGGGAAAAGCACCTGATAATATAGAAGTTATCCGTCCGCTTAAGCAGGGCGTTATTTCTGATTTTACGGTAACAGAAAGAATGTTGAAAGCATATATTGAAACTGCTATGCAGAAGAAGAGAATGTTTTCAAGACCGAGAATATGCGTGTGTGTTCCGAGTGGTGTTACAGAAGTTGAGCGTCGAGCTGTTGAAGACGCCGTATATAACACAGGTGCCAAACATGTTGATATAATGGAAGAACCTATAGCTGCTGCTATTGGTGCTGATGTTGATATTTCAATGCCGAGAGGTACTATGATAGTAGATATCGGTGGTGGAACTACTGATGTTGCTGTTATTTCACTGGGTGGTATTGTTGAGAGTAATTCTCTTAAGGTTGCCGGTGATGATTATAATGAAGCAATGATTAAGTACATCAGACGTACATATAATCTTCTTATAGGTGAGCCGACTGCTGAAAGAATTAAGATGAATATTGGAACGGTATATCCAAGAGAGGAGCCTGTGACAATGGAAGTCAAGGGAAGAGACTTGGTTACGGGATTCCCGGCAAGAATAATTGTTTCTTCTGAAGAGACAATCGAGGCCTTTGCCGAGGTTACATCACAGATTCTTGATACTGTACACAATGTTTTGGAGATTTCACCTCCAGAGCTCGTTGCTGATATTGCTGAACATGGTATTGTTCTTACAGGTGGCGGTTGTCTGATTAGCGGAATTGACAGACTTATTGAGGAAAGTACAGGTATTCGTGCTATTGTTTCACCTAATGCCATAGAGGCTGTCGTTGTAGGAGCGGGCAAATCTGTTAATTATATTAACAAATAAAAGTATTTTAATAAAAACCTTGCATTTTATAATAAAAAGTGCTATTGTATCAGAGTAACATATTGATTTGGAAGAGAGTGGGCAATTTGTCCACTCTCTTTACATGTATGATTTCTGTTAATACGGAAACATGAAAGGTTAGTGTATGACAAAAAAAGAAATTGAGGACGTGTGCACCAAACTTGTAACACCGATTATTGATGCAGGTGGATTTGAGTTAGTGGATGTTGAATATGTCAAAGAAGGTTCGTCATATTATTTGAGGGTATATGCTGACAAAGAAGGTGGTATCAATATTGACGATTGCGTAGATATCAGCAGACAGTTGAGCCCGTTACTTGATGAGTATGACAAAGAAATTAAGGATGCTTATATTCTTGAGGTTAGTTCTCCGGGACTACTTAGACCGCTCAAAAAAGATAAGGATTTTGAGCGTAAACTTGGAAGTATGTTGGAGATAAAGCTTTATAAGACGCTTGACGGAACAAAAACAAAAGAGTTTGAGGCGGAACTTGAAAGCTATGACAGCCATACGATAACAGTACTCATGGATGATGATAATACCGTGGTTATTGACAGGAGTAACATTGCTTTGGTTCGACCAGCAATTGAATTTTAAGCAATTAATATAAAAAAATATATTTATTATAAGGAGGAATTGGAAAAATGACAGAATTAATGCTTTCTTTAGATCTACTTGAGAAGGAGAAAGGAATATCAAAAGACGTAATTATTGAATCAATTGAGAAAGGTATATTTGAGGCATATAAGAAGGACTTTGGTAAGAATGACAATATCACAGTTCATATGAACAGAGATACAGGCGTGATTGAAGTTTTTGCAGAGAAAGAGGTTGTTGAAGAAGTAACAGACAGCACAATGGAGATATCTCTTGAAGAAGCAAAGATGATTAGCAAGAAAAACAAAGTTGGAGATACTGTTCAGATTGCAATTCAGCCTAAAAACTTTGGAAGAATTGCCGCTCAGAACGCAAGAAATATCATTGTTCAGACAATTAAAGAGCAGGAGAAGCAGATGCTTTTTGATTATTTCTACAGCAAAGAGAAAGATGTTGTTACCGGTGTTGTGCAGAGATATGTAGGCAAGAACATCGCTGTTAATATTGATGATAAGATGGATGTTATGCTTATGGAGAGCGAACAGGTAAAAACAGAGCATTATCGTCCAAAGGATAGAATTAAACTTTATATTGTTGGCGTTAAGGAGCAGGCTACTGATAATCAGGAGGGTGCTGACAAGGACGGCAACAAGAAAAAGAACAAAGGTGCAAAAGGACCTAGAGTTATTGTTTCAAGAACACACAAAGACCTCGTTAAGAGATTGTTAGAGAAAGAAGTAACTGAAATCGCAGATGGTACAGTAGAGATTAAGTCAATCTCAAGAGAACCGGGTTCTCGTTCAAAGATTGCTGTCTGGTCAAATGATCCTAACGTTGATGCACTTGGTGCTTGCGTAGGTAAGAACGGTAACAGAGTTAACAATATCGTTGATGATTTGTTCGGCGAGAAAATTGATATTATTACATGGAATGAAGATCCGGCTATTTACATCGAGAATGCACTTAGCCCTTCAGAAGTTTTGTCGGTAGTTGTTGACGAGGAAGAGAAGAGCGCACGCGTTGTTGTTCCTGATGACAAACTTTCTCTTGCAATCGGAAAAGAGGGACAGAACGCAAGACTTGCTGCAAGACTTACAGGATATAAGATTGATATCAAGAGTGCATCTCAGGCAAAAGAAGCATACGGTTATAGTGAAGATTCGTATGATGAGTATTCTGATGAAGAATGGGATGATTACAACGAGGAGTATGACGGCGAATATTCAGACGAAGAGTATGATGGCGAGTATTCTGATGAGAATTATGACGGTGAATACGCTGATGAGGAGTACAATGATGAGTATTCTGACGAGGAGTATTCAGACGAAGAATATGATGATTATGCATCAGATGAAGAGAGTGATAAGTAGAAAGCTCATTTATTACAGCATTTGGTAGTATAATGTAAGGATGTGATAGTATGGCAAAAAGTATTCCACTTAGAAAATGTGTCGGTTGTGGCGAAATGATTTCTAAGAAGGATATGATAAGAGTAGTCAAGACAAAGGATAATGTTATCAAGCTTGACTTGACAGGTAAAGAAAATGGTCGAGGGGCTTACATCCATAAGGATAAGATGTGTTTGGAAAAAGCAGTTAAGTCGAAGGGATTGGAAAGATCATTTAAAATGAGTATTTCACCGGAGATATATGAGAGTTTGGAAAAGGAGCTGATAGACCTTGAAACAGAATAAAGCGTTGTCAATGCTTTCTATAGCCACAAAGGCGGGTAAGACAGTAACAGGTGAGTTTTCAACTGAAAAAGCCGTGAAAGAAGGCAAGGCATATCTTGTAATTGTTGCCGATGATGCATCGGACAATACAAAGAAAAAGTTTCAGAACATGTGTGATTACTATCACGTTGCAATCAGATTTTTTGCAGATAAGAACAGTCTTGGTAATGCATGCGGGAAAGAGTTTCGGGCAAACCTTGCTGTTATCGATGAGGGACTTGCAAAGGCTGTTGTTGGGCAAATTGATTGTTTTAATAATTTGGAGGTGTAAGATTTGGCAAAAGTCAGAGTATACGAATTAGCTAAAACTTTAGGAAAAGATAGCAAAGAATTAATAGAAGTACTTAAAAAGAACGGAATAGAAGTTAAGAACCATATGAGTTCTATTACAGATGAAGATGCTGAAAAGGTTAAGGCACGTTTTTCGGCAAAACCTAAAGCTGCGGAAGTTAAAAAGGCTCCTGTAGCAGATAATAAAAAGGCAGATGAAAAGTCTGTTAAACCACAGGGAGACAGACCGGCTCGTCCACAGGGAGACAGACCGGCTCGTCCACAGGGAGATCGTCCAATGAGACCGCAGGGAGACAGACCGGTTCGTCCACAGGGAGATCGTCCGATGAGACCACAGGGAGATAGACCGGCTCGTCCACAGGGAGATCGTCCGATGAGACCACAGGGTGACAGACCGAACCGTCCGCAAGGCGATCGTCCAATGAGACTGCAGGGAGACAGACCGAACCGACCACAGGGTGACAGACCGAATCGTCCACAGGGTGATAGAAGAGATTTTGGTAATAGACCACAGGGTGACAGACCGAATCGTCCGCAAGGCGATAGAAGGGATTTCGGCAATCGTCCACAGGGTGATAGACAGGGAAGACCACAGGGTGACAGACCAAACCGTCCACAAGGCGATAGAAGAGATTTTAACAACAATGGTAGAAGAGACGGCGGAAGAAGAGAGGATAGAGAAAGAATATCTATACCTGCACCTATGGATCGTGCTTCTATGGACAGAGATCGTATGGATCGTCATAAAGATAAGAAGGAAAGAGAGAAAACTTCACAGTTTGAAGATGGCGATAGCAGAAAGAGAAGTCGCAAGAAGAATGAGCATTTTACAGTTAAGGGCACAAAGCCGGTAACAAAACCGGTACAAAAGCCTAAACCAAAGGAGCCGGAAGAACCGGTAATTCGTACAATCGAACTTCCTGAGGTACTTTCCGTTCAGGATCTTGCAGATAAGTTAAAGACACCTGTATCACAGCTTATTAAGAAGTTGTTCCTTGCAGGAGAGATGGTTACGGTTAATACAGATCTTGATTTCAACAAGGCTGCAGAGATTGCTCTTGAGTATAACTGCATTGCTGAAGAAGAAGTTAAGGTTGATGTAATTGAGGAAATGCTTCGTGAGGAAGAGGAAGATGAATCACTTATGAAGGAGCGTCCACCGGTTGTCTGCGTAATGGGTCACGTTGACCACGGTAAAACTTCACTTCTTGATGCAATCAGAGAAACTTCTGTAACATCAGGTGAGGCCGGAGGAATTACTCAGCATATTGGTGCGTACACAGTTGATGTTAACGGACAGCAGATTACATTCTTAGATACACCGGGACATGAGGCGTTTACTGCTATGCGTATGCGTGGTGCTCAGTCAACAGATATTGCTATTCTTGTAGTTGCTGCCGATGACGGTGTTATGCCACAGACAATAGAGGCTATTAACCATGCAAAGGCTGCAGGTATCGAGATTATTGTTGCTGTTAACAAGATAGATAAGGAAAGTGCTAACGTTGACAGAGTTAAGCAGGAGCTTATGGAATATGAGCTTGTTGCTGAAGACTGGGGTGGATCTACAGTATTCTGTCCTGTATCGGCACATACAAAAGAAGGTATTGATAACCTTCTTGAAATGATTCTTCTTACTGCTGAGGTACTTGAACTTAAGGCTAACCCTAACAGAAAGGCAAGAGGTATAGTTATCGAGGCCGAGATCGACAAAGGTCGTGGTTCTGTAGCTACAATTCTTGTACAGAAGGGTACTCT
Source organism: Lachnospiraceae bacterium (assembly GCA_024698145.1). Taxonomy (GTDB): domain Bacteria; phylum Bacillota; class Clostridia; order Lachnospirales; family Lachnospiraceae; genus CAG-590. The sequence goes on from JAILRO010000012.1 coordinate 210,303, forward strand.
TAAGAAGGGCGAGACTATTTCAGTAGGTAAGGCTTATGGACATATAAGAGCCATGATAAATGATAAGGGTGTTGAGGTTACTGAAGCAGGACCTTCCACACCGGTTGAGATATTGGGACTTCATGACGTTCCTGCTGCAGGTGATATATTTGTTGCAACCAAGAACGAAAAAGAAGCCAGAGCAATGGCTGAAACTTATGTAACAGTTGAAAAAGAGAAACTTGTTGCAGAGACTAAGGCTAAAATGTCACTTGATGATTTGTATTCACAGATTCAGGCCGGCAACTTGAAAGAGCTTAACATTGTCGTTAAGGCAGATGTTCAGGGTTCAGTTGAGGCTGTTAAGCAGAGTCTTCTTAAACTTACTAACGAAGAAGTTGTTATCAAGGTTATTCATGCCGGTGTTGGTGCAATCAATGAATCGGACGTTATACTTGCGTCTGCTTCAAACGCAATTATCATTGGTTTCAATGTAAGACCGGACGCCCAGGCTAAAGATGTTGCCGATAGAGAGAAAGTTGACCTTAGACTTTATAAGGTTATTTACGATGCAATCTCAGATATTGAGAGTGCTATGAAGGGTATGCTTGATCCTATATTCGAGGAGAAAGTAACAGGCCATCTTATCGTTCGTCAGACGTTTAAGGCATCAGGTGTTGGTACAATTGCAGGTTGTTTCGTACTTGATGGACTTATCAGAAGAGGTTCGTCTGTAAGAGTAACAAGAGATGAAGAGCAGATTTATGAAGGACCTCTCGCATCACTTAAGCGTTTCAAGGATGATGCCAAGGAAGTTAAGAACGGCTTCGAGTGTGGTATCGTACTTGAGGATTTCAACGATCTTAAGGAAGACGATCAGATAGAGGCTTATGAGATGGTTGAGGTACCACGATAGGAGTAATATGAAACATAAAAGTATTAAGAATACAAGAATTAACGGAGAAGTTTTGAAAGAACTCTCTCAGATAATTTCATACGGAATTAAGGATCCGAGAATTGCGCCAATGACATCGGTTACATCGGTAAATGTTACCCCTGATCTTAAGGAGTGCAAGGTGTATATATCCGTTTTTGGTGACGATGATGCAAAGAAGTCAACTATAGAAGGTCTTAGGAGTGCATCCGGCTATATCAGACGTCAGCTTGCTTCGGGACTTAATCTTCGTAATACACCGGAACTTAGTTTTTATCTCGACGAATCAATCGAGTATGCTATTAACATGTCAAAAAAGATTGATGATGTTATAGGCGAGCATAGCGATGATACCGAGGATGAAGAAGCGTAATTGTTAACGTGTAAAAATGGGGAGCACAATGAACGATTTTTTAAGAGAGATTGAAAATGCCAATTCTATAGTTTTGCTTGGACATATGCGACCTGACGGGGATTGCGTCGGGTCATGTCTTGGTGTGTATAATTATGTTATTGACAATTATCCTGATAAAGAGATTGATATTTATCTGGATTCATTTAGACCTGAATTTGCGTTTCTTAGAGGCGCCGACAAGATATTACATACAAAGCAGGATAAGACGTATGATTTATGCATTTCCATAGATAGCGGTGATTTGGACAGACACGGTGAGTTTGTAACTTATTACCATACAGCCAAGCGTACAATGTGTGTTGACCACCATATAAGCAATGAAGGTTTTGGAGATGTTTGTTTCTTAAAGACTGATTGCAGTGCGGCGGCAGAGGCGCTGTTCACCTTGTTTGAAACAGACAAGATAGGAACAGAGTGTGCCGAGTGTTTGTATCTTGGAATAGTACACGATACGGGTGTTTTCAAATATACCAACACGACAAGACAAACTATGGAAATTGCCGGTGTTCTAATTGAAAAAGGCGCACGCAGTGCGTTTATAATTGATGGAACATTTTACAAAAAGACTTTTAAACAAAACAAAATGCTTGCCAAAGCGTTAGAAGAAGCATTTTTAATGTTTGATGGAAAAGTAATTGTGTCATGTCTTACGAAGGAAGTTTTCGATGAGAATAATGCTACTAACTTAGATACTGATGGAGTTGTTGATGCTCTTCGAATTACCGAGGGTGTTGAGGCTGCACTTTGGATGTATGAATATCCCAAGAAGGGGAAATTCAAGTGTTCATTAAGGTCTAATGATATTGTAAATGTTAACCTTGTTGCATGTGCGTTCGGCGGTGGAGGACATGTCAAAGCTTCCGGTTGCGAGATAGAGGGCGACAAGGATACGATTATTTTGAAGGTTACAGAGCTTATTAAGGAACAGCTGGATAAGGCTTCAAAATAACATATTTGAATAAGATTGGAGAACTGCGATGTATAATGGAGTTATAAACGTATATAAAGAAAAGGGCTATACTTCATTTGATGTGGTTGCCAGACTTAGAGGGATTTTAAAACAAAAAAAGATAGGACATACGGGCACACTTGATCCTGATGCGGAAGGAGTGCTCGTTGTATGTCTTGGCAAAGCAACTAAGTTGTGCGATATATTAACTGACAAGGACAAGCGTTATGATGCAGTTCTTAGGTTAGGAATGACAACTGATACTGAAGATAGTTCAGGTAAGGTGCTTAGTCAGAGTGAAGTAACGGTTTCTGAACAGGAGGTTTCAAGAGCCGTTCTTTCTTTTGTTGGTGAATATGATCAGATACCGCCGATGTATTCAGCTATCAAAGTAGATGGCAAGAAGCTCTATGAACTTGCAAGAGCAGGCATAGAGATAGAAAGAAAACCTAGAAGAGTTATCATCCACGATATAGAAATCAAAGAGATTAATCTTCCATATGTGACTTTTTCCGTATCCTGCGGTAAAGGAACGTATATAAGAAGTCTGTGTCGCGACATAGGTGATAAGCTTGGGTGTGGCGGCATAATGGACAGTCTTGTAAGAAGCAGTGTCAATATTGAGGACAGTGGCTTGCGATTTGAACTTGATAATGCAATAAAGCTTGATGATATAGAAACTATGGTAAAAAATAACACAATAAATGATCATATAATACCAGTTGCTGCTGTGTTCCCAAAGGGGATTCGTGTCTGTGCTGATGAAAGCGGAGACAAGAAGCTTAAGAATGGTAACGTGTTGTCGTATAAAGAACTGTTTTGTTATGATGATGGCAAAAAGATAACCAAACCGGAAGGCGAAGATAACAACGATTACATTGTCTATGATAGTGACAAGACATTTACTGCAATATACAGATATGACCAATCTGTACATTGCCTGAAGGCTTGGAAGATGTTTTTGTGAGAATTAATGGGTTAAAGAAAATGTTATATTTACAAGGTAAAGAAGCAATACAATTTCATACAGATAATACTTCGATAGCGCTTGGTAAGTTTGATGGAATCCATCTTGGACATCAGTTGCTTATAAATGGGCTTAAACAAGAACAGGAAGCAGGAAGAACTGCACTTGTATTTACTTTTGGAAGTACACCTGCATCGGTTTTATCGGGTGGACTTAACAAAGTAATATATACATCGGAAGAGAAGGCTCATTATTTTGAGGAACTTGGTGTGGATGTTCTTTTGGAGTATCCTTTTACGGAGGAGTTTGCGATTATGTCGCCGGAGGATTTTGTCTGCAACATATTGGTAGAACAACTTGGCGTCAAATCAATATATGTAGGTGAGGATTTTCACTTTGGCAAAGGTAGAAGCGGTAATGTCGGAGTGTTGAAAGAACTCGGAGAACAATATGGTTTTGAGGTTTTTGCTCTTACCAAAAAGACACTTCATGGACATGTTGTAAGCTCAACTTCAATCAGAGATATGCTTGAGAGTAAGTTCTTTGTTGCCAATGAAATGCTTGGTAATCCGTATTTCGTATATGGAGAAGTTATTCATGGCAAGCATTTGGGTCATACAATAGGTTTCCCGACAATTAATCAGGCAATTCCGGATAATAAGTTAATACCTTCTTTTGGAGTGTACGCAAGTAAGGTTACAATAGATGGCGTTACTTATATGGCTATAAGCAACCTTGGTGTAAAGCCAACGGTTACAAAAGAGCGTCAGATAGGTCTTGAAACCCATATAGTAGATTATTCCGGTGATTTGTATGGAAGTTTTGTTAAGACGGAATTGTTATTTTTCATACGTCCGGAAGAAAAGTTTGGTAGTGTTGAAGAACTTGTTTGCCAGATTAACGATGATATAAAATACATGAAGGAAAACATATAATAGAGAGAAAATAAGTCTGTCAAAAAAAATCACTTGACAGGCTTTGTTTTTTTATGTATACTTTCATATGTTGTCGTAAAGGGATTTTGTTTTACAGGGTGGTGCAAGCGTGGAAAAGAATGTACGCCGGGCTTTGTTATATGATTTCTACGGGGAATTGTTGACAGAGCACCAGAAGCAGATATATTCGGATTATGTGTTGAATGACCTGTCCTATACGGAGATAGGCGCTAACGAAGGCATAAGCAGACAGGCGGTTTTCGAGCTTGTTAAGCGCTGTGACGGAATACTTGAAGATTACGAGAATAAGCTTAAGCTTGTCGAGAAGTTTCACGAGACAAAGGATCGTATAAGTCGTATTCATGAGTTGGCAGCTGAGTTGTGGCACAACATGGAAGACGAGAAGTCAAGGAACCAGATAAGCGAGATAGAAGAGATATTTAAGGATATTTACGAAAGTTATTGATATAGGAACACGTTATTACGTGGAGGTTTTGTATGGCATTTGAAAGCATTTCAGACAAATTACAGAATACATTTAAGAAGTTAAGAAGCAAGGGTGCGCTTACCGAGGCTGACGTTAAGGAGGCAATGAAGGAAGTTAAACGTGCACTTCTTGAGGCTGATGTTAACTTCAAGGTTGTTAAGCAGTTTATCAATGCCGTTAGTGAAAGAGCTGTAGGTGAGGAAGTTCTCAAAGGTCTTAATCCCGGACAGATGGTTATTAAGATCGTTAAGGAAGAGATGGATAAGCTTATGGGCACTGAGACGGAGGAGATTAAGTTACTTCCGTCCAATGAAGTCACTGTTATCATGATGTGTGGTCTTCAGGGTGCAGGTAAGACAACCACCGTTGCCAAGCTTGCAGGTAAGTATAAGGAGAAAGGCAAGAGTTGTCTTCTTACAGCTTGTGACGTATATAGACCTGCTGCTATTAAGCAGTTGGAGATTAACGGTGAGAAGCAAGGAGTTCCTGTATTTACTATGGGAGACCAGCACAGCCCGGTAGATATTGCTAAAGCTGCCGTAGAACATGCGGCTAAGAATAATATACAGATAGTATTCCTTGATACTGCAGGTCGTCTTCATGTCGATGAAGAGATGATGGATGAGTTACAGAGAATTAAGGAGAATGTAGCTGTCACATATACCATTTTGACGGTCGATGCAATGACTGGTCAGGATGCGGTTAATGTAGCAACCAACTTTAATGATAAGATTGGAATAGATGGTGTTATCCTTACCAAGTTGGATGGTGATACCCGTGGTGGTGCGGCACTTTCAATCAGAGCCGTAACAGGTAAGCCGATATACTATGCAGGTATGGGTGAGAAACTTTCAGATCTTGAGCAGTTCTATCCGTCACGTATGGCGAGCCGAATACTTGGTATGGGAGATGTTGAGTCTCTTATCGAGAAAGCGCAGTCAGCTATTGACGAAGAGAAAGCCAAAGAGATGGAGAAGAAAATCCGCAAGGCTTCATTTGACTTCAATGACTTTCTTGAAAGTTTTGCGCAGATGGAGAAGATGGGAAGTATGCAGGATATGCTTGCCATGATTCCTGGAATGGGTAATCAGCTTAAGAATGTTGAGATAGATGAGAAACAAATGAATCGCCCGAAGGCAATCATCCTTTCCATGACAAAAGAGGAAAGAAGCAATCCGGATATAATCAATCCGAGCAGAAAGAGAAGAATTGCTCAAGGCGCCGGTGTTGACATCAGCGAAGTTAACAGACTTATCAAACAGTTTGAACAGACTAAGAAAATGATGAAGCAGATGTCAGGCATGATGGGTGGAAGGAAAGGCAAACGTTTCCGTATGCCGTTTGGATTCTAGCATGTAAGTACCCACTGGGTATTGCATATATATGACCAGCAGTACATTTTGTACAAATAACGAAGGAGGTGAAAAGAATGGCAGTAAAGATGAGATTAAAGAGAATGGGATATAAGAGACATCCTTTTTATAGAGTTGTTGTTGCAGATGCACGTTCTCCAAGAGATGGTAGATTTATCGAGGAGATCGGAACTTATGATCCTAACCAGGAGCCAAGCGTAGTTAAGATCGACGCTGAGGCAGCTAAGAAGTGGCTTGCAAACGGTGCACAGCCTACAGATACTGTTGCTAAGCTTTTGAAGCAGGCAGGAATCGAGAAATAAGGGGGATATTCGTAGATGAAAGAATTAGTAGAAGTGATTGCAAAATCCCTAGTTGATCATCCTGAAGAAGTCAACGTCGTCGAGACTACGAAAGACGATGCTATCTATGTTGAGTTAAAGGTTGCCCAGGAAGATATGGGTAAGGTTATCGGTAAGCAGGGAAGAATTGCCAAGTCAATTCGTACAGTTGTTAAAGCTGCTGCTTCTAAGGGTGATAAGAAGGTAATTGTGGATATCAAGTAGTATCCTTGAACGGACGCCTCGTTGATATGCATCTATTCTTCAAGTAGGACGCGCTCTCGCTCCGTATAAAGCGTAACGGTACTAAACTCACACTTCGTGTTCGTTACCAAGTAGGTGCACGAACACTACGACTCACGTCGTTCGTCAAGTGTTGTTGGAAGTACCGACGGTTTATAAGGGTCCTTTTGAAGAACAAGATGCATATTTACGAGGCTGTTTTTTTGAATGTAACACTTGATAGCCACTTTTAAGACGTGGGTGAGAGTGTGTAGAAAGTAATCCACTCATAAGGCGTGGATGAGAGTGTAAAATATAATTAAATCATAAGACGCGGGTAAGAATGTGTAAAAAGTAATCAAATAGTTTGTGATTTGGAATGGAAGAGAGATAGGAATAAGATATGGAAGATAGATTTCAGGTAGGGATAATAACTTCGCCACACGGTGTTAAGGGTGAGGTTAAGGTATATCCTACAACGAGTGATAATAACAGATTTAAGAAATTAAAGGATTGTTATATTGAGTTAAAGGGACAGCTTGTGCCGGCAAAGGCAACAGGTTGTAAGTTTTTTAAGAATATGGTAATCCTCAAGTTTGAGGGTTTTGATAATATGAACGACGTGGAGAAGCTTCGTCAGTGCAAGATATTTGTTGATAGAGAAAATGCCGTTAAGCTTGAAAAGGATGAGTACTTTGTTGCTGATCTTTTGGATATGACGGTTGTTGATGAGGACGGTAACAATATCGGCAAGATTACAGATGTAATGGAAACCGGTGCCAATGATGTTTATGTTATAGGCATGAATGACGGGCAGGAGAAACTCATTCCGGCCATCAAGGACTGTATACTTGATGTTAATATGGAAACCGGAATTATGAAGGTTCATTTACTCAAAGAAATGGATGATTAACGGATTGGAGTAGCAATATGCATTTTCATATATTGACATTATTCCCTGAAATGATGATGCAGGGACTTTCAACCTCGATAACGGGACGCGCTATGGACAAAGGTCTTATTGATATTGAGGCGACCAATATAAGAGACTTCACAAAAGAAAAACACGGTCATGTGGATGATTATCCTTATGGTGGCGGTGCAGGAATGGTTATGCAGGCAGAGCCTATATACCTTGCACATCAGCATGTTATGGAAGGTATAGAGGCACGTGGTAGCAAGCCTCGTGTAATATATATGACACCGCAGGGACGCGTATTTAATCAGGAGATTGCCGAGGAACTTGCAAAGGAAGAGGATTTGATTTTCCTTTGTGGTCACTATGAGGGTATTGATGAGCGTGTACTGGACATGATTGTTACCGATAATATTTCAATCGGAGATTATGTGCTTACAGGTGGGGAACTTCCGGCGATGGTTGTAATTGATGCGGTTTCGCGTCTTGTACCGGGTGTGCTTAACAATGATGTCAGTGCGGAGTTTGAATCATTTAACGATAATTTGCTTGAATATCCGCAATACACAAGACCTGAGGAGTTCATGGGACGCAAGGTTCCGGAGGTTTTGCTTTCGGGTCATCACAAGAATATCGAAGCGTGGAGACTTGAAAAGTCGATTGAAAGAACGAAGGAACGAAGACCTGATTTGTATGAAAAGTATTGTAAAGACCATAATAAATAACTTACATAACAGGGGAGAAAAGCTATGGAGATTGGTGAGTACAGATATAAGAAAACAGAGCTGTTAAAGCTTTCTGAAGAGATATATCAATACAAGGGAAGAAAACAGCAGTTAGAATTTGAACTTTCAAGCGAGCAATTCCATAGAAAGTATATTCCAAAACGTAAAGAGATATTAAGACATAGGATGATGCTTAACAGACCGATACTTATTGTTGCGGGATTCGTATTTATAATGTGTCTTGTTGCAATTATTGATTATGTTTTGACAAGACCGTCTTATAGTGAACTTTCAGAGTTGTCCGTTTATGAGGCTCAAAAGTTAGGAGCGGATGGTGTTGTTTTACTTGGAGCAACATTGCTTGCAGCATTTATGATAAGAGTTTTGTATGCTCTGTTTAAAGAGCAAAACTCAATGAAGATAAAACTAAAAAAAAGTTCTGATTCCGATAAAGCCATCCGTTATGCCAAGGAAAAAGATGTTGATACTCTTCAAGCTGACGATATAAAAAATAAACAAAGAATCGAAGAACTTGTTGCAGAGATAGAAGAACTTGATAAGAAGATAGAAGAGCTTGAAAATGTAAGATATGAGCTTATTAAAGAAGCTAAGAAGAAGAACACTTATGACGAGACATGGGAGTTGACCGCAAACAAAGAAAAACCTACGAATGCGGCAGGACTTAATTTAAAAGAAAACTTTGATGATGTATTTGATATTAGGGAGTTGTTTGCTTACTACACGACTGCAGAGAATTATGTCATTAAAAATCTTGATGATTTGAAGCTTCGTCTTACCCAAACAAACAAAAGCATTACCAAGGTAAATGATGACTTTGAGCGTTCAAAAATGGTTGTGTTTGCTTATATTATATTTATCATTGTTGCCGGTTTTTTGCAGATTTTTTTGAAAGATCCTGTATTAACAATATATGCAGTTGTTCGTTTTATAGTTGCCTTTGCGGGACTTATATTTGTTGACAGATACATTAAAAATCCGATTCTTTTCTATCTTGTAGAGAACGAGAGCTCCTTCGTTGATGAGTATGTTTTTGTTAACGATATTGTTCCTTATAAGATTCAAAGACAGAATTTAATAGAACTAATTGATGACAGTGAAAAGGAACTTAATGATATCAGGAAAAAGAAGAGAGAATTAGATAACAACTAAATATCATAAAAAAATTGAAAAAAACTTGCAAATAGTTTGGTTTCGTGTTATATTGTTTAAGTTGCAATCTCATTAGAAGAGATTACATAGATTTTGATGGTCCTCTGCAAGTTTTCACAGAATGTAAAATTATCCTTGTAAGAACGTCTTATATATTAAGGAGGTTCGTTATGAACGACATTATTAAGAACATTGAAGCTGCTCAGTTAAAGAGTGAGATCACAGACTTCAAGGTAGGAGATACTGTTAAAGTATCAGCTAAGGTAAAAGAGGGAAACCGTGAGAGAATTCAGGTTTTCGAAGGTACCGTTATTAAGCGTCAGGGCGGAAGCAACCGTGAGACATTTACAGTTCGTAAGAATTCTAACGGCGTAGGTGTTGAGAAGACATGGCCTTTACACTCACCTATCGTTGAGAAGATTGAGGTTGTTAGACGCGGTAAAGTTAGACGTGCTAAGTTATATTACTTACGTGATCGTGTAGGTAAGGCAGCAAAGGTTAAAGAGTTAGTAAAATAATCTTTAATAATCAAAGGCTGGAGTATGCGTTACTCTGGCCTTTTGTACTTTCATTTGATTGTGTGAGGTTTTGGAATGAGAAGGCGTCGTAGAAGATATAGAAGCAGTTATGAAAAAGAACCTTTTGACTTGAAGATTTTTCTTCAGGAACTTGGTCAGTGGGCAATTATAACATTAGTCGTTATTATTATGGCTTACAGTATAGTTACTTTTGGTATGCAGTCCGTGAAAATGATAGGACAAAGCATGAGCCCTGCTCTTAATAACAACGATACACTTCTGCTTAACAAAGGAGCATATTCATTCCGTGACCCGAAAAGATATGATATAATTGCATTTAAGTTAAAGGAAGATGCTGACGGATATTTCAACATAAAAAGAATTGTCGGACTTCCGGGAGAAACAATCCAGATTAAAAGCGGTAGCATTTATATAAATGGTGAGGCATTAAGAGATCTACCTTTTGACAGTCTTATAATGACTGAAGGTCTTGCCCTTGAACCGATTACATTGAAAGAAAATGAATATTTTGTTCTCGGCGATAATTGTAATAACAGCGAGGACTCGAGATATATTAACATTGGAAATATTTCCGCAAAGGAAATTAAAGGAAAAGTTGTTTTCCGTATTATGCCACGAACCGATATCGGCAGAGTGAAATAGGAGGTTTTTTGATGAATATACAATGGTATCCGGGTCATATGACCAAAGCCAAACGTATGATGGAAGAGAATATCAAACTTATTGATATTGTAATTGAGCTTCTCGATGCAAGAACACCTATGGCATCAAGAAATCCCGATATAGATACTTTGGCTAATAACAAGTTCCGTTTGGTACTTCTTAATAAATGTGACCTTGCAGATGACAATGCCACTGCCCAATGGAGAGATTACTTCAAGAATAAGGATATTCGTGTGGTTACAGTCAATGCAAGAAGTGGCCGGGGCATGAAGAATATAACCGAGATTGTTCAGGAAGTTTGTAAAGAGAAGATTGAACGCGACAGAAAGCGTGGTATCAAGAACAGACCGATACGTGCGATGATTGTTGGTATTCCTAACGTGGGTAAGTCAACATTTATTAATTCCTATGCAAAGAAGGCATGCACTAAAGTTGGTAACAAACCGGGAGTGACAAAAGGCAAACAATGGATTAGAATTAATAAGAACGTTGAACTTCTTGACACTCCGGGAATATTGTGGCCGAAGTTCGAGGACGAGACTGTCGGTAAGCACCTTGCATTTATCGGCTCTATTAATGATGATATTTTGCAAAAGACAGAGCTTGCGTGCGAGCTTATAGATTTTCTCACTGATAGTTATAAGGGGATATTAAGTGAGAGATATGGTGTTAATGAAGATAACAGTTCGGGAGCGATTCTTGAGGAGATTGCGAAGAACAGAGGTTGTCTTTCAAAGGGGAGTGAGCTGGACTATGAAAAAGCTTCGTCAATATTACTTGATGAATACAGAGCGGGAACACTCGGAAGAATTACTATCGAGTTACCACCTGTAGAGTAGCTTTAAGGAGGTTTTTATGAGTAAGAAAAATGTAGCAGAACATGAGGAAGTTAATATTGTCAAAGAGATAATCGGGTTTGTCGTATATGTCGCTTTTGTGATATTTGCGGTATGGGTTATTATTACTTTTGTAGGACAGAGAACAGTCGTTGACGGAGATTCTATGCGTAACACATTACAGAATGGTGATAATCTCTGGGTTAATAAGATAGGTTATCGTTTGCATGATATTGAGAGATTTGATATTGTTGTTTTCCCTGTTGAGAATGGTGATTATTACATCAAGCGTGTAATAGGACTTCCGGGCGAGACGGTTCGAATTGATGATGATGGTAACATTTATATCAATGACGAGATATTAGAAGAGAATTACGGTCGAGAGACGATTGATATAGACAGCATCGGAAGAGCCGGCGAGAATGTTAAACTTGGCGATGATGAGTATTTTGTTATGGGTGATAACCGTAACGAGAGTCTCGATTCGCGTTATGAGGAAGTCGGCAATATAGAAAAGAGCAGAATAGAGGGTAAGGCGGTATTCCGCTTGTGGCCGCTTTCTAAGTTTGGAACAATCAAGAACGGTAATGATACAGAGGACTAGGAGAAATTATGGGTATTGGCGAGATTAAGGAAATACTTAATAATTGCAGTATAGATGAGCTTAAGGTTAAAGTAACCGAGTTTGAAAATGACGAGCGTGCGGGAGTTGTTAAGCTTGTTGAGTCTGCCAGAAAGAAGATTGCGGCATTCGAAAAAGAGGTAGAACGCACATATCGCATGAAAGAGTATGAAAGAAAATACGAAAACTGCCGATATATATGTGGAATAGACGAAGTGGGTCGTGGTCCGCTCGCCGGTCCTGTTGTTGCTGCAGCAGTTGTTCTTCCTAAGGACGTCGACATTTATTATCTTAATGACTCTAAGCAGCTTTCCGAGAAGAAGCGTGAGGCTTTGTATGATGAGATAATGGAAAAGGCTGTTGCGGTCGGAATCGGTTTTGCTGATGAGAAATTGATTGATGAGATTAATATATTACAGGCAGATTATGAGGCTATGAGAATTGCGCTTTCTAAACTTTCTGTTAAGCCTGACATATTGTTAAATGATGCCGTTACGATACCTGGTGTTGATATCAAACAGGAATCAATTATCAAGGGTGACGCAAAGAGTGTGTCTATTGCGGCGGCAAGCATTGTTGCAAAGGTTACAAGAGACAGATTTATGGTTGAGATGGACAAGGAATATCCGGGTTACGGGTTTGCCAGCAACAAGGGTTACGGAAGTGCTGCGCATATTGAGGCGATTAAGACCATTGGACCTTGTAAGATTCATAGAAGATCATTTATAGGTAATTTTATATAGCATTTTAAGAAGGGGGAGTTTGCATGCAGATTGGCAATCAGGTAATAAGAAGCTACGATACCAATATACGAGAGAATGTAAGAGCAGAGCAGACTACTTCTACGGAGAATGCCGGTAAGGTTTCGTCGGATGTACAGAGTCTTTCGGAAGGCTCTGTTTTTCGTGGCGAAATAGTTGATGTTTCAGGCGAAAAGGTTACGATTTCTACTGAAAACAAAGGTGAAATAATAGCGAGATTACAGGCTGATATTGAGCTTGGCGTCGGAGATGAGATGTTGTTTTCCGTTAAGGAGAATAATCCGGCACAGGTTCTTATCAAGCCTTTATTTGATTCTATACAAACTGCCCAGTCCAAGGTTCTTGAACGTGCGCTTGATGCGGCTAATCTTTCACCGACAGAGAAGAATTTCTCTGCTGCAAAAGAACTTATGGAAGCAGGTATGCCTCTTGATAAGGGGAATATGGTCAAACTTTTATCGCAGAGCATGAAATTTGAAGGAACTTCCATGCATACTCTTACGGCACTTAATAAGATGAATATTCCTGTGACGGCGGAGAATATCGCACAATTTGAAAGATATGAAAGCTTCTCGCATCAACTGTCGGGAGATATAGAGCAGGCGGCTGATTCAATGGCGGATTTTGTTAAGTCAATGCCGTCGGATATGGAGGGCAACGAACTTTTAAATGTTGCCAAAGAACTTACTAATATCATTAGCGGTGAGACAAATAATTCGGCAGAGGTCAATCAGACAGTTGCAGCTAATGAGACTGCGTCAAATGAAGGTGCAGTGCTTGATAATGCGCAAACTAACGTAACTGTTAAGGGGCAGGAAGGTGCTTTGCAGGCAGAAGGACTTAAAGAAGGTGCAACGGTTGCTGATAATAACATAGTGAATACTTCGGAAGTTCCTAATGCAACAGCGACTGCCGGTGATACACAGAATATAAATAACAAAGGAATAGAAGTGCCGGACAAACAGACACAGATTACGGGTGCAGTTAAGGCAGCATTTAATGCATCAGAAGGGGTTGTCGATAAGACGGAGGTTACAAGAAGCCTGGTTGAGACGGTTTCAGATAATACGGGACTTGCAAAGGAAGAAGTTACAAACTTAAGTAGCATGCTCAAAAACACAGATGTGCCTGGAGAACAGGTAAGGCAGATTTTTGAACAGTCGACGTCCTCAACGCAGTTGGTTAATAATATGCTTGAGGCGATTAAGAGTAACGATAAGAATGGACATGCAATAAAGAGCCTTTTAAGTTCTAATGAGTTTAAGAAGCTTTTCTCTGATATGATACAGAAGGAGTTTTCATTAAATCCAAGTGAGATGAAGGACCCTAAAGAGATTGAGAATCTCTATAACAGGATAATCAGACAGACTGAGGCGTTTGAAAACACGATAAATGCTAAAGGTGGAGATTCCGGGAACATGCACCAGAACTCACAGAACATGCAGCAGAATATGCAGTTCATGGAACAGCTTAATAATCATATGATATATGCGCAGATGCCAATTAAGCTTAATAATCAGAATGCTAATTCGGAACTTTATGTATATGCAGACAAGAGAAAACTTGCCGGCAAACGCGATGATATAAGCGTGATGCTTCATTTAGACATGGATCATCTTGGTGCAACTGATGTTAAAGTTACACTTACCGGAACGAATGTTAATGCAAGATTTTATTTAAATGATAAGGAAAGTGTTGAGATAGTTGCAAGCAATATGGGAGAGCTTGCGGATAAACTTGCCGAACGTGGTTTCACACTTACCAATGAAGTGGTAAAGAGAGAGAGTTCGGAAGCCCCTAACAAAGTTATTAATGAGTTTATTGATAGTAATGCGGAGCGCAGTATCAAACGATTCACATTTGATGCAAAGACATAAATTGCTGTTTAATGCACTTTTATCCCTAACAAACGCGTATAGATTATCAGATGTATGAATATCCTGTATCCAGGTGAAACGCACTAAGAGGTTGTAGGTATGCCGACTACACTTTCTTATAATACGCGACCGGCTATGG
>JAILRO010000042.1 GCA_024698145.1 Lachnospiraceae bacterium
CTGCAGAGTGTTTTGATATCGTACTGATTGCGCAGTTTATAAACAGCTTCTAATCGTTGTTTGAGTGTGGCGTGAATATGGCAATCGCTTTTTTAATATTTGGTTTTCTTCTTCGAGTTTAGCCATACGTTTTTGAAGTTCTTTGACTTGTTTGGCAGTAAGAACTTCTCCGTCATCAGTTTCAACAGTTGAATACTGCTTAATCCATTTGGTAAGAGCAGTTTGAGATACGCCGTACTCTTTGATGAGTGAGGCTTGGGTTTTACCATTATGGTAAAGGTCAACGAGGGTTCGTTTGAAATCCTCATCATAACGTTTTCCAGTGGACATAAATGATACCTCCTTTTGGTGCCTAGAATAATAATATATCTATTTATCAAATGTGTCCACTTTTATAAGTATAATGCGGGTGGGTCTCACATGCAAAATCGCGAAATAGAAGACGGGGAGTATTGACAATGGATAGAAACGGGAGTAAGATATAGGTATCAAATGATACCTGTGGAGGAAGTGGATTTGGCTGAAGAGACGAAAGCCCGTATAGAAACGGAATTAGAGGTCAAAGCTTATATACAGGATTTGAAGTATGCACTGAATAATGGTGCCCAAATAGATTTTCAGGTAAAAAGACGTGTCGATGAGGATAGAGATGAGCGGTTTACAAATCAGTATACGGTGAACAAACTCTTTCCGGATGAGAATCCGGTGGACGCTTTGAAAAGAGAACTACTTACTCTTACTGTAGAGGACTACATGCAGACGGTTAAAGATCTTCGATTTCCAAAGAGAAGTGAGATGAGAGAGTTTGGAAAGGTATATAACGGGAATGAGGATGTCTACATTAAGATCCGCGTCGAGTTATTAGGATTATATGGTAACACCACAACATTTATAATGTCATTTCATTTTGCAGAAAAGGCATTTATACTTGATATGTTTCCATATCGGAAGAATTAAGGGGGTGTTTTCATGGAAATGACAATACTGAAAAGCGAAAAGAGAGTTTGTCCATGTTGCATGGAAGAGCACGAAGTAAAAACAGTCAAGGTCAAGGAACAGGCGGTCTTCAAAGAGCGTCAGGTTAACTATGACGCTGTTTATATGTATTGTGATGCTGCAGATGAACTCTATATGGACGAACGGCAGACTCAGGAAAATGATATAAGACTGAAGAATGCATATCGTAGAGAGGAAGGACTGCTCACATCGGATGATATTGAAAGTATTCGAGGCAAATATGGAATAACCCAGAGCGATCTGTGTGCTTTGTTGGGATGGGGCGGTAAGACAATTACAAGATATGAAAGTCACCAGGTTCAAGATAGAGCTCATGATACTATCCTTAAGAAAATAGATCGTGATCCGGAGTGGTTTTTATCGCTCTTGAGAGATGCAAGGGATAATCTTACTGAGGAGGCTTACCATAAGTATTTTGGGGCTGCAACTACTTTATACGAAGCAGATCAGGATCAGTATTTTAGAAAAGCAATTCAGGCGAGCTATGCAAAATATCGCGGGAATAAGCTCTTTCATGGAAATACTGAATTATCGCTAGATAAAGTTGTTGATGTTATCAGATACTTCGCTTCTTCAAAAATGATTACAAGCTTGTACAAGGTTAAATTGATGAAGCTAATGTGGTATGCAGATGCATTATCTTATAAGAAAAGAGGATGTGCGATAACCGGATTGGTATATTTAGCGCTTCCCATGGGTGCAGTCCCGGTTGGACATAACTCAATCATAGATCTTAGGTATGTGCCTTGCGAAGAAGTGGATATGGGTGAAACCAGTGCATATCATTTTTCATTGAATGAAAAGACCGATTTTCCATCTTTATCAGCTGATGATAAAGCAATCCTGGATACGGTAATTGAAAAACTCGGAAAAAAGACAAAAGATGAAATTGTATCCTTCATGCACAAGGAACGTGCATACATTGAAACTGCACCAAGGGATGTGATTCAATTCAAATATGCGGAAAGTCTGCAAATATAAAGAGCAAACACGATAAGGTATGTTTGAAAAGTATTCATAATTAACAACTCTTTACAAAATAGAACGTATGTTCTATAATAAGATACACGAAAGAGGTGTGTCTTATGGGAAGATATGAAGACAATCAGATTATATTTTAACAGGAACAGAGTAGAATGGACGATTAAAGCGTGATTAGTTTAATCGTTCATTTGTTGTTTAACTTTTCAAAAACACGTATGTATGGTAAAATAACCAGTATCATTTTGATTGTATAAATGCTTGAATGTAAGCAAAAATACTGTGTTTTGAGAAAGGAAAATAACGATGAGCGATAGAGAAAAAGAAGGACTTACCAAGTTAGGAAGTCAGGGAACTCAGTATAAGACAGATTATGATCCGACGTTGTTGGAATCATTTAGCAATAAGCATCCAGACAATGATTACTTCGTTAAGTTTAATTGTCTGGAGTTTACAAGCTTGTGACCGATTACAAGACAACCGGATTTTGCAACAATTTATATTTCTTATGTTCCGGATAAACTCATGGTGGAAAGCAAATCCTTGAAGTTGTATTTGTTTTCTTTCAGAAATCATGGGGACTTCCATGAGGATTGCGTGAACATTATTATGAAGGATCTGATTAAATTAATGAATCCGAAGTACATAGAAGTGACAGGAAAATTCCTGCCAAGAGGCGGACTCTCGATTGATCCGTATTGCAATTACGGAAAGCCTGGAACTAAATGGGAAAAAGTTGCATGGGACAGACTTGCCAATCGCGATATGTACCTTGAGAGGGTGGATAACAGGTAGAATATACAGGTATTTTCAGAGTCAAAATAAAAACTTAATAAAATAAGGTTGACTCTTGTATTATACTAGGGTATAAAGTCTGATTCAAGATAAGTCGCAACGAGGTGCTTAGGGTGAAAACCCCAAGCACCTTTTTTGATTTCCGATGACTTACAATAAAAAGAAAGAAGGCGATAGCAGATGGAAAGTTTTGTATATAACATACCGACCAAGATAGCATTTGGTAAAAACCAGATACAGATGCTTCCCGAACTGATTAAGGAGTATGGTAATAAAATATTGTTACTGTACGGTGGCGGAAGTATAAAAAAGATTGGTCTATATGATGAAGCTATTCGCTTATTAAAGGATAACGACATTAAGTACACGGAACTGGCAGGAGTTGAACCTAATCCTCAGGCAAACACAGTACGAAGAGGTGTTGAGATTTGCAAGGCAGAAGGCATAGAAGTTTTGGTTCCTATCGGAGGAGGAAGTACAATTGACTGTGCAAAGGCAATAGCAGTTGGTGCTTACTATGACGGAGATCCTTGGGACATTGTTAAGAACAACAAATTGATAACAAAGGCTTTGCCGATTGTATCGGTTCTAACCGTTGCGGCAACAGGTTCAGAAATGGATGCCAGCGCAGTAATCAGTAACGATGAGGTTGGTGATAAGGCAGAGATTTATTCCGAGCTGGTATATCCGAAAGCTTCCATATTAGATCCGACTTACACATACAGCGTACCAGCATATCACACGGCAGCAGGTGTTGCAGATATTATGTCTCATGTATTTGAATATTACTTCAATCAGGATAAGGTGCTTGATATTCAACGAGGCATGATGAATAACGTTTTGAAGGTTTGTGCCAAGTACGGACCGATAGCCGTTGAGCAACCCGATAATGAAGAGGCAAGGGCCAATCTGATGTGGGCAGCCAGTTGGGCAATAAACGGATTTATAGCCGGAGGAACAATGAGCAGCTGGCCGTGTCACGCGATAGAGTATCAGCTGACTAATCATTATAAAACAACTCATGGACACGGAATGGCGATAATCGAGATTGCATGGATGAAGCACATTTTAAATGAAAAAACATTACCGGCATTTCTCGAATATGGAAAAGAGGTCTTTGGAGTATGGGGCGAAGGGCTCGATACGGCAGGAGACATTATTGAAATGACCAAGCAACTGTATGAAAGAATGGGATTGTCTATGACGTTAAGGTCAATAGGCGCAACCGACAAAAATGATATTCCTGTTATGGCGAAACAAGCCGTAGAGGAGTTTGGATTGGATTACGGTGGCAGTCTTTCATTAACAATTAAAGATGTGGAACAGATTTACGAATCTTGTTTCTAGAAAACAGTAGTCAATGGCGACACACAAAGCGTTTTGCCATTGGCTATTTTTTATATAAATAATAAAAAAAGAAATTAACAAAAGGAGGAAAAGATTATGAAAAATAGAATTAGAAAGATGGTGGCAGTTCTTACTGCAACAACATTAACAGCAGGACTTTTAACAGGATGCGGCGGAGCAAAAGGCGGCTCCTCAAAGGGCGATGAGAAGGAATTAAATATATGTATCTGGGATGGAATCTTCTCAGAAGAAGCCATTAAGAAGTTTGAGAAGGATAAAGGTTGTACCGTAAATATTACATACATTGAAAATACAGACACAATGCTTAGTAAGCTTGTGGAAGGTGGAAATGAGTATGATCTTTGTGATATCGAGGCAGCATATGTTAAGTCGTTTGTTGACAACGGACTGCTTCAGGAAATCGATCATTCGGCAATTCCTAATGAACAGTATGAAGAGCCTTCATTATTAGAGAAGGGACCTATAGGCGATGAAGATTACAAGTACACCACAGCAGATTCCAATGCCGGTTATACAGCGATAGTTTACAACACAGAAACCTGTCCGATTAAGATTGATTCTTTTGATGACCTTGCAGATCCAGCATTGGAGGGACAGGTTGCAATGGTGAACTCAACCATTTCGTTATACGGTGCAGCACTTAGTGCTTTGGGTTACAGCCCGGCATCAACTAAGGAAGAAGAGATTGCAGAAGCAAATGAGTTATTAGTATCAATTAAGAAAAATGTTAAGGCTTTCGTTGGTGAAAGTGCAGTTTCCGCATTGGAAAATGGAGAATGTTCCGTAGCATTATGTTGGGACTATTCAGTACTTTGTTTTGATGATGAGGCTAACTGGGATAAGTTCGCAATAGCTGATATTGATTCTGATTATGAGAAGTTTGTTCAGTACTGGGGCATCCCGGCAGGAAGCACGAAAAAGGAGTTAGCACAGGAGTTTATCAACTATATGATAAGTCCGGAAGCAGTTGCAATGCATATAGATGATTGGGGACAGATTCCAATGGTACAGAGAGAATATATTGAAGAGTATCTTCCTGAAGGCTTCTACGACAATCCTTGTATTGTTAAGTATGAAGAATTGGCAGATAAGAGCTGGCTTATAGCAGTAGATGATGAGCAGATTAATATCATGGATAAATATTACACCTTGTTAATGGGTGGTAAGTAAAAGGGAGGAATTAGTATGAAAAAGATAGATATTATTACCAGACCTGAGAAGTTGGTTGGAATAAAAGAAGTGTTGGCGTTTCATAATTGTCAGGGTATGACAGTATTTTCGGTAATGGGTTGTGGACGCCAGAAGGGATACTTGCCGGAGATGAATTTTACAGGTGATGACATTAATTTGTTACCTAAGATAATGGCATTTGTTGTTGTAGAGGACGACATGGTTGAAGATATTTTGGCAGACCTTACAACTACAATTCACACAGGTAAGAACGGAGACGGAAAGATTTTTGTAACAGACGTAATTACAGCTGTTCGAATTCGTACAAATGAGCGTAATTCAGATGCTATCGGATAGTTGGAGGTGAGACTATGAGCAAAGCAATTGTTTCTATGATGAACGTAGACAAAATATATGGAGAAAATCATGTTGTTAAGAACATGAATATGAACATTGCAGAGGGCGAGTTTCTTACCTTGTTAGGACCTTCAGGTTGTGGAAAGACTACAACCTTACGTATGATTTCGGGATTTGAACTTCCTTCATCGGGAACGATTAAGGTTCAGGGTGAGCGAGTAGAGAAAAAGGAACCATATCAAAGAGATGTAAACACGGTTTTTCAGAACTATGCTTTGTTCCCCAACATGAATGTGTATGACAACATCGCCTATGGTTTGAAAGTAAAAAAAGTTCCTAAGGCTGAACTTCATGAACGTGTTATGGAGGCGTTGAAAATGGTCCAGCTTGAAGGTTTTGAAAAGAGACGAATCACACAGATGTCAGGTGGTCAGAAGCAGCGTGTTGCTATTGCAAGAGCAATCATTAATCGCCCAAAGGTTTTGTTGTTGGACGAGCCACTTGGAGCCTTGGACTTGAAACTTCGTAAGCAGATGCAGATTGAGTTAAAGAGACTTCAGAAGAAACTTGGCATCACATTTGTATATGTAACTCATGACCAGGAGGAAGCACTTACAATGTCGGACCGAATCGCAATTATTAATCAGGGACGCATTGAGCAGTTGGCAACTCCAAGAGAAATATATGAGAATCCTAAGACAAGATTCGTTGCAGGCTTTATCGGTGAGATTAATCTTTTGGAGTCGATGGTTTTGTCGGTGGACGGCGATACAGCAGTAGTCGGTACAGAGGTTGGTAAGGCCACGGTTAAGATTGATCCCAAGAAAAAGATAAAAGCAACAGACGGTGTTGCGGTATCGATAAGACCTGAGAATATGAAGTTCTCAAAGAAGCCGGTAGAAGGCTTTTCCATAAAAGGTGTTGTTAAGGAAAAGATATTTGTTGGTAACTTAATCAAAATGATGGTCGACTTAAATGATGGTACAGAAATTAAGATTAATCGTTTTGATACGTCCGATTTAGCAGAGGACGGAGAACTCGTATATCTTTACTGGGATTTGGATAAGGGAGTTGTGATTAAGGAGAAGAACCTTGTGGATACGGATTCTGTCCGTGACATTGAGGGAGGTGATCCTGATGAAGAAGAGTAGTGAAGAATTAAAAGCACTTAAGAAAAAAGGCAGGATTATGAAATCCAAAAGAGAGCGTCTGACAACCTTTGTTATGCAGGCACCGCTTACAATATGGACTGTCTTATTCGTATTAGCACCATTTTGTTTGCTGGCATTTATGAGCTTCATGACAAAAGGACCGCTTGGAATTATTCAGTATACACCAACGCTTGCTAACTACAAAGAGATTTTCAATCCCGTGTATGCAGATGTAATTGAGCAGTCGCTCGTAATTGCAGGCTGGACTACAGCATTGACAATTCTTTTGGGATATCCGCTTGCAAACTTCATTGCAAAGGTAAAAAGCAAGACAGCTTCGTTACTTACAATTTTGTTGATGCTTCCTTTGTGGGTTAGCGGATTGGTTGTTTTATACAGTTTTGTAATCATTCTTAACAACAGCGGTTTGATTAACACATTTTTGCAAAACATAGGAGTTCTTAGCGAACCGTTGCAGTTGCTTTATAACAATTTTGCAATTATCGTCGGAATGATTTACATGTTCTTACCGTTTGCGGTTTTGCCGATGTACTCGTCAATTGAGAAGTTGGATCGTGGGTTGATTGAGGCGTCAAAGGACTTGGGCGCAGGCCCGATTAAGACGTTCTTCAACGTTACCCTACCACTTACTTCACCGGGTATTTTTGCAGCGATTATCCTTACATTTATACCTTGTATCGGTTACTACATGGTAACAGATATGTTGGGTGGAGGAACAAGCCTTATGATAGGTAACTTAATCTATCGACAGTTTACAATCTCAAGAGACTGGCCGTTTGGCGCAGCACTTTCAATGGTACTTGCATTAATCATTTTCCTGATGGTTGTTATTTATACGAAACTCGGTGGAGATTTAGATGATTTAGGAGCGTAGCCTATGAAAAGAAAAAGAGTATTAAGTATTATTCAAAAAATATACGTGGTGCTACTGTTTGTATTCTTCTATGCACCGGTAGCAGTCATGATAGTGTTCTCGTTTAACACCAGTAAGGCAAATGTTGTATGGCAGGGCTTTACAACAAGGTGGTACGGCGAGCTTATGAGTGATAGCGAGCTGTGGGAAATATTTGGAATGACAATTCTGATTGCAATACTTACAACGATATTTGCCACACTGATTGGAACTATGGGAGCGATTGGATTTAAGAAGGAGAAAAGAAAATGGGCAAAGCTCATTACCAACTCTGTGTATTTTCCGATCATCATTCCTGAAATTGTGTTGGCGGTTTCGCTTTTCATGATTTTCAACACAACAGGAGTTGCACTTGGTGTACTTGCAATCGTAATCGGTAATACAACCATTTGTCTTCCGTATGTGTACATAACGGTTAAATCAAGATTGGTTGGTATGGATCCTTCTATCGAGGAAGCTTCGTTAGATCTTGGCGCAGACCGTATTTACACACTGTTCCATATAACTATACCACAGATTTTACCCGGCATTTTGTCAGGTGCATTTATGGCATTTTCACTTGCACTTGACGAGTTGATTATAACCTCATTCCTGGCAGATGCGGGAACAACAACTTTGCCGATGAAGGTGTACTCATCTATGAAGAAAGGTATATCACCTGAGATTAATGCATTAACAACAATTATTTTCTCAGTAAGTGCAGCAGGGGTAATTATTTATCTGGTAGCAGATGTGATTAAGAGTCACAAGAAATTATTCAGACGACATCATAGTTAGGGAGAAAGAGGGTGTTATAAATGAAGAATTATATTGGAGCAAAACCTTTTATCTTTCCGCAACCGGTATTGTTAATCGGAAGCTATGATGCAGAGGGAAAGCCTAATTTGATGAATGTTGCTTATGGCGGAATTGTTAATTCCAATCGATTACAGATCAACATCGGCGTTAGGCACAAATCTTCGGATAACATCAAATTGACTAAGGAGTTCACGGTCGGAGTTGCTACAGAAGATATCTTGGTGGCAGCCGATTATGTGGGAATTGTATCCGGCAACGACGAACCTGACAAGGTTGAAAAATCCGGTCTTCATGTAATTAAATCGGAGCACATAAATGCCCCGATTATTGAAGAGTGCATGATAACAATGGAATGTGTTGTTGAAGAGATAAATCAATATGATCAAACCCTTCGAATCGTAGCAGAGATAAAAGATGTATTAGTAGATGATGCCATTGCTTTGTTAGACGGTCATTTGGATATCGGTAGAGCAGGCATTATAAGCTACGATCCGGATCAACATTTATACTACAAACTCGGAAGAGAAGTTGGCAGAGCATTTGAAGATGGCAAACAACTTATTGGTTAGTTTATTTGCTGACAGGGAGTTCTATTTCGATGATGTATTCGTTTTCATCATTCGTTTCGTATTCGTCGATGTAGCAGAACTCGATAGGATCGCCGACAACTTCGTAATTGTGTTCTTTGGCATAATCAAACATGGTTGGAAGCAATTGTTTTGTTTTTGCCAAGGGACCCTTGTAGAGAATGGATAAATAAAGTCCTTCCGGGAGGAAGAAATTACATTCCTTTTTGGTAAACTTCTCGGAATAGAAAAATACATTTTTGGTTCTGTAGTACGGGGATTCCGGATTGCTGGCAGGTAAATCCAAAGTGTAGCAATCACAAGAGCACACGGTTCCAATGTAGTGGTTGTTGTTATTCATATATTGAATCAAATAATAATCAACCATGTTGTCGGGAATATGGCCGTCTTTAACCATTATTCCACCGCGTTTACCGTATTCGATTTCTTTGATTTCTTCGTTGGAATAACGTTCTTCCATTGTATAGATGGAATCCAATCTGTGCTGAAGATTTTTTCTACTGTACTCTAATGCTTTGATTTGTTCATCAATCGCATTAAGTTCTGTGACGAGGGAGGTTTTGGTTTTCTCAATACTTCGGTCGGTAACAAACTCTTTAATCTTATCGGTTGAAAATCCAAGACCTAGCATTTCACGAATAAGTGCTAATCTTCGGAAGTCTTCAATGGAATAGTATCGATAATTGTTCTCCTCATTACGAGTCGGATTAAGTATTCCAACCTTCTCGTAGTAGCGGATAGAATCGACACAGATATTAAAGATTTTTGAGAGTTCACCAATTTTAAAGTTGTCTTTTGTGCTCATGTTGCTCTCCTTTATTTTGACTAATACTCTTGTATAATGCGAGAGTTTAACATATTTGCAAACAATTTACAATTCGCGTTTCAAACAAAATGCGAGTGCTAATTTGTATATATCATTAAATGTTCCATATTCAGGAAGGAGTGATTTTATGGAAAGAATACAGACACACCCAATATTAGGAGACAGCCCCAAAGGGAAGCTGGTCAGCTTCACATATGACGGTCAGGTGTTGCAAGGAATTGAAGGCGAGCCGATATCGGCGGCACTTCGAGTGGCAGGAGTTATGACCCACAGATACACCAAGAAGCGTCACGAACCAAGAGGTGTCTTTTGTGCGATTGGCAGATGTACCGATTGCGTAATGGTGGTGAATGGAATGCCCAATATTCGAACCTGCATCACACCGCTTGAAGAGGGAATGGATGTAAGAACACAATATGGCGCATCCGACAAAAGAGAGGAGGCCACACTATGATAAAGAGATATGATTTGATAGTAGTAGGCGCAGGTCCTGCAGGTTTGTCTGCAGCAATCGAGGCAGCCAAGAATGGATTAAAGCCGATTGTTTTTGATGAAAATGCAAAGCCGGGTGGCCAGCTGTTTAAGCAGATACATAAGTTCTTTGGTTCTAAGGAACACAAAGCAAAGATTCGTGGATTTAATATCGGCGATGAGTTGTTAAGAGAAGCTTCTGAAAATGGAGTTGAGGTTGTTTTAAATGCTACCGTTATCGGTTTGTATGACGGCAAAGAAGTAACGGTAAAGATAGGTGAGGAAATACTTCACTACAAGGGCGACAGTGTTTTGATCGCAACCGGTGCAAGCGAGAATATGGTTACATTTAAGGGCTGGACAACACCCGGTGTAATCGGAGCAGGCGCAGCACAGACCATGATGAATCTTCATCATATCAAACCCGGTAACAAAGTACTTATGTTAGGTTCGGGAAATGTTGGTCTGGTTGTAAGTTACCAGTTGATGCAGGCAGGATGTGAGGTTGTTGCACTTGTAGATGCGGCACCAAGAATCGGTGGTTACGGAGTGCATGCCGCCAAAATTGCAAGATGCGGAGTACCGTTTTATCTGTCCCACACAATAGTGGAAGTTACAGGTGCTGAGGCGGTAAATGGAGTAACCATTGCAAAACTTGATGAGAACTTCAAGTTCATTGAGGGAACGGAAAAGACGTTTGAGGTTGATACCGTTTGCGTTGCGGTTGGACTTTCGCCGATGTCGCAGTTGCTTAAGCAGGCAGGCTGCGAAATGAAGGATACACCGGGTGGTTTTGTTCCTGTATGTGATGACAGCGGTGCAACATCTATTCCGGGAATATATGCAGCGGGAGATGTTGCGGGAATAGAGGAAGCAAGCTCAGCAATGATAGAAGGTCGAATGAGCGGTGCAAGAATTGCCAATTACCTTGGGTACTTGGATGAAGATGCTTTGCAGGCACGACTTGCTGAACTTGAGCAGGCACTTAGCAGCTTGAGAAAAGGAATGTTTGCACCTGAAAACAGAGGCAAACTTGTGACAAAGACAGAAGAAGGAATTGATACTTCGATGAGTCTTTTGGAAAAAGGATATGTTGCTGATGATGAGATTGAAAAGTATCCGGGTGTCACAAAGGGAAGCGGTGTTCATCCTGTAATTGAATGTACGCAGAATATTCCGTGTAATCCATGCCAGGATGCCTGTCCAAAGGGTTGTATAAGCATTGGAAGTAATATCACTTCGTTACCTGTAGTTAAGGGTGATGTGGCATGTATCGGTTGTGGAATGTGCGTAGCCTCTTGTTCAGGACAGGCGATATTCTTAGTTGAAGATGATATCGGAGACGGATACGGAACAGTAACTCTTCCGTACGAGTTCTTACCATTACCTGAGGTTGGACAGAAAGGAATTGCACTTGGAAGAGACGGCAAAGAGGTATGCAAGGCAGAGGTTATAAATGTTCGTTCTTCGACAGCATTTGATCATACACACTTGTTAACAATGAAAGTATCGACAGACATGGTGATGAAAGCCAGATTCTTTAAGGCAGAGTAAGGAGGGATTTCAATGATAGATATTCAGGAAAAATTAAAAGAAATAGGACCTTATGTGGAAGCTGCCGATGATGACGTGTTGGTATGTCGATGCGAGGAAGTGACCAAAGGTGAGATAAGACAGGCAGTACATGCAGGAATGTTTACCATGGAAGAGATTAGAAGATACTTGCGTTCAGGCATGGGCTTATGTCAGGGACAGACTTGTGGAAAACTGGTAAAAGGAATCGTGGCAAGAGAACTTAAGGTGTCGCCGCTAGAGATTGAACCGGCTACCTCAAGAGCTCCTATGAGACCAACAGAGATGCGAATCATGGCACAGGATGGAGGTGGAGCCAATGAGTAAAATGACAGCAGATGTAATTATTATCGGTGGTGGTGTAAATGGTTGTGCCACAGCTTACTATTTGGCAAAACAGGGAATAACAGATGTGATTGTTCTTGAAGCAAACAAGAGTGTCGGACATGGCGGCTCATCACGTAACGGTGGTGGTGTCAGACAGTCCGGCCGTGATATGCGAGAACTTCCATACGCAATGTATGCGGTTAATAATATGTGGCCTACATTATCGGAAGAGTTGGGCGTGGATGTGGAGTATTATCAGCGAGGTAATTTAAGACTTGGAAAGACAGACGCACACATCGCAAAGCTTGAAGGAATGGCTTCAAAATCCAGAGAACTGGGACTTAATATGAACGTTGTAGATGCCAAAACAGTTAAGGAGATTTGCCCGTATCTTTCAGATGAGGTTATCGGCGCAAGCTGGTGTCCGACTGACGGACATGCCAATCCGATGCTGACCACACTTGCTTATTACAAAAGAGCATTGGAAATGGGCGTGAGATTTTTCACGGATGCCAAGGTGAAAAAACTTGAGAAAGTTAAAGGCAAACTTCGCAAGGTTATCCTGGAGTCAGGGGAAGTATTTGAAGGCGAAACCATTATTGTGGCAGCAGGTTATGAGAGTAGATATATTGCCCGTACTGTTGGAGTCGATGTTCCGCTTTTTAAATACTTTGAAGAGGCACTCGTTACGGAAATGCAGCCTCACATGTTCGATATCATGTTGGGAACAGCCGATGCAGATTTCTACGGACATCAGGCGCAGCACGGATCCTTTGTCTTTGGTTCAGACAGTGGTTTAGAGGATGGAATAGATATGGATATTGATGAGTTAAAGACTTCATCGCTTACAGTTTCAGCAGGCTGCAGAGCGATAATGGGATACATTCCGTTACTTGCCAACGCAAAAATTGTTCGTACCTGGGGCGGTTGGATTGATATGTGTCATGACGGCGTTCCTGTGATAAGTAAGGTTGATGAAGTGCCGGGAATGATATTAGCCTGTGGATTTACAGGACATGGATTTGGTACAGCCCCTGCAGTTGGATTGATGTTATCTCAGATGGTAATGGGCAAGGAAACAGTAGTTGATATTTCGGCTTTGTCCTATGACCGTTTTAAGTCAGTTAGATAAAAAGAAAGGAAGCGATTCTCATGGAAACAAAGGTTGAGTTTTTATTTTTAAATGAAAAGGATATGTTGGAGGCAGGAGTGTTAGATGCAGGCAAATGTGTTGATACGGTCGGCGAGGTGATGAGCCTGCTTAGCGCGGGAGATTATCTTATGGGTGGTAAGGCTCATAACGATCACGGTATTCAGCTTATTTTCCCAAAGCAGTCGGACATCGTAGGATTTCCAAAGGAGGATTCACGAGACAGAAGATTCATGTCAATGCCTGCATATCTTGGCGGACGTTTTCATTTGGCAGGTGAGAAGTGGTACGGCTCTAACGGTCGTAACAGCGAGAAGGGATTACCCAGATCTATACTGATGGTTACGTTAAATGATATCGAAACAGGACAGCCACTTGCATACATGTCAGCAAATCTACTCAGTGCGATGCGTACAGGAGCCATGCCGGGACTTTCGGCGAAATACTTAGCACCAAAGGATGCAAAGGTATTAAGTTTGATCGGTGCAGGTGTTGTTAATAAAACCTCCTTAATGGCAATCATGTCTAAGGTAAAGACTATCGAAGTATTAAAGATTAAAGGTAGTTCACCAACTTCAAAGACAGCTGCAGAGCTTGCAGAATATGCAAGAGAAAATTATCAGCAGTTAAAAGAGATAGTTATCTGTAAGGATTTGAGCGAAGCGGTTATCGATGTGGATATCGTATGTGAGGGTGTTTCGGTGGAACCGAGAAAATGGCCTGTTATTGATCCTGCTTGGGTTAAGAAGGGAAGTCTTATCATTTCTTCAGGAACGCTTGGACTTGATTATGAGTTCACAAAGAACAACATTACAAAGGTTGTGGATAACCTTGGAATGTATGAAGAGTACATTAATGTTTATCAGGAATATGATGAGAACGGCAACAAGCGACCAACGGGTGTACCTGGTATGGAGTACGCTAACATGATAATTGCGGGCGATATTAAGAAAGAGGATGTTCAGCATTTGGGTGCTATCGTTAGAGGTATTGAGCCGGGAAGAACATCAGATGATGAGATAATAATGATTAGCTTGGGCGGTATGCCAATACTTGACGTAGGCTGGGGCTATGAATGCTACATGAAAGCGTTAAAGGAGGGTATCGGTACTAAGTTGAAACTATGGGATACACCGTTTATGGCATAAAGGATGGATGCGTATGAATCAAAAAATGAAGGTGCTGAACATAAAGTACTTTTTGCTGCAGGTCTTATTCTGGGGCGCAGCGGTCGTGTCATATGCTTATATGACACAGATACTTGAACACAAAGGTTATACGGAAGTGGAAATCGGAATACTCTATGCAGCAAAGATGTTGACGGGAGTAGTGTTTCAGATGTGGATAGGCGCGTTTGCAGATAAACATGTCTACACCTTTCCGTTGAAAAATGTTGTTGCAATACTTTCTGTTATCTCAGCAGCTTTAATGACGGGGCTGTTTGTGTTGGGACATAACTTCGTGCTGATGTTACTTATTTTCATTGGTTTTGGTATTGCATTTATTACGATTTCTCCGTTAATCGATTCGATGGCTTTACTATATATTAAACATGGTCAAAATGTTAACTTCGCAAAGGGGCGTGCAGGAGGTTCCATCTCATGGGCGTTCCTTTGTGTTTTTGCGGGAATGTACTGTGACAGATTTGGTCTTGAAAGTTTTCCTGTATTTGGCATTGTGCTTACTGTTGTAATGGCATTGTTTGCAATGTCTATGGATTGGGATGCAATTTCAAAAAAAGAAGAGTTAAAAGCAGTGGAAAGCAATGTCAAAAGTAAAGAGAAGAAACCTCACAGCGTAGGATATCTTTTTAAGCATTGTCCTGTGTTTGTAATGTTTTTGATAGGCTCAGCAGTAATGTTTATGGGCTATGATTTCGGCAATGTGTTTTTAATTGACATATTTACAAATCTTGGCGGTAACAACACTCATTTTGGAATTGCACAATTTGTGCTGGCGATATCCGAGGTGCCGTCAGCATTTATCGTGATAAAAGCAAAGAAGAAAATATCAATGGAAAAAATCATGGTGATCTGCGCTATCTCCATGACGTTTAAGAATCTAATACCGACCTATACGGGTCATATATGGGTCGTGATTTTGGCGCAAGCATTTGAAATGTTGGGATTTGGATTGTTTTATGCAGGTGGAATATATTTGGTGGATGAACTGATTCCTGAAGAAGACATCATTAAAGCGACAACGTTAATCAGTGTTGCAACGGTGGGCTTTGGTGAAGGAATAGCATCACTTTTTTGTGGAATGATACATAATCGTTTGGGGCTTTATGGGTTAATGAAAGTCGGAACGGCAACAAACGCAGTTGCCATTTTGATAATGATTATAATGTGCTATATGAAAGGAAATGATTTTTATGACAGAAAACAGAGATGTAGAGTATGAAGCGAAGGGAAGAAAGAGTAATGTCGAACCGGAAAATCAAGAAGTGAGTTTTCTGTATTTGAGTGAAGAAGATATGGTAGATGCGGGGGTGTTAAATGCTGCCAGATGTGTAGATGTTATGGAAGAGGCAATGGGTCTTTTGGAGGACGGAGATTTTATCATGGGTGGACCGTACAATGACTCTCATGGATTGATGTTGTATTTCCCTAAGAAGTCGCCTATTGCAAACTTCCCGGTTAACAATTCAAGAGATAGAAGATTTATAGCAATGCCTGCATACCTTGGCGGAAGATTTCATGTTGCAGGTGAGAAGTGGTACGGCTCAAACGGCAATAACAAAGAAAAGGGCTTGCCAAGATCCATTCTTATGGTGATGCTAAATGATGTAGAAACGGGAAAGCCGTTAGCATATATGTCGGGTAACCTGTTAAGTTCAATGCGAACAGGTGCAATGCCGGGAGTTGCCGCAAAACTGTTGGCGGTAAAAGAAGCAAAGTCTCTTTGTCTTCTTGGTTGCGGTGTGGTTAATAAAGCGTGTCTTATGTCCATCATGACCGTGCGCCCTGGTATTGAGGAGATTAAGCTTAAGGGAAGTTCGTCTACTTCTGAAACAGTCAGACGAATGAAAGCATACATAGAAGAAAATTATCCACAGGTAAAAAGAATTGTTGTTTGTGATACCGTGGAGGAAGCAATTCGCGGTTCGGATATAGTAAGTGAGGCGATTTCCTGCATGTTCGGACAGTGGCCGGAAATCAAGCGTGAGTGGATGAAACCGGGACTTTTGTATATTTCTTCAAGTACCTTCAATATGGAGTATAAGAGTATGCTCGATCTTAAAAAGGTCATTGATAATTACGGAATGTATGAAAACTATGCGGAAGAAGATGAAATGGGTTACGACGAAAACGGAGACCGTTTGCATACAGGCTGCATGGGTGAGGACTTCGTATATATGGTTGAGGACGGATTGATTGAAAAAGACTCCTTAACTCATATCGGAGAGATAATAAGAAATAAGAAACCCGGTCGGGAAAGCGACGATGAAATTATTCTGGTGTCGATGGAAGGAATGCCTATTGAAGACGTGGCATGGGCATACGAATGCTATACATACGCACTAATACACGATATTGGCACAAGATTAAAGGTTTGGGATACTCCAAGGGCGTTTTAGGACGTCCTTTTTTCTTGAAAAATCCCCTTTTTTCATATAAATTATACTCCATAAGAATACAAAATCGACTAACCGACAAGAAGGCATTTAAGGAGAAATATGGAAGCTACAGATAAGTCGAAAGGAAAACTTTACAACATACATTGTCCGTCCTGCGGGGCGCCTGCAAATTATGACATCAAGTCAAGAACATATCGATGTCAATATTGTGGTGGCAGTGTCGGAGTGGGCGAAGCACTTGATAAGCACATGGGATTTCGTAGTATTTGTCGAGAGAAAATGAATGCTGCAATCAAGAACTACGAGCTTGAAAAAGCGTCATGTACAGGCTGCGGATATAACAAGTGATCAGTTAACGATGCGTATAGACAATGAGGTTGAGGAGAGTTATACTCCTGTAATTCAGAAGACACTTGAAGCTAAAGCTGTTGAAGTCAATGGGACTTGTTGAAGTTACGGCAGGTTGCTTGGGACTGATTTTGTTTATCATTTTCATGGCCGCTTATAGCGATACCATGCAAAAGGAACTAAAAGTTGAAAAGAGTCGCAAGATATTTACGTCAAAGGGTGGACCGTATGTCAGAAAAGACGGCAAACTTGAAAAGAGTGCAAAAGAACTTACAAGACCGGAAACAAAACCGGTGTTTTTCATGGATATAAATGGCAAGCGCGAAGCGGTGGATATCCGTTTTACAACATTTTACAGAATGCTTCGTGCGTTTGGTTTTACGGAGTAGAGTTGTTAAATATGAAGGGATGATGCATGAAGAAAAAGATTTTGTTTTATTTGATTACGGGTATCGTCGTGATAATAAGACATTTCGCGAAGGAAAAACGCGAATCGGATGTATACTATATTGTATGTTCGATTATTCTAAATATCGCCTGCTGTGTAGGTCTTTTGGTGTATGGGATTTTTACGAGTGGAATGTAGATTATTGCTTCGCTTAATGCAGGATACATGTCATCATAATATTTTTTCCATTCCAATTTTTTGTGGTACAAGCCCAAGCGTTTCATAAAACTTCATTGCTCCGGGGTTACATGACCAGACATTTAATGTGACATTGTAGAAGTTTTGTTGCCTTGCATATTCAATCACATGTTCATATAGTGCCTTGCCGACACCCATCTTTCTATAAGTTTCATCTACACATATATCATCAATGTAAAGTGTCTTTATATCGGTAAGTACCGAGTCATCAAGCACCTGTTTGTGAATACAAAATGCATGTCCCATGACGGTACCGGTATTATTTAAGCAAACAAATACAGGTGTGCTGTCATCCGCGATAATGGTTTCAAGTTCCTGCGCATTGTACTTAGTCGCCGGGCCTTTGAATATATCCGGTCGTCCGTTGTGGTGAACCATATCTACTTGTATCAACAACTCCAATATTCTTGGTATATCTGATTTTGTTGCACGTCTGACTGTATTCATTATGTCCTCCTTGAAATGTCACGCTGCAAGAATAGATGCATAACCCATAATTCGCTTAGCAAATTCCTCTCATTATAAATTAATATTGATTATATCACTTCGTTTGGGGATATGCTATTCATTTTTGGACTTTCCGTCCAATAATCCTATAAGAGTAAAATCTAATAAAAAAACATAGTAAACCAATATTTCGCATGTTATAATCAAAAAAAGATTTAATAAGGAGACCCTCATGCAGAACTTGAAGGACAAAATTGCAATTGTAACCGGTGCCAACTCAGGAATGGGAATGGCAACAGTAGAGGCGCTAAGCGACATGGGCGCAACCGTCATTATGCTCTGCAGGAGTAAGCAGCGTGGCGAAGAAGCGTTGGAAAAACTTGCGGCAAAGAAGGATAGGAAACTTGATCTTATCTTGTGTGACTTGGGTGATTTTGAATCTGTCAGGTCGTTTGCAAAGCAAGTCAAGGAACGTTATCCGCGCGTAGATATCCTTGTGAACAATGCGGGTTTTATATCGCTTGACAGGCAGGAAACAAAGGAAGGACTTGAGATGCAATTTGGCATCAACCATGTCGGTCACTTCCTGCTTACAACCAATCTTCTTCCAATCATGGGGGAAGGTGCACGTATTGTAAATGTTTCTTCGGGCGCTCACAAAACCGGCAAGATACATTTTGACGACATTAATCTGCACAAGGGATTTAACGTAATAACAGCATATTCCCAGAGCAAACTTGCAAATGTGCTTTTTACAAGAGAACTTGCACGACGTGTCAAAGATCGCGGCATAACGGTTAACTGCTGTCATCCGGGTGCGGTTGCAACGAACATCGGAATCGACAGGAAAACAGGATTTGGCAAGACGATAACAGGACTTCTAAAACCATTTTTTCAGACGCCTGCTCAAGGGGCCAGGACCGCAATATTCCTTGCGTCAGACGATTCGGTAAAGGATATTTCCGGGGAATATTTCTACAAATGTAAGATAGCAAAATCTTCAAAACGCTCAAAAGATATGGAACTTGCAAAGAAACTGTACGAGTTCAGCGAGGAACTTGTGGCAGAAAAATAATAGCCTCGTTAAGGAGACACAACATGAGAAAACTATTTATTGCAGCATTTATTGTTATAGGTACCTTTGCACTGACTGCCTGTTCTTCAACCCAAAACAACACAGCTACAAAAACCGAAGAGTCTTCCGAGACCAATGCAGAAACTTCCGATGAAGACAAAGACGAAGCAGCTAAGAAATCAAAGTTGAAGAAACCAAACTACGTTCACGGCGAGGACGGATACTACTGCATTTATGACGAGATGCCGGAATTTAATCCTGTTATGCAGAAGTGGGGCACATGTTGGCTCTACGCCGGCTCCGCAAGCATGCGAACCGCGTACTTCAAGCAAACGGGTGAGTATATCACGATAGACCCGATTGAGCTGTTGGATATCATTTATGGCGGCGGCGCGGATAAGGAAGAAGGTTTCGTCATCAAAAGCGGTGCAGACGGCAGGGAAGTCGGCGGTTGGCAGTGGATAGTGACCGAAACGCTGTCACGAGGTTTTAACGGCCTTACCCTTGACAGTTCAATGGACATTGATATAAATGATACCGATAAAATAAAAGAGGTTGTTCGCACGCGTGGTGCGGTAGTGGCAGAAATACCGGATACGGGTGACGGAAAAAAGGGCGTTCACGGCGGATGTTTCACTATGAACGACACGGAGACTAAGGAGTTTGATCATGACGTTACCATTGTCGGATACGATGATCATTTTCCGAAGGAGTATTTCAACGAAGAGGCAGAACGGGACGGCGCGTGGCTTACATATAACAGCAATTACAAATCGGACAAGCCCTATTATATTTCCTACTGCACGCCTATCGGATACGCCATAAGCCACACCGTGTCAGACCAATACACGGATGTGTTAAGCTATGATGCCGGCAACGAAATGGACAGAACCATATCAACAGGCGATGCCACGAAAACGGCAAATGTTTTTCACAAAGCAGGCAAGCTTGCGGCGGTTGGAACCTACAACGTTGAAAAAGAGCAAGACATCAAGATTGAAATATATGACGCAGCATTTAACAACGTGATTTATTCACAGGATGCAGTCCTTGACTTTAAGGGCTACCATACGATTGTGCTTGATGAAGTGCTTGATGTTACCGACTACGCGGTTGTGATTACATACTCGAAGGGTGCACCCGTTGAAGGGGAGACGCTTGAAAATGATAGTGGATATTACAGAACTATTTCCGAGAACGGCCAGTCGTATGTGTACATTGACGGCTGGAAGGATTTGACGGACGACGATATAAAGGACGTTTTAAAGATTGATTTTGAACCAAACAACTGCTGTATCAAGGCACTGTATAAGTAGATGCCGACATTTAAGAGTGGAACGATATAGATAATTATAAATAAATGGAGAAAGGATAAATGCTATATGAAGTTAATGAGTTTACAATGTCCGAATTGTAACAGTTCGGTAAAACAAGTGGGAGAGGGTAAGTTTTATTGCGAAAACTGCGGCACAAGTTTCCTTGCGGATTACGACAAGGAAGATGTCGAGGTTGAAAAAATCAAGACCGAGGGCAAACTGCGTAAGGAGCAGCTCAATGAACAGCTCGATAAGCAGAGAAGAGCTGATGCAATCGCAAAAACCAATGAGGAGACGGCAAAAATAGTTAGGATAATTGTTATTGTCCTTGTGGTGGTATTTTTGGTAATCCCGGGCATTGTCGGAGTAATACTTTCTATTTTTATGGTAAAATCAGAATACGAACAAAGCAAAATACGCGTTCAGCAGGAGCAGGCAAGCCGCGAGCAGGCAAAGATAGATGCGGAAGAAAAGGAAAAGAAAGAGAAAGAGGCAAGGGAAGTTCAGGAAGCAGTTGAGAAAAAGTTGCGTCTTGATTCTTTTAAAATTAAGCCAGAAGATATTATGGCAGACAGTTTCTTTGTGGACAATGCTACCAAGTCGATTGAAACTCAGTTAAAAGATAACTCAAACTTATTTTACACAAACTGGGAGTATGGTGAGCCTGAGTACATCACAAGTTACATTTTGCATGCGAAAAATGAGGATGAGAGAACCCAGAACATAGTGCTTAGCATTTACAAAGTGAACTGGGACAAGGTCTATGATGACCACACAGAGCATTACGTTATGTATGATGGTGCATGCTTGGAAAATGTATCATATGACGAGAATGGTAAGCTCAAAACCGATTACGAGCCACACTCAATGTCTTACCACAGCGAGATAATCGCCAACCAGTTCCTTAGCGGATATTCAGACTACGATCAGCTCATTCGCCAGGAGATATACGGAAACAGCGATTACAATTATACGGAGTTTAACATGAAAGGCGAGTAAGCAACACGCAAATCAAAATAGTCTGTCACAGCGTTGCTTCGAGGAATATAGAATAAGCACAAAGCTTTGCGGACGAGTGGGGCATGAAATATCCGATGGAGTGAGGAGGAACGATTATGCACAGGTTATACGAAACGGAAGATATAAGCGTGTTTTGGGATTCGGATAAATGCAGGCACGCCAAGAAATGTGTAACCGGATGCCCGGAAGCATTTGACATACAAAGAAAGCCGTGGATTCAGCTGGATAAAGCGGAGACTGCTAAGGTGTGGAAAGCAGTATCAAATTGTCCTTCGGGGGCGCTCACTTGTGTATTTAACCATGGCATAATTGTTAAGTTGGAGGACAACAGAAGCGTGGCTTATGATGGCGATAGAATAATCGGCGAGTGCGATTTTGAAGTTACTGCGGATGGATGGAACATATATCATACGGAAGTTGATGACCACTATCGCGGCAAGAGTATTGCCAGGCGTCTTGTGTATGCAGTGGTACAGGCCGCAGAGCACGACAAAGCAAATGTTATAATGACATGCTCGTATGCCGGGAAAGTGATGGAATGATTTTGGAATAAATGTTACCCGAAAGGAAAGGTCTCACCCGAGACCTTTTTTCTTTGCGAAATACTGTATTTTTTGTCGAATGAGTGATATAATTATTAATATAGTTTATGAGGAGGATGAATACATGGATTATTTGTTTAAAGCAATTCATAAAATAGATTATGATGCTGAAAGATTCAGTGAGGTAGAAATACATTCTCATTTTGACGAATTTGTATCTGACTTGTTAGAGAAAATTAATAGTGACGTAGTAAATAAAGCTTATGTACCAATATCTCAGTCTACGCAGGTGGTGAATGATATTAGAAGTATTTTTTCCCTAATTGAAGTAGAACGTGTCGAGTCTGAAGAGTTGGAAAAGAGGGTAAAAGAATATTCAAGAGATATAGCTCAAAGGCTTTTCGAAAAGGAGAAATTGAAGCAAGAACAGATATATCGTATGGGACAGAATGTAAAAAAGGGGAGTTTAATACAGGCTGCAATTAAAAAAGAAGATAGTTATGCATATTTATTGGCGAAGGTTGAACATTCTTCGTTTGTTGATGACTCGGATTTTTCATTTAAATCAGGTTTTTCGAGTGAACAGAAGAAAATCTGGAAAACATGTATTTTTAATTGTTGTATAGAAGATGAAAAAATAATAGTTAATGAGGCTAAGATATATGTGAGTAATAGTGGAAAGTATTGGGCAAATGATTTTTTGGAACTGAGGGAGCTCTCTACGGATGCACAAAATACAAAAAATGCTTTTTCAGCTATTGAGAGGGTTCTTATAAAAGAAGTTAAGAAAAAATCACCGAGTGATTATACTGTAATAAGAAATACATTTGTCGGTTACATGAAAAAAGAGCAACAAGTAGATTATAATGAAATGGTTTCATCTATTTTAGATGATTATCATGCAGACTACTTAACGCAAGAGAGTATCACCGAATTAAAAGGTAAACTCATGGAGTTACCAGAAAATGGAAAATTTGATAGATTATTTAAAGTTGTTCCGGCAGAGATAAGAACAAAGATAAAGCAGTTATACAGAGTTAATGAAGGAATTGAAATAAAAGTAAATGATTATGTACAAGATATAAAACAAAAAATATCTGCAGAAGAAGATTTGAGAACAGGTCAAAAATTTATTCGAATAATGACTAACAACGATGATGTATATAAGCAGTTTAAGTAGTAGAAAAGGTGGAAATTTAGATGATAAATGTAATCGAATGCATTAAAGAAAAAATGAATGCTTTATCATTAGAAGAATATTCTGAAGCAATACAAGTCGTAGATTTTACATTTGGAATGAAAGATTCTACATGTGTTAGTAAGGAGATTGTTCAAGATATATTCAATCTTTTCCCGTCACGTGATTTTGTAGAAATAACTATTAGCAATGAAGCGGATGCTGTTATTCAAATTTCAACAATTAGTGACCTAGACAAGTATGATTGGGAAATTTTTGATGGTGACCCAGTAAAAATGAAATATCATGTTAAAAAAAATATTTCAGAACAGGATGAAGTTACAATCTACTGTTATGACAAGTTTTGTGAATATATTATAAATAAAGAATTACTAGAAATAATGGTTATTTTTTCAGAATTATTAAAAGATAGAGAGTTTATAAACTTTGAAGTACTAGACAGCGATATTTATTTTTCAACGAAATCTATTTCGTTTATTGGTAGAGAAGATCATGGCACAATAGTGAGAGATGAAAGATTAGAAAAACTGAAATTAATAAGAGATAATTCCAACTTAAGGGGTGGATACTTATATTCATTAGTACCGGGTGATTTTTCTTTCCAAATAAGTGGAATTAAGAATAAATTATCAGATTGTTTTGCAAAGATAGAGACTCTTTTATCCGTTTGTTATATAGCAAATGATGCAGAGATTGAAGAATCAAAAACAATCAAAATAAGGATTTCTGGACAACGTAATGTAAATATGGAAATGGAAATTCGGGATATTGTTTTCAATAAAGAAATTGTGAAGATTTATAATTGGATTTATGAAGGGGGAAACTGTACAGATAAGGCTATTATTGCACGAAATATATTAAGTCTTCATTGTAGATATTCCAGCATAATTAATTTGGACGATAAAACATTTTCGTCAATCCAATCGAATTTTAATCTATATCAAAAGGATAACGTAGATAGATATTTGGATTTAAAGAATCAAGTTGGTAAAAATGTAACAGAGATTATTGAGAAATCAAGTGAATTGGCATTTAGTATTCTTCATGGAATGAAAAAAAACATAATAGCGGTATTTAGTTTCCTGTTTACAGTAATACTTGCCAATATAGTATCTGAGGTGCCGTTAGATAATATATTTACTAGAGATGTAACAGTTATATTTGAGATTATTATTGTTTTCTCCGTATTTTTTTTATCCGTTAATATCTATGAAACTAACTATAGAATTAACCAAATGGTGAAGGGGTTTGATAAGTTAAAAAATAATTACACAGACGTATTTGACAATGATGAATTGAAAGAACTCATGGGAGAGGAGAACTTTAAAAACGAGTTTGTTACGCAGATAAAAAAACAGCGCAATATGGCTATTTTATTCTGGGTAAGCCTGTTATTAATATCGTTTGTAGTTCTAGAATTGATTAGCAGCGATCCGACAGTAGGGCGGATATTTGATTTACTGATAAGACTTGGAGAAGAGATTATATGATTGTGGTGTGACTTGGCTGGTTGCAAACAAAATGAAGAATCTGTAAAAAGGTCTCGGAAGAGACCTTTTTTCTTTGCGAAAAACTGGGATTTTTGTCGAGTAAGTGATATAATTACAAATGTAGTTGTACAGGCTTTGGGATGCCCATAATAGTATGAGGACAATTTATGGGATATCTAATGTGATATTATCAAAGCATAAAATTAAATTATTTACAAGGAGGAACTATATTATGGCAGGATTTGGATTTGATGCAGGAAAGGGACAGGCAGTAGGGAAGGCTGATGACATTTATGTTGTTATTCAGGTAGTACTTACGGAGAAGTTTATTGGAACCGGATCTGGAGTTTCAAGTTTAACTAATCTTCAGAAGGTAATTAATGAACAGGCAGCAAAAGGTTACAGACTTCACACAATAACAACCACGTCTTCCGGCTCAAAAGGATTCATGGGTGGAGATAAGATTCAGGCGACTATGGTTTTTGAGAAGCTTAATCGTTAGGAGAACGCATACTAAAAAAGGTCTCACCCGAGGCCTTTTTTTGATGTCATAAAACTAATCTGTTCAGTATAATGCGAGGACAATTTAAGGGACAGGGGGTGTAGTATGATTAGGGTATTAAAGAAAAGATTGGAGGGCTTCTTATGGGAACATATGCAATTGATAGGTTATATTATGTTATGGATTATAGCAGTAACTATTATAAAGTTGATGAGAAAGGTCAACTTGTGGTAGCTGGGACAGATGAAGATGCAACAGTGTTTTCTTTTGCCGAAGCTAACAGAAGAATAGGCGCTGGACCTAAGAGCAGGTTTTATTTTATGACACCTGTAGATGAAGATGATATCGATGATCTATCGAATGATGAATCAGATGTAGTGTATGAATCGAGTGATGATGTAAGTGCTGTGACTAGAGAATTGATTGAGTCTGAGAATAATGAAACTATTGAAAAATCAATTTCAGAATACAAATTATCAAGTATTAATTGGAAAGAATACTTAACGCAGTTCACATGTATTGTTTCAGAATTAGGAGAATACAAAAAGACTCTTGTTAAGTCGTTATCCGAAGTTGATCAGAAAGTATGTGATATTCTTCATTACATTGAGTTATGTGAAACTAATAATGAAGACTCTTCTGATATTATTGAATTGCTTAGGGTTTGCAGAGAGAACCGTCGAGTTATTAAAGATGAGATTTTGCGGGTAGATACCTTTCAAAGGAACTTTGGAACGACAACGAATGTGACCAAGGCAGAAGAAGTATTGAAGGCTTTAAAAGGACTCGAAACAAGAAAATACAAACCAAGAAAGTTTTCTGAACTTTTTGATGGAAATGTTATATGTGTTCAGCGTGATACTGAAAAAAGGACTAGGAAAATAGAATCATTTACAAATGCAGAGGATTCATTTTTTAATGATAAAGAGGAGGAAATGCAAATGGAATATGTTAGAAAAGAAACTATATTTGACGGAAAAGAGAATGACTGGATTGCCTTTGCTTCTATGCAGGCAGAGTTTTATAAGAATGCTAATCAATATATTGTGAATCTTCAGATTGATATTGATAATATAGATGAAGAAATAGCCAATTTGATGGAGGAAATGGAAGTTTCAAACTGTAACGTAACACAAGGATATAAACTATTTAAGAGAATGAAAGATTTGCGACTGGAACGCAGAGAAAAAGAGAATGAATTAGAAAGTCTCTATATTCTTACAGACCATTTTAATATGGGTAGAATGGCTGAGGAATGTGAAAGAAAGTATGAAGAGTTGGATACGTATTTGTTTGGCAGTCGCCAGGATGATCCGGATGAAGGATATGAGGATGAGAACATAGATAATGGTGATAAAGCAATTATAGGATTAGCAGGTTGATTAACATATGGTAAAGGAGCATTTGACGATGTGGAAAAGATTTTTATTATGGATGAGACCTCATAAACGATGTAAGAAGTGTTGCATGACTTGTGAGTTTTATGAAATATGCAAGGGTGATTTTAATGAGTAGAGAGGAAAAGAGATGTGTATATTTATTACAAGTGATATATATCGACAAATTATATTAATAATTTACTCTGTCCCTTTATTATAACTCTCAATTGTGATAAAATGTAAAAAGCGGCGTTGTTACTTGAAAGAGCATGATATTTTATAAAATAATTAACAACGAATATGATTGAAATTGACCTATGCATTTTATCACTTTGGGAGTATGGTAAATGAGATCAAAAAATCAGAAATTAAAACTTTTGTATCTTGCGAAAATAATGCAGGAAAAAACAGATGATACGCATGCACTCAGCATGGCAGAGATTATAGAAGAACTTAATAAATATGAAATCGAGGCTCACAGGAAAAGCATTTATACTGATATAGAGGCATTAAATGATTACGGAATTGAGATCCTGAAATATCAAAAGGGAAGCAATACATATTATCATTGTGGAACGAGAGATTTTGAACTGGCTGAACTTCACATCATCATTGATGCCATCGCTTCATCAAAGTTTATTACTGTGAAAAAGTCGCGTGACCTTATCAAGAAGATTGAGAATATGGCCAGCCTGTATGATAAGAAACTGCTCGATAGAGCAGTGTATGTATCGGGTCGTGTTAAAAATATGAATGAAAGTATTTTCTATACGATTGATTCGATACAAAACGCTATTGCGAACAATCATAAAATTAAGTTTCAATATTTCGGATGGAATGTTGATAAGGAGATGGAACTTCATCATGATGGTGATTATTATGAGATAAGCCCGTGGACTTTGGTGTGGGATAACGAGAATTATTATCTTGTTGGATTTGATAGTAAAGTAGATGATTTCCGTCATTATAGAGTTGATAAAATGATTCATACAGAAGAGATAAAGGACAAGAGACAAGGCGCAGCTAAGTACAAGGCAAAAGATAAAGATATATACAGCCGAATGCGATTTAGAATGTTTGACGGAGAAGAGCAGATGGTGACACTCCGCTGTTCTGATGATATGGCAAATGTAATAATTGATCAGTTTGGCAGAGATATACAGATTCAGAAAATGAAGACCGGAGAATTCAAAGCAAGAGTTGAAGTGGCGGTCAGTGATCAGTTCCTTGGATGGATTCTTGCTCTTGGAGGCAAGGTTGTAATAGAAAGTCCAAAGGCTGTAAGAGACAGGTTTGTGGAATTGATTCAGGAGAATATGGGGAAGTATTAAAGCGAGAAGCTGAAGGAATAAAATTAATAAATGAAATAATAGAAAAATGATAGGTCCTATTGGATAGATTTATTCAGAATGATAAGTGTTAGAGTGGGGATAAGAATATGAATGAAGACATTATCTTGAAAATGGTCCAGCCATATTTAAAAGATAATACAATTACATATCGAGAGTTTGATAATATTTTTGAATTTTTATCTTTGAAAGAACAATATGTTGTTGTAGAGATTTTATTTTCAAAAGGTATCTTATTGGTAGAGGATGATACAAATTCTGAATTAGAGTCAGTGAATGTTGATGAGGAAGTAGTTATTAATGATACTGAAATTGATGAATTAGATGATTTTGAAATTCTATATGATGAAGATATATTCAAAGATAAAAATAATAGTGATGATAATGTAGTGTATTATAAGGATGTTAGGCAGTCTAATGATATGCTTTGTATGCTAATTCAAGAAGGAAATATGCAAGCAAGACAGGATATTTGTGTAAAAAACAAATTGCTTGTAGATAAATATGTTAATGCTTATTTACGATATTTTGGTAATCACTTGGATTTTGAGGACTTAGAACAGGTTGGTTTTATTGGCTTGCTTAAAGCTGCAGAAAAATATGATATAAGAAGAGATTCGGCTTTTAGTACGTATGCAGTGTTTTGGATAAAGCAATCAATTGTTAGAGAAGTAATGGACAATGGTTTTGTTATTCGAGTACCAGTGCATGTCATGGAACAGATTGGAAAGATGACAAGGTTGGATAATGAATATAGCTTTAAAGGGTATGATTTTAATGAACGCATTGTATTGGTTGCGAGTGATATGCAAATTCCAGAGGAAAAAGTACAATATTTGTTAGGAGTAAGGCAACATTATTTATCTTATTCGTCATTAAATACACCAGTTGGTGAGGAAGAAGACACTGAATTAGAAGATTTGTATTATGACAAATCGCAGGAATTGATAGAGGATGTTGTTAGTAGTACGATGTTAAGAGAGCAGTTAGTAGAGGTATTTTCTACACTTACAGAGAGAGAACAGAAGGTGTTAAGACTTAGATATGGTCTTGATGACGGAAGAAACAGAACTCTTGAGGAGGTTGGAAAGGAATTCAATGTCACAAGAGAGAGAATTAGACAAGTTGAAGCAAAGGCTTTAAGAAAATTGAGACATCCAGCTCGTAGCAGGAAATTAAGAGATTATTTAGATTAGTATGGAGTGATTAAATGAGTGTACACGTGTCGATAATAGGGTCAAAACCAGATTCGGATGAATACCAGGGAGCGATAAAGTTAAAAAAAATAATAGAGAGAGATTTGCCAGCATCTGTAGTGGGTGAAATTGTGCTTCATGCAAATGTAACATTGTTCGGTCAGGTAGTAAAAGATGTTGATTTGATGATGATGGGGACATTGTCAAATTATAATCCAAAACTTGAATTTGCAAATGATGGTAATGATGTTGTAGCTGATGTAAATGTTAGTAGTTTTTGTACGGTTATAGAAATTAAATCGCATGATATTTCAGGTGTATATCGAGAAGGTACAGAAGTATTTGTGAAATATGGGGCGGGAAGTCATTCTGTTACCACTCAATCAAATGAACAAAAAATATCCGCAAAGAGATTTTTTGAGAAATCTATTAGTTATTCGCCTTTTATAACAAACCTTATTTGGTTTACAAGTATTTCTCATGATGAGATAGATGATTTTATGAGTATTGGAACCAAAAAGATGTTATCAAATGTTTTTGGT
The DNA here is from genome assembly GCA_024698145.1 of Lachnospiraceae bacterium. Classification (GTDB taxonomy): domain Bacteria; phylum Bacillota; class Clostridia; order Lachnospirales; family Lachnospiraceae; genus CAG-590. The sequence continues at coordinate 30,135 of JAILRO010000042.1, forward strand.
TCCGATTTTGGGTTTAAAGATATAATGCAATTGTTGGTATTGCAGCGACCACCAAAGTATTATCATGGACACTATAACTTGGATTCTGGATATGCAGGTAAGTCAGTAGAAGATTTGCAAAAAGTATTTCGTTCTTTTACAAAAGCAAAAGAAGGAATGGGATTTTTAACAAGAAATCGAATAGAGCAAATTACAGCTGGAAATGTCCAAAGTAGTTTGAACATAAAGAAGAATGAAAATATGTCACTTCTTCGAGGTCGAGCTGGAACAGGAAAAACAGTTTGTATTATTAAGAACGCGATTCAGCTTGTAGATGAAGAGTCTGCAAGAGTTTTGATACTTACATATAATAGAGCTTTAGTATCAGATATAAGAAGGTTGTTTGCATTGGCAGAGCTGCCGGATATGTTTCAAGAGCAATGTGTATCAATTAGTACAATGCAATCGTTCTTTTATAAAATTATAAATAAGAATTTATATGATGATAAAATGTCAGGAGAGGATTATCTTGCAAAATATGAGAACTATTTGTTAGAGCTTCTTGAATTTATGCATGATGATGAAGCATATGAGTGTGTAAGAGAAATATGCATGAAAGATTGCTATTTAGATTGGGATTATTGCATGATAGATGAAGCACAGGATTGGACAGTGACGGAACGAGACTTGATTCTGAGATTGTTTGATAGTTCACAGATTGTTGTTGCCGATGGTGGAAATCAGTTTGTGAGAAAGTTTATCCCATGTGATTGGAATATTGTAAGAGATAAGACGAATATTAAATTAAAGTATTGTTTAAGACAAAAGAGTAATCTGATTTCATTTGTGAACCATTTTTCAAAAAAGCTTGGTAATACCAGTAATAGAATTATTCCATCTGAAAAAATGATAGGTGGAAAAGTTATTATAATGAGCAGTACAGATGATATTTATGATGTTTGCAAAAAAGAAATGAAAGATTTGAAAAAAGCTGGCAACATTTTATATGACATGATGATATTGGTTCCTCATCAAATGGTAGAAAAGAGTGGAAATGGAAGACGTTTTAAGTACACCAATGAATTTGAAAATAGGGATATTTTTTTATGGGATGGTACTTCTGATGATTTGAGAGGTTTATATTCACCGCTTGGGGATGAAGTAAGACTATATCAGTATGAGTCGGCTAGAGGTTTAGAGGCATGGACAGTAGTTTGCTTGGATTTTGACCAATATCTTGATAATAAAATGTCGGAATATAACGCTGATGATAATGCAAATGCGTTGTTGTTGGAAAGCGATGAAGATAAGAGGATGAAATACTTGCTTAATTGGGCATTGGTTCCGCTTACAAGAGCGATTGATACTATTGTTATTACGTTGAAGGATAACGAGTCAAAATGGTCAAAGTTATTATATGAGTTACAAGAGTCGTGTGGGGATTACGTGATTAAGAACTAGGCGCTTGTGGATAAACAGAACGTAGGAATTTAGGACTCACAAAAGCTTGATGATTTGTTTTCTGGGCATATATCATCAGAAATGGGATTATAGAACCTGCTTTATATCTCAATAAGCGCTGCTATAAATATATAGAACTTAGTAATCATTTGACGAATCCGGTAAAACTAAGGATTTTTGTTAAATAGTGTCCAAAGAAGAATAGAGGGGATAAGATGTCAAATACAATTTTAAATTCTGCAATTAATTCAAAATTGAGTAACATTCAGGAAATGGGAAAGAGTATCGTGGTGTTAAAGGGAATACCCATGAGCGTTGTGGATGGGGCAAACTCTGTTACAATCAATCTTGCGGAGGCTATTAATGACAAGTTTGCATACTTTATGAAGATTAATGGCAATCGTAAGTACATTACATATGAAGAATTTTTACTTTTGGCTGATTTTATCGTATTGCAATATGATCAGATTTATATATTAAATAACAATATTTATATGGAGCAGTATCCACTTGACTGTGTTTTTGAGGATGATGTAAGACAGGGATTGCTCAACCACTTTATGGATGTTGATGGGGATGAACAGGATGATATAGAATTAGGGAACATTGATACTTATATTTCTATGTATGTTGGTATAAAAGAATTTAATGGTTACTTGTTGGGAGCTTATTGTGATGATAATTTGCCTTACAGTAATAAGATTATCAATATAAATCTGTTTGATGAAACAAACCGGACGTTAGAAAGTGTAGAGAATTCAGATGACTTTATTGATTTGATTGAGGAATCTGATTATATCGATTTGGTTAAGAAGGTTTTTGATGAGCCTGATGAGTTATATATAAGGACATCAAACTATACAGGAGACATCTATAAGTTGAATGCCCATCTGCAGATATTAGCAGAGAATTGGTGTGATTGGATTGATTTTTTTCATGTTCAAGCGCAAACTATTGATAGTAATTTTGAACATAGAGACGAATATAATGAGCTGCTTAAAAAATATTGGGGTTACTCCGATTTTAGAAAACTTCCAGTCTACGATATGGCAAAATTGGATGATGGAAAGAAAGAAGTAATTCAGGTGTCACAAGAGAATATTATCTCTGACTTGGTTCAACAAGTAGAAAATTGTGAATCTGATTCGGGAGATTTTAGAGATATATTTGTTACTGCGCCTACTGGTGCAGGTAAGTCTGCAATGTTCCAGATTCCAGCTATTTATTTAGCTGAAAAATATAATTTGCTAACTATTGTTATTTCGCCATTGATTGGTTTGATGAATGATCAGGTTAAAAACTTGGAATTAAAAAACTATCCATATGCAAAGACAATCAATTCAGATATTTCGCCGATCATTAAGCAGGATATCATAGAGAAAGTTGCAAATGGTGAATACCATATTTTGTATATCTCGCCAGAGACACTTTTAAGTCGTAGTGATGTGGAACAACTCATTGGGGACAGGACTATCGGTATGATTGTAATTGATGAGGCACATATTGTAACTACTTGGGGAAAACAGTTTAGACCTGATTATTGGTACCTTGGTGACCATATTCGTAAATTAAGAAAGAAGCAGTTAGAAAAGAAGAATCGTGCATTTGTTACAGCAACATTTACTGCAACTGCAATTTATCATGGTGTTGAGGATATGTATAATGAAACTGTAAACAGCTTACACATGTTAAACCCAATAACGTATCTTGGATATGTAAAACGTAGTGATATAGATATTGTTATTGATAAAACGCAAAAAGAAAAAGGTGCAAGAAGAGAATATGAAAATGATAAGCACGTAGAAATAGAAAAACTATTAAAGCGTGCACTTATAACCAATAAGAAAACATTGATTTATTTTCCTACGGTTGCATTAATTGATCGTTGTTATGAATTTTTGCGTGCAAGACATGAAATAGAGCAGGTTGCAATATATCATGGCTCACTTTCCAAGGAAGATAAGCAAGAGAATTATGAAAAATTTATGAATGGTGAAAAACTTGTTATGCTTGCGACAAAAGCGTTCGGTATGGGCATCGACATTGACAATATCGAAATTGTTGTTCACTTTGCTCCTACAGGAAATGTCTGTGATTATGTGCAGGAGATTGGTCGTGCTGCAAGAAGAACGGATTTGGTTGGAGAGGCATTCTATCACTATGATTCGAGAGATTTCAAGCACATAAATAGATTGCATGGGCTTTCTATGATTCAAAGATACCAGTTGATTGAGGTTATTAAAAAGATAGATGAAGTGTATTCAAATAATCTTAATCGTGGTGGAAGGAATAATTTTACTAGAAGAAGAAATGCAATGCTTTTAGATGCTGAAAACTTTACATATATTTTTGGATCACCAATTAGTGATGAAGATAACAGTATCAACAAAGTAAAGACGGCTCTTTTGATTATCCAAAAAGATTTTGAAAATAAAATCGGATTTTCTCCAATTACGATTAGACCGATTCCTATGTTTTCAATTGGATTTTTTGAGATTGATCCAAGAGTACAGACCAGAATGTTAAAAAAATATACGGATTGTTTGGAAGAGATTGAGCCTGAAAGACATATCTGTAGAGTGAACCTTAGTAAGATTTGGAATAAAGACTATTCAAATTTATCATTTCCTAAATTTAAGTATATGTTGTATAACAATGATGAGGATTTGAATTTTAATAGTCAGTACACATTACACCCGGCTCTATGTGTTTCTGTGGATTTCGCTGATGATTATAACAGTCAGTTTGAAAAGTTGTGGAGATCATTACAGGGATTCGTTAAGAAGAAAGTCATTTCGAGTGAGCATACTGCAATGATTGAAATCGCAGAACATATCGCATCAGAGTGTAGTATTTCTAAGTATAAAGCACAGGCAATATGTGAGGTCGTTTTGGCTTCTATGGACTCGTACCGCAGAAACTTTAGTAAAGGTACAACACCAATTGCCCAAGAGAAAACAACTGTCAGTGGACAGACGAAGTATCAGTTTAACACAGCTGTAAATTCATACTTCTCATGGGTAGAAAAGAAATATAGAAAAATTGTTTCAGAGACAAATGATGGCAAGTTGTATTTGATTAATGACAATGGGAACAGTACAAAAGAGATTAGTGTTGTTCTTGGTATTTTAGAGTCGTTAAATGTTCTTGCGTTTGAAATGATTGGTGGTGCTAATAGCCAGTTGTATATTTATATCAACCAGATTCAGAGCTTAAAAAATATTTTGAAGGCTCCGTATTTATATCATAACAGACTATTAGAGGCGGTTAGTGAGAGACACCTTATTTCTGTTAAGATGTTAACTCATATTTATGAAGGAGACTTTAAGAATGAAGAAATCTGGAACATGTTAGAAGATTATTTCCTTGGAAATATTCCGGAAAAGGTTAAGCGTGAATGTATAAAGGAGAATCCTGATATGAAGTTTGATGATTAGGGAGACTGATTATGGAAGTTAGTTTTGAAGATTTAGAAAAAGCTGATTTGATTGTAGATTGTATTTATAAGGGTGGGACTGCACCTGATATGTCTGCAGAACCATTTCATAAATTAATTCCTAGATGTGAAAATGCAGGTGGTTTTAGAAAAAAGCTTCGTGAAGATGGATCCGGGAAATACGCATATGTAGTCTTATATACATCCATGGAAGAACTTGAGTGGCCAGATTATCTTGATGAAGAAACAGGCATTTTTCGATATTACGGGGATAATAGAGAGCCTGGTCGTGAATTAAATGATACCAAAAAGAAAGGTAACCAGATATTAGAAACTACTTTTGCGTTGTTGAATGAGGGCGTGCATTTAGATGATATTCCTCCTTTTTTAATTTTTAAAAAGACAGGTAATGCAAGAGATGTACAATTTCTGGGGCTAGCTGCTCCTGGTAATCCCAAGATATCACCAGATAAAGATTTAGTAGCTTTTTGGAGAACAGTAAAAGAAAAAAGATTTCAAAATTATGAAGCGTATTTTACTGTGTTAAATACAGGACAGGAAGTTATTTCTAGAAAGTGGTTAGAAAGTTTAATCTATAATCATGAAGAGAATTTGAGATATGCACCATCTGCTTGGATAAAATTTGTTAAACAAGGACGAAATGGTATTGACGCTCTTAAAGCACCAAAACTTTTTAAAATTCCAGGGAAATATGAACAGTTACAAAGTGACGTAGAAGGCAATAAGTGTTTAGAATATATAAGAAGTTACTATCGTGATAACCCATATGGTTTTGAGGCTTGTGCGACGAATATCATTTCGAAAATGGATACTAATTTTGTTGATTTTTCGCTGACTAGACCATGGCGAGATGGTGGCAGAGATGCAATGGGATTTTATACGATATCCACTGGGGGAAAAGCAAATCATCCCTTAAAGATTGATTGTGCATTGGAAGCAAAATGTTATGGAGCTGACACTGCTGTTAGAGTTCGGCAGATGTCGCGTCTTATATCTAGAATTAGATACAGACAGTTTGGCATAATGATTACCACAAGTTATGTCGATGGACAGGCATATAAAGAGGTTGTGGAGGATGGACATCCAATTCTTATTGTTACGGCAAGTGATATTGCAAGCATATTAAGGAAGAATTCTATCGATTCAAGTAATATTGACATGTGGCTGGAATCGGTAGATGAAACTGTTTCACGTTTGGAATCATACTACACACGTGAAAGAGGATACGATTGTAGATAAATCATTTTAAGGAGAGAAGATTATGGATTTTGAAATTGAATATGACAAATCAAATCCATTATCAATTGAAGCTTATGCTCAAAAACTAATTGGAAAGACATTTAGACAAATTTGGGATGAAGATGATGCTAGACAAAATGTTGTTCATGAAGATTTAAAATATGGAACTGCCGAAGTGATTGAGACAAAACGTAATAAGGGAAATCTTGGGCAGATTGTAGAAGAGAAGTTTTTTCATTATGAATGTAACAGTGATTCTAGAGCGGATTTTCATGAGGCAGGAGTTGAACTGAAAGTTACACCATATAAAATAAATAAGAATGGAAGTATATCAGCAAAAGAGAGATTAATACTTACAATGATTGATTATTTTGCTGTTGTGAATGAAGATTTCGAAAGTAGTCATTTATGGAATAAGTCAAAATTGATCTTGTTAGTTTATTATTTGTATCAAAAGGAAATTCAATTCAATTTGGACTATAAAATTGGTTATTCAAGTCTGTTTACTCCGCCTATGCAGGATGTAATGATTATTCGACATGATTATGAAGTTATTGTTGAAAAAATTAGAGCCGGTAGAGCTCACGAGTTGTCAGAAGGCGATACATTATATCTTGGAGCTGCTCCCAAGGCAGCTACTTCAAAAGATCGTAGAAAACAACCATTTAGTGAAGAACTTGCTAAACCAAGAGCATTTGCATTTAAAAATTCTTATATGACATATGTGCTGAACAATTATATTGTTCCGGGAAAAGATACATACGAAGCAATTATGCAAGATGGAATCGAATGTAATTTTGAAGATTATGTTATATCAAAGATTAATTCATATAAGGATTATACTGTCGAAGCTCTTTGTAGTGAATTTCAAATCGAATGTGATAAAAAACCTAAAAATCTTGAAGCAATGCTCGCGTATCGTATACTTGGCATTAAGGGAAATCATGCAGAAGAATTTGAAAAGGCTAATATTGTTGTAAAAACTATTCGAATTGGCAAAAACAACAAGATTAAAGAGAGTATGTCATTTCCGACATTCAAATTCAAAGAATTGATAGAAGAAGAGTGGGAAACATCAGTGTTTGGTACATATTTGAGTGAGACTAGATTCTTTTTTGTGGTGTATAAGTTTGATGAAAATGACGTGCTTCGCTTAAAAGGTTGCCAGTTTTGGAATATTCCATACGCAGATTTGGAAAATGAAGTTAAGAAAGTTTGGAACAAGACAAAGCAGGTAATCATAGATGGATTACAGATAGAACAACGAAATGGTAAGAATTATAATAACTTTCCTAATGCTTCAGAAAATCCAGTCTGCCACGTGAGGCCGCATGCCAAAAATGCTCAGGATACATATGAATTGCCGGATGGTAGACAGTATCCAAAACAGTGTTTCTGGTTGAATAATCATTATATTTTGTCACAATTAAAAGGTGATTTTAAGGAGGGGTAGTTTATATGGCAAAAATATTGTCGAATGAAGAACTGATAGCTGTTTTAAAGGCAGACTATAGTGCAAAAACAATTAACAAAGAGTCATTATTAAGAAGACAGTGGAATATTGATACATTTAATGCCTTAGAGAGAAAACAGTTGAAGTATGATAAGCTAGAAAAAAGAATAATGTTGTATAAAACAATGGAGGGAGAAGAAGTATATATTCAGTATCCGGGTAAGGAATCAACTGAAAATCCTAAGATGCCATTAGATTTTAGACCAAAAGTTAAACTGAAGACAGGAGAGTATGCAATTGATTTATCCTTTGGTGCTATATGGGACATATTAGATGACATTTCTAGAAATCATAATGCTTATTTGAAGTACGTAGCTGCTTTATTTTTTAGAATGGGTTATATGCATGAATATAAAAAAATAAAGATGAGTTATGATTGTGAAATAGTAAAAATCAGCAAAGTTGGAGAAAAGATTGAAAAAAATGAGAAAATTCAGCTAGAGTGGTATGCTATGCAATTGGAAGAAGATGTTTGGTATACACTCAATGATAAGATGGGATGGATAAATCTTGGGAACAATCAAGTAATTTCATTTGAAGGTTTTATTAAATTGGTGGATTTATTGTTTCAGAATGAAGATTGTAAGTATTATTATAAAAATATTGTTATAAAAAAGAAAGATAAATACAAGTTATCTAGTGGTAGAACAAATTCAAGTGCGGCAAATCTATTTATACTTAATTATTTAGAAGGAAATGTTAAGTTGTCAAAATTACTTGATGCATTCCAAAAGAGTAGGGGAGTTCCTATGATAAAAAAGAGTGATTACTCTGTGGTGACCGATAAAATAGTGATTAATGTCGATATAGAATCAAGATAATAATAACCCGAGAGACTACATTGCCTCTCGGGTTATGTCTTCTTCAACTACATAAGTAGTTTCCTTATCAAATATGGTGTTGAGATATGTTCCCATGCGAGTGATGAGTCCAACAACTAAAGCATTACCCATGCAGAAGTAGCGGAATTTTTCAGGCATTCCTGTATTGGTCCAATCGTCATCGAATCCTTGTATACGCTCGGCTTCTATTGGAGTAAGAAGTCGGAGGCGTTTGGTTTGAGGATCTTCGATGACATGGGTGCTTCTGTTTAGGCTAGATTCGCTTGTTAGCATTGTACGAGCAGGCTTATCTATTGGGTCAGGAAACGCAATAGGACCTTCAGAAAAAGTATAGGTATGACCAGTTTTACTGGTACGTTCTATTTTCTTTGCGCCCTTTAAATATTTCCATTTATCAAGGTTGTTGCCAAGGTAAAAGCGTTCTTCAACATCTTTATTAAGTAGAGTACGAAGCATTGTAGATTCTTCGTAAACAGGTGTTGTATCACATGTGTAAATTGTACCGTTATACATAAAGCCAGCATTGCCAAAAGCGTATGAAAAATGTTCAGTCACATCGGCTAAGTCAGATTCAGTTAATACGGTACTTCTGATATCATCATTAGATACACCAACAATCTTAAATGTATGAGCAAAGAAACCAATATTGTTGAAAATACAGTCTGGTCTAGCAACTGACTTGCTGATATGAGTTGAATAATTGGTTTCATTTTTGTATGCAAAAATGAAAGTCCGTCGTCTTCTCTGTGCAAAACCATATTCAGCAGCATTAATTACGCGCCATTCTACATTATATCCTAATTCGTTGAAACAAGTAAGAATAATACCAAAGTCTCTTCCACGCTGATTTGCTGGTGATTTTAGTAATCGGTCTACATTCTCAAGAATAACAAAACTAGGGGATTTTGTTTCAAGAATATCTCTTATATCCCACCATAAGACACCTTTCTTCCCGTTAATTCCAGTTGCACCAGTTCGCGCAACAGAGTAATCCTGACATGGAAAGCCACCAACTAACAGGTTATGGTCAGGAATTGAAGATTTTTCAATTTCTGAAATGTTTTTGTTAACATGATTAATTGATTTGCCAAAGTGTGCACAATAACAGTCAAATGCATGTTGTGTTTTTTTCCCAGGTTCCCACTGATTGGCCCATACAGTGGCCCATTCTTTGCTAGCACGTTCCATTCCCAAACGAAAACCACCAACGCCTGCAAATAATTCACATATAGTTTTTTCCATCTGTAAGGCACCTCCTTATTTGGTCGAACGATCGTTCGCTTTAACTTATGGTACTATATAATTATTGAAATGTAAAGAGTAAATTTTGGACTTTGTCAATAATACCATAAAAGGAATTTAGAATCAAGATCAAAAGTGAGGTTTTTAAATGAAAATCATTAGAAGATGTGTTAGAATCGATAGAGAGATTTGTACATTTTATAATACAAATTATTATATGTAAAAAGCAGGAGTTGGCGCATGAATGATTTCAGTAAAAACAGAGTACTGGCATTATATAAAATTCTCACAACATATACGGACGAGCAGCATCAGATTTCTATGCAGGATATATTGTTATATATGGAATCTGAAGGCTATTCCTGCAGTGAAGACAGTATTCTACGCTATATAAAGCAATTAAGAAATGAATTGGGTGTAGATGTGATTTCTAGTCGTGGAAGGAATGCTCGCTACTTTATCGGAACCAGACTTTTGGAAAAGGAAGAGATGAAGCTTATCATTGACTCTGTCAATGCATCTAATTTTATTGAGAAAAGTATTGCAACCAAAATGATTGATAAACTAAAGAGTACCATGAGTACTTATGATGCTGAGGACTTAGACAGAAGTGTGTTAGGTATTAACATTGCAAAAGCGGAGAATAAGAAAATTCTCTACAATGTAAATATTATTCAGGAAGCTTTGGTAAAAGGCGTCCGGATTAGTTTTGATTATATGGGTTGGGATAAAAATAAAAAGCTGGTGAAAAAGTCTGAACGAAGATATAACATGAATCCCTGGGCATTAATATGGGCGAATGACCGATATTATTTGTACGGTTATGATATAAAAGAAATGGATGGTGTATTGAGCGAAAGAAACTATAGAGTAGATAAGCTTGATAATATTCAGCTATCTGACATTCCACGAGAAGGGAAAAGCCAGTTCAGAAGTTTTAATGCAAATACATATGTATCAAGGCGAATGGGAATGTTTTCGGGGAAAGAGCAAGCAATAACTGTAAGGATTCCGGAAACTTTGGTTGGAACATTTATAGACCAATTTGGTAAACAAATTACAATTTCTGAAGATTCAGAAGACAAGTTGTTGGTAACTTTTATTGCAGTGCCTTCGGTTATCCTGCTTGGATGGTTGTTGGGGTTGAAATCTGTAGAAGTTGTGGAACCACAGAATGTAAGAGAAGATATAATTAACTTGTTGCAACATAATATGAATTTCTATGATGAAAAGAATTGACGCAAATATGCGGCAATTCTTTTTGCGTTTCGTGGTAAAATTATACATAATTTTACTAATAACATTCATATGGGACACGTGCAAACAAACAGAGGAGGTTTGGATTTTGAAAGATTATTTATTAGATGTTATGCAACAACAAGAGCATGGTTTATATCTGTGCGAATTACCGACTGGTAACGGTAAGACTTTTGATTCGGCACAGGCAATGAAAGAGTATGCAGATTCAATTTGTGATGAGATTAAAATCATTTACCTGACAACTTTAAATAAGAATTTACCGGAAGATGCATTGAGGGCAGCGTATGGAAGTGAGGAGCTCTATAAGCGTAATGTATTGAGATTACGCTCTAATTTTGATGAGGTTGTAGAAAAAATTCTTGAGATTGAAGTGCCGGAAGAAATGAAAACAGATGCGTATCTTAAATTATGCAAGGATGTTTCCCTTTACCGTAATGCTGTGGATAAAAGATATGCCGATAAAGAATATATAAAAGAATTGGCTGACAGAATAACAGAAGGGGACAGGCATCTTCGATACGAAATTACTAAACGATTAAAGAATAGATTTCAAACAAAGACTCAGCGTAAAAAGGCTATTCGAACTGATGTGAAATATAAATGGATTGGAAAATTATATCCTGCAGTATTTACAGACGATTACAAAATAATATTAATGAGTGTCAGTAAGTTTATGAAGAGAAATTCTATTCTTATTGATTCCAGTTATGAGTTTTTGAATTCTGATTTGATAGAAAACGCAGTAATTGTTATTGATGAATTTGACGCAACGAAGGATACTATACAAAGTGAGCTGATAGAAAAGTCGTTGGCAATGCAGGAAGACTATATACAGTTGTTTCGTCAGATATATCGTACTTTGAATCCAAATGATTTTTCTTCCAATATGAGACAGGCTATGGATGAGGTTGAAAAATCAGAAAATAGAAATACATTTACTACATTAATGGACGAAGCAAGTAAAATTGCTGAGAATTATCATGTAAGGTTAAGCATAAAGACAAAAGAAGATTTGGTGGATCAGAGACAGATTTTCCTATTTAATGATGGTTCATTCCATACGGTTTTAAAAGAAGGTGCACAGTATATCCGCTCATCCCTAAATGAAGAAGACAATCGTATTGATGTTTTCTTTGAGGGAAAAGGTGATTTTTTCAAGAACAGAAACAAAGAGAAAGATATTGTATTATATAGCCTGTTGCGTGAGATTAATATATTTCTTTTGCATTTTAGGTTATTTTCTATAGAATGGGCAAGAAATTATATGGATATTATTAATAATTCCAGAAGTGGTACCACGGATGCAATGAATTTAGAGAATGCAATTAGTACAATCCTAAAAAGATTAGAATTAACTAATAAGCAAAGAGATTTGTTGATGGGTGAAACATGCCAAATGATTAGAAATAATCGTGAATTAATATTGGAGGATAGAAGCTTCTATCAGGTTGGTATGGAGTATTATGAATTTGAAGATAATGATTCTCATCATGACAATACAAATCTTAAATTTGTTAAGGTATATGATACTCCTGAAAAAATCATGTTATACCTTGCAGGAAAAGCAACTGTGTTTGGAATATCGGCAACTGCTGAAGTTGATACAGTTGTTGGAAATTATGATTTGAGATATTTGAAAGAACAGTTAAAAGAAAGGTTTCATAAGACGCCAGGTTATTTAAAGGACAAAACAAGAGCTGCATTAGAAAAAAGATGGAGCGCTTATGCAGATGGCGAGATAAATGTTCGTGGGGAAGTAATCAGCAGTAATATACAGGGATTCAATGCAGAAGATTATTGCAAAACATTTATGGATGCAGAATTTGCACGCTATGCTTCAAACGTTATCACCAATGTAACAGATAACGAATATCAGATAATAAGGTACTGCAATGTACTTAAAGCAATGTGTATTTTTAATAGGAATGAAGATATTCAATCAATGTTGTACTTGGGAATGGCATTACCGAAGAAAAATAATCCAGGAATGGATGAAAGCGTTTTACAGCAGTTGTTTGAATATTCTCAGATGGAGACGCAGCAGAGCAATAGTAGTGTTTGCTTCTTGAAAGGCGACAATTTTGAACAGGATAAGGAAGAATTGCAGCAAAGATTGTCATGTGGAGAAAAGATATTTGTTATGTCATCTTATCAGACTATTGGTGCAGGGCAGAACTTGCAATATAAAATTCCGGAAGGTAGAAAAGTTGTACAGCTAGGAGCATTTACTGAAGGCGACAAGAGATTTTTATATAAGGATTTCGATGCTTTGTATCTGGGAAATATAACTAATATGACAGTAAATACATATCAGGATGAGAAAATAACGTCTCATGATTTGTTGCAGATGTTGTTTCAAATAGAGGAATTGTACGAAAACGGTGAAATGAATTATTCTGAAAAGGACCAAATGTTAAAACTTGCGTTTCGTTCTTATACAGGAAGTGACCAATTCACTTTAAACAAATTGTATAAGTTAAAGAGTGTAGTTGTGCAAGCTAGCCGAATGGTTTTACAAGCAGTGGGTCGTATGTGTAGAACTTTTGTTAAGAGTCCGGATATATATTTATTTGTTGAATCTGAGTTATTAGAGAAATTATATGTTGGTGAATTAAAGAAACGCATCTTACCGCCGGAAATGAAAGCAATTGTGGATATGTGTGAGTCACTTGGAAAGGATTATCTGCCGGAAGAAAACTTTATGCTTAATAAGGCAGAAAAGATATCCTCGGTTGGTCTTTGGACGATTAGAAGAATGTTGGCAAAGGATTGGAGTGCTGAAAGTATGCAGTTGTGGGAACAGTTAAGGATGTTGGTATTACAGTATCCGACAGCAAGTACATATGACTGGCAGAATAATGAATATCTACAAAAACTTTACATTACAAGTGGAGAAAAGAGGAATCAATATATTTACTCACAGTATTCGGATTTCAATGATGTTACTATAGACTTTGGAAATGATAAAGTGGCATTCAAAAACAGTAAAAGAGCCAAAATAAAGGGGGATTCTGATGAAGTTGCTATTTATGAAATGAGTGAAAAGGAATCCGGTTTGCCGGCGATACTTAGATATCCTGGAATGAAAGCTTATTTTGAAGAAATGGGATATGCATTGAAATTTGAAATGAATGAATATCTTCTTAGCCCAGTGTTGTTTCATAATATTTATAAAGGTGCATTGGGCGAAGCGGCTGGTATGTTTATATTGAACAGAGAATTGGGGATTGAATTATCACCAATAACAGAGCCGGAATATTTTGAATTCTTCGATTATAAGCTATCTGATGATGTGTATGTTGATTTTAAGAATTGGAAGTTTACATATGTGCAGGAAAGAGACGAAATCAGAAAAGATATATTGAGAAAGCTGGAGGCTATAGGGGCTAAACGAGTTTATATCATAAATGTTGTATCAGATAAAAATTACAAGCCGAGTGCCATAGTGGATCTGCGTTTGGTGGAGATTCCGATGCTTATAAGAGAAGATGGTACAGTGTGTTATGAGAATTTACATATGATACGTAAGGAGGATTTTGAAAATGTTAACTAACAGAATTAATGTTGCCTACAATATGGAAAATATTGATGCTGACTTTGATATTTTTAGAGTCGAGAAGGCTAACAAGGATTATTATAAATATAATATATTGGATTCGGCTGTATATGAATTTAAGGCGGCAGCAGTTCAGTGGACCTTTGGTGCAACTGCATTGGTGCTGTTCCGGAAGGGTGAGGTAACAGAAAAGCAATTTAAAGAAAGTATTATGAAAGAGTATGAAGATGTAAAAATCCAAAAGATTGATTTGTTTGATAGTGAGCAGTGCAATAAATGTTTTTATTATGAAAACAGATTACTTGCACAACTCCTGATAAATTCAATGAGAACGCCTAAGCATGAGGCTTTTATGTATAATAATCTCACAGGTAAGCTTTTCTATCATGACCCATCATGGAGACATAAAGATAAATTAACAGGTAAGGTGAGTTTTATCAGATTCTTGGAGATTGTTATTAATCCGGGGATGTATCTCAATTTGGAACATAAAACATTCAAGAGATATGATCGAGAAAGTAACGGATTATATGTAATAGATTCAAAGACGGGTGAGTTTAGAAAAAAATTAAAAACGGATACCAATGTAATCACATACAAGGAAGGTTCCTTACCACATAACCACTTTAGAGTAGATAATTTTGATATTACAGATTATGCACATTTTAGAAAAAGTAAGATGGGCGTAATGGAACAGTTTTTAAGAGATGTGAACGACAACCTTTCGAAATACATAACCATAGACATTGTCGAGAGGGAAGATGCGCAAGAATTTGATATTTCCAATCTGGAAAAGAAAGGAATATCAGAGCTTGAATATGGTGAAATGCTGCAGAAAAAAGGTGTTGTAATTGTAGATGAGAATGACACAGAAATATCAAAAGATATCGTTGCAAAACTGCAAGAGGAGTTGGAGAAGTATTATCATGTAAAGGCAGCAGTAGGAAATCTTTCGGAAGATGCATATAATATCAGAATCATTCATGATGGTGAATATTATGCTGAAAATGATATGCATGATCCACATAGTGATAATTTGAAAGGATATATTGTACAGCATATAACAGAAGAGGCTGAGCATTTTACAAATATAAAGGGCAGTTCTCCGGATATTAAGAAGATTGTTCAGGAACTTATAATAAAAGGTGATGTAAGAGAACGCATGATTTCAATTTTTGATTGGGAAAGACTTGATTCCGGAAAAGATTGGACCTTTGTTCTCAGAAAGAAGATAAAAACAAAATTCGGTGAAAATGCAGAGCATATAAATCATGTTAATAAAAAGGCGCTTAATTATTTCAACTATTATTGTTTGAAAATTGATAGCAATGGCAAAATGGAATTCGATACATTTTGTGATGATAATCAGGATGAAACAGAAGAGTGGAGCAAGATTTGTTATGCATATGATTATGTAGAAGATAAACATCGTGGTGTACAGAATCAAGTAGAAGGATTAATGTACTCGGATATTGATAATATTCATGCCATATTGTTAACACGCGAAAAGACTTTGCCTAATATATCGGCATTAATGGATACGCTAATGGAAACAGATGTAAAAGAGAGAGTCTCAAAAGAATTATTGTTGAAAGCAATAGATGATTTTGAAACTGAAAATATTGATTCAAGGGACTGTATTTCTGAATGGAAGAATAAGGTGTCAGCAGAAACAGAAATGATTACTAAGAAGGCAGTAAAAAAAATTTTAAATATGCGTACAGGAATTGCTTCAGGATTTAATAGATTTTTGCATGAAAAATATGGCGTTTGGATTGATGGTGAGTTGAGAAAAGGAGAATTTGAGGCGACTTACCAAATAGGAAATCTCTTAAACATCAAGTACGAATATAATGAGAAAGACTATTTAGATGGACGTACATTTGTATATTACGTGGGGGCTAAGAGTAAGAGATTAGCATATCCAAATGCTTGTTGTATGCGTAAGGTGATTTCTTTGGGAGAAGAACTTGAATATGAGGAGGCTCTTCCGTTGATGGCAGTAGAATTTGTGCGTAATAGTCAATATACTGTTCTTCCATTTCCATTCAAGTATTTGAGAGAATATATTGAACAGTGCTAATTTATTTGATGGGTATTTGATAGGAATGCCGGTACAAAATTTAGTTGATGGATAGTTGATAGACGGAAAGCTATTTAAACAAGAGTATCTGTAACACCTCTACCAATTACTGGTGCAAATCCATCAAAATACACCAGCCCTGTCCATTTTCAGTCCTGGCAAAACATGATATGATAATCCCGCAAAGAGAAATTCATACAACAAAGAATACTAAACTGACAAAATTGGTCTTTTCAGGATATGTACAATCATGCTGAAAGCATGTATGATATACATGAGCAGAGTAAAAAGTCACAAAATGACCTGTTTTTATGAAAAATACACCAGAATAGTGTCTTTACAATTTGTAAATTATGGATTATGCTTTGTGTATGGTTTGAAAAGCCAATGGATTTTAACAACTGAATAGCAGTTACAGATTTGAGTAAAATTACGGTTCATATACCCGTAGGATGAAAATCACAGTTATCATATTAGTAGGCTGATGGATTGAGAGATGAAGGCCGAGAGGCTGGATGGAAGTCCGGAAAAATGCGGAAGTAGGTATGTGGCGTAAGGATAATAATCCGTGAAGGGCGAGAGGTTCGTCCTGGTCCCCGCAAGGCAGATAGGGGAGATAGTGCTTCTCTTATGAGAAGGGCGTCGTGAACACAGTTTAAGTGGCTCGTCTGTAGCTCCCGGAGGTGAGTACACCTTTACGTATACGGGGCGGTGAGGGGTTGAAAAGGCCGGCGTATACCTTAATAGGAACTACAGGAAGAGTGGTTCGAATTACAATAAATAGATTGCAGTAGATAACAAAATCGTTATCCATAGTTTTGCGTTTATGTGAGCTGTGGGTAACGATTTTTTTTATGGCGATGAGGAGAATGGACGTTGTTCTTGCATAAACGGAAATTCGACGACCGCTGTTCAGATACTCCGGTCGCCCTAAGTATTATTGTGCCAAACATTATCTGGATAAAGCAGATGGAAAATGTAATATCAGTGTTCTTGATGCGACCATGGAAGAGGTTGTGATGAAGTCCCTGCAACTGTTCATTGATATGTGGGTGGATTCCAGAAAGATTGTGGACGTGCAACGCAAGAAGCAGGCACAGCGTATGGCAGTGGCAGAAAAACATCTGGTAGATATGGAGAACAGCAACGAGCGTCTTAACAAGGATTTGCGTGATGCGTACGAAAGCTACAAGCTTGGCATGACCGATAAAGAAACTTATCTGGAACAGAAAAAGACCTACGAGAATTTACTTATGCGTATGCAGGAAAACATAGAAAAGCAGAAAGTAGCAGTCGGTAAGTTGGCAACGGTGGACTTGCCTGAAGTAGCTGGTTTTGAAATGCTGGAAGGACAGATGAAACTACAGAAACTGAATAAGGAAATTGTGGATGCTTTCGTGGAAGAGATTGTTGTGTATGCCAAGGATAGGGTGGAGATAAAGTGGAAGTTTCGGGATGAATACACACGATAAGCTGCATGAATTTGAAAAACATGCAGCTTAATGATTGACAAAGGGACTACTACGGTGTAAAATGTGCCTAGAAAGCTGGAAAAGGAGGTTGTGCTATGTTGAAATTTATAAAAGAACGAATAGATGATTATAATGCTAATTCCTTTATTAATGAATTATTCGATGCATCAAAGGGATTAGGGGTTCTTGAAGCAAAAATAGATAATTACCATTTTAATAGCATTTTGGTTCCGATGTTGCACAAGAAAGAAGCTATATCTTCAATGTATATTGAAGGAACTCAAACGACAATAAGTGATGTTTTTGAATACGAGGTTAGCACCAAAAAAGGTGATGAAAAAATAATGCAAGAAGTAGGTAATCATTCTAAATGTTTATTTTATGGTGCAGATTATTTACGTATGGAAAATTTTACAAATAGTTTTATAAAAAAAATTCATGAAATATTGATGTATGGGATTATTGATAAAAAGAAGGAACATACTCTGGGAAAATACAAGGAAAAAGATAATTTTATTGTAAATAGTGTGGGTACTGTGGTGTATACTCCGCCAAGCCGTAAGGAAACTAAAAAGTATATGGATGAGCTACTGGATTTTATGAATGATATGCATGATGGAATTAACCCTTTGATTAAAGCAGCTATTATTCATTCACAGTTTGAGTCTATTCATCCGTTTGACGATGGAAATGGACGCGTGGGCCGTTTGCTAGTAAGCCTGTATTTGTTTAAAGCAAAAGTTATTAATTTTCCTTTTTTCTATATTAGTGAAGCAATAAGTCAGGATAAAGCTGTTTACTATAGCAAACTTACGGATACACGGTCTAATAATTATGATGAGTGGATAAAATTCTTTTTGCAGAAAATTATTGTTCAAACAAAAAAGCATATTAAATATATTGATTCACTAAATGAGTTATATGAAAAAACTAAACGTACCGTGCAAGAATGTATTAATAGCCCTAAATATGACAATATTATTGAATGTTTATTTACGCATCCTATTTTGACATCTTCGTATTTGGCAGAAAAACTCAATGTGAGTGTTGGACAAGCAAAGAGGTATTTAAATGTTTTGGAAGAGAAAAGAATTTTATTAGGTAATGATAGGCAAAGAAATCGAGGGTTTTACTTTGTGGAATTATTAGATATGGTACGAAATTATTAGTATCAACTGCAGTGTAGCGAGGGTGATTGTAAAGCAGGAGTCATAACCTGCCACTGCATTATCTTCCGATTTGGGAGAATTTATTATATTAAGAAGGGAAGTGGTTAAATTGAGAGAATTAAAAAACGCTTTTTGATTGTTGGCGCAACCATAAAGCGTTGGTATCGGATGTGGATCCGATTGATTTGAATATATCTATTATGCCACATCCGATGACCGAAATCAAGAAAAATAGTAACTTTTTAGATTTAAGTCAAGGAGGAAAATTATTATGTTATTAAAAGCTACAGAACAAACAAGTACGGGCTTGAATACCAAGTTTGTAAATGTTGAAAGTGGAAGAAGTGTCACACTTGAACATGCAATCAAGCAGATTGATAATGGAAATAAGAACTACAGTGATTATCAAACTGTGAGAAACCCAAATGGAACGGTGTATATTCGTTCAAAGGCAGATGGTAAAAGAAATAATAATATTGAATAATGGAGGTATAGTAGATGGTTATTAAAAAGAGTAGAATTACTTCTACAGACAAGTATTTTGAAAATATTGAAGAAGATCAAGAGGTATATGTATCTGTTCCGGCGGATGAGAATAACATTGCTTTGGTTGTGATGGATAGATTTCCTGATGAAATATGTGTGGTTCCTCAGCCGATAGGTCCGGTAACAAGATTTAATCTATACGGAAAAGAACTTGTTCATAAAGAAATGGAAAAGGAACCAAGAGAAATAGAAAGGTACTATCATATCATTGATTGGCATGGGACAGATCATTATGGAACATGTTTTCAAAGCAGGATGTGTTATCCAAAAGAGTACATCTTCCCGCCTTTGTCTAGAATTGTTCTTGATGACGGAAAACTGCGCTCGGAGTTGCTGACAAAAGCAGACGCTGAATTGTTAAAGCATACGATTAATATGTTTTTGGAAGTGTTCGGGTATTGTGAAATCGTTGACAAGGATGAAAATCCAATTGGACAAAAGACTAAGATAACGGAAGTATCATGGAGGATTTTACCACCAGGGAAATATCCGTGGGAGCGCGCAGAAAAGGCGCTTGATGATTATTTCGAAAAAGCTCCGGGTAAAAATAAAGGAGTACTGAGAAATAATCATAAGACTTTTGCGGAATATGAGCCGGATTTCCTTGCAATTGGTGAGAATAGCTTTAACGGTTATGTGGTTTATGGTTATACAAATAGAAATCTGTATGTGTTTGAATCTAATCAACCGGGAAATGCTACATACGTGTTTAAGGGTGAGTGGGAAAACGCGTCACAACTAACTAAACACGATATTATTAAAGGGAATTTGTGCCATAAAAGAATAGTCCATGCAAAGACATGGGAAGAAACTGTTAAACAACTGTTTATTTAATTATTTGGTGACTGTGTAGGACATCCAATTTGTAAGGGTGTCCTGCAGGACAAATTGAAAGTGAGAATGTTCAAATGATATATGCAAAATGTATTAGGGAAACGCAAATTGCTAAAAACAGAGAAGAATTTATAAGACGACAAAATGAAGAGAATCCGGTTTATTGCATTGGTGAAATTACAAGATCAAAAGTAGGAATGGATACACTGTATAGTGTTCCGTTAAATTTCATATTGGATTGTCTAAAGTATGGAATGTATATCGCTATAATTGAAAATGCAGAAAAGGCAAGTGTGACTGGTTACCCATATGCTGGTAGTTATTTGGACTATCAATGTTGTAGTACAGAACAACGTGTATTAGATATTATGAAAGTCGATGATATTACTACAATTGATTATATTCTTGAAGAGGTAAAAGATCCGAAGCTTATTCATGATGGTTATTGGCATTGGTTGTCTGATGATGTTGGTAGATATTTGAGAAATAAGTTGAACAAGGAAATATACGGAAAGTAATAGCATAGGAGTAGATATGGGTGGACAAGAAGGTTCTAGAGGATA
Source organism: Lachnospiraceae bacterium (assembly GCA_024698145.1). Taxonomy (GTDB): domain Bacteria; phylum Bacillota; class Clostridia; order Lachnospirales; family Lachnospiraceae; genus CAG-590. The sequence continues at coordinate 51,351 of JAILRO010000042.1, forward strand.
TATTTATCAGGGGATTTCTGCGATTTTTAGTTCATTTATAGAAAATGATTGGTCTAATATATCTGTAGAGTACAAAACCAAGAACGATAAGGTGGATATTGCTTTGTTGTCAGACGATGAAAGTGTTATGCAGCATGGTCAAGTAAATAGACACATTTTTAAAATATTTTTTTCGGAAAGACAGAATTATGTCTGCCTTTCCATGTAAAAGGTCTCTACTTCATCCGGAGTGTAATCTCCCAATGGTGAGTGAGGACGTTTAGTGTTGTATCTGTTTATATATTCAAAGCAACAGAGGCGTAGTTCCTCTTGGTTACGGAACGATTTTCGGTCAATACATTCACGCTTCATATGGCGGAAGAAACTTTCACAACATGCATTATCGTAGGGATAGCCTTTCTTTGAAAAGGACTGAACGGCATTACATTTTTCTAATGTTTGCCTAAATGTAAAGGCTGTGTATTCAGAGCCCTGATCCGAAT
>JAILRO010000070.1 GCA_024698145.1 Lachnospiraceae bacterium
CAAATCGTAATCTGTAACATGCAAACGTTCCGGAAGACTTCCATGTATTTGCAAAGTAATACCGGCATCCTTTGCAAGAATATAATAATGAGATAATACAGCATTAACACTGTTATTCCCGACATCTATTACCTTCAATGAGTCTATTGTATCATCTATACTGTTAACATAGTTAATAGCATCATTGTATTTTTCTTCAATCATAAGCTGTTTTACTATATGAACATGGTCTCTTATGTCGTGCCGAAATCTTCTTGTTTCTTCCTCTCTTACTTCAAGGTCATGATAATACTGCTTTTGGCTCTGAATCATTTCTTCCTGTATCTTTTCTTTTTCTCTATACATATAGTGCATACAACCTAATACTAAAATCGCCAGCATTTCCGCAACAAACCCTATTACACAAAGGCAAATACACACTATAATACCTGCCGGAACAACCCTGCTTTCCTTTTGTATCCCATCGACATATATACTTAAAAGTATCCCGTTAACAATAGTAACAATAGCAAATACTGCATAATATATTATTGGTAGTCTGTAATTACCCCTATTGATTTTTTTATAAATGATTCCAATAACCACAATCATAACGATTGTACATATCGACGCCGCCATATCTATGACTGATTTATTCGACGCATTTCTAACTATATGAAATATGAATTGAAAAAGAACCACCCAGAAATAATCAAATAAGGATACAACAGGTGCCGCCCATACAGTCCATATAATATTATTTAACATTCCATTATCAAATAATGCACACATCAGCAACAATGCCATAATAATATAATTTACAATATTGTCCCCAATGCATATGTCAATAAGAGCACTTATTATAACCACCATCAACACAATAAAGATTTTCTTTTTATCATTGCGTTCTTTACAGCCTGACATAAAATGCATTAACAAGTATATTTTGACTGCCTCCATGCACTTTAACAACATAATCATTGCTTCTTCCATAGTTATTCACCAATTATTATCTCAAACAAATCGCAATCAATTAAGGGCAGCCGCAATGCAGCCGCCCTTGTCATTATTATTTATCTTTTAAGGTTAATCGTACAAGCGCACGCTTAAGCGCAAGCTCGGCACGATTCATATCTATTCCGGAGCCTTCCTCGATTCGACGTCTTGCACGAATCTCTGCCTCCTTTGCACGATTAGCATCAATCTCGTCCGGCCACTCACAGCTCTCCGCAAGAATGGTTATTCCATCCTGAAGAACCTGAATAAAACCTGACATCAAGGTAGCTTCCTTAACGATATCCTCCTCATGTATGCGAAGGATTCCCGGTGCAACGATAGCGGTAAGAGGAATATGCTTTGGATAGACACCCATGTCACCCTCGGTTGTGGTAAACTCCGCAAAGGTTACATCACCCTCATAGAATATCCTCTCCGGAGCAACAATCTTTAATTTCATTGTATCTGCCATAGAATTTCTCCTTCTATCACGCTTACTTGTTCACCTTAGCAAGTACATCATCGATACTTCCGGCATTTAAGAAGTAACCTTCAGGAATGTCGTCATGCTTACCTTCGATAATCTCCTTAAATCCTCTTATAGTCTCGGAAACAGGAACATACTTACCTGATGTACCGGTAAACTGCTCTGCAACGAAGAATGGCTGTGACAGGAATCTCTGAATTTTTCTCGCACGTGATACAACAAGCTTATCGTCCTCTGAAAGCTCGTCCATACCAAGGATTGCGATGATATCCTGAAGCTCTTTGTACTTCTGAAGAATCTCCTGTACTCCACGAGCTACCTGATAATGCTCCTCACCAACAATCTTAGGATCAAGAATACGCGATGTTGATTCAAGCGGATCTACAGCAGGGTAGATACCAAGCTCAACGATCTGTCTTGAAAGAACCGTTGTTGCATCAAGGTGAGCAAATGTTGTAGCCGGAGCAGGGTCAGTCAAGTCGTCCGCAGGCACATATACAGCCTGAACGGAAGTGATTGAACCATTCTTTGTAGATGTAATTCTCTCCTGCAAAGCACCCATCTCTGTCTGAAGTGTTGGCTGGTAACCAACGGCTGAAGGTACACGACCAAGCAAAGCCGAAACCTCGGAACCTGCCTGAGTGAAACGGAAAATGTTGTCGATGAAAAGCAACACATCTTTACCACCCTGGTCACGGAAGTACTCTGCCATTGTAAGTCCTGTAAGACCAACTCTCATACGAGCTCCCGGCGGTTCGTTCATCTGACCGAACACCATCGTAGTTTTGTTGATAACGCCTGACTCTGTCATCTCGTTGTACAGGTCGTTACCCTCTCTTGTACGCTCGCCTACACCGGTAAATACTGAATATCCACCATGCTCTGTTGCGATGTTACGGATAAGCTCCTGAATAAGTACTGTCTTACCAACACCGGCACCACCGAAAAGTCCGATCTTACCACCCTTCTGATAAGGACAAAGTAAGTCAACGACTTTGATACCGGTCTCTAATATCTCTGTATCTGTTGCCTGCTCTGAAAACTCCGGAGCTTTTCTGTGAATAGGGAAAAACTCTTTACAATCCGGAGCCGGCTTGTTATCAATCGGCTGACCTAACACGTTGAAGATTCTTCCAAGTGTGTTCTCACCAACAGGAACCGTTATCGGACCACCTGTGGCAACAGCCTCCATACCACGAACCAAACCATCTGTTGGTCCCATGGCAATACATTTAACTGTATCATCACCCAAATGCTGAGAAACCTCAACGGTTAACTGTCCACCGTCTTTGGTATCGATCGTAATAGCATCATTTATCTCAGGAAGGTTACCCTCCGAGAACTTAATGTCTATTACCGCACCGATAATCTGGGTAATCTTACCGACATTTTTCTCTGCCATATATTTGTCTCCTTAATTTTTTCTTTTTATAATGTCACGAATTGCTCCATTGCTTCGCAATTTTCGCAATTCTTCGAAGATTCGCAGTCCGCCTTATCAGGCTACTTGCTCATCTTCTTAATGTACCTTAAGCCCGAAATGTCTTTCTTGCAAGCAAGAGTCATTTCGTCCTTAGGTACGGACATTATCTATGAGATGGCCTCCGCACCCGCAATAATCTCTGTAAGCTCCTGTGTAATGGAACCCTGACGGGCACGATTATATTTCAAGGTCAAATCGGCAATCATTTCATCCGCATTCTTTGTTGCAGAATCCATTGCCTGCATACGGGCACCATTTTCACTGGCAACTGCCTCAATAAATGCTCCGTAAATAATGTTGTTCATATACTTAGGAATAATCATATCAAGTGCTTCTTCCTCCTCCGGCTCATAATTCATGAGTGTGAGTCGGTCGATTTCCGCATCCTTCATAATCTCATCCACATCTATCGGCAAAAGCTTAACGACTCTTGTCTCATGTACTACCGTGTTCTTGAAATAGGTATATGCAAGATATATCTCTCCCACTTCACCCTGTTCATATGACGATAATACATTCTTGCCGATTGCTATCGCATCGGCATATAACGGCTCGTTCATAACCTCGGAATAATCGTGTGCTATGTTGAAGCCTTTTCTTGCAAGTCCGTCAAGACCTTTCTTACCAACTGCGTATATGTCAGTCTTTTCCGGCGTAAATGCTGCCGCAATCTCTTTCACGATATTGTTGTTGTATCCACCGGCAAGACCTCTGTTAGAGGTAAGAGCAATAACAGCTTTTCTGTCAGATTCGCTCTTCTTAAGGTAACGGTGATTAACCGTTCCTGTTCTTGCTAATATCGAACACATTGTATCGTACAACAATGTGAAATAAGGCTTGTTACTCTCTGCTCTGGCTTTCGCCTTCTGAAGCTTAACAGTTGATACAAGCTTCATAGCTTTAGTAATCTGTCCTGTGCTGGCAACGCTTTCTCGACGCCGCTTTATATCTCTCATGGATGCCAAGACATATCACCTCTTTCTATTATCTGCAATCTTAGTAGTTTCTAACGTTGCTCTTTGTAAGAGGTAATTGCCTCATTAAGCATGTTCTCAATATCTTCAGTGAGTTTCTTCTCCTCACGAATCTTGTTAAAGATTTCAGGATATTGTGCATCCACATAATCAAAAAGTCCTGCCTCAAAATCAAGTATCTCATCTACAGGTACATCAAGAAGATATCTCTTTGTAGCTGCATAAATGATAACTACCTGCTTCTCAACTGCCATAGGCTTGTATTGAGGCTGCTTAAGAATCTCTTTGATTCTTTCACCCTGTGCAAGACGTTCTTTTGTATCTGCATCAAGTTCTGAACCAAACTGAGAGAATGCTGCAAGCTCTCTGTACTGCGCAAGCTCTGTACGAATAGGAGAAGCAATCTTCTTCATAGCACCAATCTGAGCCGCACCACCAACTCGGGATACTGAAAGTCCTGCGTTGATAGCCGGACGGAAACCTGAGTTGAACATCTCAGTCTCTAAGTATATCTGACCGTCTGTAATAGAGATTACGTTAGTCGGAATATATGCTGAAACGTCTCCTGCCTGAGTCTCGATAATCGGAAGTGCTGTAAGTGAACCTCCACCTAACTCATCATTTAACTTAGCTGCACGCTCAAGCAATCTTGAATGTAAGTAGAATACATCACCAGGATATGCCTCACGTCCCGGCGGTCTTCTAAGCAGCAATGAAAGTGTACGGTAAGCTGTAGCATGCTTTGACAAATCGTCATAAATAACAAGTACGTCCTTACCTGCCTCCATCCATTCCTCACCGATAGCACAACCTGCATACGGTGCAATATACTGAAGCGGTGCAAGCTCTGATGCTGTAGATGCAACTACTGTTGTATAATCCATAGCACCATACTCTGTAAGGGATTTTACGATATTGGCAACTGTTGATGCTTTCTGTCCGATAGCAACATAAATACAGTTAACGCCCTGTCCCTTCTGATTGATTATTGTATCAATGGCAATCGCTGTCTTACCTGTCTGACGGTCACCAATGATAAGCTCTCTCTGACCTCTACCGATAGGAACCATGGCGTCGATAGCCTTGATACCTGTCTGCAACGGTGTATCAACCGACTTACGTGAAATAACACCTGAAGCAACTCTCTCGATAGGTCTTGTCTTGTCAGTTTTGATAGGTCCCTTGCCATCAATAGGCTGTCCAAGTGAATTAACAACACGACCAAGCATTGCATCACCAACAGGAACCTCAACGACACGACCGGTCGTCTTAACGGTATCTCCTTCGCTGATATTCTTATTAGCAGAAAGTAAAACCGCACCTACATTGTCTTCCTCAAGGTTCATAACCATTCCGTACACTTCACCCGGGAATTCAAGAAGCTCGCCCTGCATTGCCTTTTCAAGACCATGCACTCTGGCAATACCATCTGCAACCTGTATAACTGTACCAACTTCGGAGGTTTCTAATTCCTTAGAATAATTCTTAATCTGCTCTTTGATTACTGAGCTGATCTCTTCTGGTTTTAAATTCATAGGAAATCTCCTTCTTATTATTGTTCTACATACGTAATACAATTATTTGAAAAATTAACCTTGGTTAAGATTCTCCCCCTGTATTACAATAATGATTTTGACATGTTTGCAATCTGTGTCTTAAGACTGCTGTCCACAACGGTATCGGATATGCGGATTACCAATCCACCGATAAGGCTCTTATCTACGTTATAATTACCTTCTATCTCTTTGTAGTCCGTTGTATCTAATAACTTCTGCTCAATCTTATCCTTCTGTTCTTTCGTAAGTTCAACCGCTGAAGAAATGTGGGCAATTCCGATTCCCTTCTGTTCTTTGATAGCGGAGATAACATAGTCAAGAACCGATACGATATCCTTCTGATGTCCTTTATTGATAAGCATTGTCAAAAGTCCGGTAATCTCATCGGCTACCTTGCCTTTGTATATGCTCTCAACAACCGAAATCTTGGATTCCTTCTCAATATTGGGATGGAGCAAAAGCTTCATTAATTCTTCGTTTTCAAGAAACGTCTGCTTTACGAAAAGTACCTCTTCTAAGGTGGAGTCTAAAGTGTTCGTTTCCATAGCTACCTCAAAAAGGGCACTTCCGTAGGTTGTATTTACCTGCCTAGCCATGTACTACCACCCATTTCCTTCAAAGTATCCTCGATCAAAGCATCCTGCTTGCTCTCGTCAATTTGCTGCTCGATAATCTTGGCTGCCATAGCTGTTGCCACACGTACAATTTCTTTACGCATATCATCGGAAACTTTCTCTTTCTCGAGCTTGATTTCCTGATTGGCACGCTCTATTATTCTGGCCGCCTCAGCATTGGCCTCTTCAACAATCTGTGCTTCCTTCTTACGTCCGCGCTCTCTGGCACTTGAAAGAATCTCTTCTTTCTCTTTGTCGATAGATTTCATCTTCTCGTCATACTCTGCCTTTAACGCTGCTGCATCTGCCTTGTCCTTCTCGGCAGATTCGATATCATTCTTAATTCTCTCGGTACGATTATCAAGTACCTTCTTAACGGGATCGAACAATATCTTAGAAAGCAGGAAGAAGAGGATAAATATTGCTATACCCTGAATAAGAATGTCACTTACAAGCTGTGGGTCCAACTGTAAAATGTGGTCACCATAGTTAGAAAGTGATGCTACTCCAGAGTATCCAAGTCCTGATAATATATTCATCAAGAAATAATCCTCCTTGTTCTATATACTACGCTTTCTCAATTAGAGTTTTAAGAATCTTGAAAGCATCGGATTACCATACATCAAAAGCAATGCAACAACGAGACCGTAAAGACCTGTTGTCTCTGCTACCGCCTGTCCAAGAAGCATAGTAGAAACGATATCTCCTCTTGCTCCCGGGTTACGTCCTACTGCTGCAGCACCCTGACCTGCTGCGATACCCTGTCCAATACCAGGACCGATACCTGCGATCATCGCAAGACCTGCACCTATTGTAGAACATGCCAAAATTAAACCTTCGTTTGTTATTTGATTCATAAAATCATACCTCCAAAATTATTTTTGTTATAAAATAAAGCCTCTCTAACGTCGTCTATCGGCTCCGTTTAAGATTATGATTCTCCGATCTTATCTGACACAAATACCATTGTCAGCATGGAGAATACGTATGCCTGAATTGCTCCCGAGAAGAGATCAAAGTAGGCATGTAATGCCGCCGGAATACCTATGGTAACCAGGGTCGGCAATAAACCATAAAACAGTGCCATCATAACCGTTCCTGACATTACGTTACCAAAAAGACGCAACGACATGGATACAGGTGTGGCAAATTCTCCGATTAAGTTAATCGGAAACAGGAATGGTAATGGTTGAAACAATCCTGTTATCGCACCGAACTTATTACACTTGAAATTGTTGTACTGAATCATAAAAAATGTAATGAGTGCCAGTGAAAAAGTTGTGCCGTAGTCGGCAGTAGGCGGTCTTAGTCCGAACAAGCCTGAAATATTCGACAAAAATACGAACAAGAATAACGTTCCAATATAATTGACGTACTTTCCGGCATGACTTCCCATTGTCGAGCCTACAAAGCCCTGCAATGTCTCTACTGCGAATTCAACAACATTCTGAAGTCCTGTCGGAACTTCATCTGCATGCATTATCTTCTTTCTTGCAATGAGCGCGAATATAATTATCGTGGCCATTATAAGAAACATACATACATGGGATGTTGTTATATATACAGTCTGTCCCATGAACGGAAACCCCCATAAGTGATGGATAGAGAAATCAACTTCTCCGTCCGATGCCAGTAACATCGGCAACATACCGTATTCCATTCCCTCACCTTCCTTTCTATAGAATTATACTTTATTTCAGCTGTGGTTAATTTTACAGTTATTATTAATAACCATAAAATTAACCACAGCAAGTATACATGTTAAACCTCATTCTCGTTATCTTCCTCATCATCTTCAATCACGCGGGATAGTGTCTCCTCGTCAGTGACAAAATGCTCCGGGTATAAACGACGTAAGAAAAAGGGTGCAATAAGTGCTCCAATCTTAAGTCCCAGTAATCCGAGAACGAGTGATACAAAATTGATCTGTTTGGAAAAAACTCCGATAAGCATGACTGCAACCATCAAGGCAAGTCTTAGAAATGTTCGAAAACGAACGTATCTGGTAGCGCCTGCTTCGGGATAGTCCATTGCTCTATCGAGTGTCCACGCCATGTGTAAAAACAACAAAACCGAAGCAACAACACCTATTAATAGACCTAATGAATATGATAGTGCATCTCCTGAAAAGAAGATTCCAAAACCCTCAATTACAAGAGCATACACCAATAGACCACAAATAAATCCTACTATAGTTTCTCTTACCAAATTCATATATTGCTTCAACTCCATAATTACTGGTTACACACTATAACATTGTACCAAATTTTACCCCTTGTGTCTATGAAAATTCGCTAATTTCAACATTATTTTAACTCTATATTTACCATAAACCGAATTTATGTAGTAATAATCATTTTATTCCCACAAATACTTGAAATATATTACCAAAAAAGATAAAATATATTTATCCATGTACTACATTTCTTGGAAAATTTAGCAAGAAGGGTTAGTTACGCAGATTAAGGAGGGTTATTATGACATTCGAAAACAATGCAATTAAGATTAACTCGCATTACAATAACAGTGTGCAGATTAAGGTTGTTCCGGGACATTTCGCAACAAACCATTCGCACATCACACATTACATTGATATGACAACTCTTAAGTCTCGTCAGTCAATGGCAAGAGCAGCTGCTAAATCCATAGCAAGCGAATATGTTGCCAGCACGGTTGTTGATACAATCGTATGTATGGACGGAACTGAGGTTATCGGAGGATATTTGGCAGAGGAACTTACCGAATCAGGTATCATGTCGCTCAATCAGCACAAGGCAATGTATGTTGTAACTCCTGAGTTTAACTCAGTAGGACAGATGATTTTCAGAGACAATCTTCAGCCGATGATTAAGGGTAAGCATGTATTGTTCTTACTTGCATCTGCAACAACAGGACGTACAATCGAGCGAAGCCTTGAGTGTCTTTCTTACTACGGCGGAATCGTTGCAGGTATTTCAGCAATATTCTCTGCAAGCGATACCATTGCAGGCCAAAAGATACACACTCTCTTTAAGACTTCTGATATTCCTGAGTACAAGACTTATCCTCATAATCAATGTCCATTCTGTCAGGCAGGACAGAAGATTGAGGCTATCGTTAACAGCTACGGTTATTCAAAGTTATAAAACAAAAAGAAGGCATTACGCCTTCTTTTTTTGTGCTCATTACTATATCTGATGACGAACCACCTTGTATTCATCACCGTCTCTGTAATAAGGGCATCCCCTAAACCCGCTGTTTACGAGTCTTCCGTAATCATCTTCGTCCATGTTAATGTCACACACATATTCCTCATATTCATCATCATAAAAGAAATATGCACATGTGTCACAAGACGCACCTGATGCCTGTTCCATATTATTCCTCCAAACAACTATTTTTTGAGCCTTTGTGCAATGAAGAACTTATCAAGCTCATCCATTAGTGCGGACTTACCGATTGACTTTAACAGATATCTGTCCGGTCGAAGTCCTATCGCCTTTTGAATACTATCCTTATCACTCTTTCCTGTCAAGAAGAATACAGGAATATTATCAGTTCCCGACTCACTCTTTAACATCTCAAGAATCTCCGGTCCGTCAACCACCGGCATTTCATAGTCAAGAAGCACCAGATCCGCATGATTTTTGGCAAGCCACGTTATTGCCTGCATTCCTGAATTAACAATCGCAACTCTGTACTTCTCCTTAAGCCACGAATGAACCATTTTAAGAAATGTCACATCATCATCAACAATAAGAATACATTTCTTACGATTCTCCTGCTCAAAAACATCTGTAAGTTCATGCACCTTTGTAATAAGGCTGTTCATATCAAACGGGCGAAGGAAATGTGCTGCAAGGTTATCTTTTGAAATAACCTTCGTCGCCTCATGGAACTCATCCGGTGTACCAATAAGAATAACCATCTTATCTTCCTCAATACTCACATCCTTCAAATATACGAGCGTATCCATATCCATACAGGAACCCTCATCCATATAGAAAATATATACCTTTGTGCAATCCCTAAACTCACTCATCGACGAAACCGTCGGCTCTGCATGGTTAACCTCAAAACCGGATTCCCGAAGTTTTTTCTGAAGCGTTGTCGCTATAAAGGTATCTCCTTTGCTTATTATAAGAATATTATCTTCCAAAAGACTATCCAAAGCATCTGCCATTTTTCATCCCCCTTTTCTACTTATACTGTTTTCTCGGCCTTGGTCTTGCAAAGTAATAACCCTGCATGTAGTCCACCCTAAGCCTGTCTAACATATCAACCTGCTCCTTCGTCTCAACCCCAACTGCGATTACAGTGCGGTTCATTTCGTGTATCATTCTTATACTGTTCTTAAGGATTGCCTTACCTTGTTCACTTTTATCGGCTTCCCATAAAAGTCGTCTGTCTAACTTGATTACATCAAAATCAAGAGAACATGCTGCATAAATGTTGGAGTAACCGGTACCGTATCCTTCCATCGAGAACAGGAATCCATTCTCCTTGCACCTATTAATAACTGAACTTAGGTATTCATAGTTTTCAGCAGCAACGGCCTCCGTCAACTCAAAATTAATCTTAGATGGATCAACCTGTTCCGTCTCAACTATCGCCTTACACCTTTCCACAAAATTAGGTTGCAGGCATTGGAATACAGATATGTTGACGTTAATATATTGAATGCCCATTTTATCCGGTGCTCCGGTTTTAAAGAACCGGCAAACCTCTCTCAAAACAAAATCTCCAAGTCTGTCTATCATTCCGTTCTTCTCCGCAGCGGGAATAAAAACCATCGGCGATATATCGCCCAACCTATCGTCGTGCAAACGAAGCAACGCCTCTGCAGAGTGGATTTTGTGATCGGTTCTACTATATACCATTTGGTAATAAACTTCAAAATGATTGTCCAACAGACCATGTCTCATCGCACTCTCAATCTCGGCTCTCTCAAATAGAAAATCAAGTGCACCCTTTTCCATAATCTGCGTTGCACATCTTTCCGAAAGCTCAATCTCACACATAAGCAGAACATCCATCGGCGATTTGAGTTCATCCGGTGCTGTCGCTTTGAGAATGACACCTTCTATTCCTTTATGCTCATCCGGTATGTAGAACTCTTTATCAAGCAACTCTTTTACCTTTTCCGCAACCGTGTCTGTCTCTTCTTCATTCTTGTTAAATGTAAGAATTACAAAACACGAACCCGTAACTCTGTACATGGATGTTCTATGATATATTTTACAAAGCTCTGCAGACAACTGCTTGACCATATCATTGACGTTAAGCGCATTTGGCATTTTTGAATATGCTTCGTAGTTAGTGATTCTTAAACATATAACACCAAACTTGGTCATCGAATCAAAGTAATATCTCACATCCTGCATAAATGTTCCGCGGTTGTAAAACCCCGATACTGCGTCCACTCTGTCATCATCATACTCAACAGAAAGCATAATTCCAAGTAAAGCTAACGATTCCGTAAAGGACTCCATTTCCAACAACGGGAAAAAGAGCTGAATCGCAATTCCAAAAGCACCGACTATGTACGAAAATACGATGGCTATTTTCCTTTTCTTGGTTATTGCATACCATTTGAACAAAAGATAGTACAATGAAATACCGTAATACACAATGCCAGCTATGTAAAAAGTATATTCACCGATACCTCTGCAGAAATTAAAACTTTTGTCAAAATACCAGCCCCAATGAACAAAAGGATTCGTAATTACAACCAATACCGTAGCGAGCCAAGGTATTAGGAAAACGTGCCTTTGCAACATTGTCATTTTTGCGAACGTCTGCGTTGCAAAAAGTGCATAAAAACATATAAATAACGCAACCAGATTATGAAATCCGAAGAAGATATAATTGCACACATCAAGTATTATCCGCGCCGTCGAACTGGTTACAGCCTGCGGCGAGAAGAACAGGTATACCATACAACTTATCTCGGCAACGAATGCTACGGCGAGTATCGCTATAAAAATCTTTGTCTTCGGCTTATCCACATTTTTGTATACGAGTGTGTGTACAAGGCACGATATTACAACGATGATTGCACCGATGTAAAACGCAGATTGGTTGATAAAATATGTTAACTGCATCTTACACACCTCCCCTTTCCTCTATGCAGGAAAGCACGCCTTCCCAATCAAGTTGTTCGACATGGTTTCGTATGTTGCTCAAAAGCTGCTTATCCTTCGATGAAAGCTTGTAGCTTGAAAGTTCATCAAGCACAAAAAGCGAATCATCATAAGACATATTCTCGGCAAACTCCTTAAGAGTGGCGATTCCGTCATTTAACATATTATCACTGATATCATCAAGTTCTGAATCATCCTGCTCATTTTCCTCATCAGGAATTATTTCTTTTAACAGTTTGCCAAGTTCCATGTAATCAAAGAGCAAACTCTCGGTATTTTTGTTAATAAAGTTCTCATCCTTACGGTCACCGGCCTGTTCAAGCTCCCATGCACGCTCGGAAATGTCAAGCGCACCGATTATCCTTGAAGTACTCTTTAAGGAATGAACCTGTATCGTGAAATTCGCATAATCTTTTTCATCGTAGTATTGGCCGATTTCATCAACTTTGGCATCAACAGAGTTTTTGTATATAGCAACAACCTCCAGATAGCCGTCCGGACCACCACAGTTGGCAATTCCCTTCTTGGTATTAAGACCCGCCTCTGTCTCCAATCGTTTTATTATCTCTGTCGATTCACCCTCATCATCATTGTCATTACCGGCTTGCAAAATAACTTTATCTTTTGGAAGATACTCGACAAGTATCTCCTCAAGTTTTCGACTGTCAATCGGCTTTGTCATATAATCATCAAAGCCTTGCTCAAGGAATTTCTCTCTTGCTCCCGTTAAGGCATTTGCCGTAAGTAAGATTATCGGCGTTTCCATATTCGGATAGTCTTGCATTTCCTTCATTATCTTAAGAGTGGTAACACCGTCCATCTCCGGCATTCTGTAATCAAGAAAAATCACATCGTACGGATTAACCGCAGCAAGCTCAAGACACTCCATGCCGCTTTTTGCAAGATCAATCTGTATCTTCGTCTGCTTAAGAAGACCTTGCATTACCATAAGATTGATTGGCGTATCATCAACGACGAGAATCTTCGCTTCCGGTGCAACAAAACTTTCCTGATACTCCGGTCTATTCTCCAAATCTCTTTCATATCTTTCTTTGAGATTACCTATTGGTTTGTCATCTATTATCTGTTGAGGAATGCTTACTGTGAATACTGAACCTTTTCCGTACTCACTCTCTACCTTGATTTCACCGTCCATAAGATTAACAAGGTTGTTGGTAATTGCAAGACCAAGACCCGTTCCCTCAACGGTTCTGTTTCTAACCATATCCAGACGCTGGAATGTCTCAAATAGTTTGTCTTTATCCTCTTCCTTTATTCCGCAACCTGTATCGGATATATCAAAAACAAGTTTGACAGTATGGTCTGAGGATATGACTCCACGTGCAGAGAAACCTACTGTTCCCTTTTCTGTGTATTTTACAGCATTGTTAAGAACATTAATAAGCACCTGTCTTATACGCATTTCATCACCGTATAATTTATCCGGTAATTCTTCGCTTACATTGATATCAAAGCCCAAATCTTTCTTCTCGGCTCTTAATTGAATCATACTGATAACATCATTAAGTAGCGAACTTAAGAAATATTCGCCCTCAACTATCTCCATATTGCCGGCCTCGATTTTGGAAAAATCAAGGATATCATTAATAAGTGCAAGCAAACTCTTGCTGGCATTCTCAATATCCTTGGCGTAACCCAACACAGCATCATTCTTACTTTCGCGAAGAATCATTTCGTTCATGCCAAGAATCGCGTTAATCGGTGTTCTTATCTCATGTGACATGTTGGCAAGAAAGTTACTCTTCGCCTCACTTCCTGCACGGGCACGCTGCTCATCACGGCGTGCTATTTCTGTAACTCTCAGAATCGATATAAGCTCGTTTTGTGTTACTACCTTCGAATAATAATCACTCTGAACAAAGTCCACATCCATCTGGACAACCCAATCAAGCTGTTCCTTCGTGTCCGCACCCTTAATAAGAATCATATAATCTATCTCTTTGAGCATTCGGACTGTATATCTTAATATCGCCTTGCCAAGTTCTCCCACCTCATCGTCCAATCCACTTGCGTCCAAGTTGATTACGCTTGCACCAAATGCTGTAACCAGATGCATGTTGGTATAACCTTTTCCAAAACCATCCAGGGAAAGGACAAAGCCGAGGTTCTTAAGTTCCCTCATAACCTCTACAAGACGATCAAATTGGTCTGCCTCTCTTGGCTCCTGCATTTCAATATTAAGACTTGTCGGATTAACGTTATATTTATCGCAAAGTTTCTTAAGATTGCTGACAAAATCAGGACATGTACACTGTCTTACAGACATACCGACACTTATCTGTGTAAGTCCAAGTTCAGTAGGGATTCCGCTTCCGAGGAACATACATACTTCTTCAAGAAGCATATTGCCGATTGAAATATCTATTCCGTACTTAACAGCTATGGGCATAATCGCTTCCCAATCAACGACACCAAGATTGGCATCATTTAAACAAATCTGCGCCTCCGCACCATAGATAGACTTGTCCTTTGTATTGTAAATAGGCTGATAATAAACCTCGTAATTTCTTTCTGAAAGTCCTGTGTACATCGCTTTCTCAAGCGATACTGCATTAAGGAAAGTTTTTATCTCGTTACCACAGATAATCATGTCATCTTCAGGATTGGTAACCTCGCCATCGACAAGCTGCATTACGCTTTCTGCATCTTTAAGTTCTTCCGGAGCTCTTGCCCACAAAAGCATAATCTTAAGCAAAAGTTCCGAGCCATCAAAATTAAAGCCCTTACTGAATCTTTCCCTAATAGTCTCCGATAACTCTTGTACTTCCTCGTCGTTACTGTCAAGACAAACTAGAACAAAGGAATTAGGCTGTGTTCGATATATGTGATACTTGGAATGAATCTCTTTGAAATAAAGCGCAAGTTCATTAAATAACCTGTCATTGTCAGATGAACCGGTTATTCTCTTAAGAATATCGTGATTAAGAACGCGAATAAATATTATGTGAAAACGTCTACCCAATCGGTAGAAATTATTAAGATCCGATTGAAATGCCATTCGGTTATAGGTCCGTGTCGGCTGATCGATTCGGTCATCCTCACGCTCGACCGCAAGCAGAATAATAACACATCCCATGGCCTCACCTACAAGCTCCACGGTAAATGTTATCGAAACGAGCTGGATTACAACACCTGCAATTACCATTAGGAAAGAATAAAGCAACGCTCTTCGTCTTCTTTGATTAATTGCATACCAGTAGAAAAACATGTTGCACATGGCAAATAAGAAATAAAATACCGCAACTACATAAGTTATCGTCTCACCCCAGTTCCGATAGAAATTGTAATTGCGGTCAAAGTAGTAGACCCACCCCAGTAATGGGTTAAGTATAACCATAAAGGCTTCGATTAAAAAGGGCAGAGCATACAGAAACATCGTCTTCTTACTTTCCCGATAAAAAGCTCCTGTACTCAACTTAACATACAGGAAAAATAAAGGCGCAAGTGCTGTATGGGCAAGGAAATCCAAAAACTGAAATGTAAGCATGACCGTACAAATCAGACTATTCCCGGGTGCATAAGGTTGCGAAAGCTTGTACACTATTCCGCCAACAGAACTTAAAAACACATCTGCCAGCATCAAAAGAAGAACCTTTGTCTGACGACGATCCGTAAACCCATCGATAGACAAAAATGCAAAAGCAACAATGCTAATCATTGCAGCGACCATATAAAAGGTTGTTTTATATAGTAATATCTCCTGCATAAATAACGCCCTTTCTTCCCCTTTTTCAGCAAAACCCACTAATATTATACAAGAATTTATTAAAATTTACAACAAAAAACGGTATGAACCGACTAATTTGTCAGTCCATACCGTATATTGTGGTTCAATTATCTGATTTCTGCACCATGTGGCATATCCGGTCCTGCTGTTACAAGAGCAAGCTTGCCTTCTGCGTCCTCTGCACAAAGAATCATTCCCTGTGATTCAACGCCAGCAAGTTTGGCAGGCTTTAAGTTGGTAACAACTACAACCTTCTTACCGACCATATCCTCAGGTGAGAACTGGTTCTTGATTCCTGATACAATCTGTCTTACCTCGCTACCAATCTTAACCTTCGAGCAAAGTAATTTCTTTGACTTAGGAATTTCTTCACAGGCAATAACCTCACCTACCTGAAGCTGAATCTTATCAAAATCATCGATAGTGATTTCCGGTTTCTTCTCTTCCAAATCAATTCCAGGATTATCATCAACAGGCTCCGGTTCAGGTTCCGGCTGCATAGCCTCTACCTTAGCCATAACCTCTTCAAGATCAAGTCTTGCAAAAAGAATCTCCGGTGTATCTGTAACTTTAGTTCCTGACTTGTATCCGCCAAACTTAACAATGTCATTAACCTTACGTTTAGGAGCGTTAAGCTGTGCAAGAATCTTCTCGGAAGTTTCAGGCATGAATGGCTCTAAAAGTGTCGCACCGATTACAATACTCTCAACGAGGTTGTAAAGTACTGTTGCAAGTCTGTCCTGCTTTTCCTCTTCTTTTGCAATTGCCCAAGGCATTGTCTCATCAATATACTTATTACATCTCTTAAAGAGATTGAATATCTCTGTAATTGCATCTGCAACACGAAGCTTATCCATTGCCTGCGATACTCTTATTCTTGTATCAAGCGCATAGTCCATAAGCTCCTTGTCCACATCTTCGTTAACCTTCTTGTTATTAACCTCACCGTCAAAATACTTGTTTGACATCGAAACTGTTCTGTTAACAAGGTTACCCAATGTGTTGGCAAGATCAGAGTTAAGTCTCTCTACCAAAAGCTCCCATGAAATAACACCATCATTTTCAAAAGGCATCTCATGAAGTACGAAATATCTTACAGCGTCCACGCCAAACATATCTACAAGGTCGTCAGCATAGATAACGTTACCCTTTGACTTACTCATTTTGCCATCACTCTGAATGAGCCATGGATGACCAAACACCTGCTTTGGAAGCGGAATGTTAAGCGCCATCAACATAATCGGCCAATAAATAGTGTGGAATCTTAATATATCCTTACCAATCAAATGAAGGTCGCACGGCCAGTATTTCTCATACATACTGTCGCTTCTGCCATCCACATCATATCCAAGTCCGGTAATGTAGTTAGAAAGTGCATCTATCCAAACATAAATAACATGCTTCGGGTCGAAATCAACGGGTATTCCCCATTTGAAAGAAGTTCTTGAAACACACAAATCCTGAAGTCCCGGCTTTAAGAAGTTGTTCATCATTTCATTCTTTCTTGATTCCGGCTGAATGAAATCAGGATGCTCCTCTATATACTTAATAAGTCTGTTCTGATACTTGCTCATCTTGAAGAAGTACGCCTCCTCCTTGGCCGGCTGAACTTCTCTTCCGCAATCAGGACATTTACCGTCTACCAACTGGGACTCGGTGAAAAATGATTCACATGGTGTGCAGTAAAGTCCCTCGTACTCACCTTTGTAAATGTCACCCTTATCATACAGCTTTTTGAAAATCTTCTGTACCTGTTTCTCGTGATCCTCGTCTGTAGTTCTGATAAACTTGTCATATGAGGTGTTCATCAAATCCCAGATTCTCTTAATTTCTCCGGCAGTCTCGTCAACAAACTCTTTCGGTGTGACGCCTTTCTCGTCTGCCTTCTGCTCAATCTTGAGTCCATGCTCGTCTGTTCCTGTCTGAAAACGAACATCAAATCCTACGAATCTCTTATATCTTGCAATACTGTCTGCAAGCACTATCTCGTAGGTGTTACCAATGTGCGGTTTACCTGATGTATAGGCAATCGCAGTGGTAATGTAATACGGTTTCTTTGCCATATTCTTCTCCTCCTTATGATCCGAATGAAAGATTTCGGAGTTATATTGTTACATGACCTTTCTTTCTATATTATCAGGCCATGACCACACCCACATAATGATACGGGTGCAGATATCTATATAATAAGCAAAACACCCTTTGGTGTCAAGGAATTCCATCGTCTCTTTCTTTCGTAAATTTTAGTGAATAAACCTTCATTTATCCTTGTAATAGCTATTAAAAAGTTGTATAATCTGAAGCGACATAAACTAGTTAAGGAGGTCTTACTTATGAACGACAACTATCAACAGAAGAAACGAAAAAAACGGTTCTGGTCACTGTTTTTGGTACTTGTTATGGTGTTATCCACAGCATTACCGGTCAGTGCAACCAGCAACAACGAAAATCTCACTGACCCAACAACAACTGATTTATTGATGGCCGGAAATGTTATTGGAGTTCCCAAGGGCTACACGTTGCTGATTAACTTTCACAATCCCGATGGTCGTTATATTACGAACTATGAAACTAGCGATACCTCTTCACCATATACCATTCCATCACTTGGCGATGTTACGGAAAATTCCTCAGATAACGACTCTTTTTATGGATGGTGTGTGTATAATTTTACCACCAGCGATAAATCAGGCGATATTACGTTTTTTACGCTGAATTTAGTTGCACTCAATTCAAGTATTGAAATAAACTATAATTACTCAAGCGGCGCAACAAATAATAATTCCGGATATTATAATATGGATGATGATCCTTACACTTTAAACCCTTTAAAACAGGCAGGTTATCAGTTCAAAAGCTGGAAATACTTAAGTGGAGAAATTTGTTATTCTGTAGACAACGATGTCGTTATTAAGAGTTGTAAAGAAAACATGGTGGGCTCACGTATTAGGTTGTACCCCGAAATGACTACTAAAGATTACATTGTTGTTTTCAAGGATACTGATGGTGAAACAACAGTCTCTACAGACGATAATAATACTTATGATTGTGACGATGATGTAAAATGTCCTTCAGCCCCTAGCGTTGCAAACGGCTATTCATTTACAGGATGGGGATTTGCAAAAGATGCAACTTTCAGTGCAATAGATGCAGAATATGCAGATGGTAATTACTCTATTGACGAATTAGCAAACCAGGCATTTGACAATGGTTTTGACGAATCAAACGACGAAAAGGTAACATTAACCTTATATCCCCTTAAAGCACCTACCAAGTACACTATAACCCTTGACGCTAACGGTGGTAACATCAACGATGAAGCTTATGCCTTTGATGGGGACACGAAAGTATACACAAAACACTATAATATAGAGTCTGAAAACACTACACTTCCAACACCTACCAGAAACGGATATGCTTTTTCCGGCTGGTATGCTGATAAGGCAACAGATAGGACAACTTCTGTAGCAAAAGGTTCCACCGGTGATAAGACATACAAAGCAGAATGGACCGCAATTCCTTACTCATTAGAACTTCATCCGGGCAATGGACAAATCGATGAGATTGATACTTCTTATCGTAGTGAAGAGATAAGTGAAGAATACATCTACTACAAAGATTACGACGCAGATG
>JAILRO010000071.1 GCA_024698145.1 Lachnospiraceae bacterium
CAAATCGTAATCTGTAACATGCAAACGTTCCGGAAGACTTCCATGTATTTGCAAAGTAATACCGGCATCCTTTGCAAGAATATAATAATGAGATAATACAGCATTAACACTGTTATTCCCGACATCTATTACCTTCAATGAATCTATTGTATCATCTATACTTAAAAGTATCCCGTTAACAATAGTAACAATAGCAAATACTGCATAATATATTATTTAACACTCCACTATCAAATAATGCACACATCAGCAACAATGCCATAATAATATAACTTACAATATTGTCCCCAATTATTTTTCTTCTCGTGACACCTATTCAGTAACCTTTAACTCAACAACATCAATGATCGGAATAATTGCTTTGTCCTTTTTTTTGCTCATGAAACCGGCGGCATAAAGCGGATAAGTCAAAAAACCTTCTCCGCATCCGATGTTGGTATCAGAGAATTTAACTGCCGGATGCTTACCATATTTCTTAGGATTAGATATCACATATTTCATGCTTGTTGCACGATTATTAGTCGCCTTACACTCAACCATTGAAACCTCACCATCCTGTTCATATAGGAAATCAATTTCAGGCGAACCACTCGGTGCATGGTAATAATACAAATCAACACCATTTATAGCAAACGCCGACGCGATCATATTTTCAGCAATTGCACCCTTATAAGCACTTATATCACCCGATAATATTTTAAAGGGAACATCCTCTCCCAATTGAGATACCAACAGACCTATATCTGCATAGAAAATCTTAAACTCTGTAGGAATCTTGACACCTTCAAGCGGAAAGGACATCTCTCGTGTATTATAAGCACACACAACAAGTCCCACATCTTTAAGATACTGAAGCCCATCCGCCTTATCCTGTGAATGTCCTTTTGCATTTACAAGACTATACTTAAACTTCTTATACTCTTTAGATAACTGTGCCGGTATTGAATCAAGACACGCCTCAGCACGTAGTTTCAAAACCTCATTAACCTTATCATTTCCGTTAGAATCTTTATATCTTCCGAAATCATCTCGTATAGAACTTAAAATATTGTTCTGCACCTCGCGAACCGCATTTATATCATGTGTCTCAAAAAATGTAGTGACTGCTTCAGGCATACCACCTACTATAAGATATTGCAGGTATAATGAACGAATACTATCATGAATTGTAGTGTCGATTACACTATGCCCATGAATTTGCTTCTTCACATAATCAATAACCTTATCATCCATTCCTGTGTTAATCAGGAATTCATTAAATGAAAGCGGATACATTGTAAGTTGTTGTTCATATCCAACAGGAATTCCTCTTACATATGGTTCGCGGAATCCTTTAACCCCGAGAAAGCTTCCTGTCGCAATAACATCATAACGACCATCCATATCCCAGTACTTCAAAGAACTTCTTGCATTAGGACAGTCTTGAATCTCATCAAATATTATAAGTGTCTTCCCCGCAACAAATTTCACAGAAGTAAGCACTGATGAAATTGACATTACCATGCGATCAACATCAAAATCACCTTCAAAAGCTTGATGAACTTTAATATTCGCACGTAAATCAATATAAATAACATTCTCATAAAACTGTTCGCCAAACTTCTTTACAATATATGTCTTTCCTGTCTGACGCAAACCTTTAATAACAAGGGGATGATGCTTATTTTCTTTCCAATCTTTTAATTTGTTCCATATCTCTCTTTTCAACATAGATATAAACCTCCCATATACCTTTATTCTATATTATTCTATGTCATTTTTCAAGGGATTATTCATTATGTTTCTGTCATTTTTCAAAGGTTTAATTGTTATATCTCTGTCATTTTTCAAAGGTTATACCTATAAAAAAGGGATATCTCGATTTCGAAGATATCCCTTAAAAAATAATAACTTTTCCCGATTACCCTTTCAGGCTCAATCGTACAAGCGCACGCTTAAGCGCAAGCTCGGCACGATTCATATCTATTCCGGAGCCTTCCTCGATTCGACGTCTTGCACGAATCTCAACCCGAAGCCCTGTCCATTCTCCATTTGATGAAAACATCAACGAATTCCCTTTGTTTTCTCCTGCTTATATAATATTTTGTCTTTATTCCCTTTAAAAGAAGATAGTCATCAATTACATCTGTAACATATTTCATATTGATAATAATTCCTTTTCTGATTTCATAAAACCCATATGTCTTTAACGTATCAGTTATCTCCGAATAATTATTTTTGATATAAAAACTCTCTCCATTATTTAATCGAAGAATTACCTTTCTCCTTTCTGTCTCTGCACATACAATGGAATCTACAATTACATCTTCCACACCAATTTTATCAAAATTAAATTGAATAGATTTCTCATTCCCCCTGATTAATTCTACTGCATGTACAGCTTCCTCAAGTTCTTCATCCAAATTGAGTTTATCAATATAACGGAATGCATTCGACAAATACCCATACCTTCCAAGCTCGGTATGGGTAGTAAGAATAATGGCGATATGCTTCTGTTCAGGATACATTGTCTTATATTTCTTACATAGCGAAAGACCGTCTTCCTTATTTTTTCCAAGCTCAACATCGAAAAATACAACATCATAAGGGCGGCTCTTTTCAAACAGACTTTCTCCGTCAAAAAAAGAATCCACCCTTATATCCTCTTGAAAAAAACTTTTCAGCTTATTAACAAATATATTATGCCATGACTGCTCATCGTCAATTAATGCTATCTCCAACATTTTCTACATCCTCTTTTTATTCACATCAAAAACCATTCTGTATGGTCTCCATTATAAACTTTGCATTAGAATCTGTATTATATCTTTCAATATTTCCAGTTTCCTGTAATAAAATAATTTGAGGTGAATCTGTATTATTATCTATTACTCCATACCAACATTTGCTTCCAGCATCATTAGCAAAATTACCGGTATCTTCTAATTCTGCATTTTCATTTATATTCTGCAATGCTTTATAACAATCCGCTAATTTATCAATAGCCATAATTTTATTTCCTTGCGGCAAGCCATCCTTAACCAATAAGCTATAT
>JAILRO010000004.1 GCA_024698145.1 Lachnospiraceae bacterium
CGCCACGGTAATTTTCTGGATCAGGAGTTTTTCCTTGCGATTTTCTTCTACATAATTGAAGGAGAAAAACTCACAAAAGTGCGTAAATTCAAGGATTGTCAGGTATTCTGCTTTGTTAGCAACACCACAGTCTCCACATGCACAGTTCCCGGGAACTGGTCCACAGCGCACGCTTTCACAACACGATAGCCACGTTCCTGAAGCATTACCAAATCCCTGGCAAGGCTTGTTGGCTTGCAGGAAATATAGACCATCTCCTGAACACCGTATGCAATAATCTTCTCAAGTGCCTTTGGATTACAGCCGTCTCTCGGTGGGTCAAGCACTATCATGTCAGGTTTTTCCTCAATCGAATCAAGTACTTTAAGCACATCACCTGCTATGAACTCACAATTATCAAGCCCGTTTAATGCAGCATTTTCCTTAGCCGCTTCAACAGCTTCCTCTACGATCTCGACACCTATAACCTTCTTTGCAACCGGTGCAAGCATCTGAGCTATCGTTCCGGTTCCGCTGTAAAGATCATATATAACTTTGTCCTTGAACATATCTGTATTTGTGTCAGTAAGTACATAACTTCTTGCTGTTTCGTACAATACCTCCGCACTTTTTGAATTGGTCTGGAAAAATGAGAATGGCGATATCTTAAACTTAAGCCCCAATATCTCCTCGTAAATGTAGTCTTTGCCATATACCGTCTCCACTCTCTGTGGAACCACCGCATCCGAAAGACTATCATTACATGTATGTATAATTCCGACAATATTACCCTCAAGTTCAAGCGACAGCAACACATCTTTAAGTTCATTGATATAAAGCTTCTCCCATAACTTATCCAAATCACAAGCATTTCCGGTTAAGATACCTGTATAATCCGGTAATTTGTCGCTTACTTCATTCAGATTATCTCTCGTGGTCGTAACAAGGTTAACCAATATATCTCCGTTACACATTGCACGTCTTACAACTAGATGTCTTAAGATTCCCACATGCTGCATTTTCTTGTAAAAAGGAATCCCTTTTTCCCTGTAAAAATCAGCAACTGCACGTATAATCCTATTGTAATCTTCATGCACAATCGTGCATTTATCAACGGTCACAATATCATAGAAACCGCCTTTTTTATGCATTCCAAGCGCAAGCGGTCCATCCTTATACTCATCACCGAAGGAATATTCCATTTTGTTGCGATAACCCTCTCTTAAAGGACTCTCTTTAATTCCTTCCCAACAATAATTCTGACCATAGTTATCCACATTTTCAGCAGTTTCCTCGCTATTTCGGGCTTTTTCGTCAGAAAAAACGCTTGACTTATCAACAGTTTCCACATTTTTATCCACAGTTAAAATGACGTCATCAAGCAGTTTTTTTACCTGTCCGGCTTTTATCTGCAGTTGATTTTCATAGCTAAGTGTTTGGTATGTACAACCTCCACACTCCCCAAAATGCGGGCAAGAAGGCTTTGCATCCTCCAACGGCGATTTCTCTATAACCTCTAACAAGCGTCCATCCCCGGCACCTTTTTTGAGTTTTTTAACCAAAAAACGCACTTGTTGTCCCAAAAGTGCGCCCTTCACACAAATATTTCTATCCTCTACTCTAACGTATCCTTTATTGGGAAAAGTGTATTTTTCAACAACACCTTCACATATTTGTCCCTTTTTCATCGCGTCTAAAATCCCCTTCCGTAGAAATTGCGTCCCGACGACTTCATTTCACCCACATTGTAGTGAAATCCACCCTTTGGATCCACATCAATCATAATAAAAGTCTTCTTTCTTCCGTCCTGTCTCGGGTAGGAAATACTGCCGGGATTAAGTATCGTAACCTCGCGTCCCACATCAAGAAACGGTCTGTGCGTATGTCCAAACATTACTATATCGTATTTATTTTGCGCAGCATATTTTCTCAAATTATCAACGCCACCACCGACATAAAATCTATGTCCATGCGTAATGAAAACCCTCTTGTCGGCAATCATAAACTCATCGGATTGTGGCAAATCAAGACCATAATCATTGTTGCCGGATATAATATGAGTCTCCGCATCCGTAAGGCTTCTGATATAATCCAGACCATGCTCAACGTCACCCAGATGAATAAACATGTCTATCTCTCCAACCTGCTTGATTATCTGTTTGACATCCTCGTTATTACCATGTGAATCACTTATTACAAGTATTCGCATACACATTCTCCCTTATCTATCGTCACAAAATAATTATCCCTCATATGCCGCAAGCTCGCTCTTAATAAGCTCAAGCGCACGTCCTCTATGGCTAATCTTGTTCTTCTCCTCAGGCGAAAGCTCTGCAGTAGTCTTGCCATACTCCGGCAGGAAGAATATCGGATCATATCCAAATCCATTCTCTCCGCGCTGTTCATAACCAATAATTCCCTCTATCGTTCCACGTTTTGTGATAACATGTCCATCCGGAAATGCTGCCGCAACGACACAAACAAATCTTGCAGTACGCTTCTCATCAGGTACTCCCTCAAGATTGTCAATTATCTTCTTGTTCTTGATATCATAAGATGTATCTTCACCCATCCATCTTGCAGAATAAATACCGGGCTGCTTATCCATATAGTCAACCTCAAGTCCGGAATCATCTGCAAGTACGAGACAATTAGCAATCTTGGCAATGGCACTTGCCTTAATTTCTGCATTTTCCTCAAAAGTCTTGCCGTCCTCTACTATATCTGCAGATATTCCCGCTTCCTTCATGGAAAGAATCTCATAATCCAGGTCTCCCAAAATCATGCGAATCTCTTTCATTTTATCCTGATTACCTGTTGCAAATATAAGTTTTTTCATTTTTCTTTCTCCTAATTATATCTGTTTTATTTTTCCATCTCGGAACTCATGGTTTGCTGTTTCCTCGCAGGTTTCGGTCCCATATACTGATAAAAATATGACTTAATCATTCCGTTATATATCTTACGGTTCTTCGTTGCCTTTTTCCCAAGATATTTCTCCGCATCCTCATATGAAGTGATAATGAACTTCGACCATGTATCAAGTTTGTCAAACGCCTGACCCATATCCTTATAAAGTTTTGGAAGCGTTTCCTTATCCTCAAGTCTCTCTCCATACGGCGGATTGGTTATGATAAAACCGTATTTCTTCGGGCTCGACAACATTTTCATATCTCGTTGCTGAAAATGTATATACTCCTCAACCCCGGCTTCCCTTGCGTTGGCCATCGCACATTTGATGATGTCGCCGTCAATATCGTAACCCTGAATATTCATATCCAAATCACGAATAATCGCATCTTCAGCCTCTGTTATCGCCTCGTACCATACCTTTTTCGGTACGATATTCTTCCAATTCTCTGCCGTAAATTCCCTGTTCATACCGGGCGCTATATTAGCCCCGATAAGCGCCGCTTCTATTGGAAATGTTCCACTTCCGCAGAACGGGTCGATCAGGATTCGGTCTTTATTCCATGGCGTCAACATTATAAGTGCTGCTGCCAAAGTCTCGGAAATAGGAGCTTTACCGACAAGTTGTCTGTATCCTCTCTTGTGAAGCGAAACACCTGAAGTATCAAGCGCCACCGTCACTATGTCCTTCATTATGAATATTCGAATCGGATATTCGGCACCATTTTCCTCAAACCATCCAATACGATAAACACCCTTTAATCTTTCAACAATCGCCTTCTTGACAATTGACTGAATATCCGAAGCCGAGAAAAGTTTTGATTTGTTGGTTGTCGCCTTTGTCACCCAGAACTTGGCATCACTTGGAAGGTACTCTTCCCACGGCAACGCCTTAGTCTTTTCAAACAATTCATCGAAGGTTGTCGCCTTAAATGTTCCCACACGCAACATTATCCTCTCTGCAGTACGGACAAATATGTTGGCGCGAGCAAGTGCCCCGACATCGCCCTTAAATATCACGCGCCCGTCAGACACCTCGACAATCTCATATCCTAAGTCAATTATTTCTCTCTTAAGCACCGCCTCAAGTCCAAAATGGCACGGTGCAATGTATTCATATTCCTGCATAAAAATCCTTTCTATTGCAAACACCAAATAACTGTAAATACTTTATCATACTTTCATAAACTCAACAACCTATTTCCCCAATATAATTAGCATAACCTATGCCAACCAATCAAATCACCCCCAACAATACAAAAACAGGGCATCCGCAAACTTGCAGACACCCTGTCTTTCATATCATTTTGCTATTAATTTCTATATCACAAACCTTATCCGGCAATTGCGATATAGTTAGTCTTCTCAACTCTCTTATTCGGATCAGGCTTAGGAACTTCCAGCTTCAATACGCCGTTCTTATACTCTGCCTTAACATCCTCCTGTGAGATTGTATCGCCTACATAGAATGATCTTGTCATGCTGCCCATGTAGCGCTCGCGGCGAATATATTTGCCACTCTTCTTTTCCTTCTCATCCTTATCAAGACCCTTGCAAGCCTTAATCGTAAGATAACCATCAGTAAGCTCTAAGGAAAGTTCTTCCTTCTTAAATCCCGGAAGGTCGACATCAATCTCATAATGGTCATCGTGGTCTCTGACGTCTGTCTTCATCATGTTGTCAGCGCGACGGCCATAGAGCTTCTTAGAAGCATCTTTCATCTGCTTATCATATGCAGGCCAGTCAAAAAAGTCATCAAAGAAATCATCAAATAAGTTTTCTCCAAAAATACTTGGTACCATCATAAGTCATCTCTCCTTTTCTATTTTCTATGGTTTCCTTGTTACTGATTATGTTATACCACTTTGTTAGCACTCTGTCAAGGTGAGTGCTAACAATTTTTTGTGAAGAATTTGTGAACGCATCTTCACCCTTGGTTTCATTAGTATTTTGCCCTTTTCTCTTAAACATATACCATCATTTTTGCATACAATGATAATAAGTAAAGCAAAAATGGAACTGCCATGACATTCGAAAATATCAATATCCGACAAATCGTTAATACCGCTGTAATCAAAAATGCAATTATAATAGACGTACGTGACGAGAATCGTTTCTTAAAAGGCCACATCCCTATGGCTGTCAATCTTCCGCTGTCAAAAATAAAGTCCGGCTACATTTCATACCCGAAGTCCCGAACACTAATCGTCTATTGTGACACGGGTGGTGCAAGCATGCAGGCGGCAAGACTCCTCTCTCAGAAAGGCTACACGGTAATTAACTGCATAGGTGGTCTTAACAATTACAAGGGATCGTTAACCCGTAGTATGTAACCGCAGCCATTACCCTCCAACACAACTTATCATTTATACAAAAAAGGGATTGCCAACAGGCAATCCCTCATCTTATTACTTTGTAACCTTCTCAAAATCCGACGCCGGATGCTTACATATCGGACAAACAAAATCATCCGGAAGCTCCTCACCGACATACTCATATCCGCATATCGTGCATCTCCACACTGTCTGTCCGTCAGGTGTTGTTCCAACGGCCTGTGGCTTTGGCTTAACGTTAGCATGATAGTAACCGTAATCCATTGAAGGAACATCGGAAAGTACTTCCATGTCGGTAACCATAGCAACAAAAAGTGTATGGCTTCCAAGGTCTATAGCCTGCTCAACCCAGCCGGCGATAAATCCGTTGGTTCCCTTGGTTATATAATTAACCTCATTAAAGCCACGCTTGCAATCCGTAAATGATTCAAACTTGTTAACATCTCGTCCCGACTGGAATCCGAAATGCTTAAACAGTGAAAAGTCTGCATCTTGCGAGATAATCGATAATGTGAACTTCTTAGTCCTCATAATCATGTCATGCGTGTAGTTAGCCTTGTTAACCGCAAAGGCAATTCTGTTAGGCTCCGATGTAACCTGAATACCCGTGTTGATTATACAGCCATTGTCCTTGCCCTCTTCACTTGCGGTAAGAACAAACAAACCGTACGTCAGCTTCTGCATAGTTTTTGCGTCCATAGTGTAACCCTCCTTAAGTCAACTACTACTCGTTAATCAGCGCCCTAAGTTCTTCCCTCTTCTCCATTATTTCAGCAAGTAACGGCGAATAATCCATCTCCTCCATCTCACGAAGATGCTCCGTAATCTCTTCAACCGGTCTGCTAAGCGGTGTCATGGAAAGATTAGCCGCAACTCCCTTAAGAGCATGTGCGTACTCAAATGCCGCCTTTAAATCATTCTTAGCAAGTGCATCCTTCAAATCATCAAAATTAGGTTCATCAGGAAGTACACTGACTAATTTAAGATAAAATTCCTCATTGCCGAAACAACGTTTCAAACCTTCTGAAGTTTTTGCCCCAAAATTATCAAGCGTTTCTATTGATAACATCGTATCAGCCCCCTTGTAACAATTAATCTGATTACATATTGTCCTTAATCTGTTTATAGATTCCCTCGCCGTCAAGCAAATACTTGTGAAGAAGTTCAACTGCCGGTCCCGACTCACCAAAACGGTCTCTCATACCTATCTTATATACAGGTGCCGGAGCCTTCTCACAAACAACATCACATACTGCAGAACCAAGTCCGCCTATAATTGAATGCTCCTCAACAGTGAAAATCTTCTTAGTCTCTTTAGCTGCCTTGATAATAATATCCTCATCGATAGGCTTAATTGTATGAATATTGATTACTCTTGCATCAATTCCGTCTGCTGCAAGTTTCTCCGCAGCTTCTAATGCAAATGATACCTCAAGTCCGGTTGCAACAATAGTAATATCCTTACCGTCTCTTAAAGTTACACCCTTGCCAAGTTCGAACTTGTAATCAGCGTTATCATTTATTACAGGAACTGCAAGTCTTCCAAATCTCATATATACAGGGCCGTGGTGCTCGTAAGCAGCCTTAACTGCAGCCTTGGCTTCAACATCATCTGAAGGATTGATAATTACCATATTAGGAATTGTACGCATAAGAGCAATATCCTCATTACACTGATGAGTTGCTCCGTCCTCGCCAACGGAAATACCTGCATGAGTTGCGCCAATCTTAACATTTAACTTTGGATATCCGATAGAGTTACGAACCTGCTCAAACGCACGTCCTGCCGCAAACATTGCGAAACTACTTGCAAATGGTACCTTACCCGTAAGTGAAAGTCCCGCTGCAATACCCATCATATCGCACTCTGCGATACCACAATCTATATGTCTTTCCGGAAATGCTTTCTTAAATATTCCTGTCTTTGTAGCTGCTGCAAGGTCAGCGTCCAATACAACTACATCTTTGTGCTCTGTACCAATCTCAACCAAAGCATTACCATAACTCTCTCTTGTAGCAATCTTCTTTACTTCTGACATAATGCTTCACCTACTTTCTCCAAATCTGCCATTGCAATCTCATACTGCTCATCATTCGGTGCTGCACCGTGCCATGACGCCTGGTTCTCCATGAACGAAACTCCCTTGCCCTTAACTGTCTTGGCAATTATAGCTGTTGGCATTCCTTTTGTTTCTTTTGCCTCTTTAAATGCTGCATCAATCGCATCAAAATCGTGTCCGTCTATAGTTATAACATGGAAATTAAATGCTTTGAACTTATCTGCAATCGGATATGGTGAACATACATCATCAACATTTCCATCAATCTGCAAACCGTTGTTATCAACAACTACTACAAGATTGTCAAGTTTTCTGTGTCCCGCAAACATAGCAGCCTCCCAAACCTGACCTTCCTGAATCTCGCCGTCACCTAAGATTGTATATACTCTGTAGCTTTCATCGGAAAGCTTTGCAGAAAGCGCCATACCTACAGCAACAGATATTCCCTGTCCGAGAGAACCTGATGACATATCAACACCCGGTGTTCCCTTCATATCAGGATGTCCCTGAAGCATCTCTCCTGTTTTTCTAAGTTTTAAAAGTTCTTCCTTAGGGAAATATCCTTTCTCTGCAAGTGCGGCATAAAGTGCCGGTGCAATATGTCCCTTTGAAAGGACAAAACGATCTCTGTCTGCTTTTTTAGGATTAGCAGGATCAACATTCATTTCCTCAAAATACAAATATGTCATGATATCAGCCGCCGAAAGCGAGCCACCCGGGTGACCACATTTAGCAGCGTGGAGAGAAGACACTATATGTTTTCTCAACTGATTAGCCGTTTGTTGAAGCTTTAATTTGTCCATAATAATCTCCTAACTGATTGTAATATATTGGACAGAAACAAATCCGTCCCCTACGGTCAACGTATTACCTCTTCTATTGTAAATATTGCCCCATGAATAATCAAGTGTTTTTTCTATATTCGTATTAAACATTGAAAAAAAGGTCTCTTTTTGTTATAATTATTGTGATGTTTTGCACATACTTTCAGGAGGCGTTTGACTATGGCTAATTATATAATTTCATGTTGCTCAACAGCAGATTTATCCAGGGAACATTTTGATAGAAGAGACATACATTATGTATGTTTTCACTTTTCATTGGACGATATATCTTATCCTGATGATCTCGGTCAATCAATTAATTTTGATGAGTTTTATCAGAAAATGGCAGAGGGCGCTATGACAAAGACCTCCCAGGTAAATGTTGATGAATTCGTAGAATACTTCCGCCCATATCTTGAACAGGGCCTGGATATTTTCCATGTAACACTTTCATCGGGAATTACAGGAACTTTCAACTCGGCCAATATCGCAAAAGACATGCTCAAAGAAGAATACCCTGACAGAAAGATATATATCGTTGACTCACTCGCCGCTTCCGCAGGATACGGACTTTTAATGGATGCGGTAGCTGACAGACGTGACGAAGGCTATTCGATAGATGAATTAAATGCTTGGGTTTTAGATAACCGACTTTTGGATAACCACTGGTTCTTCTCAACAACCCTTACATACTTCATACGTGGAGGACGTATCTCTAAGACCGCCGGTACAATCGGTAATATGCTTAATATATGTCCACTTATGAACGTAGATTTCGAAGGAAAGCTTATCGTTCGCGAGAAGATTCGCTCAAAGCGCAAGGTTATTAAAGCAATCGTTGATAAAATGGAGACGCTTGCAAGAGACGGTTTGGATTACAACGGCAAATGCTTCATAAGCAACTCCGGTTGTATTGAAGATGCGAAAGCAGTAGCGGAACTCATAGAAGAGAGATTCCCCAACATCGATGGGGGTGTTAAGATATATAACATAGGAACCGTTATCGGAAGTCACACCGGACCGGGAACTGTCGCACTGTTTTTCTGGGGTAGCAAGAGACTTGACTAAACATACGTATTAATCAATATTTATTCTAATACGGTTACACAACAAAGGGAGTATATCACATCGATATACTCCCTTTTATATTCTCTTATATTACATTTTTACAGATATGATTTTAACTTGTCCACCATATCAAGCTTTTCCCAAGGAAGATCAAGGTCAAGACGTCCGAAATGACCGTAAGCTGCTGTCTGCTTGTAAATTGGTCTTCTAAGGTCAAGCATCTTGATAATTCCTGCAGGACGAAGATCAAAGTTCTCTCTTACTATCTCAACCAGCTTACGCTCATCAAGCTTACCTGTTCCGAATGTATCAACTCTTACAGATGTAGGTCTTGCAACACCGATTGCATATGAAAGCTGAATCTCACATTTATCGGCAAGGCCTGCTGCAACAATGTTCTTTGCAACGTATCTTGCAGCATATGCTGCAGAACGGTCAACCTTGGTACAATCCTTACCTGAGAATGCTCCACCACCGTGTCTTGCATATCCACCGTAAGTATCAACAATTATCTTTCTTCCTGTAAGTCCGGAATCTCCGTTAGGTCCTCCGATAACAAAACGTCCTGTTGGATTGATAAAGAACTTTGTATCATCATCAACTAATTCTTTTGGAAGAATTACGTCAAATACCTCTTTCTTGATATCCTTATGAATCTGCTCCTGGGTTACGTCAGCATCATGCTGTGTTGAAAGAACAACTGCCTCAAGACGAACCGGCTTACCGTCCTCATCGTACTCAACAGATACCTGAGTCTTTCCATCCGGTCTAAGATAAGGAAGCGTTCCGTTCTTTCTAACCTCTGTAAGTCTCTTTGAAAGCTTATGAGCAAGACTGATTGGATAAGGCATATACTCCTCTGTCTCATTAGTTGCAAATCCGAACATCATACCCTGATCTCCGGCACCGATTGCTTCGATATCCTCGTCGCTCATCTGATTCTCTTTTGCTTCAAGCGCTTTATCTACACCCATCGCGATATCAGAACTCTGCTCGTCGATTGCAGTTATAACGCCACATGTATTACAGTCAAATCCATAATCTGAATGATCATATCCTATTTCTCTTATTGTATCTCTAACTATTTTCTGAATATCAACATATGCACTTGTCGAAATCTCTCCCATAACAAGCACAAGACCTGTAGTAATTGAAGTCTCACAAGCTACACGGCTGTTGGGATCCTGTCTCATCAACTCATCTAAAACCGCATCTGAAATCTGATCACAAATCTTATCGGGATGTCCCTCGGTAACGGACTCCGATGTAAACAAAAGTTTCTCCATTTCTTTACTCCTTCCAATTTTTTCTTATATAATACCCCACATAGTATTATTGGTCAATAAGTCATTGACTTTATTTGTGTATTTTCATATAATAAAGTAACGGTTTTTGTAGAATATTACTATTATAAGGGGAAAATTATGGGTGTTAAACTTCTTATGCTTCACAACGTAACCAAGGGAATGAAGATTGCCGAGGATGTATATAAAGGAAGCCAGTTAATAGTCAAAAAGAATAAAGAAGTTACTCAGGAAGTTCTGGACGTATTGCATTTTTCTGATATCATATCAGTTACTGTTTATGATGGCAAAGATGACGAGACTCCCAAGCCTACACCGGAAAAGCCGGCAAATGAGACCAAGAACGCTGCCCCTTCCCATTCTGAACGCTTGCGTCAGACAGAAACCTTCAAAAAATTCGAGGAATCTTTCCATGAAACAACTGACAAGTTTAAGGTTGCTCTTAATGATATCGCAAGGAATCAGAACGCTGTTCCTGTTGATGATTTGTTTGCATCCGCCAACAATATAATGGAACATGCAACCAACACTTATCAGCTCATGGATATCTTGAGTAATATACGATATTTCGATGACTCAACCTATGCTCACTCGTTAAATGTTGCCTTACTTGCCAACATTTTGGGCAGATGGCTTCGTTTCAACGATGAGGAACTTAAGAATATCACTGTTTCCGGAATGCTTCATGATATAGGTAAAGTTCTTCTCCCAAAGGAGATTATTCAGAAGCCAAGCGGTCTTACAGAAGAAGAATATCAGATTGTTAAGAGTCATCCAATGGAAGGCTACAAGGTTTTGATGTCCAAGGGCGTTGACGAGAATATGGCTAATGCAGCACTTTTCCACCATGAGAAGTGTGACGGTTCCGGTTATCCTAACGGTTTTACCGGCGATCAGATTTGCGATACAGCTAAGATAATCGCCATAATTGATGTATATGAAGCCATGACAGCTAACCGTGTTTATCGAGATGGCATTTGTCCTTTCAAAGTAATTCGAATATTTGAAGATGAAGGATATGCTAAGTACGATCCGAAATATATGCTTCCATTCCTTAGGGGAATCGCAGATACTTACCTTCATAACAATGTACTCTTAAGCGACGGCAGAGATGGAGAGATAATTCTTACGAATACCACCACTCCTTCTAAACCAAGTCTTATGGTTGGTGGACAATTCGTTGATTTATCCAAGACACCCGGACTTACAATTGAGAAGATATTATAACAAAAAGTGCAGCAGACCGCTGCACTTTTTCTTTACTCTTTTAAGATTACCAATTTGTCTCCAACATGTATCAGATCAGACTCTAAACTGTTGGTTTCTTTTATTCGTTCAACCGTTGTATAGAATCTCTTTGCTATACTCCACAAAGTATCGCCTTCCTTAACTATGTAGCATGTAATTCCTGGAAGTTCTTTTTTCTTCTCATAATCAATCGGCTTAATTTCCATATCAAGTACTGCTTTTGACGACTCATTTACAAAAGCAATAACATCTAACGACACCTCTGCTTTTATCTCCAGCTTATCATCGGCCAATTGCACCGCAGAAATCTGATCTATGTACGGAGCAATCATATAAGTTATTTCATCGTCGGTAGCGTTTAACTCTATCTCGCTTGAAAACGGTATATCAAATGTTGACGAAGAAAGTGCACCGTTATCTGCTTTGTTAAGATATGTAACCTGTGCACTTACGACACCTTCTACAAGTATTCCTTTTGGGGTCCTTGAGGTCTCTTCTATCAAAACTGAACCTTCCGTATAGCATATCTGAAGTATCGTCTGATTCTTCGGCATATCTATATTTTCCGAGATTCTAAGTTTTGCGCAATTCCTCATTAACAAGTGCCATAACGTGAACTGTCGCCATTTTGGATTAATTTCTTCTTCCGTGGAATACGCATCCTTTACAAGTGTAACCTCCTCTTCTCCGTAAAGTTTCACCTCCATTGTGAGCTCGGCCGTTAAATCAATCATTCTATCCTGACCCTTGTCATTTTGCGTAATCGCAATATGGTACTGATCAAGATTTAAAATGATTGCAGGTATCATGTCCGCGTCCGATGACGGCTCGTCAATTCTTTTCTCAAAAGGTACGTCCAAAGAAAAATATTGAATCGGCATATCGTCTTCTTCTGCATTATACACAAGGAAAACACTCAGCGTTCCACTTGCAAGAAGGTATCCGTCTTCTGCCTTTACTCTCGGATTGATAAGTGTCATATTCTTCCATATTACCTGATAGATATCCGGTTTGTTGGCAGGGATTTCTGCCTGCTCACATATTTCAACCCGTTTACTTTCTCTAAGCTTAAGCTTCATCATACTAATCGTACCCGAAAGTACCTCGGCAGCATTCTCATCTGCAACAGAAGAAATTGCTTCGAAAGTTTCCTTCTCTTTGACCTGATAATCAAGTCCGATTAACGCCTTAAGACTTAATTTGCGTGAATGAAGGACTGCAACAGTTATATCATTTAGACCGGCGTGTACCTCTATGTAATCCGTCTCTTTTGTCCCATCCGCATTCATATATTCAATAAACGGAACTTTTCCCGTTATGCTGTCGAACGTGTTGCTCTCTTTATCAGCACAATATAGTATCTGATAATTAAGGCAACCTTTTACCTGAAAGCGGTCTACCATTGCCTGTATCTCCTCAATGACAACATTGCCTTTGACAAGCACAAGCCGCTCTATATCCAACAGATTATCCGGCACATTGATTGTATCGTCAATCGTAAACTGTGCCGTATTTTTCACTTTCCATGTATAATTGTCAATCTCACTTTTTAAAAAATCCATACAGCCTCCTATAATTGTCTTTTCTATCCACAATTATATGCTGTATGGATTCTGATTATTCCGTCTAAATATATTTGTTTTGAGATTCTACTCTCTTATCATCCTCTTCATCCGGCATTATAAATGCTGATGAAACGGGCGTCTCTGCAGCTACGGCAACCTTTTTCTTCTCCGCAGGAATCAACTTATCATAAACAACATAAGTATCGCAGAACATGTCATGGAAGCCCTGTTTCTTCTCGGTAACGGCTATAACAAAATATCCGATGCAAAGCATTCCGGAAAGGAATCTTCCAATTGTTTCCCTATAGAGTACATTTACAAATGTCCAACTGTCATCCTCTGTTATTACCTTTATATTAAGAAGTTTCTTACCTATCGTTGCATGCGCAAAATATGTCATAAGCACAAAATAAGTTACTACCAAAAGATATCCGACTACATCTATGAAAGAATAATTGAAAAGAAAGTTTGCCTTCAATCCCGTAACTCCGACTCCCGCTGCAATGCTAAGCGGAAGTTTGACAATACCCGCTATGACAAAAGCTATAATACTGTCTATTACATATGCCACAAGTCTTACAAAGAAGCCGGCATATGCTCTATTGTCCAAATGGTCTTGCATAATACATCGGCACCCCGCTTCCTAAATTATCCATAAGATCAACGAGTATCTCTGCTTCCGACTTCGGTTTTAATGACTTTGCTGAACCGAAAAGCTTTGAAAAATAACCAGCCTCACTGCTTGGTTCATAAAAATCTTTAACCCCTGTTGTTTCTTTAATATACGCATCAAACTCATCAGCAGTTTTGATTCCGTCGATAAGTCCGTTATCAAGTGCCTGGCTTGCTGTATATATTCTTCCGTCTGCAAGTGTCTTAACATCTTCTACCGACATATTTCTTGCCTCAGCCACAATTGAAACAAACTGTTCGTATGCCTCATCAACGATAGCCTGATATATAGCCTTCTGCTCTGCAGTCATTGGCTTACCTGAACTTCCCATATCTTTATTTTTTGCAGATACAATATTCTGCTCTTTGATACCAAGTTTCTTGTAAAGCTCCGACATGTCATATCCGGATATAATAACACCGATAGAGCCGGTTGTTGTGTTTCTGTTTGCGTACTGCTCATCTGCTGACGATGCAATATACACACCGCCCGAACAACAGGTACTCTCCATATACGCATATATAGGTCGTCCGGTCTTTTCCTTGTACTCCATCAGTTTAAGATAAAGCTCGTCTGCCTGATACACCGCACCACCTGGAGTATCAAGACGAAGTACGATTGCCTTGTTATTCTTGTTATCAATCAGCTTATCAACATACTTCATAAGTAAATCATGGTCATAGCCACCGCCCTGCGCAAAATCCTGCGCTCCGGAAGACTCCTGAATTGTTCCCTCAATAGGAACAACTGCGATAAAATCTTTGTTAGTCGGCATATCGGCAAGTGCAATGTCACTTCCTCCCGACAACTGCTCCATAAAGGTTCCAAATTCTGATTTGTTGCTATCCTGCTTCTTTGTAATTGATGATGAAATCGTATTGGTAAGCACACTTATAACTCCAACAACCACAAAAATAACGGCCGCAACTATAAGTCCGTATGATTGTTTCTTTGTCATTTTATTTCTCCTTTTAATTATTTCGGGCATAAATGTCAAAAAGTCGACGATTATTCATTCCCATCTGATAATTATACACACTTTTGCACCAAATATAAACAATTTTTTGTACACATTTATTCTCTATTTATTTCACATTAGTACACAAAGATTTCACATAAAAAGAATATAGTATGCCCTGTAAGAACTTTTCATACGAATACATTAAGTTGTATTCGATTCTCCCCCCTCATTTAGAGAGTCAAGGATGCATAATCCTTGGCTCTCTTTGCGTTATATATTGGTATTAAAATAATTTTGACGACTGCATTACCCCGACACAGACACGCTCTCGCTCCGTTATTCACGCAGCGGTACTAGGTTCGCATTGCATGCTCACCAAGTGCCAGCGTTCATAAAGGGTCTGTTTTCGGGGATAACACAGCCGTCAAAATTCTATATATCATCAAATAATACAATTACAAAAATAAGTCTAAGGATTATGCATCCTGTTGGGACGGGGTGGAAGCAGGTTTGATGTACTCAGGGAAGGTAATTACAACCTTAAACAAGTCTCCATCAAGTTCAATATTGAATGTACCTCCCATGAGTTTTGTAAGGTCCTTCGCAATTGAAAGACCTAGTCCGCTACCCTCTGTTGTACGTGAAGAATCTCCTCTTGTGAATCTCTCCATGAGTTCATCAGCACTTATATTAAGCTGTGCTTTGGATATATTCTTCATGGAAAAATGTACAACACCGTCTTCATTGGAAAGGTCAACATATATACGTGTTCCTTCCATTGCGTATTTATACGCATTCTGAAGTATGTTATCAAGCACTCTGAAAAGTCTTCGTCCATCCACCATCACCATAGAAGGTCCCGCTGCCGCCTTGCCATTTAACGACGTTACTATGGTAAGCTGCTTCTCGGCAAGTTTTTCTTCACATTCACCAAGCGCCTGTCTCATCAACTCATCAAACGATAACGGCATCATGCTAAGTTCAAGGTTACCGGATGTTGCCTTGGCTGCCTCAACCAAATCCTCGGTAAGCTGTTTTAATCTGTTCGCCTTCTGGTCGAGAACTTCTATATAGTGTTCCGCCTCAGGTGTCGGCATTTTTTCCGACTTAAGAAGATTAATATAATTGATAATCGATGTAAGCGGAGTTTTCAAATCGTGCGAAACATTCGTAATCAACTCCGTCTTCATACGCTCATCTTTAAGAGATTTCTCGACTGCATTCTTAAGACCGTCACTAATGTTGTTAATACCGGTTTCCAACTCACGAAATACCGTACATTTATTATCAATGACAACTTTGCTGTCCAAATCGCCTCCTGTAATACGTGCCACACCTTCTTTGAGTTTTGTAATATCTTCAATCAATCTATGCGAAATGAAGGATGTCACAAACCACATAAGCAACATGAAAACAATGAACATGATAAATAAAATATTAAGACTTTTAATAACCTTTGTTCTCCACAATACTGCCAAAAGAACACACCAGAAAACTTCCAAACCTATGTAAACTCTTGTAAGAGCCTTAAGTTTCTCGACGCTCTTTTCACTTCTTTCCCATCTGGTTATTAGGTATTTTATAATAGACTTACTCTTAAGATTATGCGCTTTGATTCTTCTGACAAAACTAAGTGTAAGTTCCATGAAGAAAACACCAAAAGGAAGCGCCGCCACCGTTGCAACCATCATCAATTTGAACTTATCGACAGCATTTAACAATACAACGTAATTTTTGCTATACAAATAATGATTTAACGTCTTCTGTATATCAAAAACGACAAATACTACGCTTGCAGCAATTAACGATATGCTTATCAGCACCCATACTTCTGTCGGGATTTTGTCATAAGGCAAAAGCCTGACTTCTTCATCGTCAGCTCTTTTTCTTCCGGCAGTTTTGATAAGTGATACTGCCTGAATAACCAAAAGGATCAAACCTATAATCGCACCTGCGATGTACGCAATAATATATTTTCCGAAAGTGTTATACCCCCAAACATATGCTACAGTAGTACTTTCGTCATTAAATGATACCTTTGATTCATCAATACCAAAATACATCGTTCCTATTCCGTACTGACTGTCTAGTTTTTTGACAATATTGTTACCTGCAGAAAGTGATTTTGTTATGTCTTTAAGCTTAACGGTTGAGCCATCCACATATCCGGTTTTTGCAAAATATGTCACAGCATTCCCTGTCATATCGTCTTCATCATCGACATTTCCATACTGTACTACTTTCTTGCCTGCACCCTTAACGCAATACTTGTATGCGCTTTTTTCAAAAGCTCCAACGATATCTTCCGAATATTTTAACCACTGATAATCTTCAACAATAGCGCTGTAATAATCTCCGTAATTATCGTAATTTTCACTCCACAAAAGAAGAAATATAATACTTCCTATATCTTGCTTGTTTTGCGAAAGTGTCGCTTTCAAATCAGATATCTTATAGGTGTATCCGGAAAATGGCGTGAAGAAATCATCCCATGAAGAATAGAACAAATCACTTTCCGGATCAAATACCGCACACTCCATATTCTCGGTATCATATCCGGTCATATCTATGATATTCTGTTTGCCTATAGTTATATAATCGTTACCCTCTGTTTCCGGGGAAATATTTAACGTATACTCCGTTGCTTCTTCCGAACCAATAATGTCATGCAAATTTTTCATTACTGCAGAATCCGCGTATATAATATACGCAGACGATGAGAAACGGTTACTCAAACAATACCCGATATTTTGTACACCATTGTCCTTAAAAATCTTTTCAAAAGCTTCCGGCGAAAAATGTATATACGTTTCGTCTTTCGATGACGATATAAGCTTAAGCGCTTCTGTATAGTTATATACATCATATCTTAACCTTTCGCCGGATTTGATGTAAGGTTCGAGTTGATCTATGTCCTCGACATAATCAATTTGATCTTCGGCAATCTTTTCATTATCATAAGTGTTGATAACATTATTCTCAACATCTATGATTTTCATATAACGCATATCCTGATTGTTTTCAACATCAATCAGGGACTCCAAAAGCATATTGGCTTCTGAAGCTATACGGTTCCTAAATCCCATACTGTCATATAAGCTGTAGTCTTTGTATACTACATCGCCACCGTAAACCTTGAATACACAAACACAAACTCCAAGGCAGAACAGAAACAGTACAAATGTTGCCATGCACAGTATTCTTCTGATAAATTTGCCCACATTCGAATACAAAAAGCGTCTATCCGATTTCTTTTCAGACATCCTGCTACACTCCTTCTACTTACAAAAAACAAAACAATCTACTTCTTGTCCATGTGGTAACCGACGCCCCACATAACCTTGATGTAATCCGGATTCTTCGGATTAATCTCGATTTTTTCTCTGATTCTTCTAATATGCACTGACACGATGTTGTCCGTTGCATATGCGTCTTCTCCCCAGATTTTTTCGTATATCTCTGATGACGAAAATACTTTTCCAAGGTTCTCCATAAAGAGTTTCAATATACTGTATTCGGTCGGTGTAAGTTTTATAGGCTCACCATCTACCTTAACCTGTTTCTTGTCCTTGTCCATTTCGATGGCACCATTTACCAATATACTTTCACTCTCTTTATCTATCCCTCCGAAAGCAGTGTATCTTCTTATCTGGGATTTGACTCTTGCTACCAACTCAAGAGGGTTGAAGGGCTTTGTCATATAATCGTCCGCACCAA
Source organism: Lachnospiraceae bacterium (assembly GCA_024698145.1). Classification (GTDB taxonomy): domain Bacteria; phylum Bacillota; class Clostridia; order Lachnospirales; family Lachnospiraceae; genus CAG-590. Next base: position 18,643 of record JAILRO010000004.1, read on the forward strand.
CATTTAATCCAAGTATCTTGTCAACGTCTTCGGATTTTGCCGATAGCATGATAACCGGTATTGAACTTGTTTCGCGAAGCTTATCAAGAGCATGTATTCCGTCAAGCTCCGGCATCATGATGTCAAGTATCACCAGATGTATTTCTTCTTTCTTCATTATCTCAAGTGCTTCTTTTCCGTTGTACGCCGGGATTATATTGTATCCCTCCTGCTTGAGATAAATTGTAATTGCCTCAACTATTTCCTTGTCATCATCACATACCAATATGTTCATCTTTGCCCTCCTGTTTGTATCTGCAAGCTCTTACAGATAGAATATAACAAATAATTCTTTCAAAAATGCATACCAAAAAATTACAAAATTATGAAGATTCCTCTCCAAAAAAACAATCATTACTTGGACTATACCACAGTAATGATTGTTGTATCAACATATATTCACATATATATACAGAAAGCTTAACTCAGCCTCCAAACTTCTGTGCAGCCTCTGCCATAGCAGCATCAAGCTCTGCCTGTTTCTTTGCTTCGTCTTCGGCAGCCTCACGTTGCAAGCGTTCAAAAATCTCCTGTGCACGCTTTTCCGCATCATCAGCTCCACCGCCCGCATTAGCATCATTATTAACCGCAGCTAATTTCTCCTTCTCAGCAGCCTGTCGCTTTGCTTCTTCTATCTCAGCAACCTTCTTGGCCTCATCCTCTGCTGCTTCACGATTGAGGCGATCCATAATCTCCTGCGCACGCTTCATCTCGTCAGCTTCCTGAGCAGCGGTCTTTCCCTGTGCAATAAATGAATCCACATCAACCTTATTGGCATTCATTATCGAATCAAGTCGCGCCTTTTCTTCTGCCTTACGTCGTTCTTCTTCGGCTTTCTTTCTGGCTTCCTCTATCTCATCGGAATACCTGCCTTCACGATCACTGTTAATCCTTGCAAGAACCTCTGCCGCATCACCTGTAACCGCAGGTCCCTTCTTCTCATATGCAGGCATCTTTACAGCAGGACCGCTGTTGTCCGACTGAGCCGCCTGTTCATTTTTAACACCTGCATCTGATGTTTGCACTCCTGAATCGTTAGTCTGATTATTGGTCGGAAGTATATCTCCCTGTGGCCCCTGTGTGGTATCATGTGCATTCCTGTTATTATCCAAATGAAATACCGGAAGCAATACCAAGCGATACCATTTGACAATGTGATTCTTAAAACTCATCATGAATCTATTCTCTGTCCAAAAACTCATATATGCTCACCCCAATTTCTTTAAAAGCATATATTTATTATACCTTTTTTTGATGAATTTCTCAATCCTTCATTTAGATTTTTCAACATTCCCCAAGCGAAAAGATACATACTAACGGATTATTTGCCTAAATCGATTTCAGTCTCTCTGATTAATTCTATTGCATGTACTGCTTCCTCAAGTTCTTCGTCCAAATTGAGTTTATCAATATAACGGAATGCATTCGACATATACCCATACCTTCCAAGCTCGGTATGGGTAGTATGAATGATGGCGATATGCTTCTGTTCAGGATACATTGTCTTATATTTCTTACATAGCGAAAGCCGTCTTCCTTATTTTCTCCAAGCTCAACATCGAAAAATACAACATCATAAGGGCGGCTCTTTTCAAACAGACTTCAAAAACCATTCTGTATGGTCTCCATTATAAACTTTGCATTAGAATCTGTATTATTATCTATTACTCCATACGAACATTTGCTTCCGGCATCATTAGCAAAATTACCGGTATCTTCTAATTCTGCATTTTCATTTATATTCTGCAATGCTTTATAACAATCCGCTAATTTATCAATAGCCATAATTTTATTTCCTTGCGGCAAGCCATCCTTAACCAATAAGCTATAT
>JAILRO010000023.1 GCA_024698145.1 Lachnospiraceae bacterium
CCTATGTGAATATGTTAAATGTCGAAATCATCTGTATGAAGTTTTGAAGGTACATTCCTTTAAAATAATCCCTGATAGCTCAATGGTAGAGCACACGGCTGTTAACCGTGGTGTTGTAGGTTCGAGCCCTACTCGGGGAGCCATGGCGCCATAGCCAAGTGGTAAGGCAGAGGTCTGCAACACCTTTATCACCAGTTCAAATCTGGTTGGCGCCTCTTATATATAGAATGGAAAGTCAATTACGACTTTCCATTTTTTATTTTCTATAGTATATTAGTTATACATTTAAAATGGAGGGTTAGCCATGAACGAAAATATTATTAAACGAAATGAATTATTGGCACAGAAGGTAATTAAGGGCCTTGAGTCCAGAAACATGACAGGCTACTATGCTGCAAGTAAAGAAGAGGCTTTAAAGATTGCATTGGAGATTATTCCCGAAAAATCTTCCGTTACTATGGGAGGTGCGATGTCTGCTCGTGAAATCGGCCTTGTAGATGCAGTAAAATCAGGAAACTATAATTTCATTGAAAGAGAAAATGCATCTACTGAGGAAGAAAAACGTAAAGCAACATTAGAAGGGTATGATGCAGATTATTTTCTTTCAAGCGCAAATGCGATGACTGAAGATGGGGTTATCGTAAATATCGACGGAAATTCCAACCGCGTATCAATGATTGCACATGGACCAAAGCATGTGTTGTTTATTGTTGGAATGAATAAGATATGTGATGATATAGATGGTGCAATGAAGAGAGCAAGAAATGTTGCTGCTCCAATAAATGCACAGCGTTTTGGATTGTCTACACCATGTACTAATACAGGCTCATGCATGAATTGCAAATCGCCTGATACGATATGTTGCCAATTTCTAATAACACGTTACTCTCGTCATAAAGATAGAATACATGTTATTCTTGTGAACGACAACTTGGGTTTTTAGTATAAGATATTACGTTTTTAAATTACATATAGAATACTATATTGGATGATATGTAATATATACTTGACATTATGCTATAACGGTGCTATACTCAATTTCAGCAAGCAACACACATTATTACAGGAGGTATAGGTTTATGAAGCTTGAGGTTAAGGATATAAGAAAAAGCTTCGGGGACAAGGAGATACTCAAAGGAATTTCCTTCGAAGTAGAGAGTGGTAAGGCACTCGGTCTTCTCGGAAGAAACGGTGCAGGTAAGACTACAACTATAAGAATATTAATGGATGTTTTCCATTCAAACTCTGGAGAGATACTTTTAGACGGTGAGGCATTTGATCGTAAAAAAGTATTGATTGGTTATCTTCCGGAGGAAAGAGGATTATATCCAAAAAGAAAAGTTCTTGAGCAGATGATATATCTTGCCAGACTTAGAGGTGTGGATAAGAAGAAAGCAACAGAGAATTCAATGAGATGGTTGAAGAGACTTGAGGTTGATGAATATGCGATGAAAGACCTCGAGACGCTTTCTAAAGGTAACCAGCAGAAAGTGCAATTAGCTTCAACTCTAGTAGCTGACCCGGAGATAGTTATCCTTGATGAACCGTTTTCAGGTCTTGATCCGGTTAACTCACAGATACTCAAAGATGTTGTTAATGAGCTTATAGAAGAAGGCAAGATTGTTATTTTCTCAAGTCATCAAATGAGTTACGTTGAAGAGTTCTGTAGGGATATTGTAATTATCAACCATGGCGAAGTCATTCTTTCAGGTAATCTTCTTGATATCAAGAAAGAATACGGCAAGAATCAGTTAGTGGTAAGTCCTGTTGACGGAGATGTTGTTAAACTCAAGAATTGGATAAATGATAAGCTTTCAGATGATGTTGAGGTTACCGGACATAACAAAACAGATGTTATAGTTAAGCTTATGGACGGCGTAAATAGAATGAAGTTCTTTGGTGATCTTTCAGATAAGGCAACAGCTGACGGAATAGAAATAGAGCATTTTGAGACATACAAGCCTTCTCTTAATGATATCTTTGTTGAAAGAGTCGGAGAAGAAGATAAAGAGCATGAGGAGACATCAGAGGGAGGCGAGGATAATGAATAAGTTGTTTACAGTTATAGATTTTGAGCTTAAGAGTTACACAAAAAATAAGTCATTTGTCATTACAACATTAGTTATGGTCGTACTTCTTTTTGCGGCATCATTTTTACCAAAAGTATTTGATATGTCATCAATTACCGGAGTAGAGACTAAGAGTATTTTTTCAGGTTCAGACGATAAAGATGAAGATAAAGACAGCGAAAAGGAAGATGGTTTTTATCTGTATTATAGTGAAAATGATGTTTTGGGCAGTAAAGAAAATGTCAATGAGATCTTTGCAGAAGTTGGTATTTTGAAAAAGGCAAAGAGTAAGGAAGATATAATCAAGAAAGTTAAGAGCCAAAAGGCAAAGGGCGGATTCTACATCAAGGACGATATGCATTATGAGTACTATGTATTCAATGCAGAGATGTATGATGACACTCAGATGATATTTGAGACAATACTTACCAATCTACATAAGCAGAACTATCTTCTTGCTCATGGCATGGATATTTCTGAGTTTGTTACCGAATATGAGGCAATTCCTGAAGGTAATGTGAATATTCTTGGAAAGGACGCATCAGAAAACTTCTGGTATTGCTATGGACTTGTAATTCTTATCTTTATGTTGATTATCATGTATGGTGTAATGATTGCAACTTCCGTAACCAATGAAAAGAGCAACCGTTCTATAGAGGTTCTTGTAACAAGTATAGACGCAAAATATCTTCTCTTTGGTAAGGTTATAGCAGGAACTTTTGCAGTTGTTATTCAGGCAGGCTCTATTTTAGCTGCAACACTTATTGGCTACGGTATCAACCATGATGCATGGAATGGCAAGTTGGACATGATACTTGATATTCCTTCGGATGTTATTATTTCATTTGCAGTATTTGGTGTGGGTGGCTTCCTCTTCTATGCATTCGTTTATGGTGCGGTAGGTGCGCTTGTGTCAAAGACAGAAGATATCAACAAAGTAGCCGGAACGGTTCAGATGGTAATAATGATTGTATATTTCGTTGTATTATTTAGTTTGTCAAAACCTGACGGAATGATCATGAAGGTATGTTCAATTCTTCCTGTTAGTTCATATTCTGCCATGTTTGTAAGAATAGCAATGGGTAAGGTCACTGTGCCTGAGATTATCATTTCAGCAGTGTTGCTTTATGCTTCGATTATATTTATAGGCTGGCTTGCAGCAAAGATTTACAGAATGGGAACGCTTCGTTACGGTAATCCTATTAAGTTTAGAAATGCATTAAAGTATATTAAAGAAAAAGAATAATAACAAAAACCTCGGTAAGTATTGACTATAAGTCAGCTTGCCGAGGTTATATTATTATTTTAAATCTGAATAATCAACAGAACGGTTGTAGTGAGCATCGTATTTGATATGTGAGTTAAGATAATTGCCTGGTAAGCAGTATTCTTCACCGGATTTGGTGGTATCCTGACTGCCATAGTTCTTTGCTTTTAATTTGTTGCCTTGCATTGTAAGAACAGACACGCTGCAGTATCCCATATGTCCCCATACCTGAACTACTCCTTTGCCCGGATAAGAAACATAACCGGTATGTCCTGAGTAAGTCTTGGCAACTTTTTTGGCTTTGCCTTTTTTGAAAGTATAGACATAAGTTCTCACATCAGCTTCGCAACTTCCGTATTGTATAAGAAGTTCAGCTTTCTTATCTTTGTTAAGATCTGCAAGGTAGTAACCCCACAGATAATCACCGTACATGATATTGAGATTCTTCGCGTACTTCTTAACAACCTTCATGTAAGCTTTTTTCTGTTTCTTCGACATTTTCTTAAGTGAAGTATCCTTGTCGGTTTTTTTCATTTTGTTAAGGTAAGATTTCGCTTTTTTGTAATTCTTGTTTTTGTAAGCCTTTAAGTAATTAGTCATTAATTTTGTGTTCGATGCAGCATTTACAGTAACTGTGGAAACGGAAAATGCTACCGCAAGCATGCAAAGTGCAAGTGACAGATACATTAGAGTTTTCTTCATAATCAAATCTCCCTTTCGTAAAAATTATACATATATAATAAATGATGAGCCAACAAATAACAAGAACAAAAACAGGTTGCAAAAGAGAATGAAAAGACGGATAATAAAATATATTTAAATTACAAATATTGGGGGTATTTGTATGACAGAGGAATTGATCAGAAGTGCTACCAATAAAATGGCGGCAGCCGGAATTATAGGTAATATTTTCCTTGCAATATTTAAGATGGTAGCCGGAATAATCGGACATTCATCAGCGATGCTTTCCGATGCGGTTCATACACTGTCAGATGTTTTTGCTACATTTATTGCGTATATAGGCGTTATTATCTCTAAAAAACAAGCGGACGGCAAGCATCCGTACGGACATGAGCGAATGGAGTGTGTGGCGTCTATTATACTTGCAATTATACTTTTTGTGACCGGTGCGGGAATTGGGTTGAATTGTCTGCGTGCGATTATCAGCGGAAGTTACAAGCAAATGGAACTTCCGGGGATTCTTCCGATTGTTGCGGCAGTTGTTTCAATTGCAGTTAAAGAAGCGATGTTCTGGTACACCATGTACTACGCGAAGAAACTAAAGTCCGGTGCGTTTAAGGCAGATGCATGGCATCATCGTTCAGACGCGATGTCATCAGTGGGAGCACTTGTCGGAATAATTGGCGCAAGACACGGATTCCCGATACTTGACCAAATTGCCGGAGTTGTGATTTGTGTTGTTATTATTTTCGTAGCGTTTAGTATTTTCAAGGATGCAATTGAGAAAATGCTGGATACATCGTGTGATGAGGATTTTGAAAATGAACTTAAAGACTTTGTTGTTAAGTTTGGTGACGAAATCGGTCAGAAGATTGGTCTTGATCTTTTAAGAACCAGAAAGTTTGGCGAAAAAATCTATGTTGAGATTGAGATAAATGCTGATGGAGACATGAAACTTTCGCAGGCACATGATATTGCGGAGAAACTTCATAATAAGATAGAGAAGGACTATCCGGATATTAAGCATGTTATGATTCATATGAATCCGGCAGGATACGAATATGATGTGCCGGGTAAGAAATAATGTAGATAATTAAGCCTGAAGTATTCGTTGGGGGGACAATAGTTGGATAAGACAAAAGAAGGTTTTCTTAAGAACTTAATAATGTTGCTACGTAAGATTTCGCTTTTTGGCACGTGTGTTAATGTCGTATGGTGTGTAATAATCATTGGACTTGCTTATTTTCTGGATTGCAACAGAATGATCCTTTTGCCGCTTTCTGATAGTGCCGGAATAGTAGGATGTGTGGTTGTTGTCGTTGTCGGACTTTTTTTGTGGTTTAGGCTTCGTAATAACAAAGAGGACAAGACTACAATAATAATTTATCAGGCTTATTTTTTTTGGATTCCGTTTGTCATAAGTATAATCAAAGTATTATTCTTTGATAGTTTGTATGTCTATGAGGGCGGGATGTTTCCCGGTCTTGACGCACTTGGGGCGTTTATAGGGTTCATTTATACTGCGGTTTTAAGTGCCATAGGTTGTATTTTCTTTAATGTTGTTCGTATCATAAGGAAAAAAAGAATTGCAGCCGGTAAGGAAGATACATGGCTTGTTAAGTTAAATGATTTTATTAACGTGGCATTTGTTGTCGTTGTTTTGGTTTTGACTATAGGCTTTTCAGTTTCATATTGCGTGGAGAGTGTAAAAAAACACAACCATAAACAACAGCTTGCCAGAAATGAAGCTTATAGAAGCCGGGTGCTTTCTGGTCTTAAGGAGAGCGAACTGTTTTCAAAAGCGATGTATGATACCCCGGAAGAACAATTATGTTGGGAGGCTTATACCTATTCATTGTACGTGGAAATGATGGCTCAAGGCGATTTGGTTTATTCTGATGACTTAAAAGGTGTCGGAGTAACTACGATAACGAAAGAAGTTTTAAACGAAGGAAAAGAGGACTACATTAGTTTTACGAAACGCTATGTACCGACAAGGCATGTTGAAATGTCACATCAGGTGATAGCATGTGATGAAAAAACACAAACGGTTTCGGTTTCTTCCGAGTTATATTGTGAGGACATAGAAACCAATTCATCTGTCTCCGCATGTATGGTTGTTGTTTTTGATAAGGACTGGAAGGTTGTTCAAATCCGTTGTCAAGACCATGCACTTAAGCAATATGTGTCGTATTAGGGGTGGAGTTTAATCTTTCAAAAGGATTCGCAAGCAGACATTTTGCTACTGCACCATGATTATTGAAAAAAATATTATAAAATATGTAAAATATACTTGACATTATGTTGTGAGGGTGGTATTATAATCCCAGAAGCTTCCAAGGGAAACATTTCTGCAGGATGTTTTCAGGAATCACAAGAAGCCGACGGGCTCAACTCAAAGACAAATGTTTAAGTATATTTTTTTTAAAGAAAGGATGATTATTATGAAGGCATATACATTAGGAATTTTTGTTGGAATAGTAGTAGGACTTATTCTTACAGCAGTATTTTTGAAGGCAATTAACAAAGACGGCAAGATGAAGACAAAGTATGATGAGAGACAGAAAGAGGCACGTGGCAAAGCGTACATGTATGGATTTTATGGAGTAGTACTTACAAACGCATTATTCCTTGTTTTATCATCATCATATGATCTTGGATTTTTAGGTTTATCACTTTATTTTATACCGATTTTGGTAGGAGTAATTGTTCAGGTAACTTACAGTATTTTCCACGATGCGTATGTTGGTCTTAACAACAACATGACAAGATTTATTGTAGGCATGACATTTATTACTGCTTTTAACCTTTTCATTGGTATAATGGCATATATTCATGGTGAACTTTTTGTTAACAGAAAACTTCAGGGACCATTTATCAACTTGTTATGTGGCGGAATATTCCTTGTACTTTCTGTTGAGCTTGCTATCAAGAAGCTTATCGATGCCAAGGCTGAGTAAGGAGTGTGATTAGTATGAAGAATCTGAAATTGAAAGCAGCACGAGCCGGACTTGATATGTCACAGGACGACCTTGCCAAAGCAGTAGGAGTATCAAGACAGACGATAAGTGCTATAGAAAAAGGTGATTACAACCCGACAATTAATCTTTGCATTAGCGTGTGCAAGACGCTGGGGAAGACTTTAGATGAATTGTTCTGGGAAGAGTAGATGATAAGCAGATTACAGCAGGTCTTTGTTGACTCCGCTGTAATCTGTTTTTTTGTTTAACACTTCCTGATATATATCATAAGTTGATTTGTTGTAGTCGATTGGTTTTTCATGATGTATAATCTCTTCGCGTACACCCTGGCCGGAACCAGAAATGTTGGTTTTGTGATCCGGTGTGTACGCGTTTTTTTCTTTTTTAGAAATTGAGACTAAGAAAAGAACAAGTACAATGATGAAAAGAGGAGGGAATATACATAGTGAAATAATAAGTGCAAAAATCCAACCGGTCATTTTGTTTGGTTCTTTATTAGTCGTATTAGATGATTTGCTCTTTGTATTGCTCATGCGTTTATCCTCCATATATTTCTTTCTTTCAATCATTACATTTACTCCAATAGGTGAAAATGCAGATGTATGCATAATCGTCTATTTGAATTATCTCATTTATCGTATGGTTTTTCAATGACAAATAGGTAAAAATGCGGACGTACGCAAAATTACTGATTGAAGTATTTGAATAAAAGTGATTTTATTGTTTTGAGATAATCGACGTGATATAATGATTACCTGTCACTAGACAACATTGTCTACCATAGAGAATACGGCAGATTTTAAAATGGTTTATTATAATCCTTGGGATGCGCAATACCTTGGATATCTGGTGGTTGATTATTCCGGTGATAATCAGTGATTTTTCAAAGTTTTTGATAGGAGGTAACACATGAATTTTTCAATACTTGCAGCAGGTAGTATAGCCCACAAAATGGCAGAGGCAGTGACGGGCATTTCCGATGAATATGGCATAGTTTGTCACAGTGTTGCCTCAAGAGACATAGAAAGAGCACAACAGTTTGCGGATAAATGGGGCTTTAAGAAGGCGTATGGTTCATATGAGGAAATGTTGTCAGACCCGGAAGTGGAGCTAGTATATGTTGCTTCACCGCATTCTCTCCATTATGAACATGCGAAAATGTGTTTAGAACATGGAAAGCATGTGCTTGTGGAAAAGCCTTTTACGGTAAATGCCAAGCAGGCGGAGGAGCTTATTGCTCTTGCCAAAGATAAGAAACTTCTTCTTGTCGAGGCTATGTGGACAAGATTTATGCCAAGCAGAACAATAATTTCCGAAGTAATAAGCAGCGGTGTGGTAGGAAAGCCGATTTCATTGACGGCAAACCTTGGTTACTATCTTCAGGATAAGGAAAGACTTGTAAATCCATCACTTGCGGGAGGTGCTTTGCTTGATGTCGGAGTATATCCGATTAATTTTGCCATGATGGCGATTGACAGAGATATAACAAGAGTTGAAAGTTCTGCAGTGATGTCAGACAATGGCGTTGATGAGAGCAACAGTGTCACGCTTGTATTCACAGGCGGAGAGATGGCGGTTCTTCACAGTACCATGATGACACCGACTGACCGAAGAGGAATCATTTGTTGTGAGGACGGATATATAGAAGTAGAGAATATTAATAATTGTGAGGGCGTCAAGGTATATGACCGCGACCATAAGCTGATAGAGGAAAGAGATGTTCCGGAGCAGATTAACGGTTATGAGTACGAGGTGCTTTCGTGTCGACGTGCCCTTCTTGCCGGCGAGACCGAGTGTGAGGAAATGCCGCTTGCGGAGACTCTTCGTGTCATGAAACTGCTTGATAAGATAAGAGGGCAGTGGGGCATGCGATACCCGATGGAGTAACATATATTTAAAAAACGGAGATAACATGAATACAAAATCAGACATCAAAATGGACATGATACATGGTCCACTACTAATTAAAATACTGAAGTTTGCTTTCCCGATCATAATGGGAAGTGTGATGCAGCAGCTTTTTTCGGCTGTAGATATTGCGGTTGTCGGAATGACGGGAGACAGCATAGGTCAGGCGGCAATTGGTGCCAATACGACTATAATTGCACTGTTTGTTAATTTCTTCATCGGTCTTTCTGTCGGAATAAATGTTGTAATCGGCAACTACATAGGAAGCGACCATAAGGAGAAAATATCGGAGACGGTGCATACGGTAATATTGTTTTCGATTTTGTCAGGTGTTGGTATTTTATTTGTGGTAGAGTTAATAGCAAGACCGATTCTTATTATCACATCAACGCCGGCTGACGTACTTGATATGGCAATAAGTTATTTGCGAATATATGCTTGTGGAATGCCATTTATATTTGTCTATAATTTTGGAACGGCAGTATTAAGAACTGTAGGTGACAGCAAGCGACCGCTCTTTGCGTTAATGGCAGCGGGAGTTATCAATATAGTGTTGGATATACTGCTTACTTTGGTTCTTAACATGGGAGTTGTAGGAGTTGCGATTGCGACAGCATTCTCCAATGTGATAAGTGCGTCAATTGTCATAATCCTTCTTCTGAAAGAAAAGGGACATATAAGGTTATACCCGAGAAAATTGCGGATTGAAATAGATTGTTTGTGCCGTGTGTTTAAAATCGGTTTTCCTGCCGGATTGCAGGCAATCGTTTTTTCCGTTGCCAATATGTGCATTCAAAAGACTATCAATTCTTATGGTGCCACGGCGGTTGCAGGTAATGCTATAGCACTCATTTTTGAGATACTTGCGTTTTATGTTGTTACGGGATTTAATCAGGCAGCGGTAACATTTACAAGCCAGAATTATGGCGCCGGCGACCTTGCGCGATGCAAAAAAGTACTGATAATTACTTTGCTTGCCGCGATTGTTACTACGAATATTGTTAACTTTACATTTATTTTCGGGGAGAACTTCTTTGTAAGAATATTTACTGCGGATCCGGCGGTAATTGATGTTGTATTTACCAGATTTAAATGGGTGTTGTCGGTTCAGTTTGTTATATGCAGTTATGAGATATGCGCTTCGGTGCTTCGAGGATTCGGCCGCTCAATGGTTCCTGCATTTATTACAATATTTGGAACGTGTGTACTTAGGGTAATCTGGGTCAATACAGTGTGTTTGCGTTACAGGGATATAAGATATTGTTTCGTTGTATATCCGGTTTCATGGTTTGTTACAGGTACGGCTGTTATGACGGCACTTTTTGTGGTGTGGCGACAGCTTAAAAAGGAAAATTGACCGTGGTTAAAATGGTTCGATATACCATTCTTTGGTATTAAGATTATTATTGACAAAAAGATGAAAAAGGATAAAAATATTTCTTATAGTGTTTCTCATAGTTTGTTGTAACGAGAGAAGAAAGTTTTTAGGTGGATAAGGGGGTACAACATGATATCAGATAACAGGATTTGGGTTGCAAATAACGAAGCCGGGGAGAAGATAATGCTCACACCCAAGCTTGCAAACCGTCACGGTCTTGTGGCAGGTGCGACGGGAACAGGTAAGACAGTTACGCTTAAAGTGATGGCGGAGAGTTTTTCGGATATGGGAGTCCCCGTGTTTATGGCTGATGTTAAGGGCGATATATCAAGCATAGCTAATCCCGGTACGGACAGTGCGGATATGCAGGAAAGAATTAATCGTTTCGGTCTTGCACAGGCAGGCTTTTCATATGCCGGTTATCCCGTGGCGCTTTGGGATATTTACGGTGAGAAAGGAATGCCGTTAAGAACGACGATTTCCGAGATGGGACCGCTTCTGCTTGCCCGTATTATGGAGTTAAATGATACGCAAACCGATATACTCTCAATTGTTTTTAAGATTGCGGACGATGATAATTTGTTATTAACAGATACAAAAGATTTGAAAGCGATGCTTAATTATGTGTCTGAACATGCCAAGGAATTAGAGGCAAGTTATGGCAAAATGAGCTCGACCTCAATTTCTTCGATTGTAAGAGCAGTGGTTGCGCTAGAGATTGCCGGAGGCGAGAAGTTCTTTGGAGAAACAGCACTTAATGTTGCCGATTTGTTTGCTATCGGTGATGGTGGCAGGGGTATGATTAACATATTAGACAGTAGCTCACTAATCAACAACGGCAAGCTGTATTCAACATTTTTACTTTGGTTGCTTTCTGAATTATTCGAAATGCTTCCGGAAGTGGGAGACCTTGATAAGCCGAAGATGATATTCTTCTTCGATGAAGCACATCTGTTGTTTAAAGATGCACCGAAGGCACTTGTTGAGAAAGTCGAGCAGGTTGTAAAACTTATTCGTTCAAAAGGAGTAGGTGTGTATTTCTGCACACAGAATCCAAAGGATATTCCGGACGGTGTGCTTGCACAATTGGGTAATAAGGTACAGCATGCACTTCACGCATATACGCCGGCAGACCAGAAAGCGGTTAAGGCGGCGGCACAGTCCTTTAGAGAGAATCCTGCATTTGATACATACGAAACTATTATGTCGCTTGGAACAGGTGAAGCGGTTGTATCATTTCTTGAGGATGGCGGTGTGCCGGGAATTGCCCAAAAGGTGTCGATTCTTCCGCCGCGTTCACAATTTGCGGCGCTTGATGATGCAAGGCGCGATGGTGTAATTAAAGGAAATATTTTATACAGCAAATACGAGAAGGCTTATGATCCGGAGTCTGCATACGAAGTTCTTGCAAGAAAAGGAGCAGAGGATGCGGCAAGAGCCGAAGAAGAAGCAAGGCTTGAACAGGAAGCAAAAGAACAGGCAAAGGCGGAAGCTGCTGCCGCAAAGGAGCAGGAAAAACTTGAGGCTTCGCAGGCAAGAGCACAGCAAAAGGCTGCGGAAATGCAGGCGAGGGCAGAAGCCAGACAAGCAGAGGCCAAAGCAAAAGCGGAAGCGAAAGAAGCGGCTGCTGAGGAGAGAAGAAAGAAGCAGGCAGTTAAGTCGGTTGGCAACTCCGTTGCCGGGACTGTCGGACGTGAAGTAGGCAAACAGGCGTTATCCGGTATGGGAAGCTTTGGAAAAAGGCTTGGTGGTAACGTTGGAGCAAGCATTGGCCGAGGACTGTTTTCGACATTACTTAAAATGTAATTACAATGATTACATAACATACAATTTGGAGGGAACGTATGGAACCAAACGGAGGAAGGGAAAAACATGTCACTTCGGGTGGCAAAGGAGTACACAAAAGAGGAGAGGGTTTAGGAACCGGTCCTGTTGGAAAGAGTGACGGATATGCAGGACGAACCGAAGCTTCAAGCGGTAACAGAGCATCCGGTGGTGGTTCTGGAATGAACCCTAAGACTGCTATAATCCTGTTTATTTTGTTGGCAGTTCTTGGTGGAGGCGGTGGCGGTGCTGCGCTTTTTGGTAGTGACGGCGCCGATGATTATGCTGAACCAACAGGCAATCAGAGTGAAACAACCCCGCAGGAGCAACAAGCCGGTGCATCTTCGCTTTTGGGAATGCTTACCGGATTTACCGGTAACAATAATGTAACTACCGGTTGGGATACTGCCAAAAACACAGGACAGCTTAATCGTTCGGTAGCAGCGGGTTCAAGAGAGAAAAGAACACAGATTTTGGGCGCGGGCAAGGATACCGTTACAATTATGATATATATGTGCGGTACAGACCTCGAATCAAGGGGCGGCATGGCGTCAAATGATATTGCGGAAATGTGTGCTGCCAACATCACAGATAAAGTCAATATCCTCATTTACACCGGTGGTTGTAAGGCATGGAAAACATCGGGTATAAGTAATGATGTCAACCAGATTTATCGCGTTCATCAGGGAAAACTTGAGCGAGTTGTGGAGAATGATGGCACCAAGGTTATGACAATGCCGGAGAATCTTACATCATTTATCAAATGGTGTAATGAGAATTATCCTGCTAATCGTAATGATTTGATTTTCTGGGATCACGGAGGTGGTTCTATTAGTGGTTACGGATATGACGAGAAGTTTGCAACAGCCGGCTCTATGAACCTTTCAAAAATTAACAAGGCATTAAAAGACAGCGGGGTAACATTTGATTTCATTGGTTTTGATGCATGTCTTATGGCAACATTAGAAACAGCATTGGTTACGTCTAATTACGCGGATTATCTTATAGCATCCGAGGAGACGGAGCCCGGCATTGGCTGGTATTACACGGATTGGTTGAATAGCCTTTGTACAAATACTTCCCAGGATACTTTGGATACTGCAAAGAATATAATAGACGGATTTGTAACAAAATGTGACGAGAAATGCCGTGGTCAGAAAACAACCCTTTCGGTTATTGACCTTGCGGAGATTTCGTATACGGTTCCGGAGAAGCTGTCAGCATTTTCCGGTTCAACCATGAATCTTATAAAGGGTGACGATTATAAGCTGGTGTCTGACGCAAGAGCGGGCACGAGAGAGTTTGCGGTTTCATCAAAGATAGACCAGATAGACCTCGTCAATTTTGCAAACCATATAGGAACCGATGAAGCGAAGGAGCTTTCTAAAGCGTTGCTTGGTGCGGTTAAATATAATCGTACTTCATCAAACATGAGCAATGCGTATGGAGTTTCCATTTACTTCCCATACAGAAAGGCATCAAAAGTTGATACCTTGGTAAGTACCTATAACGAGATAGGCATGGATGACGAATATGCTAAATGTATCAAGTCCTTTGCAGGTATGGAAACCGGCGGACAGATTGGCGCAGGCGGACAAAGCTCACCGATAAGTTCTTTGCTTGGCATGAGTGGAGGAAGCAATACCGTAACAGGTTCGGATGCCCTTGGTGCACTTCTTTCGGCTTATATGAACAGCAAGAAGAGCATAGACGGAATTGACAGAGCAAACACTGCCTACATGGATGATGAGGATTGCTTTGATGCAGAGAGTGCATCGGAATATATTGCGGCTAATCAGTTTGATTCTTCCGAGCTTATCTGGGAGAAAGATGATGAAGGCAAACATATCATGGCTCTTGCCGATGATAAATGGGCGCTCATACAGTCATTACAGCTTAATATGTTCTATGATGACGGTGGCGGATACATAGACCTTGGTCTTGATAATGTGTATAAGTTCACAAGCGACGGAAGACTCATAGGCGAGACGGACAATACATGGCTTTCGATTGATGGACAGCCGGTGGCTTACTACTATGAGGGCACAGTAAGAGATGGTGACAAATATACCATAACCGGTAGAGTTCCCGCACTTCTTAACGGAGAACGTGTTAATCTTATAATTGTGTTTGATAATGAGAATCCGTATGGTTATATTGCAGGCGCAAGATATGACTATGTGGAAAGTGAGACGGATACGGTAGCCAAAGCAACAACAGAGCTTAATGAGGGAGATACAATTGACTTCCTTTGTGATTACTATACGTATGATGGTATATACAAAGACAGCTACATGTTGGGCGAACAGTTGATATATGAAGAAGGCTTGGAAATCAGCAATACAGACGTTGGTGGTGACACACAGATTACTTACCTTCTTACCGACATTTACGGGCAGGAATATTGGACCCCGGTAGTGCCGAATTAATTAGATGAATTGTCAGAATTTTTGTTGTTAAAAGGCTTAACGTATGGTAAAATTGAGAGGTAGAAATGACTATTCACACTATAGTTGAGGGACAATAATTTGCATATGCAAGGAGTGGAGAGAATGAATGAAGCAATAATGAATTCAGGAAGAGATGAAGAGCTTGCAATTGCCAACAAAAAAGCGGTAATTGCTTTAACAATTATTTGTTCGATTATATCGGTGGCATATCTTTTGGAGGTTGTGAAACAAACAAGATCTGTAGGATATGTGCTGTTGGTAATAGCACTTGCCATGATACCCGTAATTCTTTCGTGGATTGATATCAAGAGTAATCCCGCATCACTTAATACCAAACATATTGTTGGAATAGGTTATGCGTTGATGTACGGTTTTGTATTGCTTACGACCAGTAACATATTGGTGTTTACGTATGCCATTCCTATTTTGATAATCATTACACTGTACAATGATGTCAAGTTTGTGCTTGCTAATGGAATCGGAGTAATTGTTTTAAACCTTATTGAAATTGGAATCCTTATGTACAAGGGAATGATGCCGGACACAGCAACTGCTGAGATTCAGGGCCTTGTTGTGGTTATGATAGTTATTTACCTTATCATGGTTACAACCGCAACCATCGATTTCCAGAAAATGAGAATGGGACGTCTCGGTGCAGAGCATGAGAAGACAACAATGCTTCTTGGAGAGATAATGGAAGTTTCGTCAAAGGTAACAGAAACAGTTACCGAGCTTACAGAGGAAATGGACGGACTTAAGAAATCGGTAGACCAGACGGTTGAATCAATGACAGAGGTAACAACAGGAACCGGTGAGTCGGCTGACGCAGCACAGAATCAGTTGACACAGACAAGCGAGATTACCGAGCACATTAAGGGTGTTGAATCCGCTGCAAGAACAATTAACGAGAATGTTGCTATGGCCGGAGACGCTGTATCAACAGGACAGAAGAATATATCACAGATGACTGCCTTGACAAAACAGGTAGATACAGCAGGTAAGGATGTTGCAAGTGCACTTGATACTTTCAAGGAGACTGCAGCTCAGATGAACTCGATTACAGATATTATTACAAGTGTTGCTTCACAGACAAGTCTTCTTGCGTTAAATGCTTCCATTGAGGCTGCAAGAGCAGGAGAGGCCGGACGAGGATTTGCCGTAGTTGCTTCCGAGATTTCTAATCTTGCCGGACAGACAACAGAAGCTACCGACAATATCACAAAGCTTATTAATGACATTACATCGCAGGTTGGAACAATGGTATCAACTATAGAGAATCTTCTTGAAGCCGGTGAAAAAGAGAGCCAGTGTGCATCAGAAACCGCAACAAGCTTTGAGCAGATTTCAGAAGGCGTTGAGGTTATCAAACATTATGCTGATGAGCTTGATAGTGTGGTTGATAAGCTTGCGGTTGCCAACGATGAGATTGCAAACAGTGTACAGACCATATCTGCAATAACCGAAGAGGTTACTGCTCATGCAACGGAAACACTTGATATTAGCGAGAAAAATCAGGATATCGTGGCTCATATCAATACACTTGTTGAAGATCTTAATGATAATGCAGAGAAGTTGAAATCACACGAGAATGATATGTAATTGCAAACCATTATAAATGCAGGCGGGACAAAAGCCCCGCCTGTTTTATGTTTTGCTTGACTTTCATATTTTAATATGTAATAATTTTGCAAGATTTGTTATATAGAAGAGGACGGTTAGGAATGAACGGTTTTGCGCAGTTTCAGGACACATTTTACAAATGTTTTATAAAAGATGACAGATATACGCTGATGCTTGATGGAATCGGTGTAACTATAAGGGTTGCGTTACTTGCGGCAGTGCTTGGAATCTTGATTGGATTTCTCATCGCACTTTGCAACCTGTCAAAGAAGAAAATACTCAATATAATCGGTAAAGTATATACAGATATTATACGAGGAACACCTTCCGTAACACAGCTCATGATTGTGTATTTCGTTGTTTTTGCGTCAGTTCATTTGGATAAATGGATTATTGCAGCGATAGCATTTTCAATCAATTCGGGTGCGTATGTGTCGGAGATAATCCGTGCGGGAATCCTTTCGGTAGATAAGGGTCAGACGGAAGCGGGACGTTCTTTGGGACTTAATGCAAAGCAGACTATGATGAGCATTGTTGTTCCACAGGCTATGAAGAATATTTTCCCGGCACTTGGTAATGAGTTTATTACTCTTGTCAAGGAGACGGCAATTGTCGGATATGTTGGACTTGTCGATATTCAGAAAGCCGGAGATTTCATAAAGAGTGCTACATATGAAGCATTTATGCCACTTATTGGAACTGCTGTTATTTATTTTGTGCTTATCAAACTTTTGACTTTGGGACTTGCAAAGATTGAGGCTGGTCTTAGAAAGTCTGATGTAAGGTAACAGATATGAATACAAGAGGACATATATTGTGTGTCAGCTTGTGGGAGGATTTTGTAGAATGATAGATGTTAAGCATTTGAAGAAAAGCTTTGATAATTTGGAAGTCTTAGCGGATATAAATGAAACCATTGAAGAAGGAGAAGTGGTAGTTGTAATCGGACCTTCAGGTTCCGGTAAAAGTACTTTCCTTCGTTGTCTTAACCTTTTGGAAACCCCTGATGAGGGAGAAGTATGGGTTGATGGCGAGCAGATAAATGTCGATGGAGTTGACGTTAACCGTGTAAGACAGAAAATGGGAATGGTTTTCCAGCATTTTAACTTGTTCCCACATTTGACGGTTATGGAGAACATAACTCTTGCGCCGGTAAAACTTGGCAAAATGACCAAGGAGGAGGCCGAGGAGAAAGGAAGAAAACTTCTCGAAACAGTTGGTCTTTCGGAGAAAGCAGATGCATATCCAATTCAGCTTTCCGGTGGACAGAAGCAGAGAATTGCGATTGCAAGATCTCTTGCAATGGATCCGGAGATAATGCTGTTTGACGAGCCGACAAGTGCTCTTGATCCGGAAATGGTTGGCGATGTTCTTGATGTAATGAAAAAGCTTGCAAAGAACGGCATGACAATGGTGGTTGTTACTCACGAGATGGGATTTGCAAGAGAAGTAGGAACAAGAATATTGTTTATGGATGAAGGTCTTGTTATGGAAAGCGGAACACCTGACCAGATATTCGGTAATCCGCAGAATGAGAGAACGAAACTATTTTTAAGTAAAGTGCTTAAATAGTTCACAATATATTTAAAAGAAAGAGGAGAATGTGAGATGAAAAAGGTAACAAAAATTGCTGCACTTTTATGCATGAGTGTTTTTGCATTTGGTGCTCTTACAGCTTGTGGAAACGTTGTTGACAAAAATGAGAAGTCAGAGGGTGAAGACATTGTTTTCGGAACTAATGCAGAGTTTCCACCATTTGAGTTTGTTTCAAGCGGAAGCGGTGTAATTGAAGATTTCGACGGAATCGATATGAAGATTGCCAAGCAGATTGGTGACGACAACGGTGCTAATGCAAAGATTGAGAACATGGAGTTCGATTCACTTCTTATCGCGCTTGAGAATGGACAGGTTGATGCGGTAATCGCAGGAATGTCTATTACAGACGAGCGTAAAGAGGCTGTTGATTTCTCGGTTCCTTATTATACAGCAACACAGGTTATGATTGTAAGAGAAGATTCTGATATTGCCAAGGCAACAGATATGGAAGGCAAGAACATTGCTGTAATCCAGGGATATACTGGTGAAGAGTGTGTTAAGGGCTTAGGATATGAGTACGAGGCTTTCAAGAAGGGTACAGAGACAATCCTTGAGCTTGTAAATGGTAAGTGTGACGTGGTTGTAATCGATTCTGCTACAGCCAAGAAGTACGTTGCTGACAACGAAGGTCTTAAGATTGTAGAAGATGAGGGCGCATTCGGTAAAGAGGAGTACGGTATTGCAGTTAAGAAGGGAAACAAAGAGCTTCTTGACAAGATCAATATCTCGATCCAGAAGATGCTTGATGATGGAACAATTGCAACTTGGGCAACTGAGTATTCAGATGCAGAGTAAACTTAGCGAGGTTAATCACTATACTAACAGAAAGAGATGTACTTACGTACATCTCTTTCTATATATTAGATATATTTATTCACAGGTTTCCTCCTTAGCACAGTTTCAACGCAGACACGTAGCACAAGGCATGCCCTGTCTCTAAGCTCGTGCTAAACACTCGCTAAGAGAGAGGGGATCTCACTCCGTTTTGAGCGCAACGGTACTAAATTCGCATTTCATGCTCATTAAGTACCGGCGGTCAAAAAGGGTCTGCTTATGAAAACTATGTTAAGGAGAAAACCTGTACTCAACATATTCAAAAAAGAACGATGACGTAAGGACAATTAACACAGCAAATAATTCGAAAGGAATAGTGAATGGTATGAAACTACGTAAGCTGATAAGCACAGTATTTGTTTTAGGAATAGTGACACTCGCCGGACGTGCTACCTCGCTTGACGCGAGGGCGACTGTGACACAGACCGAAACGACGCAAAGTTCGACGGAGCAGGTGACAACAGAGACCAAAACGGAAGCAACTACGGAAGTAACAGCCCAAGGTTCGACGGAGGAGAAGGTCGGTCTTGGTGGACTTAAGAAGAAGATTAAAAAGGCTCTTAAGGGCAAATCAGGCACATGGTCTGTGTATGTTAAAAATCTTGATACGAATGAATACATGCTTATAAATGACAAGAAACTTCCTTCTGCAAGTCTTATCAAATTGTATGTAATGATGTCGGCGTATGAGCAGATTGAAAAGGGAGAACTAAATGCAGATAAAAGTTTTACTTCAAGTGTCAAGAAGATGATTACGGTAAGTGATAATGCCTCCGCAAATGCGATAACCAAAAGTCTTTCGGATAAGAAAACATTTGATAGCGGAAAGAAAATAGTGAATACATATTGCAACAAAAACGGTTATTCAAAGACAGCATTTAAAGTAGAAATGGGCAAGAGCAGTCCGAAAAATGTGACTTCAACAAGGGATTGCGGCGTGGCTTTAGAGCGCATGTATCGTGGTGAGGCGGTAAGCAAGAGTGCATCGAAGAAGATGATTAAACTGCTTAAGTCAAAGACTAGAAGAAGCAAGATTCCTGCGGGAGTGCCACAAGGAGTTACTGTTGCCAACAAAACCGGAGAGACGACTTTTGCAGAAAATGATGCGGCAATAGTTTATTCAAAAGGTGCGAATTATGTGATAGTAGTCATGTCGAAGAACAGCAAGAACGGAGTATCCACAATCAAAAAGATATCAGAGATTACTTATCAACATTTTAATCCGGAAGATAAGAAGACAACAGAAAAATCCGGCAATGGGAAGAAAGTATATATTGACCCGGGACATCAGTCGAAGGCAAATGGCGGTCTTGAGCCGGTAGGCCCCGGTAGCGACACGAAAAAGCCGAAAGTTTCCGGAGGTTGTACAGGTGTTTCCACAAAGATTCCGGAATACAAGTTTACACTTACAATCGCAAAGAAACTCAAAGCCGCACTGATTGAGGAAGGCTATGAGGTTGAGATGAGCAGAACGAAAAATGATGTAAATATAAGCAATGTTGAGCGTGCCAAGAAAGGTAATGAGAGCGGGGCAGACATCTGTATTCGCATTCATTCCGACAGCATAAATGATTCTTCTGTAAGAGGTGTGTCGGTCCTTTACCCGTCAACCACCAATCCGTATCCAATTAAAAAGCAGGCGAAGAAGAGCAAGAAACTTGCGCAAAATCTTCTTGATGAGTACTGCAAGGCTACAAAAATCAAGAGCAGAGGAATCGTCGTTCGCAACGACTTATCGGGAACAAATTGGAGTACAATCCCAACAGTATTGATTGAATGTGGATTCTTTAGTAATCCTGAAGAGGACAGACTCTTAAATGATGACAAAATGCAAGAGAAGATGGTACGTGGAATGGTGTCGGGAATCAACAAGTATTTTGGGTTTTGAATTAGACAGAATACCAATAAATATGTTATAATATTTTACTAATATTTATTTTTATTACAGATAAAAAGAGGCAACTGACTGATATAATATTAGGCGGAGGACTGTTATAATGGGAAATGATTTTCATTTTGCCTGTTTTTTTGCAGCGTTTGTGATTAGTGTAACCTGCATGGTTTTCACATTTACAAATAAAAGAACAGATAAGCTTCAAAACAAATTGTATATATGGATGCTTATTATTGTGGTGTGCAACAGCTTTTCGGGCATGATAATTGCAATTGGTGAGCCGATGCTTCCGATTGTAAGGTCCGCAATGCCGGTTGTGCTTTTTGCGCAATTTACTTATTTTGTTTTGCATGCTGCGCTGTGCCCTTTGTTTTTCCTTTATGTATCGATTGTTTCCGGACTTGCATATAAGCAAACGCATTTACAGAGAGCAATCTGTTCGTTGCCTTTTTTCGTAACGGAAATAATGACAATAATGAATCCACATTTCCGCTGGATATTTTACTATAATTCCAATTATGAATTTACGAGAGGTAAGGCGGAAATAGGTATTTATCTTGCGGCGGCTTTGTACTTCCTTATGTCGATACTTTTGCTTTGGTTTTCATGGAAAGCAATCAATTTACGTCGTCGCTTCGCCATAGTTTATTTTTTCGTCATAGTTGTGGCCGGTGTTATTATTCAGTTCCTTGATCAAAATGTTAAGGGTGAGCTTTTTGCGGAAGCACTTGCTCTTATGGGACTTATGCTTGCGGTAGAGATGGAAGATGACCTTGTTGATGTCAACACCGGTTTCTATAACAGAAAAGCACTTCGAATGGACGTCAACAATTATTTGGTAAACAAAACCAAAGTTGATTTGGTATGTCTTAAGGTATCAAATGCAGATATAATCCAGAAGGTTACAGGTTCGGCTAATGTTGATTTGCTCGCGGAGATTGTGTCAGGATATTTAAAATCCATCGTTCCTAGATTCCACATTTATCAAACGAATCCGGAGACGTTTGTTCTTGTTATATTAGATAGAAAACGTCTAAACGGAGACGACGTTGCACAGATGCTGGAAGATAGATTTAAGCAAACGTGGGAGTTTAAGGGGATGGACATACTCCTCAATGCTGAAATAATGAGCGTTAAACTTTCCGACGAACTTACCAACACGGTGGATTTATTCTATATGGTTGACAGTGTGGTTAATGACAAAACAACCACGAAGATCTTATACAGCAAGGATTTGGACCATATATTAAGACGTGGCGAAATGGAGAATGCCATAGCCAGAGGACTTGACGAGAATGGTTTTGAAGTGTATTATCAACCGACATTCCATTTAAACGGTTTAAAGCTTCACGGCGCAGAGGCGCTTGTAAGATTAAATGATCCTGTTATGGGAAGACTATTTCCGGATGAGTTTATTCCGATTGCAGAGCAAATTGGAATGATAGAAATGATTGACGACTACGTATTGCGCCAGGTGTGCGAGTTTTTGCAAAGTGGTGTTCCTCAAAAGTACGGTATAGAGAACATCAATGTCAATTTGTCTGTTTTACAGTGTCTAAAGCCCGGTTTTGTAGATCATATATGCGGAATAGTTGAAGAGTATGATGTTGATAAGAAAACTATTAATTTTGAGATAACGGAATCTGTTGCGGCAAGTGACTATGAAATGTTGAGCGTTGTTGTTTCAGACTTGAAAAAACATGGCTTCCGTTTTGCAATGGACGATTACGGTACCGGATATTCCAACATGCAATCTATATTTTCGTTGGATTTCGATATTGTTAAGATTGATAAGAGTCTTCTTTGGGGAGCGGAAGAGACAGAGCTTGGACGAATTATCCTTGGTAACAGTATTAAAATGATAGATCAAATGGGAAGACGCATACTTGTTGAAGGCGTTGAGACGAAGGAACAACTGGAAATGTTAAAGGAGTTATCGGTTGATTACCTTCAGGGATTTTATTTCTCAAAGCCGATACCCCAAAATGAATTTATAGAATATATCAAAAAGGAAAAATAATTATGGAGGACAAATCTATGGACAACGAGTCACTCATCATTTGCAAAGATTTGGAAATTGGATATAACTCGTCGATTCTTAAAGACAAGATTAATTTCTCTGTTGAACAGGGAGACTATCTTATAATTGTTGGTGAGAACGGTGCCGGTAAAAGTACGTTGATGAAGACGATATTGCGTCTTATTTCTCCGATTTCGGGAGAATTGATATTTGGAGAAGGACTCTCTGCCAGTGAGGTTGGTTATCTTCCGCAGCAGACGCTTGTTCAGAAAGATTTTCCGGCGTCAGTATGGGAGGTTGTTCTTTCGGGATGTCAGAGTCTTGCGGGACTTCGACCGTTCTACACAAAAGAGGAAAAAGCACTCGCAATGAAGAACCTCAAACGAATGGGAATGGATGATCTTGCAAAGCATTCATATCGTAATTTGTCGGGTGGACAGCAACAAAGAGTACTTCTTGCAAGAGCTCTTTGCGCAACCAAGAAGCTGTTGCTTCTCGATGAGCCGGTAGCAGGACTTGATCCGGCGGCGATGAATGAGCTTTATGAAAGAATTAACAAACTCAATAAAGAGGGAGTTGCAATAATAATGATTTCTCATGATGTAAGAATTGCCACACAATATGCACGTCATATTCTACATATAGGCGATACACTGTTTTGGGGAACTGTAGAAGAATACAAGGCAAGCGAGTCGGGACGCGCTTTTGCTGATATGGAAGGCGGTGAGACCGGTGAGTGATATGTTTAGTGCATTAAAGATTTATTTTGGATATGCTAATGTGAGATATGCACTTGTAGTTGGTGTTTTGGTAGCACTTTGTTCGTCGCTTTTGGGAGTGACACTTGTACTTAAGAGGTTTTCATTTATAGGAGACGGACTTTCACATGTAGCCTTTGGAGCACTTTCAATTGCTTCGGTTTTAAATGTTTCCAATAGTATGTTTGTTGTAATGCCTATTACAATTGTTTGTGCAATCCTGCTTTTAAGAAGCGGTCAGAACGCTAAGGTTAATGGAGATGCCGCGATTGCAATGATGTCGGTTTCGGCTTTGGCATTCGGTTATCTTATTATGAATATTTTCGCGACCTCAACGAATCTGTCGGGAGATGTATGTTCGACCTTATTTGGCTCGATATCGATACTTACGCTTACCCAGGGTGAGGTTTGGTTGTGTATTATAATGTCGGTATTAATCGTTGCTATATTTGTAATACTATACAATAAGATATTTGCGGTAACATTTGATGAGAGCTTTTCAAAGGCTGTTGGAACTAATGTTAATGCATACAACCTTTTGATTGCGGTAATTATAGCGATAATAATTGTACTTGGTATGAATCTTGTGGGTTCGTTGCTCATATCGGCATTGATTATTTTCCCTGCGTTATCGGCAATGAAGCTGTTTAGAAGTTTTAGATCCGTAACACTTTTCTCGGCAATATTTTCTGTAGTGTGTGCGGTTTTGGGTATTTTAATATCTATACTTGCAGGAACACCGGTTGGATCAACAATTGTTGCTGCGGACGGAATTGCATATGTGATTTGTATTTTGTTAGGTGCGATACTCGGAAGAACTGATTGATAGTCGACTGATATGGGGGTGTTGGTATGACGGAAAAACAATTGATTAAAATGATTCTCGAGAAAAGACCAATTGCGTGTAGTGAATGTGGCGGGAAACTTCATTACATCGGTGGCGGTGAGTATGAGTGTATGGAATGTGCCACTCGTTGTTTTGATGATTTTGGGAAGGTAAGAAAATATTTGTATGACCATGGTCCGTCACCGGCACAGGCAATTTGTGCCGCAACAGGAGTATCAACTTTCATTGTTGAGGAACTTCTGAAGGAGGGACGGATTGAGGTAGTAGAGAATTCGAAAATCTTCCCTCGGTGTGAGAGATGCGGTTGTGCGATAAGGTATGGAAGAATATGTCCTGACTGTGCTAGAAAAGATACCGAAAATCTTAGAGATGGCATGAGAGAATATATAGGAGAAAAGCCCCGAGTTGTAAGTATGAAGAAGCATGAACCTCAAAAAATGCGCTACTTCGATGAAAAATAATTTTAATTAGGGGTTTACAAGTACAGATTTTCGTGGTATAGTAACAAACAGTTTAACACTTTAATGCTTTTATGCGTTAAAGTGTTAAAGAGAAAAAATCATCGATAAAAGGAGAGAGTTACAATGAAAGAGATATCAAAGCTTATGGGTTTTCGTCCTGAAGTAAAGGTATTAGACGCAACATTAAGAGATGGTGGTTTGGTAAATGAATTTTATTTCACTGACCAGTTTGTTAAGGATTTGTATCAGGCAAACATTAAGGCCGGTGTTGATTATATGGAAATCGGATATAAAGCAGATAAAACAATGTTTGATGTAGATAAGTTTGGAAAGTGGAAGTTCTGTGACGATGACGTGATTCGTGAAGTCATCGGAGAGAATGAGAATACCGGACTTAAACTTGCGGTTATGGCAGATGTTGGAAGATGTAATTACAAGCAGGACATTGCGCCTAAGTCAGAGAGCCCGATTGATCTTGTGCGTGTTGCTACATACATTAACACTATGCCGGCAGCAGTTGATATGATTGAAGATGCATACAACAAAGGATATGAGACAACTTGTAATATCATGGCTATATCCAATGCGCAGGAGACAGACCTTAAGGTTGCGCTTGATATACTTGGACAGTCGCCGGTAGATGTATTCTACATTGTTGACAGCTTTGGTTCCATTTACCCTGAACAGTTAGCTCGTATTGCTGACATCTTTATGGAGTTTGCAACTAAATACGGTAAACAGGTTGGTGTTCATGCACATAACAATCAGCAGCTTGCATTTGCTAATACAATAGAAGCGGTTGGTGATGGTGTTAACTGGCTCGACGGAACATACTCTGGAATGGGACGTGGCGCAGGAAACTGTCAGATGGAACTTTTACTTGGATTCTTGAGAAATCCCAAGTTCAACTTATACCCGGTACTTCAGTTCATTGAGGATTACATGAAGCCTCTTAAGAAGGAAGGCGTTAAATGGGGATATGATCTTCAGTACATGATGACAGGTATTCTTAACCAGCATCCAAGAACAGCAATAGCATTTACAAATGAAGGAAGAGAAGATTACTGTGAGTTCTACAAAGAATTAGTAATCCAGGATTAATACAATCAGATACATCAGGGGACGACATTATGACTCCGGTGCATACATGCTTTGTTAAGCGTGTGTGTATCGGAGTTTGCGTTTTATAGGGGTGTTTCAATTGAGACATAAAGTATTACAAGATTGAGTAGTAATCTTCACAAGATGTTAACTGTACGTTATCACATATCAAAGAATGAAGATAATATATATAAAATTGCTTGACTAGATAATTATTGACGAAGAAAATAGTTGTATGGAGGTGTATTGCATGGCTATAGTTGGGGCGTTTGCGGTTCCTCATCCGCCACTTATAATACCGGAGGTTGGAAGAGGAAAAGAAAAAGGAATTGCAGATACAATTAATTCTTATGAAAAAGTATCTGAAATGATAGCGGAAATGAAACCGGAAACAATAGTGATTATTACGCCACATAGTGTAATGTACTCTGATTATTTTCATATTTCTCCGGGGGATAGCGCTATGGGTTCATTTGCACACTTTGGAGCACCTGAAGTAGGGATAAATGCAGAGTACGACACAGCATTTGTCAAAAAGCTTTGTGTTCTTTGTGCGGAAAATGAGGTCGATGCAGGAGTTGGTGGTCAGAAGGACCCGACACTTGATCATGGCACACTGATTCCGCTTTATTTTATAACAAAGAGATACACGGATTTTAACCTCGTAAGAATTGGTATATCCGGATTAGAGCCGGAAGAACATTACCGGTTGGGAATGATGATTAAACGTGCAGCACAGGAATTAAACCGAAGGGTTGTGTGTATTGCAAGCGGAGATTTGTCCCACAAATTGACACATGACGGACCGTATGGCTTTTGTCCGGATGCGGCACCTTATGATAACGAAGTTATGAATGTTCTTGAAAAAGCGGAGTTTGGCGCTCTTATGGAGTTTAATGAACTTAGGCTTGAAAAGGTAGCTGTGTGTGGGCACAGGGCATTTATCGTTATGGGAGGAGCGCTTGACGGCGTAAATGTCAAGGCGAAACGCTTATCGTATGAGGGACCATTTGGCGTGGGATATGGAGTTGTAACTTTCAAGCCGGAGGAAGATTCGGATATAGAGGGG
Source organism: Lachnospiraceae bacterium (assembly GCA_024698145.1). Lineage (GTDB taxonomy): Bacteria > Bacillota > Clostridia > Lachnospirales > Lachnospiraceae > CAG-590. Next base: position 26,759 of record JAILRO010000023.1, read on the forward strand.
CGACATTTTCTTGCGTTACGAATAAAAAAGGAAAATGAAAGACGCGCAAAACAAAGAGAGCGTGAGGATATAATTGTACGCCTCGCAAGAAAAACGTTAGAAACGTATATAAGGGAAGGGAGAATTGTTGATTACGAGGAAGAACTGAAAAGTATTGTTGATGATGATAAACGTGAAGAAGATTTGATAAATCTAATGAAGAACTCGGCGGCGGGGGCATTTGTTTCTTTACACAAAAACGGCAGATTGAGGGGCTGCATAGGAACGATAATGCCAACCAAGGAAAGGCTTGCGGAGGAAATAGTAGAAAATGCAATTGCTGCAGGAACTAGAGATCCGCGTTTTGACCCGGTAACAGTTGGGGAGCTGGATGAATTGGATTATAGCGTGGATGTACTTGGAGATATTGAAGAGAACATTTCTGAAGGTGAGCTGGATGTTGACCGATATGGTGTCATCGTTACAAAAGGATTTAAGCGAGGACTACTACTGCCGAGGCTTGAAACAATTGATACGGTAAAGGAACAGATATCCGTTGCGAAGAAGAAAGCGGGAATTGGGGAGAATGAAGAAGTAAACCTTTCGCGATTCGAAGTTGTAAGACATAAATAAACTGATGTGACTAAAATGAAATACGCTGCTAAAAAGCGAGAGGAATGTACGCGTGCGTAAAACCATACATTCCTCTCATGAAGGTTGTCTGTTAAGCTTGCCAACGTATATAAATACGGTCAGTGGTAGGCAAGCCCCCATAAGGTTGACTGGGCCTTATGAGACATAACAGATTATTTTTAATTTAGCATATGCAATCTTTGCAGAAAATTGGATTACGACATTGGAAAAGATTGGTTTATGTTGTTTTATGTTGGAAAACGTTGGAAGAAGGAAATGTGAGTACAAAGGAGTATCAAAAATATGGCAATAAAATTACGTGTTTTGGTGGTCGAGGATGACGCTGTTGCATGCAAATGCTTCGTTAGTTGCGCCCTGGAAATGGGGACGATTGAGATTGTCGGGTGTACAAATGATTCCGACAAAGGGCTTGAACTTGTGCGCGAGTGCCTGCCTGATGCAGTCATTCTTGATTTGGAACTAAACGAAGGAAAAGGAAGCGGAATTGAGTTCTTGAATGGTCTAAATAATCTGGGGCTTGGCTATAAGCCATTCGTATTGGTTACAACCAATAACTTAAGTTCTACGATTTATGATTACGTCAGGAAGTCCGGTGCAGGCTTTATAATGAGCAAGCAGAAGAAGGACTATTCCGAGAAAGCGGCATTGGAATTCTTAATCACGATTAGCGATTCTATTGTTTGTAACAGTGACAATTCTGATGAAAGGCAATCATTTGTACAAGAGGTGGAAGAAAACAGTGAGAAAGCCCTTAAAAGCAGGATATACAGAGAATTAGATCTTGTCGGTATCAGCCCGAAGTTCTTGGGATACGATTATCTTGCGGATGCAATCTATCTTGTTATGAATGATGAAAAAGAAAAGATGTTGCAGATAATAGGAGAGAAGTATAAAAAGACTGATGCGAGCGTCGAGAGAGCCATGCAGACCGCTATCAATAAGGCATGGCGCAGCAATGATATTGACGAATTGCTAGAGTATTATACTGCAAGAATAAGCTCGGACAAGGGCGTTCCAACGTTGATGGAGTTTATATACTATTATGCGAAGAAGTTGAAAATGTAAAAAGAGTCCCCCGAACCGAATAGTTCGGGGGTGATTGTGATTAGTGACGGCCTGTTGATAAGTCACGTAAACGTCTCCAAAATTCTTCCCACATACTTGTCACCTCCTTAAAAAAAAGGATAGTTGGATGAGGGTGGGATTAATATTGGAGCGAGGAGGTGATTATTGTTGGTTTGTCTTACTTTGAGGAGGAAAAATGAATTCATTTACAAAGAATATTGGGATAATTATTTGTGGATTATATATTTTTTTAAAACTACAAAATCAAAAGCCAACCAAAAAATATATGGTTGGCTTGATTATGTTCATTTTGTTTTCGTCAGTAGGGTCAGTGTGTATAGATTTATACATGCCAATACTGACAGATTTTTCAATAATAGTAGGTTCTATTATTTTTGTGCATTTATCATCTTCTGAAAGTATTGGTAGAGATTATCCAATAAAAATGTGGATATCTTTTTCCTTAAGTTACGTATTATTTATAATTTCAGTTTTAATTACAACAATAGCATTGTTTTCGGTTCCTAGAAAGTGTTTTGATTTGTATGCTCAGCCGATTTCGTTGATAATACAAATATTACTGATGATTGCTTTGTTTAAAATAAAGCGAATAAAAACAGGGGTGAAGATATTAGATAAACGTATATATTCTGTGCCTGTAGCGATAATTGGAGCGGGAATAATTTTTCTGATGACACTGATTAACTTGAATACTTATAGCAAGTTATACATTATTGTGTATACATCCTTTTATTTCTTGTCTATTCTTATTTTCGTCTACTGGCGCGCATCTATTACCCGTTCTTACCTGGAAAGACTTGGTAACCGCAATATTGCATCACTCAATGAGGAACTATTACAGAAGGATGAGTATATAAAGAAACTTGAAGCGGACGTGGAGCGCTTGGGCAAGATTGTACATAGGGATAACAAGCTTGTTCCTGCAATGGAGATGGCGGTTGAAAGATTTATTATGGATGAGTCCGGAGAAATGTCAGTAGGAAGTGAGCTGCTGGAAGAACTTAGGAAGATGTCAAAAGACAGAAAGGGCTTGGTTACTACGTCTGTAAATGCTGCCGAGCCTAGCGTTAACACAGGTGTTGCTAAGGTAGATAATTTAATAACTTATATGAGTGAGAAGGCAGCAAATGAGGGGATAACCCTTAAGGTTACGGTAGGTATTGATATCAAAGAGTTGTTTGATAAGTGTATTGATGAGGAATCATTTTGTACCTTGTTGGCGGATTTGCTCGACAACGCAATTATTGCGACTAAATATAACAATGCAAGAGATGTATTGCTGGATATGAGTATGATTAAGAAAGCACCGGCAATTCATATATTTGACTCGGGAATATCATTTGATAAGGAAGTGCTTATCAACTATGGAATTGAGCAGACAACCACGCATGGCGATGACGGCGGAAGTGGTATAGGTTTGATGCAGACATATGAGATACTTGCAAAATGCAGAGCCAGCATTTTCATAGACGAGTTTTCATCAGGTCTTTACACTAAGAAGATATCCGTTGTGTTTGACAGAAAGAGACAATTTCTGCTATATACACCAAGAGAGGATAGCGAAGTATCTTTCTTAAAAAGGCGTGCCGACCTTACGGTTGTAAGAAAATGATTATATTTTGTGGCATGAAAAATAAGATAGTGCTATAATGGTATCTATTAATGGCATATTCGGAGGAACAATACATGAGTAAGCAGACAATAGCTGTCATTTTCGGAGGACAGTCTTCAGAGCATGATATATCATGCATTTCAGTACAGACAATAGCAAAAGCAATTAACAAAGATAAATACGATATTGTATATATCGGTATCACGAAGGAGGGTCACTGGCTTAAGGTTGATTCTTTATTTGATATTGAAAATGGTACATGGACGGATTCAACAACATCAGCGGTTATTTCGCCGGATGCAACAAAGAAGGAAATTATCATTACTTCCAAGCAGGGAGTTACAACAAAGCACATAGACGTCATTTTCCCGGTGCTTCACGGTATGTATGGTGAGGACGGAACTATTCAGGGCTTGTTCGAACTTGCCAAGATTCCTTATGTTGGTTGTGGTGTTCTTGCATCAGCAGCAGGCATGGATAAGGTTTATACCAAGATTATCGTTGATGATTTGGGAATAACACAGGCCGAATACGTGCTTGTAAGAGCAGAAGAAGTTGAAGGAGCCACGAAGGGCGGTAGTCCTACAATGGATGACCTTGTTGCAAGAGTTGAGGCGAAACTTGAATATCCTATGTTTATTAAGCCTAGCAAAGCCGGTTCTTCAAAGGGTGTTTCAAAAGCACACAATAAAGAGGAGCTTGTAGCAGGACTTAAGGTTGCTGCAGAGCATGATACAAAGATTCTTGTAGAAAGAAATGTTGTAGGTAGAGAGATAGAGTGTGCGGTACTTGGAAATGCAGTAAATGTTGAAGCTTCGGGAGTAGGCGAGATTTTAGCTGCAGCTGAATTTTATGATTTTGATGCAAAATACACTAATGCAGAAAGTAAGACAGTAATTTCTCCGGAACTTCCTGATGGAAAGACAGAAGAGATAAGAAATGCTGCAAAAGCAATATTCTCCGCTGTTGATGGATATGGACTTGCAAGAGTTGATTTCTTCTTGGAGAAGGAAACTAACAAGGTTATATTTAATGAGATTAATACTTTGCCGGGATTTACTTCCATAAGTATGTATCCGATGCTCTTTAAGGAGACAGGATTGTCGATAGAAGAGCAGGTGGAAAAGCAGATACAGCTTGCATTTGAAAGAAGATATTAGAAGGTTTTTTATCTTGGGAGGAAATATGGATAATCCAATAGGTGTATTTGATTCCGGTGTGGGAGGTCTTACGGTAGCCAGAGAGATAATGCGTCAGCTTCCGGGAGAGAATCTTGTGTATTTCGGTGATACGGCAAGAGTGCCCTACGGTTCCAAATCAAAAAATACAGTATTAAAATACAGCAAACAGATAGTGAGATTCCTTCAAACCAAGAAGGTTAAGGCGATTGTTGTTGCGTGTAATACGGCAAGTGCATTAGCGCTTGATGACATTGCCAAAGAGATAGATATTCCGATAATTGGAGTGGTCAAACCCGGTGCGAAAATGGCAGTGGAAACGACCAAGACAGGAAATGTCGGAGTAATCGGAACGGCAAGTACCGTTAAGTCAGGCATTTATAATGACTATATAAGAGAACTCAATTCGGACGTAACCGTCGTAAGTAAGGCGTGTCCTTTGTTTGTACCGCTCGTTGAGGAGGGACTTATTGAGGATAGAGTCACCGATGATATAGTAAGTCGTTATCTTCAGGAAATGAAGGAGTACAACGTTGATGTATTAGTGCTTGGCTGTACGCACTATCCGCTCATTCGTAATGCAATTAAACGATTCATGGGTGATGAAGTGCAGTTGGTTAATCCCGCTTTCGAGACGGCGAAGGATTTGAAGGAACTGCTTGTAAAAGAGGGAATGCTTAATAAGTCGGGTGCAAAACCGTCGTATGAGTATTATGTTAGTGATGGCGTTGAGAGTTTTATGTCTTTTGCTGACAGCGTGCTTCCGGTTCATGTGGGAGATACGCAGGTTATAGATATCGAGAGTTTTTGAAAGTGACAGGAAGGAAACGGTTATGACCAAGGACGTTTTGGTGACGGTTACCGGACGACAGTTTGATGTGGCGGATGAGCCTATTGAACTTGTGACTACGGGAACGTACTACGAGAAAAACGGAAAACATTATGTTCTGTATGAAGAGCAACCGGACGAGAACGAACCGATTATCAAAAATCGCGTGAAGTTTTATGACGGTTATTTTCAGATGGTCAAAAATGGAGCAGTAACGTCAGAACTTACATTTATACGTGACGAACGTTCGGAGAGTCTGTATGAGACCGGCGCGATGGCAGTGCAAATGCATGTTATCACGAAAGACCTTGTTATATCCAATACCAAAGATTTGATAAATGCTGTTGTAAGGTATGATCTTCACATCAATGGCGAATATATTTCGGAGTGTGAGGTGGACTTTAAGGTTCAGCCTAGATGAAGGGAAAACTTTTATGAGAAGGAAAAAGGGACAGAATCCCAGATTTTTTGAAAATGATAAGTACGAGGACTTTCTCGGAATAGAAAGTACGGAAATCGTATATAACAACAGATATAATGACGATTATTACAGATATGAGCCCACAAGCTATACGGGGCTCATTTGTGCGTTTGATGGCATGGAGAAAATAATCACGAAACACGACAGACTGGTTGATTTTGGCTGTGGCAAGGGACGTGTACTTTTCTATGTTAATCAACGGTTTTGTTGTGATGTGTGCGGTATTGAGGTTGATGAAGATTTGTATGAGCTTGCACTTGATAATCGAGCATATTTTAATACCAGGTTTCGTGGCTCTGCGGAAATGATTGATATAATCAATGGAAAAGCGGAAGAATATGATGTGTGTCCGGAGGATACGATTTTCTATTTTTTCAATCCTTTTGAGATAAATATTTTCAGGGAAGTAATCGAGCACATCGTAAAAAGCGTGGAGGAGCATCCGAGACGGATATATATTATGATGTATTATCCAAAGGAAGAATACAGACAGCATCTAAAGTATCAGAAGTTTGAGCTTCATGATATAGTGAAACTTCCGGCGTACGAAACAGACTGGGACGAGAAGGTGGTTATATACCGTTATGGTAATCCACCGGTATCGGAAGTATTTGATGTTTACGCGGAGACGTAAATGTAATCCTAAATATTGGGGTTTTTGAGAAAAACTACCACTACATGTCACGTTGTGGTAGTTTCGTAAAAATGTTATAATTTGGTCATCTATGGACATTAGTCCAAGTATAGGAGATTACACATGGGTAAGAACATAAACAAAAAACATCGCACAATGTTAGAAAAAAGCATGGAAAAGTATTTGAAAATACCTTTCGCGTTACTTTTATTACTAATAATTGTCAATGTGTGCATTTATATGGTTGATAGGACAGCAGGTTTGATATTGTCGGCAGCACTTGTTGTGTATTTGTTGCTGTCTCTTTTTGTGTACTACAGAGTTCGACCGGAAATGATGACAAAACTGATGACCTATTCATTTTCTAATGGATCAATTCAGAATGAACTTATCAAGAAACTGGCCATTCCTTATGCTCTTGTTAATGCGAATGGTCGTGTTCTCTGGTGCAATAAGGCATTTTACAGAGCGGTAAAGAGCGATGCACAGCATATGCGCAAGCATATCCAGAATATATTTACGGATATCACTTTGGAGCTTTTTAATATGGATCCGGAGGATAACGGTAAGCGTGTCGTCCACATTTATCAGGAGAACAAGAGTTACAAGGTGGATATAAGAAAGGTTTCCGTCAATGAATTCCTCGGGGTAGATTTGGCCGGTGACGTTCCTGATGATGAGGTTTTATACACCATATATTTCTATGACGAGACTGCGCTTAACAAAGCATTGGAAGACAAGGAAAGAATCAAGCTTGTAGCGGGACAGATATACATTGATAATTACGAAGAAGCAATGGAGTCCACAGAAGAAGTAAGACGTGCTTTGCTGGTTGCATTGATTGATAGAAAGATAACCAAGTATATGCAGTCTGCCAACGCTATTATCAAGAAGCTTGAGAAAGATAAATATATATTCGTTCTTCAGCAGCAGCAGTTGGAACTTTTGCAGGAGAGCAAGTTCAGTTTGTTAGATGAAGTAAGAAGTATCAATATCGGAAATGAAACCCCGGTTACGTTAAGTATTGCCGTTGGTGTTGATACGGAAGACGATGATTATACGGTGGCATATGAATATTCTCATATGGCAATGGACTTGGCACTTGGACGAGGCGGAGATCAGGCCGTAGTTAAAAAAGGTGAGAAGATCATTTACTATGGAGGCAAGACCCAGTCTGCCGAGAAGAACACTCGTGTTAAGGCCAGAGTTAAGGCACACGCGCTCAAAGAACTTCTTGCTAACAAAGACCAGGTTATTATCATGGGGCATAAGAAGCCGGATATCGATTGTCTTGGTTCGGCTATAGGTATATATCGATTGGCTATCATGATGGAGAAGAAGGCGCATATTGTAATCAACGAGATTACAAGTTCAATCAGGCCTGCCATGAATAATTTTATGGGAAGCAGTGTCTATCCGGATGATATGTTTTACAGTAGCGAACAGGCACTTGGTGCGGTTGATTCCAACACGGTTGTTATTGTTGTTGACGTGAACAGACCAAGTTATACGGAGTGCGAGGAGTTGCTTGCACACACGAAGAATATTGTTGTAATTGATCATCACAGACAGGGTAACGAGATTGTTGAGCACGCAATATTGTCATACATTGAGCCGTATGCTTCTTCAGCCTGTGAGATGATTGCAGAGATACTTCAGTACAGTATGGATAAGCCGAAACTTCGTCCTGCCGAGGCAGATGCGATGTATGCAGGTATGCTTGTTGATACTAACAATTTTGTTGTTAAGACAGGTGTGCGTACTTTCGAGGCAGCATCCTTCCTTAGAAAATGCGGCGCTGATATGATACGTGTTCGCAAGGCGTATAGAGTTGATATGGAAAGCTACAGATATTTATCTCAAGGTGTTGGTCGTGCGGAAATATTTATGGATTGTTTCGCCATATCAGATGTACCGGCTGAAGAGGGAATGGATAGTCCTAACGTCCTCGCGGCTAAAGTTGCCAACGAGCTTTTGGATGTTGAAAATGTTCGCGCTTCATTTGTACTTACAAAGATTGATGACCTTGTATATATAAGTGCGCGTTCAATAGATGATGTCAATGTTCAGGTTATTATGGAACAGTTCGGCGGTGGTGGCCATGGTACGGTTGCCGGCGCACAGATAGAGAATGCTACAATAGAAGAAGCGGTTCTTCAGCTAAAGGATGTTCTTAAGAGAATGTGGGAAGAAGGAGACTTCTGATTAACGGGCAACTATGGAAAGGAGACAGAACTATGGAAGTTATTTTATTGCAAGATGTGAAAAATGTAGGTAAAAAGGGTGACATTGTCACAGTCAATGACGGATATGGCAGAAATGTGTTACTTAAGAAAAAGCAGGCGGTTGAGGCAACTAATAAGAACCGTAATGACTTAAAACTTAAGAAGGCCAATGATGATAAAATTGCTGCAGAGAATCTTGAGGCTGCACGCCAGTTGGGTGAGAAAATCGAAGCGTCGAAGATTACAATTCCAATTAAAGTGGGAGCAGGCGGTAAGAGCTTCGGTTCGGTATCTTCAAAGGAGATTGCGGAAGAAGTTAAGAAGCAGCTTGGCTATGATATCGATAAGAAAAAAGTATTGTTAAAAGATGCTATTAAGGCAGCGGGTGAGTATGATGTCAAAATCAAACTTCACACACAGGTGACAGCTGCGCTTAAGGTTATTGTTGAGGGTAAGGAATAAAAGGATTTGGTGTAACATATGGATGAATCAGCAGTTATAAATAAAAGAGTTCTGCCCAATAATTTGAAAATGGAGCAGGCGGTTATAGGCTCTATGCTGATGGACAGGGATGCGGTTGTTGAGGCAATGGATTTACTGACAAAAGATGATTTTTATTACAGTCAGTACGGTTTGTTGTTTTCGGCTATAGTTGAGTTGTACAATGAAGGTAGGCCGATAGATCTTCAGATAGTAAGTAACAAGTTGATGGAAATGGGCGCGCCGGAATCTGTCAGTGGCATGAGTTATATAGGCGAAGTATTGGATTCCGTACAGTTTGCTAGTCATGTTGGCGAATATGCCAAGATTGTTCAGGATAATGCTACACGCAGAAAAATGATTAAGTATGCGGAAAAAACCATGGCAGACTGCTATTCGGGGGAGAATACGGTTGACGATATTCTTGATGGCTCTGAGAAGGGTTTGTTGGATATTACGCAAAAGAGAAATACCGGTGATTCTTTCATAAGTATGAAGGAGATTGCGCTTTCCGTTCTTGATAAGATAGAGGCCTCAGCAAAGAGAGGAAGTAAGGTTACGGGAGTTCCTACGGGCTTCAAAGATTTAGATGAGAAGCTTACCGGACTTCATGGTTCCGAGCTTATTCTGATTGCGGCAAGACCTGCTATGGGTAAGACGGCATTTGCACTTAATATTGCACAGTATGCAGCCATGAAGGCGGGAGTTCCGTGTGCCATATTCTCGTTGGAGATGAGCAAGGAGCAGCTTGCAACACGTCTTATCGCTATGGATTCACAGGTAGATTCGCAGGCTATCCGTACAGGTCAGTTGCAGGATTCGGATTGGGACGAGATTATGACCTCTACCTACCGCGTTGGTGAGACGCCGATGTATATTGATGATACACCGGGTATCAACATATCCGAATTAAGATCAAAATGCAGAAAACTTAAGCAGACAAAAGATATTGGTCTTATCGTTATAGATTACTTACAGCTTATGAATGGTTCCGGTAAGAGTGAATCGAGACAGCAGGAGATTTCTACAATCAGCCGTTCGCTTAAGAAATTGGCAAGAGAGTTAGACGTTCCGGTTATCGCGCTTTCGCAGCTTAACCGTGCGGTGGACAGCCGTGAGGATCACAAGCCGGTTATGTCAGATCTCCGTGAGTCGGGTGCAATTGAGCAGGATGCGGACGTTATCATGTTCATATACAGAGACGATTATTATCACAAGGATGATTCGCCAAAGCCCGGTATTGCAGATATAATCGTTGCCAAGCAAAGAAATGGTTCTACCGGACCGGTTGAACTTGTATGGCTTGGTAAATATACAAAGTTTGTTAATAAGCTTTCCAAAAAACAGGAACGCGAGGGATTTTAAAAAAGGTTCGGCTAATGCCGAACCTTTTATTTTGTGCAGGAGAAAATGCCTGCGTATTTTGTTATATGAAATCCTTTTTTGGTCTTCTTCTCAACGAAGCTTCTAAAGTCTTTGTATCGGTCAAGCAAATACTGATTCTGATTGCCGTGACAGGATATTATATATTCGATAAGCGGTTCTGCTTCATCTACAATCAATTCGTCATCGTATATCATGCGCTTGATTTTTGAAAAGTAAGGAGCAAGAAGTGTCATGCCGTTATCAAGACCGAAACGCTCGTATAATTTATCTGCGGATAAAATTATGGAACTGTTAAACTTATTAACAAGTTCGGTTATTTCCTTCATGTGAGCGGCGCCATAAGTACTGCATATAAATGTTCCGCCACTTTTAAGAACTCTTCGAACTTCCGACAAAACTTTTTCTATATCGTCACAGTAGAATAATAAGTGATTGGCAATCACGATATCGAAGCTCTCATCGTCATAAGGAATATCTACACAATTAAAAGCATGAAAACTAAAGCTTGTATTGTTCTTTGTGCAAAGCACTTCGTCATCAGTATCTGTGCCGATATATTTTGTCAATTCTCTTCTCGTATCTCGAAGCATTCCTTCGGAAATATCATTTAAAATAATATCAACATCAGAAGGAATCTTTTCGATGTTTTCTTTCCATAAAGCACCGCTACCGCAACCGATTTCAAGAACTTTGGTGTTTTGTTCTATCGGACACTGTGTATAAACCCACGGAAACCAGCCGAGTTTGTTAGTCGAATAAAGAGCATGAAGATTGATTCTTGCCGAGATATTGCTGGAGTTTTCATACTGGGTTTTTAACGTGTTTTCCATGTTGGTAAGGTGAATAAGATTAAGCATTTGCGTCCAGTCGATTTCCTTCTCGTTATCAATTGCTTCCGTTGTTTCCTCGATTGCTGAAGCTACATGCTGCATTTGCTCAATACGGTCGCGCACGAGTTTGAGCTGGAGATTTAACGAGTTCTTAAGTCGCTGATGATCGGAATCACCAATCGTTATGCTTCTAATATCTTCCAACGAAAATCCCAGGTACTTAAGCAACAATATCTGTTGCAATTTTGCAAAATCCTCATCGGTATAGTACCGTATGCCTGATTCGCTGACATAGGAAGGCTTTAATATATTCACTTTGTCATAATAGCGGACCGTTCTAATGGTAATGTGGGCCATTTTTGCGAACTGTCCGGAGGTATAATAACCGTTAGGTTTCATGGGCCGTCCCGTCCTTAAATGATAAACTGACAGTATTATATCATAGGAAAATATTATTGTGAATAATCGTTGCTTAATCAAGGATTTATAGTATATAATGTATCTTATCGGAAGGAAAACAAGCGGTCGCGAAGCGGACATTTGTTTTCACCCGATAAGATAGCGAGAAAACGAAGTTTTTGAGCGTTATGAGATGTATGAAGTACAACTCATAATGTATCTTATCAGAAGGAAAGCAAGCGACACCGAAGGCAGTGAATGGAGGAGGAAACAGTATGTCATTTTCAAAGGATTTTTTGTGGGGGGCTGCAACCGCAGCATATCAGATTGAGGGAGCTTACAACGAAGACGGAAGAGGATTAAGTATCTGGGATGTGTATTCCGGATTTAAGGGCAATACAAGGTATAATGAGACGGGTAATGTCGCAATAGATCATTATCACAGAGTTGATGATGATATCGCCATTATGAAGGAACTTGGTCTTAAGGCATACCGTTTTTCAGTTAGTTGGCCAAGAGTAATTCCTGAGGGAACAGGCAAGGTTAACGAGAAGGGTCTTAAGTTTTATTCTGACCTTGTTGACAAGTTAATTGCAGCGGGAATTGAGCCTATTGTTACGTTATATCATTGGGATTTCCCATATGCACTTCACAGAAAAGGTGCATGGAAAAATGATGACAGTTCGGAATGGTTCCTTGAATATACCAAAGTTATTGTAGATGCACTTTCTGACAGAGTAACCTATTGGGCAACAATAAATGAGCCTCAATGCGTACTTGGTTGCGGATATCTCGGTGGTTTTCATGCACCGTTTGAGAAAGCACAGACAGACGATATTCTTATAATGGGTAAGAACATATTGCTTTCGCATGGTAAGGCCGCTAACTATATCAGAAACAATGCAAAGAAAAAACCTATGATTGGCTTTACACCGATTGGTCCTTCATTTATACCGAAGGATGATTCAAAGGAAGCTATAGAGGAGGCAAGAACAAGAACTTTCGGTACAGCCGGAGAAAGATTCTGCTTCTCTTTAAGTTATTGGTCAGATCCTATTTTCCTTGGAAAGTATCCGGACGAGTTATACAAGGATTTTGGAGACAGGGTTCCGGAGTTTACGAAAGAAGAGTGGGCGTTGGTTACAGAGCCGCTTGATTATTACGGCATGAACATTTACTACTCACAGGGCTTACATCCGGAGGATGGAGGTTATCCGGAGAATCGTTATCAGGGAAGTCCGGAGAATCATCTTGGTTGGCCGGTGGCACCGGAGGTTGTATATTGGTCGTCTAAGTTCTTATATGAAAGATACGGCAAACCGATAATGATTACCGAGAACGGAATGGCAGAGCATGATTGGGTATGCCTTGATGGTAAGGTTCATGACTCTTACCGTATTGATTATACACACCGTTATTTGTTACAGTTTAAGCGTGCTGCGGAGGATGGAATACCGCTTGCCGGATACCTTCACTGGTCGTTGTTCGATAACTATGAGTGGGCAGAAGGATATACACAACGTTTTGGTATGGTGTATGTGGATTACACGACACTCGAAAGAACAATCAAAGATTCAGGATATTGGTATCGTGATGTGATTGAGAGTAACGGAGAGAATTTATAATTGAAAATGTAAGAAGACATACCGGCCTTTTGTTACAGAGGTCGGTATTTTTTTGAGCCAAAGAGAGTCACATTAAAGTCACTTTGGAATGTTATCATACGACACAGAAAATGTATGAGAAATGAAATTCCTTACGATTTTATTAAGAAAGAGCCAGGAGTATTGATTTTTACATTTTTAAGGCATATACTTCGATTGAAAAGTATGAAAAATATGTGAAAAAGGGTAAGGCATACTAACAACAACAGCTATTAGTGTGATTATTTTAAGGAGGAAGAAAATGAGAAAAACAACATTCAAGAAATCGCTGGCGATTGGACTTTCTGTCGTAATGGCAATGTCCATGACAGCCTGCGGAGGAAAAGGTGGTAATGGAGGAAGCGGAAAAAGCGCTGATTCCAAAGAGAATGTTAAGGATATGGTATATTCCGGTGAAACGTTTGATATTTCCGGCGTAAAAGGAGATATGGCATGTTACGTTGTTGAGGGAGACAGATTGTATTTTACTACAAGTGAATGGCCGGAGGAAGAGAACGAAGATACTCCGATGACTGAAGAGGGAGCTTCGGAAGAAACAGAGGATAATGCGGAGACTTCCACTGAAGAAGCAAGTGAAGAGGATAGCAAGGGTAGCGAAGAAGAAACTTCGGAAGAGAAAACAGAAGATGCATCAACAGAAGAAGAGGCAACCGAAGAGGGAGCTACTGAAGAAGCTGAAGAAAAGCCCGAGGAAATGGAGTACGCTAATGTACAGTCAACAACAAGATTATATTCAATGAAGACAGATGGTACTGATCTCAAAGAATATGGTGAGGTTAAACTTGAGCAAAATGAGTACATCAGCTACATCATGGTTAGCAAAGATGGACAGATTAGATTATTTAACAGTGCATGGGGATCTGAAGACGAAGGACAGACTTGCTATTTAGCAACGGTTGATGAGAATGCCAACATTACAGATCATAAGGATATTACCAAGGATCTTGGTATTAGCAATGATACATACGTAAGCAGGGTATTATCTGATGATAAGGACAACATTTATGTTATAACAAATGATAGTGTGATTATACTTGACAAAGACATGAAAAAGCTTGCAGAAATCAAGGGTGACAACACTTACATTGAGACTGCTGCAAAGACAAAAGATGGCGATATTGCATGTGCAACAAGCGGAGAAGATGGGGCTATTGTGCAGATTGTAGATGTAAATGCCAAGAAGTTCGGAGAGAAGATTAAGCTTGAAGGTATGTCTTATTTCCAGAGTTCAGAATCGCTTATGAACGGAACGGGAGATTACGATTTCTTCTACAAGGATTCTGCTGCAATTTACGGTTATTCAATAAAAGACAAAAAAGCTACAAAGATACTTGATTTTCTTGCGTCAGAGATAGATGCCCAGAACACATACGCAATAATTCCGATTGACAAGGATGTATTCGTTGGTCAGTCATGGGATGAAAAGGGATCGGTTCTTACAAAGTACACAAAGGTTGATCCTTCACAGGTTAAGGATAAAGAAACAATTACTTTCGTTTCTTTGTGGGCTGTGGATGATAGCATACGTAATGCAGCTATTAAGTTTAATAAGGAAAATGACAAGTACAGAATAGCATTTAAGGATTATGAGGGCGATGAAGACGCTCTTACAAAGATGAATGCCGATATAATTGCAGGAAATGTTGGCGATATTATCGATGTAAGTAATATGCCTGTTGGACAGTATGTTGCAAAGGGAATACTTGAGGACCTTACACCTTTCTATGAGAAGGATAGTGATATTAGCAAGGATGATATAATTCCTTCGGTAGAGAAGGCTATGGAGATAGAAGGAAAGTTATATTACGTTGCGCCAAGTTTTACAATACAGACTATTGTTGCATCAAAGAAAGATGTCGGAGATGAGAGTGGTTGGACATTTGAGGATTTGAAAAAACTTCTTGAAGAGAAAGGTGATGGCGTAAGACCTTTCTATAGTGAAAACAAGTTAGATACATTGTATTCATTCCTTTATGCGGGGATTGATGATTATATTGACTGGACAACAGGAAAATGTAGATTTGACAGTGAAGACTTTAAGTCAGTGCTTGAGATTGCCAATCGCGGAACCGACGAAGAGATGGATTACAGTGAAGATGCGCCGAGTCAGCCACAGCTTATAAAGTCAGGCAAGGTACTTCTTTGTGACGGTTGGTTTGATACTGATTCGCTTCAGACATATGGAAAGATGTATAACACAGATATCAATATAATAGGATATCCTTGTGAGAACAAACAGGGTTCTTATTTCGCATTTGATTCGAGATATGCTATATATTCAAAGTCAAGTGCAAAAGACGGCGCATGGGAATTTATCAGAACTCTTATGACTAAGGATTATCAGGCAGATGGCGGTCATATATGGAACAACCCAACTAACAAGGATGCATTTGAAGCATACATGAAGACAAAAACAACTACAGAAAAGTACACGGATGATTATGGTAATGAGATTGAACCGTACCAGTCTTCGTGGGGTTGGGACGATATGGAGATTGAGATAGGACCTCTTTCAAAGGAGCAGGAGCAGGTTTATAGAGACCTTATCAACAACACAACCAAAGTTGCTGAGTCTGATGAAGAAGTAATGAATATCATTAATGAAGAAGCAAAGAATTACTTCAATGGACAGAAGAGTGTTGATGAAACAGCTGATATTATTCAGAATCGTGTAACAACATATGTAAATGAGAATAGATAAGTTAGGGATAGGTGAAATGAAAAAAGAGCTTGTAACGGAAGACGGAATTGCATATAAGAAACCTGAAATGAGCAAGAAAGACAAGAAGCAATCGGTATTGTATATGTTGCCGAGTTTGCTTGGAGTACTTCTCTTTTTCCTGTTGCCGTTTGCCGTTGTTATATACTACGCTCTTGTTGACAATCCTATCAATCACAAGTTTGTTGGATTTGAAAACTTTGTACGTATAATACAGAACTCCTCATTCCAGCAAGCGGCAAAAAACACTGCAACCTTTTCATTGGTTGCAGTGCCGCTTGCGGTTATATTATCTTTGGTTATGGCGTTGATTCTTGAGGAAAACATTCCTATGAAGAGTCAGTTCCGTACATTTTTCTTAAGCCCCATGATGGTGCCGGTGGCCTCCATCGTTCTTATATGGCAGGTGCTTTTCGATTATAACGGGGCAATCAATGAGTTTATAAAAGGTCTTGGAGGAAACTCTATAGACTGGTTCAAATCAAGTTACAGTCAGATAGTGATTGTAATTCTGTTTTTGTGGAAAAATCTTGGATATAACATGATACTTTTTATGTCGGCACTAAACGCAATACCACGCGATGTGTTGGAAGTTGCAACTCTAGAGAGTGCGAGCGAGTTTCAGAAGTTTTGGTATATCAAGTTGAGATATCTTTCATCGACGATATTGTTTGTGGCAATCCTTTCACTTATTAATTCTTTCAAGGTATTTAGAGAGGTTTATCTTCTCACCGGGGATTACCCGTATGATTCGTTATACATGTTACAGCATTTTATGAATAATACATTTAAGTCCCTAGACTATCAGAAGCTTTCAGCTGCTGCGATAATCATGGGAATTGTCATGTGTGTTGTAATCGGATGCCTGTTCTTTGCAGAGGATCGCTATGGAAAGGATGTGGAAGGATGACAGATGTGAACAATAACGATATAGAAGAATTAAAGAATGAAAACAAAGAAGCGGAAGCTTTTGAAAATACAGATAATCCGGAAATTGAGAGTGTAGAAAAAGAGGAGGTTTCGGAAAAAGTTGACAGATTCAAAGAATGGCGTGTAAGGAATGCCAAAAAGAGACATTTGATAAAGAGAATACTGCTTACATTTATAGCGGCAGCATTTGCAATATCATTTCTTTTGCCTACAATTTTGACCATGGCTAATTCTTTCATGTCATCAGCGGAAATTACGACTAACTACGGAGTAATCTTTAACAAGTACAAGGAAAAAGAATTCGGAGAACGTGATACCGATTATGTTGCAGAGAAGGTCAATCTTAAGTTTATTCCTGATATGGTGGATTTTAATCAGTACTCAACGGTGCTTTTGAAAAGTCCGGAATATCTGCTTAAGTTTTGGAATTCGGTGATACTTGTTATTCCGATAATGATATTTCAGATAGTTGTGGCGCTAGGTGCATCCTACAGTTTTATGAGGTTTCGGACCAAGAAAAAGGAATGGCTGTTTTTTGCGTATGTTGCGGTAATGCTTATGCCGTTTCAGGTAACACTTGTTCCAAACTATATTGTGGCGGATTGGATGCATATATTAGATACACGATGGTCGATAATTCTACCGGGTATTTTTGCACCATTTAGTGTATACCTGTTAACAAAGTTTATGAGAAGAATACCAACATCGCTTATCGAAGCAGCACAGCTTGACGGAGCTAATGAATGGCAGATATTTACAAAGGTTTGTATCCCTCTTTGTAAAGGACCGATTGCATCGGTAGCAATACTCGTATTTATAGATTATTGGAACATGGTTGAGCAACCGCTTATCATGTTGTCCGATGCGGACAAACATCCGCTCTCGGTATTTTTGTCAAAAATAAATACAGGAGAAGTTGGATTGGCGTTTGCGGTGGCGACCATTTATATGGTACCTACTATATTGATATTCCTTTATGGTGAGGAGTATCTTGTTGAAGGAATATCTTATTCCGGAAGTGTAAAAGGTTAATGGCAGACTAGAATAATAAAGGGTTTTAATCAGGAGGATCAAGATGGAAGATTCAAAAAGAAAAAAAATAATTAAAAAGGTGGCAACGGTTTTTGTTGTAGTGTTGTTGCTGTTGACATTTTTCTCCAACACGATTATGAATTATTCTCTGCCGGAGGTTGCAACAGAACCGGTAACAGTGGGTACGGTTTCAAACAAGGTTCGTGGACAGGGACCGGTTGAGACAAACACGGATATAGAGATAACTGTAAGTGGAAAGAGAATAGTAAAAGAGGTTAAGGTTGAGTCCGGTGACGAAGTGAAAAAAGGAGATGTATTGTTCACTTTTGAGGAAGGCGAGAATACAGAGCTTGACGATGCAGAGAAGGATCTTGAGGCAAAAGAGCTTGCGTACGCGAAGTCCCTTCTTAAGATGGCGCCGGATTATACTGAAGATAATATTGGAATCAAAGATGCAAAAGATGATTTGAAGCAGGCAATTGATGATCAGGAAGCTGCTGCCAAGACTGATAAGGCACTTAAGAAGGCACAGAAGGAACAGACACAGATAGCCAAAGACATGGCAGCTTTACAGGCTCGAATTGACGATCTTCAGACAAAGTCTGATGCTTACAAAGAAATAGGCGATTATGATGCTTTGGTAACACAGCTTGCAGAAGACGAGAAAGCCATGAAGAGACTTAAAGAGGATTTGGCTATTGCGCAGGATTCCGGAGAAAGCACGTTAGAGATTACAAGAAGTATTGAAGACAAACAGGCAGAAATAGATAAAGAAAAGAAGCAGATAGACGCACTTAAATCAAGCAAGACAGTTAAGACAGATCTTGCGACTGCTACAGCTTCTATGGATACGCTTACAAAGAAAAAAGAAGCCAATGATGCAGAGATAACAAAGCTTTCGGAAAAGCCGACACTTGCTGCAGCAAAAGCTGCTGTTAAGGATAAGAAGAAAACTTTGGAGTCTTTGGTAAGAGCACTTGATAAGAGAAAAGAAGAGGATTCACTTACTGCTAAGTCAGAGGCTATGGATAATGAGGCTTCACAGAAAGAGATAGAAGAGCAGAAAGAAAAGATAAATGAATTAAAGAGCAAAAATGATATTAAGGAAATCAAGGCAGAGGAAGATGGAATAATATCTGAGATTTCCGTAAAGCCGGGCGATGAGATTGCGGCAGATACACCGATTGCCAAGCTTCAGTTGGCTGACAGCGGATACATTGTTAAGGTTTCTATAACAAAGCCACAGAGTAAACTCATTAAAGTAGGCGATGAAGCTACTATTGAGAATATCTGGGATGACAGCGTTTCTGCATCGGTAAAGAGCATCAAAGTTGACACAGAGAATCCTAATCAGAAAATGATAGTAACATTTGAAGTGAAGGGAGATGTCAAGGTTGGAGAGACACTTGCTTTCTCTGTTGGAGAAAGAAAGAACAGATATGATGCGGTAGTTCCTAATAATGCTATCAAAGAGGACAGTAAGGGTAAGTTTGTTCTTGTTTTGAAAGTGAAAGGAACACCTCTGGGTAACCGTTATACAGTTAAGCGTGCGGATGTTGAGGTGCAGGCTTCTGATGACAATTCTTCCGGCGTAACCGGAGGAGTATATGAGTATGATAATGTTATTACCAACTCATCAAAGAGACTTGAGAACGGAATGCAGGTAAGACTTGTGGAATAACAACATATGGTGGAAAAGAATATGACACGAATTAAGGATTATATAAAACTTCATAGAATTATCATCATAGTAAATGTGTTGTGTCTTGTTGCGTTCTGCATTCTTTCGGGCATTGCAAAAGACAAAGCGGAAGAACTTTACTCTCAACAGGAGGCAGCGCGTTGGGAAAATGATGATGCAAATGATATGAGGTATGCACAGGTCAGTGCATTCATTTCCTCGGGAAGAAAAGAAGGCGAGGAAGAGGTTAACACCGTGCGTGCATCACTTGCGGAAACAATTACGAAGGATTCATATGCGGAGTCCAAATCGGGTGGTCGCGTGTGGATGGATGCCTATTGTGGTGAGACCAAGATAGATATAAGAAAAGACAATAATACATTGTCGACAAAAGCAGTCGGAATCGGTGGAGACTTCTTTCAGTTTCATCCGATGAAGCTGCTTGCCGGAAGTTATATTGCAGAGAGTGATCTTAATCATGACAGAATAGTCGTTGACGAGAATTTTGCATGGGCAATGTTTGGTTCGACTGACATAGTCGGAATGCAGGTATGGATTGGTAACAACGTGTATTTTGTTGCAGGTGTCGTTGCAGTAGATGAAGATAAAACATTTCAAATGGCGTACGGTGACGAGAACCGCGTGTACATGTGTTTTGATGAACTTAAGAAAAATGACGAGGAATTGTGCGTAACATGTTACGAAGCAGTGTATCCAAACCCTATTTCAAACTACGCATATAATGCATTGAGAAAGGCTTACGGCTTCTTTGATGAGGACGAAGAGACGCTTGGAAAAGAAAAAAATCCACTTTCATTTGACAACGTTGATATAATAGAAAATACGAAGCGCTATCAAACGATGGAACTCATAACCGGAATGAAGATGTGGAAGTACAGAGGCATGAGAACTTCCGGTGTCGGTTATCCTTATTGGGAGAATATTGCAAGAGTTCAGGATGATGAACAGAGAGTTATATTAATTTTTAGAGGACTCATGTTAGTTTGCCCGATAATCAGTCTTATACTTCTTTGCTATAACTTATGGCATATGAAGACATGGACAATAAAAGGTCTTATTAAGCAAGAGATTGAGGAAGAGATTAACAGGCGTGCGTGGAGAGCATATGAGGCTCAAAATGCTGACCAAGAGGAAGAAGAAACCGATGATACTTCTGACGATTTGGAAGTAGATGAGGACGAGGTAATGGTGGCGGTTACCGAAATAGATGATATAGAGACGGAGTACACAGAAAATGAAGAAGGATAAGTTAAAACCAATGCTTTTCAGCGTAATGAAAACTTACGATGGAAAGAAGTTTGTAACTGATGTTGTTTCGGGAGTGATAGTTGCTATTATAGCACTACCACTCTCTATTGCGTTAGCCCTTGCATCGGGAGTTGGTCCGGAGCAGGGTATTTACACAGCGATAATTGCCGGATTTTTGATATCATTTCTCGGCGGAAGCCGTGTCCAGATTGCAGGTCCTACGGCAGCATTTGCCACGATTGTTGCAGGAATAGTTGCAAAAAACGGAATGGCCGGACTTGCACTTGCAACCGTGCTTGCAGGAATCTTGCTTATAATCATGGGTTTGTTAAGACTCGGTTCGCTGATTAAGTTTATTCCATACACTATAACAACCGGTTTTACGGCAGGTATAGCGGTAACGATTCTTGTCGGTCAGATTAAGGATTTCCTTGGACTAACATATCCTAAGGGAACAGTAACTATTGAGACTATGGACAAGGTCAAAGCGATAATTGCCAATATAACAACATTTAATGTTCAGGCGCTTATCGTCGGAGTTGTGTGTCTTGTGATTTTAATAGTGTGGCCTTATATTTCAGAAAAGATTCCGGGTTCGCTTATAGCTGTAATCGTTGGAATAGTTATGGTTAAGGCACTTAATATGAACGTTAACACGATAGGTGATTTATATACGATAAGCAACAAGTTGCCGAGTTTTACAATGCCGGACATGTCATTTTCAATGATTAGAAATGTTGCCTCTGATGCAGTTACCATTGCAATTCTTGCGGCGATAGAGTCGTTACTTTCTTGCGTGGTTGCAGATGGAATGATTAATTCACATCACCGTTCCAACATGGAACTTATTGCACAGGGTGTTGGTAATGTGGGTTCTGCACTTTTCGGAGGTATTCCTGCTACAGGTGCTATAGCAAGAACTGCGGCGAATATTAAGAATGGTGGTAGAACACCGGTTGCAGGAATGGTTCATGCGCTTGTTCTTGTTCTGGTGCTTGTCATTTTGATGCCGTATGCAGCGCTTATTCCGATGCCGACAATAGCAGCTATTCTTTTTATGGTTGCGTATAACATGTGCCAGTGGAGAACTTTTGTACATTTGTGTAAGACATCACCAAAGAGTGATATAGTAGTACTTGTTATAACATTTATTCTGACAGTTGTATTTGACCTTGTTGTTGCTATTGAGGTTGGTATGATAATGGCTTGCGTACTCTTTATGAAGAGAATGAGTGATGAGTCGGTTATATCAGGCTGGAAGTATTACGATCCCGAAGAGGATCCGGATGGAATAGACCTTAAGGAGATTCCTAAGCATGTGCGTATCTATGAGATTGCCGGTCCGATGTTCTTTGGAGATGCGGACAGACTTGCAGGGGTTCATTTTAAAGACTTTACCAAGGTTATAATCTTCCGTATGCGTGGAGTTCCTGCTCTTGATGCATCGGCAATGCATGAGTTTGAAAAGCTTTACGACAGATGTAAGGAAGCCGGAGTTTCGATGGTGTTCTCGCATGTTAACGAGCAGCCGATGAAGACCATGGAGAAGAGCGGATTTGTTGAAAAGGTCGGACGAGACAATTTCAGAAAACATATCGATGATGCGATAGAGTGGGCATCTAATATAGAGTAAAGAAAGATAAGCCGGAATCATCCGGCTTATTTTTATATAACAAGAAACCATGTTTCTTGTTATATAAAACATGACAAAAGTCATGTTGACATTGTATCTTTTTTCACTACACAAGAAATGTGCGTTTTGGTATTTTAATATCAGAAACAGGAAAACAAACAATAAAAGAATGGAGATGTAAGAATGGATACAATATTAAAAACAGTAGATCTGACAAAAAAATACGATGGCAAAACAGTGGTTGATAACCTAAATATTGAGATTAAGAAAGGGGAGATATTCGGTTTACTCGGACCTAACGGAGCAGGAAAAAGTACTACGATGAATATGATATGTAATATCATCAAGCCTGATTTTGGGACGGTTGAGTTTTTGGGGAAGGATTTTCGTAAAAACAAGAAAGAGTTAAGTACAAAGTTAGGTTACATTCCGCAAAATCTTGCTATTCATGGAAGTCTGAAAGCTTGGGAGAACGTTGAACTTTTTACTTCGTTATATGGAATCAAAGGCAGCGAATTAAAAGAGAGAATAGATGAGTCTCTTGAATATGTTGGACTTTCTGAAAGAAGAAATGACTATGCCAAGAATTTTTCGGGTGGAATGAAGAGAAGACTTAACATCGCCTGTGCGATAGGGCATCACCCGGAGCTTCTGATATTTGATGAGCCGACAGTCGGTATCGATCCACAGTCAAGAAACTTCATTCTTGAAAAGATAAAGGAGTCTAACAAAAACGGGGCAACGGTAATATACACGAGTCACTACATGGAAGAGGTTGAAGCAATCTGCACACGTATAGCAATAATGGATAACGGAAAAATTATAGCAAGCGGAACATCAGAGGAACTTAAGAAACTGGTGGTTAATGATACGGAATCAATTACGTTAGAGGAAGTGTTCCTTACACTTACCGGAAAGAAATTGAGGGATTATTGATATGATTAGATATTTGATTAAAAACAATTTCAAAATAATGTTTCGAAACGGTGTGAACATTCTTCTGTTTGTGTTTTGTCCGATTGTTGTTTCCGCGGTACTTATGAGTGCATTTTCTTCACTTATGGAAAGCTATGAAGCGGTGCCGGAGTTTGAGGTCGGATACAGATTTGAGGACGATGGCAAGTACGAAGACTATATTAAATATCTTGAAAAGGCAGGAGAAGAAAACGGAATAACATTTGTTCAGTATGATAACGGTTCACCAAAGAAGCTTATCGACGAACACGAGCTTGGCGGATTTGTAGAGTTTAAGGACGACACCTATAAGATATATGAAAGTGATGATGCCAAAGTTGAGGGAACAACACTTGAATACATGATGTCAGCATTTTTTAACGCAGCAATAAGCGGTGATGTAAATGATATCTCAATAAATGTCAAAAAACCTTCCTTTGCACCTGCCATAAGTTCAACCGATTACTACGGAATGATTTATATAGCATACTTTGGATGGTGTGCGATTGTGTGTGCAGCGGGTCTGTTTTCCAATGAGAAGAAGAACAAAATCAATGACAGACTTAAGGTTTCGAATCTTTCAGTTGCGCAGCTTTACATTGCAAGACTTGTTCCGATAGTAAGCGTCGTTTCAATCGGAATAGGTGTGGCATCAGCTGTTATCGCGCTTGCCTTTGGAGTGCATTGGGGTAATATAGCACTATCAGCTGCGATAGTATTTGTCTCAATAGTTGCGGCCACATCCTTTGAAATGTTCTTATACGAACTTACGGGAAGCATGGTAGCGACAATAATCATATCATTTTCGGTTGTTTGGTTCGCGGGATTTTTTGGAGGAAGCTTTGAGACATATATGTACGCAACTCATCCCGAGACGTTAAAGCTTGCAATGCCACTCTACCATGAAAACAGAGCACTCGTGGAGCTTTCAAGCACAGGCAGCAGCCCGTTTGTAAAAAGCTCTCTGCTTTATTCAGGAGCGATAGCAGTAGTTGCTTCAGCATTAACGATATTAGTTGGAAGTGTAAGGAGGTTAGGAAAGTAATGTTTGAGATAATTAAAATAACATTAAAATTGCTTGTTAGAAATAAAGGCTTTTGGTTTTTCCTTGTTGCCACACCGATTCTTTCAACAATAATACTTGGTATTGAGCAGACCAATCTTGGCGCCTATGAAATGGTGGGCGAGACGGAGATTGTCGAGCTTGACGATATGGACAGCAAGGTTGCTTATTACGGTGGAAAAGGAAAATGCGTAGTCAAGGTATATGATGCGTCGGACAGTGAACTTTCGGATTACGTTTTGAATAAGCTGCTTAGCAGTGGTGCATTTATCGTGTGCAGGGTAAAGGTGCCGGGCATGACAAGAGAAGAAGTTGAGGAGCGCAATCATTATGACGGCTACGAAGACCGAATGGGTGCATCTATCTATCTTGGAGAAGACTTTGACAAGGAAGCCCTTGCGGGGGATGTAAATGATAGCCTTACGGTATACGTGTTATCCGACGATGAAAGATACAAGCTTTTGGAAAATGATCTTAAATTGTCTTTGGGTCAGATTAAAAACGCAGTACAAATGGCAGGAGAGGATAACGTAATAAAAACATTAGAAGCAATGAATGAGAACGTTCCTCAAAAGCAGGTTAAGCATCTTGGAGGAAAGGACCAAAGAGAGCTTACAAACCATCAGCTTGACCAGAAGGCAATCATGGGATATGCACTTGCAATTCTTACAATGGGATATGTCTTTGGAGGACTTTTTATAGCACATACCGTTATCAAAGAGCAGAAGGATATGGTGCTTACAAGACTTAAACTTACCAATCTCTCAAACACAGGATATTACGCGGCAAAGTTTGTAAGCAGTGCAGTTGTAGCGGGAATGCTTTCGATAATAATAAGCATCACGACACTGTCAATCTCCGAAGAAAAAATCGGCATAAGCCGTCCAAGCTTCATAGCACTTATATTCCTTATGGGACTTATCTTTTGTTCAATAAGCCTGTTGTTTGGAATATTGCTTGATAATGTAATGAGTGCCAATGTGGCAGCATTTACACTTTGGAGCATGTCATCTTTGTTGTCAGGACTTTACTTCCCGTTAGACTCGACGACCAAGGCGGTCAAAATCATGTCCTGCATGATGCCGCAAAAATGGTTCCTCGACGGCGTGGAAATGCTAATGGTGGATGACAACAAAGTCTATCTTGTGTTATTATGTGTTACAGTAGCATATTTGATAATTACGTTAAGTCTCGGAAGTGTGGGAATCAAGTACAAAAACTATGAATGATAGAATCAGAAATAATTATTTTATCTTTATAAAACTTGCGCTGACAGTAGTGTTTTCCGTCTATGGATTAATAAATGAAGCAGAGGAGTCAGGGGTATCTGTATGGATACTCCTGCTTGTTTCGTTTTATATCGGACTGATGTCTGTCAAGGAACTGTTTGATGGGAAGAAGAGGCTTGCAATGTGCGTGCTTGCGGCGCTGATTTTTGCTGCGTTGGCGTATGTCGGCGGAATGTCTTTTTATCTTTTGGGTTTTTCAAGTGTTTATGAGTTGTTATCTTTGTTTCCAAATCTTGATTATAAATGGTACTTACTGCCACTGTTTGGAACGCTCGTTCAAACACCGATTGGTTTTTTGATGCAGTTTGTTGTGGTGTTGCTTATTGCAATACTTTATATGCAGCAGAATTATGTTGTGGCGGGTTATCAAAAGAGGATGCAGGAGGATGTCCGTGTTGAGCAGAATCTTAAACGTGATATGAGAAATCGTGAGTTTGAAACGAAGGCGGAAATGAAGCGTAACATGCTGCTTGCCGAGAACCAGATTTTGGAGGAGAGAGCAAGTCTTTCCCAGACGCTTCATGATAAGTTAGGACACAATATTAACGGCTCCATTTATCAGTTAGAGGGCGTTAAGGTGTTGATGGATAAGGATCCGGAGAAATCGCGTGCGATGGTTCAGGCAGTCATCGACCAGCTTAGAACAGGTATGGATGAGATTAGAGGGATACTTCGAAAGGAGCGTCCGGAGAAAAAACAGTTGGCACTCTTGCAGTTATATAAGCTATGCGAGGATTGTACCGGTAAGGGTGTTGAGACAGAGCTTGAAACAGAGGGCGATATGTCGCTTATCACGGATGAGCTCTGGGAGGTTATATTGGACAATGCCTTTGAAGCGGTTTCCAACTCAATGAAGTACGCAAAATGTAAGCACATCCATATCGATATTGTCGTGATGAACAAGGTTTTGCGATGCAGTATTAAGGATGACGGCGTGGGCTGTGTGGAAGTAAATGACGGCATGGGTATATCTGGTATGAGACAGCGAGTAAGAGCGGTGGGCGGAACTTTAAGTTTTGAGACAGAACCCGGTTTTTGTGTTAATATGATATTGCAATTAAAGTGAGAATTATTTATAACTAATAATATATAAGAAGTTTATTTGAAAGGTCAGTTAAGGAGCTCTTAATGGATAAGATTAAGGTAATAATTGCAGACGACAGTGATTTCGTCAGAGACGGAATGAAAATAATACTTGATGTTGATGATGAGTTTGAAGTGCTTGGCGTGGCAGCAACAGGAAAGGAAGCTATCGATCTTGCAACTAAGCAGGCACCGGATATTTTTCTTATGGACATTCAGATGCCTGAGATGGACGGAATCGAGGCGACAAAAATCATTGTTGAAAAAGGTCTTGGGAAGGTGCTCATTTTGACAACCTTTGATGATGATGATTTGGTAAGACAGGCACTCAAAAACGGTGCAAAGGGATATCTGATTAAGAACCACACACCGGAGCATCTAAAGCAGATGATTAAATCGGTGTATTACGGTTCAGGAGTTATGGATGAGAATGTGTTAGGCTCGCTTACGGTCGATAACAAGGCCGGAGGCGCGGAGGGCTTTGACGCATCTGATTATACGGATAGGGAGCTTGAAATAATCAAGGCGGTTGCCGAGGGACTTTCCAACAAGGAAATCGCGGGCAAGCTTTTCATATCCGAGGGGACGGTAAAAAACTATATAACGGGAATACTTTCAAAGGAAGGGTTATCACACAGAACGGCACTTGCGGTGTATTATTTGACCGGCAAGAAAGGAAATGCATAATAATTTTGTTTAAGAAAAACGGAGGATTCTAATGAGAAAAATCGCAGGATTTAAGAAAAGAATTACGGCTTGTTTTATGGCATTTGTTATGGTGGCAGGCGGTGTTTGTGTGCCACAGAAAAGTGTAAGTGCTGAGCCCGTCCGGAGCAGTACAAGTGAAGAGGTAACTGCGCAGGTTGAAAAATTAAAAGGTAACTCAGATTGGTCGGAATACAATTATTCTGTAACAAACGGTACGGACAGTGCTATAAGTGGAATAAAGATCAAAGTACCATTTACAGGAACAGTTGATAATCTGAAATCCTGGGGATGTTCCGCATCTAAAAGCGGTTCGGATATTATAATAAGTTATACTGCTGTACTTAATGCAGGACAAACTTACTCTTGTATACGCAGTGATGATATAAAATTTGGTTTTGGAGGAGGAGCTACACTTGGTTCTCCGACAGTAGAGTTTGTGTACGGTACCGAAGGTGGGGGAGAAACGTCAAGCGGAGAACTTAAATATGAGCTTACCGGAAAGACAAAAACAGTTGCAGCTACAGATACCCCTGTTGGAAAACACGGCAAACTCAGACTCGCAGATGTAACAGGATATGACGCACCTATTATTGTTGATAAGAATGGTACACCATTTCAGTTAAGAGGCGCAAGCAGTCATGGTATTCAGTGGGATGTAGGATATAACTATGTAAATAAAGGCGCGTACCAGAGCCTTCGTGATGAGTGGGGAGTTAATATGGTTCGCCTTGCTGCATATGTTACGCAAAATGGTTATACAGCAGGTGCTAAGGATAGCATGGATACGGTTATCCAGAGAGGTGTTCAGGCAGCTACAGACCTTGGAATGTATGTAATTGTTGATTGGCATATTCATGCAGAAAATCCTCACACAACCAAGGCAGATGCAAAAGCGTTTTTTACAAAATATGCAACAATGTATAAGGATTACAACAATGTAATCTTTGAGATTTGTAATGAGCCGACAGGAGTTGAATGGTATAACGGAAATGGTAGTGATCTATACACCTATTGTAAGGAAATTGCAAAGGTTATAAGAGATTGTGGAAGCGATGCATTAATAGTATGTGGAACGAATACATGGTCACAGGATGTAGACGACGTTGTCAAAAAGCCTTTAAAGAGTGACGGATTTGAAAATATTCTTTATACATTCCATTTTTATTCCGGAAGTCATTATGAAGACAAAATGAAAAAGGTAGAAACAGCAATTAAAGCTCAAACACCAATATTTGTTACAGAGTTTGGTGTGTGTGATGCAAGCGGAAACGGAAGTTTTGACACTGCTAATGCGGATAAATGGATTAATCTTTTTGACGAAAACGGTGTAAGTTATTGTTGTTGGAGTTTGTGTAATAAGGATGAATCTGCTTCGTATCTAAAATCATCATGCTCTAAGAAAGAAGGCGGATGGGTAGAGGCAGACTTGGCAACAACGGCTATATGGTTGGTCAATACATATCGAGCACATCAGGATGCTGAAAATGGAACCAGTACAACAGTAGGAGATTTTACACTTAGTGTTTCTCCGGAAAACGGAGTAATTCCGAATGTAGAGGAAATGTATGAGGATCCGGGTAAGCTGACAATAACTATTGAAAACACAGGCAACAAGACATTAGAGGGATTGGTTGTTTCGTTTGGAAAAGGATCTAATACCGACTTTGAAGTAGTTAAAACTCTAAGTAGTACAACACTTGCGTCGGGAAAAAGTGATACAGTTGAAATATCATTAAAGGCCGGAAAAAGTGCGAAAAAATACACAGATTCCGTTATTGTAAAAAGTGGTTCACTTATAAAAAGCTGTAATATTTCTCAGACTGTTGCAGCGAAAACAGTGCAATTAGAGATTTGTGAGATTGATGTAAGCAAGCTTCCGGGCGGATCTAATTACACTGATAACACATATCTTAATTCGTTGGATTTGACCTTGAATAATGGTGAGCTTACTCTCAAAACAGGGCATGATTACAAAATAGTTGGAGTTAACAGTGAAATTGAAATAAGTCTTAAGAAGGACGCCAATTCAAACAGCGAAAAAATAACAATGGAAGCTGCAACAATAAAAGGATTAGACGCTGAGGTTGCGGTAGAGATTAAGGGAAGTACTACTGTCACAGGTAATATTAATGCTTCGTATCTGTTATTGGATGCAAATACCGGAGAGGTGAAGGTTGGAGGTTATCTTGATGCCGGAAATGTGGACATTACATCAGGAAATGTGACTGTAGATACCGGAATAAAATCATCCGGCACAGTAAGAGTATCCGGCGGTACAGTAACTACAAAAGGTGGCTCGAATAATAATGCTGCAATTGAAGCAAAAAATGTTGAGCTTAGAGGAGGAGAAGTAACAGCTTATGGCGGCACAGGTGCATCGGTGGTCAGTGCAACAGAGGCGGTTACAATTAAATCAAATGCCAAGATTTCTGTTTGTTCTACAACAGGAGAGGCAGGAGAGGTTAAAGATGCTATCAGCAGCAAGTCGATAACGGTTGAAACAGGGGCAACAATCACTCCGGATGAAACATCCAAAACAGCGTTGTTTTCCATAACGCCTAAAAATGAGAGTGGTTTGGATGTTGATGTATTAAAGTATACCGGAGAAACTTCAAGTACTACGGAGCCCGGACAGGAACAACCCGGACAGGAACAGCATGGCGGTGGTGGAACACAAGGTAATGAAACACCTGCAAGTGGAGGCAACACACAGCCGGGTGGAAACAATCAGCAGATAGCACCTTCAGACACGGCTACACAGGACGATAGTGCACAGGATGGCAGTGCAGAAAACAAGACTGCAGCAAAAATAAAAATTAAAGCATCAAAAAAGACAGTCAAAGTTGGCAAGACTATCAAGCTTAAGGCAACACTTTCAACGAACAAGAAGTTTAAGAAATTTAGTTGGAAGTCATCAAACAAAAAGATTGCCAAGGTAAGTAAAAAGGGTGTCGTAAAAGGTATTAAAAAGGGTAAGACTAAAATAACAGTTACCGCACTTGATGGAAGCGGTACAAAAGCTACAATTAAGATTAAAGTAAAATAAAACTTTTTCAAAAATGCCAACCTATTGTAAGATGTTTGACAGACAAGCGAAGAATTATATTGTATAATAGAGAAAAGAGTTGGAGAGAACAAAATGAAAATTGTATTGGTACATGGACAGAATCACAAGGGAAGTACATACAATATCGGACGTATGATAGCTGATAAAATAGGTGGAGAGATAACAGAGTTTTTTCTTCCAAAGGATCTGAATCATTTTTGTCATGGCTGCTATACATGTATAGATGATGACACAAAATGTCCGTATTATGAGGAAAAGAATAAGATTATGAAGGAAGTTGAGGCTGCGGATGTTTTGATCTTCACGACACCGACTTATTGCATGAGAGCTTCAGCACCAATGAAGAGTTTTATTGACTTAACATTTAACTATTGGATGGCACACAGACCAAGAAAATGCATGTTTAGTAAACGTGCGATTGTTGTATCGACTGCAGCGGGAGCGGGCACAAAGACAGCGGTTAAGGATGTTGTCACGGCCTTGAATAACTGGGGAGTGTCTTGTGTAATTCCTTACGGCTTAAGTGTTCAGGCAATGAATTGGGAAGGCGTGTCAGACAAGAAAAAAGCAAAGATAGATTCGGACACGACCAAGATTGCCAACAAGATTTCAAACATGAAAAAGGTTAAGACAGCATTTAAAACAAAGTTCATGTTTGGTCTTATGCGTATGATGCAGTTAAAGGACTTGGGTTCAAGCAAAGTTGAAAAGGAATACTGGGAGAATAACGGCTGGCTTGGCAAAGCAAGACCTTGGAAATAATAAAGAGGGGGTTATAAGATGCAGGTAATATTGGAAAATGATACCTTGAAAGCAACGATTAATCATTTTGGGGCGGAGCTTTCAAGTCTTGTAAAAAAGGATAACGGTGCTGAGTATTTGTGGAACGCAGATGAGAAGTTTTGGAAGCGTTCATCGCCCGTGCTTTTCCCGTTTGTTGGAAGCCTTAAAAATAAGGAGTTCATTTACGAGGGAAAAACATACTCTATGGGACAGCATGGTTTTGCGAGAGACATGGATTTCTCGTTGGTATCTAATGACGGAACGGAGGCATGGTTCTCGTTGTCATCTGACGATTCGACCTATGAGAAATATCCTTTTGCATTTTCTTTAGAGATTGGATACAAGTTAATTGACAATAATTTGAAGGTTACGTGGCGCGTAGTAAATGAGGATGAAAAGGAGATGTATTTTTCAATTGGCGGACATCCTGCATTTATGTGCCCGATAGAAAACTGTGGAAAGCAGACGGATTACTTTATTGAATTTGATACTGATAAAGACCTTATATATTCAAAGCTTTCGGATAACGGTCTTGTGTATAAGAAAGACGCTTTGCTTGCAACAAACGGTGGGAAGTTGCAGATAGATGAGCATTTGTTTGACGAGGATGCGCTTGTTGTGGAGGGTAATCAGGCGCACGTCGTATCGCTTTGTAAACCGGACGGAGAGCGTTATCTTACCGTTAAGTTTGATGCACCGTTGTTTGGCTTGTGGTCACCTGCCGGCAAAGGGGCACCATTTATATGTATAGAACCATGGTATGGAAGATGTGACAGCGAGGAGTTTAATGGGGGACTTGCTGACAGAGAATATGGAAATGAACTTAAACCGGGTGAGGAGTTTCTGGTTAGTTATGAAATAGTGGTTGAATAAACCGGGAGAAGGTTTCATAAGAAAGGAGTTACTTATGGATTTTTGGGGGTTCGTTGATTCGTTTTATTCACCTACATGCGTTGTTTCAGTAGACAAAACAGAAGATGGCGGATACAGCGATATTAGAATTATTGCGGGAAACAAAAAGTATCTTGAAATGATTGATATGAGAATGAGTGAGGAGGCTCCTGAGCAGAAGTGCTCGTTTGTTTCAGGTGCTTTGTATACGGAATATTTTCCGCAAAATCGTAGTTTTGAAGATGTGTGTTATCAGGCATCTGTAGAAAAAAAGGAGATCCACACATATGCACATTTAAGCAATATAGATTTGTGGCTTGATCTTTATGTTATTCCGATTGACTACAACGAAGGTAATACTTTTTATTGTTATTACATAGCTACTGCATCAGGCAATGAGGACGCTATTCTTAATAGGGTTGGCACTTCAGACACAGCTAATGATGTTCTCAAAACCTGTATTAAATTGCACAAGTCAGACAATCTCGAAGAAACGATGAAGGATGTTATTGCAGAGATACGACAGATTTGTGATGCCGAAGGTTGTACCATTCTTTTGACGAATGATGAGGAGGCGGAGTGTTCGATTCTTGCCGCTGATTTCAGACCGGGTAGTGTAATCAAACAGGTTACAGAATTTGAACAATTTTATGATATTGCATCGTCGTGGAAAGCGATGCTGGGGGAAGAACTGGATTGTATTATTATAAGCAATCAGTCTGACATGGATTATTACAGTAAGATAAACCGTCCGTGGTATGACACGCTTGTTGAAGCGGGAGTTGAAAGTGTTGTACTTTTCCCACTTCGTCAGGGTGGAGAGATTATCGGTTTTATATGGGCCACTAATTTCGATACGGACAAAACAATGCGTATCAAAGAGACGCTGGAGCTTACTACATATTTTGTGTCATCGCATGTTGCAAGATACAAGGTCATTAGTCGTTTGAAGGAAATGAGTTATACGGATGCGCTTACTCGTTTACCAAACCGTTTTGCCTGTACGGAATACATTTCTGAACTTATCATGAAAGACGAGAAGTTCACAGCGGTTGCCATAGATATCAATAATTTCAAGAGCATAAATGATACCTTGGGATTCGAGGGTGGTAATCAGGTACTTATTGAGGCAGCAAGACGTTGGAGCGAGATGTCCGATAACTATATTACACGTATAAGTGGAGACGAGTTTTTGCTTGTACTTCGTGACTATCAAACGGACGCACAAATCAAAAAAGAAATCAAGCGATACGTTGATGCACTCGATGAAATTATGACTGTTGAGGAGTGCGATATTTACGTGTCGGCAAGTTTTGGATATGCGGAATATCCTGTGGACGCAGATTCAACTGATGCGCTCATTTTGCATGCTACTGCTGCAATGAATGCTATCAAGAAAGCCAATAGTGGCGATCATGTATTAAGATTCACCCCTGATTTGTTAAGGGATGAGCACATACTTGAGGTTGAGAATAAGATTAGAACAGCGCTTGAAAATGACACCATATACTTCAACTTGCAACCACAGTATGATATGGATCACAACTTGCGTGGTTTTGAGGCTTTGGCGCGTATGAAGGATAGCGAAGGAAATATTATTAGCCCGGGCGAGTTCATTCCTGTTGCCGAGAAAGTTGGTTTGATTGACAGGGTTGATGGAACCGTGTTTAAGAAGGCGGGAATGTTCTTTGGCGAGTTGCTTCGAAAAACCGACGCTGATTTAACACTTAGTATTAATGCTTCAGTAAGGCATATGATGAAAAATGACTTTATCGATGAGATTAGAGCGTTGTTGGAAATGAGCGGGATTCCTGCAGAAAAGCTGGAGATAGAGATTACCGAATCAATAATAATCGATTCCGTTGATAAGGCGCTTCAGTGTATTGATGAGATAAAAAGTATGGGAATACAGATTGCGATAGACGATTTCGGAACCGGTTATTCTTCGTTAAGTTACCTTAACAGATTCCCTGCAAATCTTTTAAAGATTGATAAATCATTTATTGATAAAATGAACACAAGTGACTCTTCGAGACAGTATGTTGCCGCTATCATCTCAATGGGACATATTATGGGCTTCGATGTAATATCGGAAGGTGTTGAAGACGATAGCCAGATTGAAACTCTTAGAAGTATCGGTTGTGATTATATCCAGGGATTTGTTTGGGGACGTCCGTTGTCCGTAGAGGATACAGAGAAACTGGTTAATGATATCATAAGTAAAGCATAAGTGTGTTGGAGATAAGTGTATTGGAGGTAACAAAATGGACTTACAGAAGTTAGTCGATTGCTACGAACCCATGTCGTGCGTAATGTCTGTCCGGGTTTTTCCTGATGGACACTATGGTGATATACGTATTGTTTGTGGCAATAAGGCCTACGTAGAATCGATAGAAAATTCAGATAACATATCATTTGCGGAAATGCTTGATAACAAGTTTGTTCCGAACTCACCTTACGAAAGATATATTCCTAAGGATCTTAATTTTGAGGATTCATGCTATCGTTGCGCGGTTTTAAAGAAACCGTTTCATTCGTATATACACCCTGAAAGATACAGCTTTTGGGTAGATATATATATGATGCCGATAGCGGCGGATGAGGATGATACATATTACTTTGTGTACTCTCAGGAATTGACACCGGGCGTAAGTACAAAAAAATTGTCAAATGTTGACCCTGTTATTTCAGCAACGGTGCTTGAGACTTGTATAAAGCTTCGCGGAACAAATGATTTCAAACAAACAATGGATGAGATTATAAGCGACATACAAAAACAGTGTGAAGCTGATAAAATATGTTTGATTTTGACAGATATGCAAAGACGTACGTTTTCAATACTTAGTGAAGCAGCGGGTTCGGAGAAGGCCGATTATTCGGTGGAAGATTTTCTTCGCAAGAAATATGCTAATTTCTTCGAAATTATTGAGACATGGGATGACACCATTGCGGGAAGTACCTGTCTGGTTATACAGAATGAAAGGGATATGGAAGTATTGCACGAGCGTAACCCTGTTTGGTGCGACTCTCTTAAAGAAGTAGATGTCGAAAGTATTGTGTTATACCCATTAAGATATAACAACGAGACATTGGGCTATATATGGGCGCTTAATTTCAATGTGGAAAATACCATGAGAATAAGAGCAACTCTTGAGAGCACATCGTATTTTATAGCATCGGAAATTGCTAATCACAAGCTGTTAAATGAGCTTAAGATTATGGGGTCTTATGATACGCTTACCGGTGTGAAGAACCGTAACGCGATGAATCAGAGGGTTGATCGTCTTATCAGTGGTCAGGACGAAGCATCGGATAATACCGCGGTGCTGTTTGTAGACCTTAATGGATTGAAGCAGACTAATGACAACAGTGGTCATGCCAACGGCGACAAGCTTTTGCAGAAAGCGGCGGAAATACTCAAAGAGGTATTTGATGGAAATGATATTTACCGTGCAGGCGGTGATGAGTTCATGGTGCTTGCAGGTGGCATTTCAGAAAACAGTCTCGAAAAGAAACTCAAAAAACTTGATTCTTACAGAAATGATTCTGATGTCAGCTTTGCTCTCGGATATTGTTATTCAGACAAGAATACAGATATTCGTCAGGCTATGAGTACAGCTGACAAGAGAATGTATGAGGATAAGAAAAACTATTACCGTAATCATACGTTTTGATTGTTAAGATGAAAAAAGGAAGGATTTGGTGAAAACTATGAAAAATTATTTTAAGAAAAATTGGAAATTCCTTTTATTTGTCATGCTCGGAGGTTTGATTGGCGGATACTGTCTCGGAATC
Organism: Lachnospiraceae bacterium; assembly: GCA_024698145.1. Lineage (GTDB taxonomy): Bacteria > Bacillota > Clostridia > Lachnospirales > Lachnospiraceae > CAG-590. The sequence continues at coordinate 63,093 of JAILRO010000023.1, forward strand.
TACAGCTATGATTCATTGTCGGAAGAAATGCTTGCATTACTTCAGGAACAAAATGCCACGAGAGAACTAATTGCGCTATCAACCATGATTCAATACGGTATCATTTTTGGAGTTGTGTTGGCAGCTATCGGTATTCTTTTATCTGAGAAAGTCCATTTGTGGAAATCTTTTAACCCCGACAAGAAGGCTATATTGATGACTTCGATTACCCCTGTAATTCTTATACGTTGCTTTTTGTTCAACGGAGGACTGGGACTTGCTTTCGGACATTTGTACAGAAAATACGGAATTGGGTATGCTATGATTGCTCATGGAATGGCTCATTTGATATCCGATATTCTGATGATTATCTTTGTGTGAGCGCAAGTATGCTGTTCAAGGAATGCGACAAAAAAATGTCGGTTCAAAGAAGTGGAAATGTTTTTAAGGAATCTTTTGCTGAATGAGAAACACGAGCTTCACAATAGAGAAATGCATGTTAGTGGTAAATTTTTCTTGGGTCACGATGACCCGATAAATGACCCAATAAATGACCCAATAAAATTAGATGAACGTCAGCTTCGAATAATTGAGCTTTTGCGAGAAGAGCCTGATTTGACACGTAAGGAGTTGGCTGTTCAATTAGAATGTTCAGATTCTACAATTAAGCGATGCCTGCAGTCTATGGTTGAAAAGGGTGTGCTCAAACGAATCGGATCAAATAAGAAGGCGAATGGATTATATTAGAAAAGAAGTAGTATAAACAAATGTATTTAACCGGATTACGGAGGATAATGATAAGGTCAGTCGAATATATGCCGTATCTTCTGCTGGAAAAATCATTACTATGATATCATCCGTCTTTGGCATTGCTATAGTAGCTTTACCTGCGGGAATCATTACAGCTGGATATATGGATGAACTTAATAATAAAAAAATAGCAAGAATGAAAAAAAATAAATTTCGATAGGCAGATATGGAAAATGTACTATGTGCAGCATAGTCAAGTAAATGGATAAGTATTAAATGATGCAAAATTTGAGTCGCCTGCCGAATCAAAGGCAGAAGTGTTTAAATATATAGAAACTTATTACAATATAAAAAGAATGCATTCTGCGATAGGGTATGTTTCTCCTGCAGAATACGAAAAGCGGATAACATAATAACTTATTTTTGTGTCTACAAATATAGACATAGTCCAAGTTTATTAGATGAAGTTAAGGATGATGTTGAAGACTTTTTGTTGATGTCAATGTAGGATTATGTGTGATGAAAAAGAATTAGAACTGAACCGAAAAAATGTCGGTATAAAATAAAAAGTTTTATACCGGCATTTACATATTTTGGTGAAAATAATATGCCATTACACGCTAAATTAAGTTGTGCCAATAATACGGAAAGTATTGAAAATACGAGGTTTTTAAAGATGATAAAAGTACTATTTGTTTGCCACGGCAATAAACTTACAACTCTCGAAAAGTCTCGATTTATAGGCGTTTGTAGCATTTAGAAACCAAGTTTTACACAGGTTTTACACAGTTTGAAGAAATGAATATTTTGAAATATCATAGTAGAAAATTGAAAGCCCTGTTTACACAACT
>JAILRO010000024.1 GCA_024698145.1 Lachnospiraceae bacterium
GGTCCTCTTTGACCGCCGGTACTTAGTGAGTACGTAGTACGAACTTAGTACCGTTGCGCTCAAAACGGGCGAAAGCTTGCCTGCGTTGGAACTGCAATCATAAGAGACGCCTTAAAACAATTAGAAGTTTCGCTCGTAAAACTTAACTAAACAGCAAAATATGTAATGGGAGAGAAATATATGGAAAGAAAACAACAGGATAATAGAAGAAAAGCGGTAGCGCTTTCGTATGATCCGGACAATCAGGCGCCACAGGTTGTGGCTGTCGGTCGAGGTGCCATTGCTGACAGAATTATAGAAAAGGCTAAGGAAGCCGATGTGGCAACCTACAAAGATGAAGGACTTACGGATACGCTCTTAAAACTTGATATCGGAGATATGATTCCGCCGGAGCTTTATGGAGTGGTTGCGGAGATTCTCGTATATGTTGACCGTATGGATAAGATTAAGAGTAAGCTTAACAGGGGGAAGTAACATTTGACCAATAAAAGGGAACTTGGTGCCGCCATGGAACAAAGAATGCGTAAGTATTTGGAGGAACATGGCTTTAGTATTATAACAATGAATTATAGATGTAAGCTTGGTGAAGTGGATATCATCGCAAAGGATAAGGAGTATCTTTGCTTTGTAGAGGTTAAGTACAGAAAAGATGAAAGCCTTGGCTTTCCTGAAGAGGCGGTTGATGTTCGTAAGCAGAAAACAATTTGCAAGGTTGCAAGACATTATATGTATGTGAACAGGCTAAATGAGTTCACACCTGTAAGGTTTGATGTTGCGGCAATACTAGGCGAAGATATAAGATATAATAAGAATGCCTTTATGTGGGCGTTGTGAGGTGATTAATATTAAAAGGATTAAATATATACCGGGCAGAGATAAATGCTGTAAAATCAACAAGAAAAATGAGGTGACGTACATTACGTTTCCCAAACTTGAAAAATACAAAAAAGAAATAGTTCATGGATTTTCAACAAGATTAGGTGGAGTTTCAAATGATCATTTATCGGCGATGAACCTTAGTTTTACAAGAGGCGATGAGCCGGAAAATGTTATGGAGAATCACAGACGTTTTGCTTTGGCACTTGGTTATGATGAGAAGAGGCTTGTTTTTTCGGACCAGGTGCATGATGTGAGATTTCATAAAGTGACGGAAGAAGACTGTGGTAAGGGAATTGTAAGGGAAAGCGATATCAAAGGAATTGACGGACTTGTGACAGATAAGCCGTCAATACCGATGATAACTTTCTATGCCGATTGTGTGCCTCTTATGTTCTATGATCCGAAGAACCATGTTATAGCGATGGCGCATTCGGGCTGGAAGGGCACGGTAGAAAGAATCGGTGCGAAGATGGTTGCGTATATGGGGAGTGAATACGGCTCAAAACCTTCTGATATAATGTGCGTGATAGCGCCTTCTATATGTCAGGAATGCTATGAAGTAAGTGAAGATGTTGCGGTGCGTTTTGTAGAAGAGTTTGCGGATTATATTAATAACTGTAAGAGTTATGAAGAGGTGAATGCTCTTATATATAAGAAAGATAATGGGAAATACCAGCTTAATCTTCACAAAGCATGCGAGATAGTGCTTACAGAGGCAGGGGTGCCAAGAGATAATATAGACATTACCGATATATGTACATGCTGTAATCACGAGTTCTTGTTCTCTCACAGAGCTAGTCACGGTATGCGTGGAAACAATGCAGCTGTAATGATGCTGAAAAAATAATTTGATAAAAAACTTTACAAAACAAAAGATATAATATACACTAGGTTAGGCTTGATTTTGTGGTAAATGTCAAGCCTTGTTACTAGATGTTGTAAAAAGAACAGGAGAGAAGACATGAGTAAACCGATTGTAGCCATTGTTGGAAGACCTAATGTAGGTAAGTCCACACTTTTTAATGTGCTTGCCGGTTCAAAGATATCCATAGTCAAGGATACGCCGGGTGTTACAAGAGATAGAATATATGCTGATGTTAATTGGCTCGACTACAACTTTACCATGATAGATACAGGTGGTATTGAGCCGGAAAGCGAAGATATCATTTTAAAGAGTATGCGTCAGCAGGCAGAGATTGCCATCGAAACTGCAGATGTTATCATTTTCCTTGTGGATGTAAGACAGGGACTTGTTGATGCAGACGGCAAGGTCGCAGATATGTTAAGAAGAAGCGGCAAGCCGGTTGTTTTGGTTGTTAATAAGGTAGATAGTTTTGAGAAGTTCATGCCGGATGTATATGAGTTCTATAATTTAGGACTTGGCGATCCGTTCCCGATTTCATCATCTTCACAGCTTGGTCTTGGTGATATGCTTGATGAGGTTGTGTCTCATTTTGATATGGAAGCAAAGGGTGTGGAAGAAGATGAGCGTCCTAAGGTAGCGATAATAGGTAAGCCTAATGTTGGTAAGAGTTCTATCATTAATAAGCTTTTAGGCGAGGATAGAGTTATCGTATCTGACATCGCAGGTACAACAAGAGATGCGATAGATACAGCGATTGTTCGTGACGATAAAGAATATGTTTTCATAGATACAGCAGGTCTTAGAAGAAAAAGTAAGATTAACGAAGAGATAGAGCGTTTCTCTGTTATTCGTACAGTGTCGGCAGTTGAACGTGCCGATGTGTGCGTGCTTGTTATTGATGCGACAGAAGGCGTGACTGAACAGGATGCAAAGATTGCCGGAATTGCTCATGAAAGAGGCAAGGGTATGATTATCGCTGTTAATAAATGGGATATACTTCCGGATAAGAATGACAAGAGTGTTTATAAGTTTACGGAAGATGTAAGACGTATTCTTTCATTTATGCCTTATGCGGAGATTATATTTATTTCGGCTAAAACGGGACAACGACTTCCGAAATTATTCGATCTTATCGATGTTGTTGTAGATAATCATGCATTAAGAATTGGAACGGGAGTACTTAACGAGATTTTGACAGAGGCAGTTGCTATGCAGGAACCACCGTCAGATAAGGGTAGGAAATTACGCTTATTCTATATCACAGAGGTTTCGGTTAAGCCGCCTACATTTGTTATATTTGTAAATGACAAGAATCTTACTCATTTCTCATACACAAGATATATCGAGAATAGAATAAGAGATGCATTTGGCTTTAACGGTACGCCTATACATTTTATTTACAGAGAACGAAAAGAGAAAGGCTGATACAATGTTAATTAGATTGTTATGCATTTTAATGGGATACTGTCTTGGACTTATCCAAACATCATATATATACGGAAAGCTTCATGGAATCGATATAAGAGAGTATGGCAGCGGGAATGCAGGAACCACCAATGCACTTCGTGTACTTGGGAAACGTGCGGGACTCGTCGTTTTACTTGGTGATTTCTTCAAGGCTGCAGTTGCCTGCTTCGTTGCAAGAGCGATTGCTGTGAATTATTATCCGGAGTTAATTTTCCCATTGGTTATCTGGGCTGGCTTTGGTGTTATTCTCGGACATAATTATCCGTTCTATATGCACTTTAAGGGCGGCAAAGGAATAGCTGCAACGGCGGGGATTATTCTTGGTGTACTTGATGTTAGAATAATGTTTACGTGTCTTTTTGCATTTATAATCTGTGTGGCAATTACCAAGTACGTATCGCTTGGTTCGCTTATAGTAGTTACATTGTTGTTTGCAGAGTTTCTTATATTTGGTTTAATGGGCAATATATATGAGCCTTTTACAAAGAGTTATTGCGGACATAATTCTGCAATTGAAGGAAGCATAATATTGTTTGTTATGGCAGCACTTGCGTTTTACAGACATAAGGCGAATATAATTAGACTCATTCATGGCGAAGAGAACAAAGTCTCTTTTTCCAAGAAGAAGGATACTGTAGAGCAGACGGTGGATTCGTCTGATAAATGATTAATCGAGGTTATTCCTTGACAGTTAGGAGGATAGAAATCATGAAGAATATTTGTATATTAGGTGCAGGTAGTTGGGGCACAGCACTTTCGATCCTGCTATGTTCAAACGGACATAATGTTACAGTGTGGTCGATAGATCCGGAAGAAGTATTGATGCTTAAGGATTACAGAGAGCATAGAGACAAACTTCCGGGAGTTATTATTCCAAGTACAATAGAGTTTACTACTGATATGGAGGCGGCACTTTCCGGTGCGGAGCTTGTTGTATGTGCCGTTCCATCACCATTTGTACGTTCTACAATGAATCATGCGTCTGAATATATCAAAGAAGGTGTGATTGTAGTTGATGTAGCTAAGGGTATCGAGGAGCATACCTATAAAACAATGACGGAAATTATCAAAGAAGAGTGTCCGCAGGTAAGAGTGGGAATCCTTTCAGGTCCTTCTCATGCGGAGGAAGTTGGTAAGAAGATTCCTACAACAATAGTTGCGGGTTCGACTGACAAAGAAGTTGCAGAGATTATTCAGGATACATTTATGAATGATTTCTTCAGAGTATATACAAGTCCTGATGTTGTTGGTATTGAGCTTGGAGGTTCGCTTAAGAATGTTATCGCGCTTGCAGCGGGAATTGTTGACGGACTTGGATATGGCGATAATACAAAGGCAGCGCTTATGACAAGAGGTATTGCAGAAATGAGCAGACTTGTAATTGCTATGGGTGGTAACATCGAGACGGTTACCGGTCTTTCCGGAATCGGTGATCTTATTGTTACTTGTACCTCAAAGCATTCGAGAAACCGTAATGCCGGTTATCTTATCGGACAGGGTAAGACATACCAGGAAGCAATGGACGAAGTTAAGATGGTTGTCGAGGGTGTATATTCAGCCAAGGCAGCAGCAGAACTTGGCAAGAAGTACAATGTAAGTATGCCGATTGTTGAGGCTGTTAATAAGGTGCTTTTCGAGGGCGCTGATGTCAAAGAGGAAGCAATGGGACTTCTTCTTCGCAATCGTACAATCGAAGCAGACAATCTTTCGTGGTAGATAATTAGATAGCATAAATGATACTGCTCCCGCATATATTCTTTTTAGGATAATTATGACATTATTTTAAGGAGGATATTATGAGGGAGCAGTTTGACGTTTATGCAGATATAAAAGACCGTACCGGCGGAGAATTATACATAGGTGTTGTAGGTCCGGTAAGAACCGGTAAGTCAACATTTATCAAACGATTCATGGAAACTCTTGTGCTTCCTGCCATAAAAGACGAGGCGGAAAAGAGACGGACTGTAGATGAATTGCCTCAAAGCGGTTCGGGCAGGACGATAACAACCACCGAGCCGAAGTTCATACCAAAAGAGTCTTGCGAGGTTTCGCTAAATGATGAGACTAAGGTCGGGGTAAGACTCGTTGATTGTGTCGGATATATGGTTGACGGCGCTACCGGACATATGGAGGAGGACAGAGAACGTCTTGTCAAGACGCCTTGGTATGATTACGAGATACCGTTTTCAAAGGCTGCGCATATCGGAACGAAGAAGGTTATGACTGATCATGCGACAATTGGGGTTATAATGACAGCTGATGGTTCATTTGGCGAGATAGCAAGAGAAGATTTCATTCCGGTTGAGCAAGAGCTGATTGAAGAAATGAAGGCGCTGGGAAAACCGTTTGTTGTCGTGCTTAATACGGTTCGTCCTGCAAGCAGTGACACGGCAGAACTTGCTTTGAAAATGACAGCACAATACGGTGTTAACGTTGTTCCAGTCAATTGTGAGCAGTTAAAGAGTAAAGATATTTTGGGAATACTTAAAAATATTCTTCTTGAGTTCCCGATAAGTCAGCTTAGATTTTTTATACCGAGATGGGCAGAGACGCTCGATAAAAGCAGTCCGATAAAGCAGGCTCTTTTGGAGTATGCTCAAAATGTGCTTGAGCATTCGACAAAAATGAAGCATGTATATGATGTTGAGTCGCCGGATAGTGAGTACATAAGTGATGCTGTTATAACGAATCTTAATCTCAAAGATGGAACGGTTGATTTTAATCTTACAATCCCTGAAAAATATTATTATGATATGTTGTCAAATCTATTAGATTCAAAAGTAGAGAATGAATATGATTTCTTAAAACTTCTTAAGGATGTTTCAAGTCGCAAGAAAGAGTACAGCAGGGTAGCGGACGCAATGGAAAGTGTGCAAATGAAAGGCTATGGTCTTGTGATGCCGGAAAAAGAGAATATTACGCTTGCGGAACCTGAACTTATCAAACATGGCAATAAGTATGGAATAAAGATTAAAGCCAACGCGCCGTCGCTACACTTTATAAAAGCCAACGTTTCAACGGAAATAGCACCGATAGTCGGTACTGAAGAACAGGCAAAAGACTTCCTTAACAACATGAAGGAGCAACTTAAAACTTCGCCGGAGGCATTGTGGAAGATTAACATATTCGGAAAGACTGTCGAGCAGATGGTGGAGGAAGGACTTATATCCAAGTCAAACAAAATAAATGATGAGTCGCAAATCAAGCTTCAGGATACGATGGAGAAGATCATCAATGATAGTAACGGGAGCATGGTCTTCATAATCATATAATTTGCTGTTTAATGCACTTTTATTCCTAAACAAACGCGTATAGATTATCAGATGTATGAATATCCTGTGTCTAATTAACTGTTATATACATTTTCAAAACGGACGCATAACAAATTGTCGATATATTACATTCTTTATGCTGCCGTTCGTTTAGTAATGTATATAACAATCTTTGCGACACAGGATATTTCATACACAGATAATCTCACGCTGTTTCTTCATGTAGGAAAGTGCATCAAGGCAGCTGATGCGAGCCGAAGGCAAGTCACGCACCACCCACTGGGTTGTACATGCGAAACTTGGAAAAAGTATATCTTGCGTCTCGTGTGATTACAGCTTCCATAAGCAGGTGCTCATAAGACGCCGGCACTTAGCGAGTACAAGGTACGAGCTTAGTACCGTTGCGTTCTTATACGCAGCGCAAGCGGCCTGCGATGGAACTGTAATCATAAGAGACGCCTTAAAACAATTAGAAGTTTCGCTCGTAAAACTTAACTAAACAGCAAAATTTGGAAATAAGAGGAAATAAGATGAATAAGAAGATAACGGCTCCTATAAGAAAAGAAGATGTAGCCGGATTACATGCCGGAGATTATGTGTACATAAGCGGAACCATTTATTCTGCAAGAGATGCTGCACATAAGAGAATGTTTGAGGCAATGGAAAAGGGAGAAGACCTTCCGATTGATTTAACTGATAATGTTATATATTATCTTGGACCCACACCGGCAAAGCCGGGTCAGGTAATCGGTTCGGCAGGACCTACAACAGCAAGTCGTATGGATAAATACACGCCAAAGATTCTTGACAGAGGTCTTAACGGAATGATTGGCAAAGGCAAGCGTTCAAATGAAGTTATAGATTCCATTGTTAAGAATAAAGCTGTATATTTTGCGGCTGTTGGTGGTGCAGGAGCATTGCTTTCGAAGTGTATTAAGAAGTCGGAAGTTATTGCTTATGATGATCTTGGAACTGAGGCAATCCGTAAGATGGAAGTAGAAGATTTTCCTGTAATTGTTGTTATAGACAGCGAGGGAAACAATCTTTATGAAACAGCGGTTGATGATTTCAAAGCACAATATTCTTAAAAAAACACAATTATTTCATGAAAAAAAACAAATTTAACATATAATTACATATTGAATTTGTTTTTAAAATATGTTTTACTAGTCATTATAAAATCATTTATGAAGGAGACAAAAAATGAAAGCAAAAAAAGTAACTCAGATTTTAGCAACACTTGTATTTGCGTTAGTTATGGCAGTTAGTGTTTCTACTACATCAAAGGCTGCTTATGCAATTACTCAGGCAGCACAGACACCGGATTCAATAACAGTTGCTCTTGACAAGACAGCTATTGTGTCGGGAAGTGGTTATGCACTTGCAAATTGGACAATAACTCTTCAGAAGCAAGGAGAGAATTACAGCTGGGTTGATGTTCAGCCGGCAGTTGCACTTGATCCTAATGCAACAACATACACTTTTGTTGGACTTGCTCCAGGAGCAAAGTATCAGGCAAGAATTGATTATACCCTTACATACACATACAGGGGAAAAACAGAGACAAAGGCACCAAGAAACAGCACACAGTATATATATACAGCACCGGGTAAGGTAACAGGAGTTAACCAGAGCAAATGGTGGTATTACATTGAAAGCGTAGATTTTGCTTGGGATAATCAGGACGCATGTAAGTATGAGTGGGTTGCATTCCAGGGCAAGAAGCAGGTAGCAAATGGTGCTGATGTTTATGGAAACAGCGGATCATTTAAGATTAAGAACAATAAGCTTTACACAGTTCAGGTTAGAGCATATGAAGATATCAATGGAGTAAGAGTATACGGTGACTGGTCAGATACAGCTTATCTTTTCACACAGCCGATGATTGAAAGAAAGACAGGAAATATCTCAGTTGACGGAAGCGGAAAGATGCACATCAAATGGGGAAAAATCTCAGGTGTATCAGGTTATGAAGTATACGTATCAACAAAGGAAAAATCAGGTTACAAGAGAGTAGCTAAGGTTAAAGCAAAGAAGGGCTCAGTAACTGTTAAGAAGTTAGGAAAGAAGAAGTTTAAAAAGAACAAGACATACTTCGTATACGTTGTAGCAAAGAAGAAAGTCGGTGGAATCACTTATACAAGTGGAAGACATTATTCTACAATGTACAAGAAGGGTTCAAACACTGTAAGATGGTCATTTGACGGAACAGGTAAGTAAGGAGGTTTAGTATGAAAAAATCTATCAAAGCTATGCTTGCTGTTTTGGTTATGGCATTTATGCTCGTACCTGCAGTTAAGGCACAGGCAGCAGTAGCACCTGCAGCACCTACAGGACTTGGTCTTTCACAGCAGCAGGGAAACAAATTCCAGCTTATGTGGGATTATGATTCAAACATTTTATATTGTGGTTATAACTACAACTTCGGTTTTCAGGTAACTGTTAAAACATTGAAGAACAAGACTATAGCAGTTCTTGATAAGAACAGTATTGATAACGCTTATGAGTCGGAAGTATTTGGTATTTCAACAGAGTACAATAAGGTATATGTTGTTCTTTCAAACAAGAACATGGGTAACCAGGCATTCAAGTTCTCTGTAGTACCTTACGTATATGATGAGTTAGGTAACAGAGTATATGGAGCAAGCTCAGCAGAGAAGATTATTGTTCCTCGTGCAACAACAAAGAAAGCAAAGCTTGCAGGTTCCGGCAGGGTTAAAGTTTCTTGGAAGAAGATCAAGGGCGCTAAGAGCTATGTAGTATATTTGACAAGTAATAATGGTTCTTCATGGAAGAAGAAGGGAACTACAAAGGGAACTTCACTTGTACTTAGAAACCTTAAGAAGTACCAGAATTATGCAGTATATGTAGAAGCAAAGGGAATTAAGAATAAGAAAAAGAAACTTAATTCTACAAAGCCTTTATTTAAGAACTCAAATGCAGGAACACCATTCTACATTTACACAGTTTATAGATAAGAGATAAAAAGAAATTATTATAGAAGTTGCTGTTAACGCAGCAACTTCTATTTTTGAGGGTGATTTTATGAGTAAAAAACTGATAATGCTTTTGACAATTATATTAATGCTTCCATGTTGTTATGTAAAAGCTCAGGACATATCGCTTAGTAGCGGCAAGAAAGCCAACGGCACTTATGCAGAGGACTACAATTATTATGCAATTAAAGCGACTTCATCGGACTTTTTGGCGATAAGCGTTAAGACTTCTGATAAGCAGCCACTTCTTATGGATATATGCGATGAACAAAGAAATGTTATTGCATCGGATATTTTGGTTCCTGACAAGAAGACAGTTCTTCACAAAGCAGATAAGGGTGCAACGTACTACGTAAGGATTAAAGGTATAGAAGGTGTTAACTATACCATTTCTTATAAGATGCAAAAGCTTAATCAGTTAAAATATGCCAAGAAAACCAGCTATTTATTTACCAATGCATCATTTAATAATGAGACATGTACTCTCTATTTCAAAATGAAAAGTAACCAGTCGGGAATTCTTCATTTTATGTTTGATACCGACAGTGAGTTAAATGTTAAGTTTGTAGAGGGTAAGAAGAAAGCGCTTTCAGATACTTTTGTAGTTAATGGACACGCATTTTCCGGAATTGGAGTCAATGCGAAAAAAACAGTATATGCGAAGGTATGGAAAAGTGAGGCAACCAATGCAGGAGTGACAAGTCTTACCGGAGTGAAATATCAGGTGGATTTTGTTAATACAGTTAATGCATCAACCAGAGGAAAAGCAAGAAAGCTTAGAAAGGGAGCATTTACGGAGACATTGGTTCCTGCAGGAAAGAAGACGGTTTCGTGGTTTAAGATTAATAACAATAAGGTAGGTAAGCTCTCAATTACATTAGAATCAAGAATGCTTCAAAACAAGGGTAAGAATCTTCGTTTGTACATATGTAATGCATCCGGCAAGAGACTTAACGCCGATCCGATTGTAATAAGCGGAGAGACCTCTGTTATATACAAAAAGAAGTATGTTATGAAGTATCCGGAAACAACGTTTGGAACAACAGCTAAGTTTCCGAAAGGAACTTACTATATCTTAGTTGAAAGCAAAACCAAAAAATCCTCAGGCTCTTATCGTATTAAGTGGCAATAAACTATTGACAAAATATAGTCAATTTGATAAGATAATCAAGCGTTGCAGATTTGAATAGTCTGCAAGCTGACAACTTAAGTTGTTATAATTGAATATTTGCTAATATTCAGGCAAGGAGAAATACTCAAGTGGCTGAAGAGGCGCCCCTGCTAAGGGTGTAGGTCGTTCACGCGGCGCGAGGGTTCAAATCCCTCTTTCTCCGTTACAATTTAGGCCGGTAAACGCTTATAATTAAAGCGTTTGCCGGTTTTTCTTTTTTTATAAAATTGGGTACCTCTGGGTCCTTTTAATAATTTAGCCTATTTTTTGGGTTCCTAACTGCTCAAATAATGACGAATAATCTTCGTCTTGATTACAGTCACGTAAGTAGTTAAGAGTAGTAGCAACATTTGAATGTCCAAGCATTTTGCTTATTTGTACTAGATTTTCACCGTTATATGCTCTGGATGTGGTATAAAATCTAATCTTGTGACTTGAGTGGTACGGAACACCTGCTTCTCTACAATATCGAGCCAGCCTTTTATCGAAGGTACACGTGATGATTGGTTTGCCAAAGGGCATAAAGACATACTCTCCATCAGGATTAATTTTTTTTGCGTATTGAAGTATTTCAATTGCCTCTTCGATTACATGATTGCCCTTATTAATTGGGCGTATCATAAAACGAGAAACGAAGCGGAAACGGATTTAGACAAGTATATTAAGAAAATGTGTAGAAACTAATAAGGCTATGGATTTAATCCATAGCCTTTTGAACTTTTTTTTATTAGCATTGATATATCAGCGGACATTAATTTATTTATTAAGTCTTATCCTCGTTAGAGAACATACTACACACAGTAGGTCTTCCTATCTGTTTACCTTTTGCCTTAGCATTAGCCATTCCTGACTTTACCCTTTGAGAGATAATATCACGCTCCATCTCAGCAAACACACCCCACATCATAAACATACCTTTAGTCATTGGGTCTATGTCTTCAGAGCGACAATCTACGACAAAGCTTCCTATAATAAGGCGTATGTGCTTATCTTGAATTAACTGCATTAATTCGCATAGATGTGAGGTGGAACGTGTAAGACGAGAAACTTCCGTTGTAGCAATACTATCACCGGCAGTTACAACATCAAGAAGACGATTAAGTTCAATTCGGTCTGTCTTGGTACCGGACTGATATTCCCAATAGATGTATTTCTCATCCGTAACACCAAGACTTAATAATTCTCTCTTTTGTCGATTGATGTCTTGTTTTGATTCGTTAGTTGAACATCTTGCATAACCGTAAATAGTATTCATAGTAATCACTCCTTTCTGTTCAGAAAAAGGTTAGTAGAGTTAATTGAACAATTGGCGTTAATAATTATTGATGTATGCGTTGTTAATTGGTTTGCATTGAATGTTCAATTAAACAGGTGTTTTTTTGAACACCAGAACTAAATAACTTTATATATATATAGTGTTAAATTTTTTTAGGACAGATTAAAAGTGTTAAAAACAGACCCTAACCATTGTGTGCTGACAGAATAACTGGGGTTGGTAATGATTTGTCTAAAGTCTGAAACTATGGGTTACCCTCCTCATAGTTTTTTTATTGCTTATTATTGTAAAATGAAATAAAATAATGTGAGTAAGAATCCAAATAATTGCAATTAAGATATAGAGAGTTTTTTTTATCACTAACAAGGAGGAAACGAGAATGATGAAAATGAAAAAAGAAGGTGTGCTTAAGAGAATAGTTCTTACGATAGCATTGGCTGTTGGTATGCTTTCGTGGATGGGAATGGATGTAAAGGCTGAAGAAGACCAAACAGAGGTAAGTACATGGAGCGAATTATGTTCTGCCTTAAAGATTGATGGTGCTAACATTAAATTGACCGCAAATGTAACATACGGAGAAGGTGATGGAGCAAATAAATCTGCGAATTTAGAAATTCCTGACGATACGACAGTTACTCTTGACCTTAACGGATGTACTATAGACAGAGGTTTGGCAAATAGTGAAGCGGTTTCGAATGGTTATGTTATTATGGTTTATGGTAATCTTACTATAAATGATAGTAGTGAAGGTGAAACAGGCAAAATAACTGGTGGTAACGATGATTGTAATGGTGGCGGCGTTTTAAATGCAGGGAACTTAACATTGACCGGTGGAAGTATTATTGGTAACAATGCAAAAGAATTTGGTGGCGGCGTATATAATAGTGGAATATTTACGATGACTGGCGGAAATATTATTGGTAACAATACTGTAAAAACTTCTGGTGGAGGTATTTGTAACAATGGAATCTTAACAATGACAGGTGGAAAAATTACAAATAACAACGCAAATCAAGGTGGCGGTGTTTATATCGTGAGTTCAAGAAATGTGTTTGAAATGACAGGCGGAAGCATTTCAAATAACAATGCTGCAAACCTTGGTGGCGGTGTTTTTAATTTTGGAAAATTTGAAATGACCGGTGGAAGTATTACAGGTAACAATGCAACAAACGGGGCTGGAGGAGTTAGTAATTACAATTCTATGCAAATTGGAGGCTCACCGATAATAACAGGTAATGTTATAGGTGGTGAATTAAATAATGGAGTATATACAGGTGGAACAGCTAATAATTGTTATTTGAAGATACGTGATGATAAAGGTATGATTACTGTCAAAGAAGCACTAGGAACCGATGCGAATATCGGTATAACGCTTGAAAATCCTGATTTAACTACTCCTTTTGCAGAAGCACTAACAGGAGATACTTCATACAATAGTGGAAAGTTGTCTGCTGATGATATCAAACATCTTACAAGTGATAATAATGAATATGCACCGACGTTAAATAATGATGGAAAAGCTGTTCTTAAGAAAACTATTACTGTATCAGGGATTACGGCAAAATCAAAAGTATACGACGGAAACAAGGCTGCAGAGCTTGATACATCTAAGGCTGTATTAGCAGGTGAGAAAGATGGGGCTGATTTAACTGTAACTGCAACCGGAACATTTGCTAAAGCAGATGCAGGTAAAGATATTGATGTAATAGTTAGTGGACTTACTTTAGAAGGTGAAGATGCTTATAAATACATTCTTGCAACTGAAGGCCAACAGGAAACAGAAAAGGCTGATATTGAAGCAAGACCGGCAACTATTACAGCAGAAGCAAAGAGCAAAGCATTTGGAGAGGCAGACCCTTCTCTTACTGCAAAAGTAACGGGTGTTCTTGAAGGTGAAAAATTAAATTATACCATTGCAAGAGAAAAAGGCGAGAATGCAGGTGAGTATAAGATAACAGTTACGCTTGGAGAAAATCCTAATTACAATGTAACAAAAACAGATGCGGTATTTACAATTACAAAACCTGTAGAGGTACCTGATAAAACGGAAACACCTGCAGGTCAAACTACTTCAGAGCAGAAGCCTACAGAAATAACTTCTATAGCAACACAGACACCTGCGACTATAGAAAAAGGTAAAGAGGTAACTGTTGAAAAGAAGGGTACATTTGAAGTAACATCAGATGCCACATCAAAAACTAATACGGTTACGTATACTGCCGTTGCTAACACAAAAGCAAAGAGCGTTACTATACCTAATACTGTAACTGTTGATGGTAAGAAGTATGAGGTTACCGAAGTTTCAACAGATGCTCTTAAAAACAGTTCTGCTACAACAGTAACAATAGGAAAGAATGTAACAACACTTGCACCAGAGGCGTTTAAGGGTTCTAACGTAAAGACAATAATAATTAAGTCAAAGAAGCTTACAAAGCAGTCTGTTAAGAATGCATTTAAGGGACTTAAAGTTAAGAAACTTATTGTTAAAGTTAAAGTAGGTTCAAAGAAAGAAAATAAGAAATACATTAAGAAGTATAAGAAGTTCTTTACAAAGAAGAATATCGGAGTAAAGGCTGTAGTTAAATAAATACTTAAGCATAACCGGTATCTTTAAGGTACCGGTTATGTTTTTACAAACGTCTGTACTTGACAAACAGACCCTAATAGTATTGTGTGAAAAGATTTTATAATAAAAACATATTATAATAGGGAGAAACTCATATTTAATAATATATGGTATGTGATTATTTGTAACGAAAGCAAATATAGCGATTAACATTTGGGTACCTACTTGGGTACCCAGCGCATCAGAGTGTCTCAAAGCCTCCTTTTTTCTAGTTTTGTTAAATATACTAGGGTTCAAATCCCTCTTTCTCCGTTCAAAAGAGGTCTAGACAGGCCTCTTTTTTTCGGGAATAATATCCCGAGCGACGCGTTGCGGCGTGGGCAAAAGCCATAACTATCAATATTGGTAGTTATAGCTTTTTATTTTGATTATACTTTTTTTGAAAAAAATGTAAAAAAATGTTTGACACAGGCATACAGTTGTGGTAATATATTATCTGCTACGACGTTGGAGACAGTACCTGCGAAGTAGTCACAAATGCTTATAAAACAAAGGTTTTACATAATTCATACGACATCGTTTATAAGCACATGAACCTTACAAAATTGAATGATAATTAAACAACAAAACAACCCTGAAATTCTTTTAAGATTTTCAATTGAACGTATAGTTCAAACAGTAATTACGGGATTGATTTTAGCCAGCGATGGCGAATGAGATCTCAGGAAACAAACTTTAATATGAGAGTTTGATCCTGGCTCAGGATG
>JAILRO010000056.1 GCA_024698145.1 Lachnospiraceae bacterium
AATTATGTTGCAGTATCCATAAGCAGGTCCTCTTTGACCGCCGGTACTTAGTGAGTACGTAGTACGAACTTAGTACCGTTGCGCTCAAAACGGGCGAAAGCTTGCCTGCGTTGGAACTGCAATCATAAGAGACGCTTAAAACAATTAGAAGTTTCGCTCGTAAAATGTAACTAAACAGCAATTTAGGAAATTAAGAGGAAGCCTCTTCTGAAAAGATGTGATGCAGTTTAGCTAAATGAAGAAATGCACTCTCAATATCCCAATAGCTATGACCTTTAGAATTAACCCTTGCCACAATTACTATGTCATGACCGGTAGACAACTCATTAACATGTAATCTATAGGCTTCTCTAATCAATCTGGTGATTCTGTGACGGACAACAGAATTGCCCACCTTCTTACTAACAGATATCCCAAGTCTGTTAATCTCCAGATTATTGTCTGTTATATACATAACAAGATACTTATTAGCATAGGATATACCCTGTTTATATACATTTCCAAATTCTAAACTGTTTTTTAAAGAAATTAATTGTTTCATTATAATATTGTACCTTATTAGTTCTTTAAGGAAAAATAGGTCACAATAATGTGACCTAAAAGAAATATCTTATATTATTATGCTGATTAAATTAAGCAGATAATCTTTTTCTTCCCTTAGCACGTCTAGCTGCCAAAACCTTACGTCCGTTAGCTGTGCTCATTCTCTTTCTGAAACCATGAACTTTAGATCTCTGTCTTTTCTTTGGCTGAAATGTCATCTTCATACTCAAATACACCTCCTTCTGTTCTTTGCATTTTTGCAAAACATCGTTGACATTATATTAAAAAACCCTTTATAAGTCAAGCAATTATTTAACTTTTTGCTATATTTTCTAACAACCACAAAATGTTGTGGTGCTAATTAAAATGGTACACATTTTTTTTGCTGTTTACATAATTTTATCCACAAATTGTTTATAACTTGTGGATAACTTCTTATTTTGATGTTAATTTATACACATTTTCTTTTATTTTAATGTTCTTTTTTTTGGATTAAAGTTATCCACATAAAAAACGCCTCAACGAATAATCAACATTTCCATAAAATTTATTATGGTAACCTCAAAATTTTTTTCGAACATATATTCACTAATTTGCTATTTAATGTAGCATTTTTCCTTGATTAAATATATTATTTAGTGTATTATGAATATGTATGCGTATGCTTATTTGACGACGCTTTATATTATTATATACCTTATTTTAGAAAGGATATTACATAATGAAAGAAACCCTTATCGAACAATGGGACAGAATACTCAATATTCTCGAAGTTGAATATGATGTGCCTCTTATGATGATTAATACCTGGATAAGAGCACTTAGTATAGAAGAAGTAAAAGAAGATACTATTATTTTATCAATTGATAAGAAACTTGGTAAAAGAGGTATTGATTTTATTAATAAGAAGATGTACAACATTTATCTTGAATCCTCTATAGAAGCAATTCTTAACAAACATTTTGATATATTATTCTGCGTAGAAGGAGAAGATATTTCTTCTGTTGGTAACAACGAAACCGGATATGACGGACATGTTCAAATGGAACTTGAGAGAAGTAATCTTAATCCAAAGTACACATTTGACACATTCGTTATTGGTGATAATAACAGACACGCTCATGCAGCATGTGTTGCCGTAGCAGATGAACCATCTTCCGCTTATAATCCATTATTCCTTTATGGAGGAGCCGGACTTGGAAAAACTCATCTTATGCAGGCTATAGCTCATCACATAATTACACACAATCCTAATCTTGAAGTTTTGTATGTTACAAGTGAGACATTTACTAATGAAGTAATTGAATCCATAAGAAAGAACAAGAGTGAAGAATTAAGAGCCAAATATCGTAATCTCGATGTTCTCTTAATTGATGATATTCAATTTGTAATAGGTAAAGATTCAACTCAGACAGAGTTCTTTAACACATTTAATGATCTTTATAATGCTTCAAAGCAAATTATTATATCCTCTGATAAACCTCCTAAAGAGATTGAAACATTAGAGGAAAGAATGAGAACCAGATTAGAATGGGGAGTTCCTATTGATATTCATGCTCCTGATTATGAAACAAGAATGGCTATTCTTAAGAGAAAACAGGAAATGGATCAAGTTGAAATTCCTGATGATATTCTCGACTACATTGCTAAGAATGTTGTTTCTAATATAAGAGAGCTTGAAGGAGCATTTAATAAGATAAGTATTTACAAAAGATTAGAAGGTAATCAGGAAGAACTTACAGTTTCCAAAGCAGAAGATATTCTTAAGGATATCATCTCAACCAACTCTATTAAGGAAATAACACCTGATCTTCTTATTAAAGTTGTATCAGATCATACAAACATTCCTTATGATGATATTATATCTTCAAAACGAAGTAAGGAAATTGCCACTGCCAGACAGATTGTTATGTATCTTTGCAGGAAATACTTAGACAGATATTCACTTGATCAAATTGGTAATGCTATAGGAGGCAAGGATCATTCTACTGTTATTCACGGTATAGAAAGAATAACAGGTCTTATAGAAACAGACTCTAATATGAAGATAACTATTGATGAAATAGAAAATAAAATAAGCAACAGGTAATTATCAACATTTTATTTAACATTTTATCAACATGCTAACACATTTTCGTAATTTATTAAGTGGATTAATTGTTAACTAACTATACTTTTTAATTTTAATAATATTTTGGTTAATAATAATCAACTTTTAATTAACAACAATTTTTATTATTATTTCCAATATTATTAACACTCATTTTTTCATATATCATAAGAGTTAGAAGTTGGTATTAACATTTCCACTTATACTACTACTGTTACTACTAAATATATTATATATTTTATTATGGTTTCATCCACGATATTAACTTGAAAGGAGAACAAAAGTGAAAATAAGTTGTTCAAAATCGTCTTTAATGAATGGTATCAATATTGTATCAAAAGCAGTATCTTCAAAAAGTGCTATGACTAATCTTCAATGTATATTAATTGAATCTTCACTTAGTGAAATCAAATTAATAGCTAACGATATAGAGATAGGAATAGAAACAATAATTGAAGGTAATATATCAGAGGCAGGAAAGATAGCTATAGATGCCAAGATGATAAATGATATAGTAAGAAGACTTCCTGAAAGTGAGATATTAATAGAAACTAATTCTAAAAATCAGGCTCATATCAAATGTGAAAGATCAGAGTTTTATATTCCATTTACTTCAGGTGAAGATTTTAACTATCTTCCGGAGGTATCAAAAGACAAATCTATAAGTTTATCTCAATTAACATTAAGAGATGTTATACAAAAGACAATTTTTTCTATATCAGATCAGGAGAATACCAAGATTATGACAGGTGAGTTATTCGAAGTAAATGGTAATGAGCTTAAAGTTATTTCTCTTGATGGTCATAGAATTTCTATTAGAAAGGTAACTCTTAAAGAAAGCTATGACAATATGAAGGTTATTGTTCCGGGTAAGGTTCTTAATGAAATAACCAAGATTATAAATGGTGGAGCAGAGGATAATATTGATTTGTTTATAACAGATAAGCATATATTGTTCGAGTTTAATAACACCAAAGTTGTTTCAAGACTTCTTGAAGGTGAGTTTTATAAGATAGACCAGATGATAACCAATGATTATGAAACAAAGTTCTCTGTTAACAAGAAGGAATTTATGAGTTGTATAGATAGAGCTTCTTTGTTCATTAAGGAATCTGATAAGAAACCTATTATTATGAATATAGAGAATTCAGGAATTTATATGAAAATAGATTCTTCATTTGGTTCAATGAATGAGGAAATAGAAATCAACAAAGAAGGAAAAGATATTAAGATAGGATTCAATCCTAAGTTCTTAATGGATGCACTTCGTGTTATAGATGATGAGAATGTAGATATTTATATGATTAATCCTAAGTCTCCATGTTATATAAGAGATAAGGATAATACTTATATATATCTTATTCTTCCTGTTAGTATAGCAGCTTAGGAGATAATTATGGAAGAATTCAGAATAAGAGAAAAAGATGAATTTATCAATTTAAGTCAGCTTCTTAAGGCATTAAATCTTGTTGAATCAGGTGCTATGGCCAAAGAAATCATAGACGATGGTTTGGTTAAAGTAGATGGAGAAGTTGAAAGTAGATATAGAAGAAAACTATATGATGGAATGATTGTTGAATATGAAGACAACAAGATTAAAGTCATAAAGTAATTATTAAATGGATGTTTTTATATGTATATTAATTCTTTAGAATTAAATAATTACAGGAACTACAATGAGCTTAATATTTCATTCAACAAAGGAATAACAATTCTTTGCGGTGACAATGCACAAGGTAAAACCAATGTTCTTGAAGCATTATATCTTGCGGCAACTACGAAATCTCATCGTGGAAGCAAGGATAGAGAGATAATAATGTTTAATGAGAATGAAGCTCATATAAGGGTTCATTTAAGCAAGCATGATGTAGGACATAAGATAGATATGCACCTTAGAAAGAATAAGAATAAAGGTGTTGCAATTGATGGACTTAGCATCAAAAAAAGTGGTGAATTGTTTGGTCTTATCAATATTATATTCTTTTCACCGGAAGACCTTTCTATAATTAAGAATGGGCCCGGACAGAGAAGAAGGTTTATGAATCTCGAATTATGCCAGCTTAATAAGATTTATTATTATAACTATGTTAATTACAACAAAGCTCTTAATCAAAGGAATACACTGTTAAAACAAATTGCAACTGATAAGAGCAAGAAGGATATGCTTGATGTTTGGGATGCTTATCTTATTCAATATGGCAAAGCAATAATTGAGGAAAGACAGGCATTTATAGATAAGTTAAATGATATAGTCAAGGTTATTCATAATCATTTGACAGGTGGAAGGGAATCAATAGAGATAACTTATGAAACCAATGTGTCATTTAAGGATTATGAAAAAGTGATGAGAAAGAAGAGAGATACTGATATCAAGTATCAATCTACTCAAACAGGACCTCACAGAGACGATATTTGTTTTCTGGTTAATGGTATAGATGTAAGAACTTTTGGTTCACAAGGACAGCAAAGAACTGCAGCTTTGTCACTTAAGCTAGCAGAGATAGAGCTTGTCAAATCAATCATTCATGACAATCCTATATTATTGCTTGATGATGTTATGAGTGAGCTTGATTCTAACAGAAGGAATTACCTTCTTGAAAGTATCAAGGATATACAAACTATTATAACCTGTACCGGTTATGATGATTTTATCAAATCAAGACTTACAATTGATAAGATTTATGAGGTTGTTAACGGTACAATTAGTGAAATGAATATAGATGAATCAACTGTTGGTTAATTAGATTATTACAAAATAATATATAGATAATATAAGTAGGAGGAAAGAAATGGGTAACAAAGTAGAACAAGAATATGGTGCTAACCAGATTCAGATTCTTGAAGGATTAGAGGCAGTTAGAAAAAGACCGGGTATGTATATAGGTACAACTTCAGAAAAAGGATTGCACCATCTTGTATATGAGATTGTGGATAATGCTGTTGATGAGGCATTAGCAGGATATTGTAATGAAATCCTTGTAACAATTAACAAGGATGGTTCTGTTACAGTACTTGATAATGGACGTGGTATTCCTACAGGTATCCAGGAAAAAGCAGGTATTCCAGCCGTTGATGTAGTATTTACAATGCTTCATGCAGGCGGAAAGTTCGGCGGTGGAGGATACAAAGTTGCCGGTGGACTTCATGGTGTAGGTGCTTCCGTAGTTAATGCTCTTTCTGAATGGTTAGAGGTAGAAATATATCGTGATGGTAAGATTCACAGTCAGCGTTACGAAAAAGGTAAAATCATTCATCCGTTAGAGGTGATTGGTAATACAAGAAAGAGGGGCACAAAGGTAACATTTATGCCCGATGATTCTATATTTGAAACACTTAACTTTGATTTTGATACACTTCGTACAAGACTCCGTGAGATGGCATTCCTTACAAAAGGACTTAAAATTACTTTAAGTGATAAGCGTGCCGGACGTGAGAAGGAAAGAGAATTCCACTATGAAGGTGGTATCAAGGAGTTTGTAGAATATATTAACCGTCACAAAGATCCTTTATATGACAAGATTATATATTGTGAAGGTGAAAAAGACGGAGTTGTGGTTGAAGTTGCAATGCAGCACAACAGCTCTTATAGTGAGTCGGTTTATACTTTCGTTAATAATATCGGTACGGTTGAAGGTGGTACACATCTTACAGGTTTCCGTTCAGCTATTACAAAAGTATTTAATGATTATGCAAGAAACAACAAAATGCTTAAGGATAACGAGGACAACTTATCCGGTGATGACCTTCGTGAGGGACTTGCAGCAATAGTTAGTATCAAGGTTGCAGATCCACAGTTTGAAAGTCAGACTAAGATTAAGCTTGGTAACTCTGAAGCAAGAACTGCTGTTGATAACGTTGTTAATGAACAGCTTACAATTTTCCTTGAGCTTAATCCAAAGATTGCAAAGATTATAGTTAATAAGGCCATTTCAGCACAGCGTGCAAGAATTGCAGCAAGAAAAGCAAGAGATGTAGCCAGAAAATCAACACTTTCAGATTCAATGGCACTTCCCGGTAAGCTTGCTGATTGTTCTGATAAGAATCCTGAAAATTGCGAAATCTACATAGTTGAGGGAGATTCAGCGGGTGGTTCAGCAAAGACAGCACGCTCACGTGCAACACAGGCTATTCTTCCACTTCGTGGTAAGATTCTTAATGTTGAGAAAGCAAGAATAGACAAAATACTTGGTAATAAAGAGATTCAGGCAATGATAACCGCTTTCGGTACAGGTATCCATGAAAACTTTGATATTTCAAAGCTTCGTTATCACAAAATCATTATCATGACTGATGCCGACGTTGATGGTGCTCATATTGCCACATTGATGTTAACATTTTTCTATCGTTTTATGCCGGATCTTATAAGAGAAGGACATGTATATCTTGCACAGCCGCCTCTTTATAAGTTAGAAAAGAATAAGAAGACATGGTATGCGTATAGTGACGATGAACTTGATTCAATACTTAAAGAAGTAGGACGTGACCAGAACAACAAGATTCAGCGATACAAAGGTCTTGGTGAGATGGACGCAGAGCAGCTTTGGGAAACAACAATGGATCCTGAAAAGAGAATACTTCTTCGAGTTGGAATAGAAGATGATAATGAGTCTGAGGTTGACCTTGTATTTAACACACTTATGGGTGATAAGGTAGAACCAAGACGTGAGTTTATCGAAGAAAATGCCAAGTTCGTTAAGAACCTTGATATATAATCAATGTCATTATTAGAGCACAACATAAAAGGAGATAGTAATGGAAGACAATATTTTTGATAAAGTAAATGAGGTTGACCTTAAGAAAACCATGGAAAGTTATTATATCGACTATGCCATGAGTGTAATTACCTCACGTGCTTTGCCTGATATAAGAGACGGTTTAAAACCGGTTCAAAGAAGAATTCTTTATTCTATGATAGAGCTTAACAATGGTCCCGACAAGCCACATCGTAAATGTGCGCGTATCGTCGGTGATACAATGGGTAAATATCACCCTCATGGTGATACATCTATCTATGATGCATTGGTTAAGCTTGCACAGGATTGGAATACAAGATATCCGTTAGTTGACGGTCATGGTAACTTTGGTTCTGTCGATGGTGATAGTGCCGCTGCTATGCGATACACTGAAGCAAGACTTTCAAAGATTTCCATGGAAATGATTGCAGATATCAACAAAGATACAGTTGATTTTGCACCTAACTTTGATGAAACAGAGAAGGAACCTGTAGTACTTCCTTCACGTTATCCTAACCTTTTGGTTAACGGTACAGGTGGTATTGCGGTAGGTATGGCAACTAATATACCTCCTCATAACCTTCGTGAAATAATAGATGCAGTAGTTAAGATTATAGATAATCATGTTCAGGAAGACAGAGAGACAGATATAGAAGAAATATTAGAGATTGTCAAAGGTCCGGACTTCCCGACAGGTGCTACAATTCTTGGTCGTCAGGGTATTGAAGATGCATATCGTACAGGACGTGGTAAAATTAAGATTCGTTCTGTTACAAACATAGAGCC
The DNA here is from genome assembly GCA_024698145.1 of Lachnospiraceae bacterium. Classification (GTDB taxonomy): domain Bacteria; phylum Bacillota; class Clostridia; order Lachnospirales; family Lachnospiraceae; genus CAG-590. The sequence continues at coordinate 8,173 of JAILRO010000056.1, forward strand.
AATGGCTAATGGCAAACAGAGAATTATAGTTACAGAACTTCCTTATATGGTTAATAAGGCAAGACTTATCGAGAATATTGCAGACCTTGTTAAAGAGAAGAAGATTGAAGGAATTACAGAACTTCGTGATGAGTCTTCAAGAGAAGGTATGAGAATAGTAATCGAGCTTAAGCGCGATACTAATGCTAACGTAATTCTTAATCAGTTATATAAGCATACACAGTTACAGGATAGTTTCGGTGTAATAATGCTTTCACTTGTAAATGGTGAGCCAAAAGTTCTTAATCTTTTGGATATGCTTAAGTATTATCTTGAGCATCAGAAGGAAGTTGTTACAAGAAGAACAAAGTTCGAACTTAACAAAGCTGAAGAACGTGCTCACATTTTAGAGGGATTACTTATAGCTCTTGATAATATTGACAGAGTTATTGAGATAATAAGAGGTTCTAACAATGTCGGTGAAGCCAAAGAAGGATTGATGAAAGAGTTCAAACTTTCCGACGCACAGGCACAGGCAATCGTCGATATGAGACTTCGTGCTCTAACCGGTTTGGAAAGAGAGAAGCTTGAAGGCGAATACAGAGAACTTATGGAAAGAATTGCAGAGTTGAAAGCGATTCTTGCAGATGAGAAAAAACTTCTTACTGTTATCAAAGAAGAGATTCTTATAATCTCTACCAAATACGGTGATGACAGAAGAACAACTATCGGATTTGACGATGATGATATTACAATCGAAGACCTCATTAAGAAAGAGAACACAGTTATTACAATGACAAAGCTTGGATATATCAAGCGTATGACAGTTGATAACTTCCGTTCACAGCATAGAGGCGGTAAGGGTGTTAAGGGAATGTCAACAATTGAAGATGATTTCATAGAGACACTCTTTATGACGACAACTCATCATTTCATATTATTCTTTACCAATAGTGGTAAGGTATATCGTATGAAAGCATATGAGATACCGGAATCTTCAAGAACTTCAAGAGGAACAGCAATAGTTAATCTGTTACAACTTAATCCGGGTGAACAGATTACAGCAGCTGTTGCCATAAAGAATTACGATGAAGATAAATACCTGTTCATGGCAACAAAGAATGGTATTGTTAAGAAAACAAAGCTTTCAGAGTATTCTAATGTAAGAAAGACCGGACTTGCAGCTATCACTCTTAAGGATGGCGATGAGCTTATTCAGGTTAAGATAACTGATAACAGCAAGGATATATTCTTAGTAACAAAACTTGGTATGTGTATCAGATTCAACGAAACTGATGTAAGAAGCACCGGAAGAACTTCAATGGGTGTTATAGGTATGAATCTTACACCGGGTGATGAAGTAATAGGAATGCAGTTAGATACCCAGGGTACAGACTTACTTATAGTTTCTGAAAGAGGTCTTGGTAAGAGAACTGATATGGAAGAGTTTACACCTCAAAGACGTGGTGGTAAGGGTGTTAAATGTTACAAGATTAATTCAAAGACAGGTAATGTTGTCGGTATGAAGGCAGTTAATGATGATAACGAGATTATGCTCATTTCTTCAGACGGAACAGTTATAAGAATGGAGTGTAGTTCAATATCACAGCTTGGTAGAATTACATCAGGTGTTAAGATGATGAGAATGGATGAAGCAAAAGATATTCTTGTTGCTTCAATTGCCAAGGTAAGAGATAAATCACCGGAAGATTCCATTGCACAGTTTGAAGAGGAACAGGCAAAGGAAGAAAAGGCAGAGGGTAACGGAGAAGAATAATGTAATCGGAGGAGGTATATGCGATGGCGTACAGAGTGTTATTAACAGGAAAAAATGTTCCAATTATTGACACATTCTTCAACTTTTTATGGGAGAGTTATGAACTTATAACTTCATCAACACGATTTGAAGATTTGAAAAGACATATAGAGCTTACAAGCCCTGATATTGTAATATATTGTCTTTACAATGAAACTCAAGATGAGATGATGACGGTTAATGAAGTACGTAAGAGATTGGGACATACTTCAACATTTGTTATTGTCGGTGCGGCAGAAGATTGTGATGAATTCCAGGAAAAATCAGAAGTTCCTGCAGACCTTGTTCTTAAGAAACCTCTTACAACAGAGATGATTAAGAAACAGATTGATAACTATATGGAAGATGCCAAACGCGCAGAAGAGCGTGCTGAAAGAATGCGTTTAGCAGAAGAAGAAGCCAATCGTAAAAAACATATCCTCGTAATAGATGATGATCCGATGATGCTCAAACTTATCAAGGAACATTTACATCACAAATATGATGTAGCAATTGCCAAAGGTGGTATGATGGCATACAAGTTCCTTGAAAAGAAGGATACAGATCTTATTCTTCTTGATTATGAAATGCCACTTGAGAATGGTCCTGTAGTATTTAAAAATATAAGGTCAATGGAAGGTAAGGAAGGTGTACCTATTGTATTCCTTACAGGAATAAATGACAGAGAAAGAATTATGGAAGTAGCAAAGCTTCAGCCTCAGGGATATCTGTTAAAACCTATAGATAGAGCCAGTTTACTTGATAAGATTAATCAGTTGATTGGATAAATACATCTTTACTTAACGGGGTGCGCTATATGAATAATTATAAAATTACGGATCTTATAGAATTGAATATATTACAGGAAATACAAGATGCTTTTTCTAATCTTGTTGGAATGGCAGCACTTATTACTGATGCGGATGGTAATTTGATTACAAAGCCCTCTAATTTTAATGATTACTGCGCGTGTACACAGAAATCCGATATAGGATGCACAAAATGTACAGAGTGTCACAAAGAAAGTGCCAAAACCTCATATGAAAAAGGAATGTCTATTTCAAATGTATGCTTTGCAGGTCTTTCAGGTTATGCTGCACCGATTATTGTGAATAATGAAATAATCGGATGCTTTCATGGCGGACAGGTTCTGACAAAAGAGCCTGACGAGGAAGAAGTTAGGAAAATTGCCAATGAAATAGGAGTTAATCCCGACGAATATTTTAAAGAAATTAAGAAAATCAAAGTTGTTGATAAGCAGCAGGTTGATATGGCAATTCAATTCCTTGAAACATTTTCAAAGATTTTCTCGGATATTGCTGAAGGAAAGAATAAAACACTTCTTGCAAGCGAGGAAATTGCTCGTGCAGCTAAGATGAAAACAGATTTCCTTGCTAACATGAGTCACGAGATTCGTACACCTATGAACGCGGTTATCGGTATGGCGGAGATGGCACTTCGTGAGGATATTCCTAATACTGCAAGAGATTATATTATTCAGATCAAATCATCCGGAAGAGCATTGCTTGCAATAATCAACGATATTCTTGATTTTTCAAAAATCGAGTCCGGCAAAATGGATATTATACCAATTGAGTATGATTCTATGTCGATGTTTAATGATGTGTCAAATATTGCAATGACAAGACTTGTTGATAAAGATGTTGAACTTGATCTTGATATTACACCTGATCTTCCTGCAATGTTGTTTGGTGATAATATTCGTATAAGACAGATACTTATCAACCTTACTAATAATGCAGTTAAGTTCACTAAGACAGGATCAATCAAGATAATTGTTGATTTTGAGCGTCAAGAGAACTCTATTGGAATCTTGAAGGTTGCTGTTAAGGATACAGGTATCGGTATCAAGAAGGAAGATATGCAGAGAATTTTTGAATCCTTCCAGCAGGTTGACAGTACGAGAAACCGCGAGGTTGAAGGAACGGGACTTGGTCTTGCTATATGCCAGAATCTTCTTAAGCTTATGAATGGTTCACTCCATGTAGAGAGTGAATATGAGAAGGGTTCTTGTTTCTCATTTGAGATTCCACAGATAATTGTTGATGCTGATGCAGCAATGGTTGTCAAAGAGCCTAAGAAATCCATTGCAATCAGCATGTTCTCTAACAAACTTCTTGCAGAAAGCTTTGCCAGAGATTCAGCCAAGCTTGGAGTTAAGGTCGTTAATCTTCCAAAAGATATGGACCTTGATGAATTATACACAGCAATTAAGAACAAGAATATCGATGCAACATTATTCTTCTTCATAGAAAAAGAAAAGCTTACATTTAAGCGTAAGAAATTCATCAGAGAGCATCCGGAAATTATTGCCGTTCTTGTCGCAGACTTTATTGCAGAGGCAAGGCCTTCGCTTTCTAACATGCTTATAGTTAAGAAGCCTCTTTCTGCAATGAATCTTTCTATGATATACAATCGTGAGAAGATATCATTTGCCGGAAGCCATAATGAAGATGATGATATTGACTATACAGCACCGGAGGCATGGGCACTTATTGTTGATGATAACGCGGTTAACCTTACGGTTGCAGAGGGACTTCTTGAGCCTCTTAAGATTAAGACAGCTACTGCTAATAGTGGAAAGGAAGCATTGAAGAAGACATTAGAGCGCCGATACGACCTCATTTTCATGGATCATATGATGCCGGAGATGGACGGAATTGAGGCAACACAGAAGATAAGAGAATTAAGAGAAGGTTACAAGGATGTTCCTATAATTGCACTTACTGCTAATGCGGTGGGTAACGCAAGAGAAATGTTTCTTGAAGCAGGACTTAATGATTTTATTGCCAAGCCGATAGAGGTTAGAACTCTTCTTACAAAGGTAAAACAGTGGCTTCCTAAGGATAAGGTAGTTATGATGTCAGAGGAAGAACGCAAGGAACGTATGGAAGAGAGAAGGGACCCTGAAGAACTTACTGAAGAGAATATTGAGAAGGAGACCTTAGAGATTGATGATCTTGATATTAGCGGTGCAATAAGACTTCTTGGTTCTGAGAAGCTTTTCTGGAGTGTACTTAAAGAATACTATCGTGTTATCAAATCAAAGACAGAAACGATTAGAAAGTATTATGCTGAAGAAGATTGGCAGGCATATACAATAGAGGTACATGCTCTTAAGAGTTCTTCAAAACAGATAGGCGCTTTGGAACTTTCTGCCATGGCACTTGATCTTGAGATGGCAGGTAAGGAAAAACGAATAGATTTCATCAGAGCAAATACCGAAAAAGCATTGGAAAAATATATGTCGTATGAGCCGATTTTTGCCCCGTATTTTGAGGAGGCAGAAGAAAATGCAGCAGACAAACCGCCTATTAGTAAAGACGTGTTGATAAATCTATTTGCAAAAATTAAAGAGGCACTTGATGATCTTGACATGGATACAGCGGAAGGTGTTTGTAATGAGCTGGACAAATACAGCTATTCCGATAACCAGAAGGATTACCCGAAGAAAATAAGGTCAGCATGTGATGATATCGATGTTGATCAATGCCTTGAAATAATTAGTGATTGGGAAAAGATTATATGAGAACAATTCATACAGACATAATAACAGATAACGTAAAACAAATGTGTATAGAAGCCAACCTTCGTCTTTCGGATGATGTTAAGGGTGCAATCGAAAAAGGAGCACAGGAAGAGGAAGGTGAGCTTGGACGCAAGATTCTTTCACAGTTATGTGAAAACATGGACATTGCCGATAAGGAAGGAATTCCTATTTGTCAGGATACCGGAATGGCAGTGTTCTTTGTCAAGGTTGGACAAGACCTTCATATAGAAGGAGCCAATCTTACAGATGCAATAAATGAAGGTGTAAGACAAGGTTATACAGAGGGATATTTGCGTAAGTCGGTTGTTGGTGATCCTTTGCTTAGAGAGAACACCAAGGACAATACACCTGCAATAATTCACTATGATATTGTACCCGGAGATAAGTTAGAAATACTTATTGCTCCTAAGGGTTTTGGCTCAGAGAACATGAGCAGATTGTATATGCTAAAACCCGCTGATGGAGTTGAAGGTGTCAAAGATGTAATATTACAGACTGTTCGTGAGGCAGGACCGAATGCATGTCCGCCGGTAGTGGTTGGTGTAGGAATAGGTGGAGATTTTGAGAAATCTGCAATTCTTGCAAAGAAGGCTTTGACACGTAATCTTAATGAGCATTCTAATCTTTCACATATACGTGAGATTGAAGAGGAAATGCTTACAAAGATTAATTCTTTGGGAATCGGTCCGGGAGGACTTGGAGGAAGAACTACAGCGCTTGCTGTTAACATCGAAACATATGCAACACATATTGCCGGACTTCCGGTTGCAGTTAATATGTGTTGTCATGTGAACCGTCATGTGCGACGAATCTTGTAAATTGCTGTTTAATGCACTTTTATATATGACGGACGCGTAAGGATTACCAGATACATGAATATCCTGTATCCAGGTGAAAGACGTCAAGAGTTTGTAAGTATGCCGGCTACGTTTTCTTATAATACGCGACCGGCTATGGATTCGACATCCTGTCTCAACATGCCTTGCCTGACATCCATGTCAGGCATTCGCTTATGTACTCACGGCATACCAACAAACTCTAGGCGTCTTTCAGATGTCACAGGATATTACATGCACAGATAATCCCACGCTGTTTCGTTATATGTATAAAGTGCATCAAAGCAGCTGATGCGAGCCACAGGCGAGTCGCGTGCCGCCCCCTATGTTGTACATGCGAAACTTGGAAAAAGTATATTATGCGTTTCGTGTGATTACAGCTTCCATAAGCAGGTGCTCATAAAACGCCGGCACTTAGCGAGTACAAGGTACGAGCTTAGTACCGTTGCGTTCTTATACGCAGCGAAAGCGGCCTGCGATGGAACTGTAATCATAAGAGACGCCTTAAAACAATTAGAAGTTTCGCTCGTAAAACTTAACTAAACAGTAATTTAATAAAGCTTCGACAATACATCATCATCAATGGTGTATTCATGCTTTGTTTCAGGAAATGTACCTGCTTTGACTTCTTTGTCATAGTTTGCAAATGCTTCCTTCATAATCTCTCCGATATCAGCAAAGCGCTTAACAAACTTCGGCGTAAAGTCAGAGAACATTCCAAGCATATCCTGATAAACAAGCACCTGGCCGTCACATACATTACCTGCTCCGATTCCGATTGTCGGAATTGAAAGTTCCTTTGTAACTATCTCTGCAATTTTAGATGGAACACACTCAAGTACTACTGCAAATGCTCCTGCTTCTTCAAGAAGCTTTGCATCTTCTATTAACTTTTTAGCAGCAGCTTCAGTCTTTGCCTGAACCTTAAAACCACCAAAAGCATTAATAGACTGAGGTGTAAGACCAAGATGTCCACAAACAGGAATACCGCAATTAACGATTGCACGTACCTGCTCTATAATCTCTTTTCCACCTTCAAGTTTGACCGCCTGAGCACGTCCTTCTTTCATAAGACGTCCAGCATTGACAACTGCATCATACACATTGGTCTGATAGCTCATAAACGGCATGTCACACACTACAAGTGCATTCTTGGCACCACGTGCAACCGCAGCACAATGATGAATCATATCCTCCATGGTTACAGACAATGTATCTTCATATCCCAAAATAACATTGCCCAATGAATCACCGACAAGAATCGAATTAATCCCTGCTTCATCAATCAATTTGGCAGTTGAATAATCGTATGCCGTAAGCATTGTAAGCTTCTCGCCCTTTTCCTTTGCCTGCTTATATGTCATAACCGTATTTTTCATAAAACACGCCTCCTTATTATTTCAAAACATTAATTGCTTTTTAGTAAAATCAGTTATCTAACAACTCCTGTAAATGCACGTAATCTCTGTCAGGATTCTTGACCTTTGAGATATCCACAAGCACTTTGCCACACATTTTATATAACCTTTTCTTATCATCATCAAGGACTTCTAAATGCTTCTTAACTGTTCCGATATCATTTCTTTCAATCGGTCCGGTAAGCGCTGCAATCGTTCCGTCCTCAACTACATGAGCAACATTTTTCATAACAAGCATTCCTGTATATTGTCGTGCCTGTTCATCAGAAAAACCGCAATCCATAAGCATCTTATATCCCGTATCAAGAATAGCAACCACGTGATTACTCAAAACACTTGCTGCCGCATGATATAGCGGTTTCTTTTCCTTCTCAATAGTCACAACTTCATTGCCACAAGTTTCCAGCATTTTTTTCCACGCAGAAACTGCAAAGGGATGTCCCTCTAATGTGAAACAAACATTATTAAGTTGTTTGTAAACGGATTCTTTGTCGCTGAACGCGAATAATGGATGAATCGATATCGGATAACCACCGAAGTTTTCGATTCCTGAAAAAACATCAGATGATAAGGAGCCACTCAAATGACAGACTATCCTGCCTTTAATCATTGCTTTATCCAGGCTATCCCATACTTCCCTTATCGCTCCGTCAGGAGTCGATATGATGATGGAATCATTAGCAACAACCACTTCATCTGAAGTGTCAAACACTTGCGTATTGGTAAATGCTGCTGCCCAATTGGCTTCTTCCTCAATTAAACTGTAATAACCGGTAACTGTCAAATTATCTTTGTCGCAGGAACTTGTAAAATATTTTCCAAGACTACAGCCTGCTTTACCGGCACCTATAAAACCTACGTTCATGCTATCACCTCACTTTACGAAAACGGTTACACACGTTACCATGCATACTCTCAAAACGTATTGTAAGTGACAACACTTATCATCGATGCAGTTTCATAAATGAATACCGCTCGACTGTAATTTACCAAATAATTATCATATAATCAAGTTCTTTTTTAGGAACAATTATTATTGTCATTCTCTTATCCGATTAATCACTTCATCCGGCGTGTTTGCAAATACTTTTGCACCAACATTTTCAAGGTAATCTTTATCACGAAATCCCCACAATACTTATATGCACGGAAGCGATGAATTCCTGGCAGTTTCAAAGTCAACTTCCGAATCGCCAATATATACCGATCTCTCTGCAGAACTATTAAGCTCTTTTAATGCTTCAAAGACTGTATCCGGTGCAGGTTTTCTTCTTATTCCTGCCCTTTCTCCTATTGCCACTTCAACCAGACCTTTAAAAAAACGTTCATTTAATTCCTTTACTGCAGAATCAATTTTATTGGATACTATTGCCATCTTGTATCCGTCTTTCTTCAAGCGTTCCATCAACTCAATTATTCCATCGTATGGTCTTGTATTATCAAGGCAATGCACATCGTAATGTTCTTTGAAAACAACAATCATGTCATCTAACACTTCAGGCTTTGTACCTTCCGGAACAGTTTCCTCTAAAGCGTATCTGATTCCATTACCAAACGCACGTCTGTATTCCTCCAAAGTATGAATCGGAAAACCAAACTTCCTCATTGTATAGTTCATAGATTCAGTCAAATCATCCAACGTATTAAGAACGGTTCCGTCCATATCAAAAATAACAGTATCTATCATCATGCCATCTCTCCTGTAATCAAAATTAACTTTTCCTATCATACCACAAATTATTAAAAAAAAAGCCGATACCGGAAACTTTCGTCTCCGATACCGGCTTTATTTTTTCACAATAAAAAGTATCTCATCTACATACAAAGATCTTCCGTTTAAGTTTCTGGATGCTCTGTAGGCATTATATTTCTTCTCAAGCACTTCAACTTCACCGACTTTGTTAAGCATCTCTATCATTTCTTCCTTTGTAATGAAACCTTCGGAATTATAAGATATCACAAGATATTTTGACTTTATGTTGCGACACAAATCCTCCATCGAATTAAGTGCTTCTCTTTTTTTGTTGTAGTTTGATCTGTTCCAATTAGTAGGAATTCCCGACACTTTACTTATCTTGTCAGGTTTTTTATAGTTATTGATAAGATTAAGCATGAAATAATTGGATCCGTACGGATGCTGATTATATGGTGGATCCATATACACTACGTCAATATCATTTAACTCCTTCGAAAGCTCGTTTGCATCCTTTTTATAATTGATTACCTTACACTCAAAATCACTAAATACCGGAAAAGGAATATTGATATCTGCCATGATTCTCGACAAGGCATTCTTTCCCTGTCCTCCATACTGCCCTTTGCCACTCTTATCCTTATAAAATCCCTTAAAAACTCCACCTGTGTTATTCTTAACAGATGCTTCTGCCAAAAGCGGTGCAATAAAAAATGGTTGTACATCATCGGGAAATGTTTCTATAATCTGCCTACAGGTATCAATATAATTAGCATTTTTTTTGGTAAAGAATACTCTTTCACCTTCCTGTATATTATCAGTATCAGCAGGTGCGTACATATCCGAAATGAAACCATCATGCAGATTGCAATTAAGCTTATCAACAAGCTGATTGTAATAACCGGTAAGTCTATCCATATCAAGTTCACTTTTATTGGCAAGATAACATGTATTGATTGTACAAGAATAATCTTCCAAATCATTAGTTATCAATGTATCCGAATACTTCTTAAGATACCTTGCAACAATTCCCGATCCCGAAAACATATCAACTATAGTTAATTTTTGTTTTCCCGAATCCCTTTGAATCATTTCAATCGCTTTGCCTATATAATCAAGCAAAGACCTTTTATTGCCAAGATATGTAATTATCTGTTCTGTCAGATATTTTTCATTATCGTTTTTCTTAATCATACCCATTTTCACTTAACAATATTAAAGTTGCGACCAAAACCAACTTGTTTTAGTCACAACTTTGTTACACATCAGTTGTCAGATGTTTCATCCTTCCAGATTATAATATACGTAACCCCGGTAATCTCACCCATTTGTTTTATATAATTCTCAATTATATCCTTTGCCTGATTTCTTGCAGTTGACATCAGCGAAGAATTGCTCTCAATACTTTCTTTCATCTGCTGTTCGGCAGAACCGATAGCTTTCGTCTCATCCTCTGCAGTAATCTCATTCTTCTGAATAACATTATCTTCAGACATAACAAGCGAATCCTCATTCCAGTTCTCAACCTTGACGTGACAATTAACTTCCGGCTTTGGAAGTGTTATCGTAACATCAGTGCCATTCTGCTCTACCTGTATATCGTTAGTTTGAAAACTGATTTCTGCTTCACCGACATATTCAATCCAGAATACTCTGTCTCTTTCTCCAAGATGAGCAAGACCCGTGCCTGCTTCTTTGACCGACTTTGCAACATTATGATATGTACATTTAAGCGTCACAAGCTCGCAGATATTCCTAATCTCATCAGCTCTAAGTTCAGTATTAACACTTTCCGTTGTCGCCTGTGTTGTCGTATTATTATCAGGTGCCTTCGTGTCTTTTCCGCATCCACTTACAAGAAGCATCAATACACACATAGCAGCAAATGTAATTCTTCTAGTTCTCATCTTTAGCCTCCTCTCCGAAAGCCAAAATGTTGACCTTATAAGAATCCGCATCCTCTAACTGACTTATCCATGCATCAATTATCGCTCGTTCTGTAGATTTGGCAGTAAAAACCGCACTTTCCATGAAATCCTTATCAGCATACAACTTATTTGTCAGATCTTCTATCGCTTTAGCATATGCTTCCTGCGCAACATTTTCCTTGTTATACTTATCCTTTGCAAATATGTATTCCATAGTTCCGGCGTTTACAACCGGCGGATAAATCGTTATCTCCGGAAGCCTTACCGTAATTTCTTTCTTTTCTTTATCAATGGAACACGTTATCTTGCTAACATCTTCAATTCCGGCCTTAACCGTACCCTCATAAGAGACATAATACTTAATATTACCTTCTTCATCTCTCACGGCCACATAACCATTGTAAGGATATTCAGCAGTGTAGAGTTTTGCCGACTTAACAACATTTTCCAATCTGGCATAAATGGTTGTTGTAACCTCGCCCTCATGTCCTATAACAGCCTCTTTAACGCTCTCTTGTACCTTTCTGTTATGAACAGCTCTTGTACACACAATCCCAATAATCACGCCTATTACAAGCACAACAACGGTAAAAACAATATACAATTTGAAGTTGTTATCATTCCTGTCTTCTCTATCTCTCATAAGCAAATCTTCCCCTTTGCCACACTATTGCTTATCAACGCTGATTATCTGCTTTATCTCACTATCCTCAATAGCTTCGTATGTCATCTTAACCTTATCGCCTGCTGAAATGAATATAATATTCTCATCATCGGCAAATGGTGCCTTATATACATTACCTTTATCGTCCTTGATATAAACGACAGTCTCACCCGAGGTTGTAACATATTGAATATCTTTTATGATAAATGATACCTCTTCCACAGAATCCTCCAATTCTGTATCCGGCTGTTTATCCTTTGATTTCTTTGATGTGCCTTCACTCTTAAGAAGCTTTCTGTATTTTGCAAAAACCTCCCGTTGCGATTCTCCTGTTGCAACAAGATTATACTGCTCAACATTTACCATGGCATACATTTTCACAAGTCCGCCGTTATCGACCATTACCATAATATATGTTGGATCACCGTCAACATTAATAAGACTTGGGAAAGATGCAACGTAATTCTTCTCCTGCACTTCACCTTCGGCAGAAGCCATTGCAGAGTATTCTTCAGCTCCGGATATTTGATAGTAACGAGCCTCTGATGTTCTCTGGTTTATCATCACAAAACCTATATTGGACGCATCTCCCGTTACAGATGTAACACCGGTATAAATCCATACATCATCCTCAATTGTCTTATAACCATAGTCATTGGTCGTCTGCACGCAGCCCTTCTGTCCGACAATACTGTTCCAGTATCCGTTTTTGTATAAACCAAACCAGTTATATTTTCTCTCTAAAAGTTCTCCATCATATACCCTGTCAACCCATGTCGGTATATCCTTAACATCGTAGTATTCCATGTCTCCGGTCACAGGATCACATATAACCGCACCTTTGACATCCATACCGTTAAAAAGCCCTACTCTTGCATGAAGTACCGGGCAAATATATACAGGTGTACCATCGTCCTTAACTTCAAAATAGCATCCGTCAAAAATCTTTGTCGGATTGTGCATCTGTACATGTCTATAGATATTATCATTAAAATATCCGGAAGGGACGTATTTCATTCCCTTATCAAGCTTAACATACTTAGCTGTTGAATCCACAGGATTAACTGTTACATAACCGGGTATTCCATTGTCTTTATTACTCAAAAACTTAAAGAAATCCGCATACTTAAGATTAGCTACCTTCATTGGTTTATTATCAATGTTAATCTGAGTATACTCATTTTCTACTTCAAACTGACTTACAACATCTGAAAGTGAACCTATCTTTCTGTCACCGAATATCTTGGCACTGTTAGTATCCATAAGCGCAATATTATCAACATTTTCAGACTGTGGTATATCCTCAACAAAGTCTCTGTTCTCTACCTTGAGAAGACTTGCATATTTCTTGGCATTAAATATAGGTGCCCCTGCAATATTACCAAACACAAGAACAAGACCACAGAATATCGGAACAAGGAACAAAGTAAGTATCTGGAACTTTCCGCGTCCTTTGAAAAAATACTGAATATTTGACTTAAAAGCACCGACAAACTTTCCCTCTTTTCTGCTTCTTGCAATCACACCGGACAGAATAAAAATCAGCGTTACAACAATTGTATGGAATATCATCCACTCCCAAAAATAACTATTCTGAATATTCAAAGCAGGGAAATATATATAATAATTAACAAACAACCATATTGCTGATATTACGGTCGCAACAATTATACTTCCTGCACTTTTTCCTGTTTTCTTATTATTCGAGCTCATGTTATACCTCCTCCTGTTATCTTTTCTCATACATTTTCCACTTAAGACTGTCAGTCACAATAAAACTTGCAAATGCTGCCGCACCAAGAATAATATATACCATTATAAGCGTTGTTGACCTATCAAAAACTTCAAGAAAATCTTCTGTAGAAAATGCCACCAAAAATCCCGGAATAAATGCAATAATTCCCTGTGCAATAGCCTTGAATAGAACCGCTTTTATATCCGATTTCTCCTCTATCCAATGAATAAAAATAACTATAAGTCCTGTCCCAATAATTGTAAGAAGGAATCTTTCAAGTGACGTAAGTAACAAATCACTTGTTGATTGGCCAATTTCCTTTTGTCCGTTCTTGATAATATCAATTAGAGTATTAACTGCCTTATATCCTACAAGCATTGTAGATTCTGCCGCACAATAACCTATTCCCATGGCAAGTGCCTGCATATATGTTATCTTCCTTCTGCATATCAATCTTACAGTAATCCATTCAGGAATTACAGCAAGCAGCGCACCCGCTAACGCAACAACCAACATATAAAGAGCATAGTGTTCACGCATAAAGTTCTCAAAACCTGTATTAACAAACAAGTACGACAATATGTATTGCTTAAGCCACCATGACACTCCGACATAAAATGCTGCCGAAACCAAAAAAAGCAAAAATATTCCGATTCTTTGATTCTTCCCCTTCGCAAGTAATATTATCCAGACAATAACAGGTATTACAATACTGACACCCACTATCAAAAAAAGTGACAACAATTCCAACTCAGTATTCCTCCAAATTTAATGATGATAATTGGCAAGCCTTGACGTATACTCGTTGGCTATACTCTTATATTTATTATAATCCTTTTCCTTGAGACTCCCATTTGCCTTAAGTTCATCGAGCGTACTGTGCAGTTTCTTTAATGCATCATGTGCCTGATCCTTATAATTATTCTCAAGGTTCATTTTCATTTCATTCATTATGCCCTCGATTTGCAATTTCACACTTCTTTTAATCATGCATCAAGCCCCCGTTTCCATCTAAAATCGTAACCTTTATAAACATTTGACATATTATAATATATGATTTGTATTTCTACTTTGTATATATTACCACAAATATGTGTAATTGTTTAGAAGAATATTAATAAATCATTTCAAAATGAGGTGTCTGATGTCAGTCGTTTCAAAAATCCCCGTAAATGTCTCCGGTGCATCGCAATTTCATAAAGCAGGGATAACCGGAAACGGCACGACTATCGCCTTTTTGGATTCCGGGCTTGCACCTCACGACAATATAAAACGTTCACGAATACTTGCCTTTCGTGATTTTGTAAATGATTCCGTAAAAATATATGACGATTACTCTCACGGCACACATGTTACGGGTATTGCAGCCGCAACATCTATAGGCATAGCTCCGGAATGTAATCTTGTAATATTAAAAATTCTAGACAGCAAAGGGCACAGCGATACCGAACTTTTTATAAAAGCTATCAAGTGGATTCTAATCCATCATCAAAGTTACAATATAAGAATTGTCAACATATCAATAGGTGGTAATACTGCCACTCTTTGTGCCAAAGATAATCTGATTAATACTTGGATCAAAAAACTTTGGTCACGAGATATTATCGTATGCTGTTCCGCCGGAAATAACGGTCCGACTCCCGATTCAATCTGTGCCCCCGGAAATTGCCCTGAGGTCATAACAGTCGGCTCTTATGACGGGCGCAATTTCTCTTCTGCCGGACCTATATCTGAAAACATAACAAAACCCGAGGTCGTCGCCCCGGGTCATCACATATTAAGTCTTAATACCACTAACGGTTATTCCATCAAAAGCGGAACTTCAATGTCGGTACCATTTATAAGCGGGTATTGCGCCCTACTGTTGCAGATAGAGCCTTCTCTTTCCAATGAAAATGTCAAAAATCATTTGATGAATTGTGCTTATAACGTTCCTTATCTTCCTTACAATATGCAGGGTGCCGGAATTGTCAGCCTTGACAAATTACTGCTATCTATTCCTCTTCAGGAAACAAAGGTGAAATCTCATCAATCAGCAATTGGTATGTCTGCATCATATCCGCATGGTTAGCGATGATAAAGTCAATATCTTTATTATTACCGGCATGTTCTAATGCCTCTGCCTTATCACCTAACTCTAATGCACCGGCTAATCGTGAACTACTCTTAAGTGCATGAACTTTTATAGTATAATTTTCAAAATCCTTCGACTCATAAAAACTCTGTAGTTCATCATATCTTTCCTGATATGCCTCATTAAACAGTTGCAATACCATATAAAACATGTCTTCACTACCACTGTTTGTAAGAGCAGCCTTTGCATCTATTCCTTTGAGATTGTCGTACCATTTTGATTCTTTATTCTCTACAGCATTATCAGTATTATCTTCTTCATCAAAATCTGATATCTTATCTTCCGGAAGATATTCAAGCAACATATACTCAAGTCTGTCCGGCTCTATAGGTTTTGTAAGATAGTCATTAAAGCCCTCAGAGATATATCTTTCTCTTGCGCCTGATATCGCATTAGCCGTAAGACAAACTGCAGGTGTGTCAACATTGAGCGCTTTCTCTCGCAATTCATGAAGTGTTTCTATACCGTCTTTGTCCGGCATCATATGGTCAAGGAATATGATGTCATATTTCTTATCACGTGCAAGAGCAAGTCCCTCATCACCACTTTCGGCAGTATCAATTTTAACACAGTTTTGTTTCAAGAGACTCTTGAATACCATAAGATTTTCAGGGGTATCATCAACTACCAATATCTCGGCTGTAGGCGCCTTAAATTTCTCCTTATACTTCTCACGCTTACCCAAAGCCGCCTTGTATGCCGCCTGATAATCGCCAAGTTTTTCCCACTTAACAACCTGTTGCTTTAATTTAAATGAGAACTTAGAGCCAAGTTTGTATATACTTTCAACCTCAAGTATGGAATCCATCATCTCAAGAAGACGTTTCGTGATACTCATACCAAGACCGGTTCCCTCGACTCCACGATTGCGCTCCTCTTCAATTCTGTCAAACTCCGAGAAAAGCTTATACATATCTTTCCTCTTTATACCAATACCGGTATCCTTAACAGAAACATTGAGCATAACATTATCAGGTTCATCAGGTATCACTTCATAATCAATAGAAAATGTTACGCTTCCCTTCTCGGTATATTTAACTGCATTAGTTAAAATATTTGTAATTACCTGTTTTATACGAACTTCATCACCATGTAGCTGCTTTGGCACATCCTTATTTATATCAAGTATAAGCTTAAGTCCCTTATCGTCAGCCTTCTTTTGAATCATGTTAACAAGGTCACTGATTACCGAAGACAAATCATAATCAACAGGTATAATCTCTAATTTGCCGGCTTCGATTTTGGAAAAATCAAGTATATCATTGATAAGTCCAAGAAGTGTTGAACCCGCAGTTCTTATACTATTTGAATACGATACAATATTCTCATCATCACATTCACGGAGTATCATTTCGTTCATTCCGAGAACTGCATTAATAGGTGTTCTTATCTCATGAGACACATTAGACAAAAAGGCAGATTTGGCTTCACTTGCAGCAAGTGCGCGCTGCGACATATCTATAAGCTTGTCTCTTTCTTTTTTCTCGGCATTGATATCCTCGGTAAGCCAAATAACACGAAGAAGTCTGCCTTGTTCATCACGTTTGGAAGCAATGAATCGTCCTCGTCTCCACAACTTTTCCTTATTCATATACTCGATAGTAATTGTATCGAATTTGCGCATACGTCTTTCAATTGTTCTAAGATTAACAAACTTACGTATGTCCTCTATGAAAGTTTCGTCAACAACGTTATCCATAACTTTCATCAGAGTATCGTGTGCATTAATATGCGACTCTCCGATAACATCATTAACGTAATCTATATTTGATCTTATCTCTGTAAATGTATCAGTAGTCAAATCTATCTCATGAGCAGTCATGTAAATATTGGCAATTGAGGAAATACGGTCATTAAGAGTCTCTGCTGCCTGCGTAAGCATATCACGCCTTCTCTTTTCCTCGTCAATAATCTCAACAAGCCATAAAGCATGTGCAACCGTTCCGTCTTCATTTCTTTTTGAAACAACGAATCTCGCACGACACCAACCGATATCTTTGCTTATAAACTCTTCCGTTATTGTATTGGTGTTTCTTAATCTATCATTGATTGTGTCAATATTAACAAAATCAAACATTGCATGTTTTGAAACATCCTCAACAAACTGATCCAAAACTCGCCTTACATTCGCATAAGCACCATGAATAACTTCACCGACATAGTTATCCATATCATCCTGATATTCAGTCCTGATCATTCTCATGGTATCATTAACGATATCCAAATCAGCCATTCTAAAATAAATACGTGCAACAGACGAAATCTGTTCATTCATCATATCAATCGTCTCAAGTGCCGTATCTCGTTCTATTTTTTCTTTGTCTATATCCTCAATAAGATATAATGCACGTGCAACATGTCCTGCCGGTGTTCTCTCTGAAACAATATATCTGGATCTGCGCCACTCTCCATCTGCATTTAACCATTCCAGAGTTAGAGTATTACGATCCTTAAGGCGCTCATTTATTTTAGAGAAATCGACAAAATCAAGTAACGCTTCTCTCGATGATTCATCCGAAAACTCAGTCATTATTGTTCTGATTATATATTGACTGTCTGTTCGCGTTTCACCAATTATAGCCGACGCTTCTTTTTTGTTGTTTATAACTTCAGAAAAAGTATCTGTCAGGAAATTAATCTCATGCATGGATATATAAATATCCGCTGTAGCAGAAAGCTGAGAAGCAATTTCTCTTCTTTTCCTTTCCCCATACAGCAAATTAGCGGCCAACAGAAAACTTATAAACAAGGTAACAATAAGAACACCAAAAATGATACTCTTTTCCTTTATTAACTGTGTGTCATACCAATCCTTACTAAAATCAACCGCAACAATACCTGCAACATTGCCATCTGAATCAAACACAGGACTGTACCCACTATAAAATGTTCCCCATGAATCTTCATATGGCTCTTCATCAACCGAAGCAGTTCCAAGACTTGCTTCATATAAAGCGTCGGTATATCTTACAGGCGAACCAAACTCTCCCGGGTCTTCAACCGTCGGATCCAGACCAAAAACAAAATTCTTATTGCCCATATTTTGAATACAATATATATATTTCAGATCAATATTATTCTGAAAATATGTAAGCGTATCCATTATTGATTCGTAAGCTTCTGTACCTTTATCTTGTGGCGTTATATTTTTTAGTGCATCACCATCTATCATATCTGACGCAGTTTTGACTATATCGAGCATTCTCATATCCATAAGTTCTTTCATGGACATACTCGATTGTGACATTAACAAAAGACCTAATGTTACATTAACCACAACCAAAAAAAATATAAGCAAAGCGTATCTTAATTTGCCTTTTTTTATCTTGTTACCAACTTCCATAAACCGATTCTTTAACGTAAGCAGTATTTGCTTAGTCGTTACTTACGACCTCCTGTTTTAATTCAAACGAAAACTTAGAACCCATTCCCGAAATACTCTCAACCTGAAGTGTAGAATCCATCATTTCCAATAACCTTTTTGCAGTTCTCATAGACAGACCTGAACCTTCTACCTTACCTTCTTTTGGAAAATCACCATCAGATGACAGTTTACCCATATATTCTTTTTCTATACCGCATCCGGTATCTATTACAGATACATTAAGCATTACACATTCTGGCTCATCTTTTATTTCATCGCAATCAATACTAAGAGTAACCGAACCTTCTTCTGTGTATAATATTGCATTATTAAGCATTTTTTCAATTACATTCTTAATACAGTCAATTGAACCGTGCAGACTATCCGGAACATTTTTGTTTATGTCTGTTTCAAAGATAATACCCTTTGTATCAACTGCATTTTGAACTTTTTGCTTAAGCTCTTCCACCATCTTGACAGGTTCATAATTAACCGAAGTTAAATTCATGTTTTTAGACTCTATTTTTGAATACTCGCGAATTTTCTCCACAAGTTCCTGCAAAGACGAAGTATCTTCTTTGATGTCATTTTCTATTTCATTTGCTATATTTGAAAGGAACGACGAATCAATTTTCTTGACTGAACTTGCCTGCTTTGATATTTTTTCAAATTTGTCATGTTCTTTTTTCTCATTATCTATATCTTCTGTAAGCCACATCACGTGTGTGATTCCGCCATTCTCATCACGTCTCGATACAACAAATCTACCACGTCGCCACTCATCATTAACATTTTTAAATTCAATTGTTATCGTATCGTTATTACCCATACGTTCCCCAAGAGTCTTCAAATCAATAAAACTCATGACGTCTTTCTTGAATCTTTCCGCCGTACGGTATTTCATAACATTTCTGAAATTATCCTGAGCATGTGTACGCGCCTCTCCGATAATATCTGTAATGAACTCTGCACCGTTTTTGAGTGGCACAAATGTATCATTGGTAATATTAATCTCATGCGCCGAAACATAGATGTTAGCAATTGAAGATACACGATAATTAAGTGTTTGTGCCGCCTCTGTCAAATTATCTCTTCTACGCTTTTCATCATCTATACTTTCAATAAGCCATAGAATATGTGCTATTTTACCTTGATTATTACGTTTTGATACAACAAGTCTTGCTCTGCACCATTCATCATCACAATTGTAAAACTCTTCTGTTATAACATCACTATCGCCAAAACGTTCCTCCAAAGTTGAGAAATTAAGAAATTGATGCATCGCATCTCTTGACATTTTATGCGTAAATCTTTCAACAACCTCATATGCTATCTGCTGGGCATTTTCAACAAGTGGTGTCAAAAATTCAGAAGGGTTCGAAGCCTGAAGTTTGATTTCACGAAATGTGTCATCTATAAGATTAACATCATGCATCGAAAAATAAATATTGGCAATAGACGAGATCTGATTATTCATAAGTTTAACGGTCTCTATTGTCGTATCCCTCTCTGTCTTTTCCTTGTCGATATCCTCTACAAGATACACCACACGGGCGACCATTCCCACAGCGGTTCTTTCAGATACAATAAAACGGGCTCTACGCCATTCTCCGGCTGTACTCTGGAATTCATGTGTTATTGTATTAACATTCTTAAGTCGTGAACTGAGTGTATCAAGGTCAACAAAATCGAGCATATCCTCCTTTGACGACGGAGCCGTATATTCCTCATATATCTCCTTAATAAGCTTACTTGCATTATCACCGGAAGATGCAACTTTTGCAGCGGTTTTTTTCTCGTTGTTATATACCTCGCTGTAAGTATCATTTAGTAAGTTTATCTCATACATGGACATATAGATATCCGCTGTAGAAGAAAGACGACTACTGAGTCGTTCAAGCATAAGACGCTTTTTGTTTGAACTAATCATCATCGCAAGAATAATAATTATAATAAGTATTATTGTTGCTATAGTAACTTCAAGTATCATTAACAAAGGCTTGAATACGGACGTTGCGTTATTGACAGACACGCACAAGAAATCATTCTTAAGCCCCGCTACATAAACAATATAATGTTTTTTGTTGTATCTTAACTCAAAATACCCTTCATCTTCATTGTCATTTAAGTTAATCTTTTTAAATATCTCGGAACCAATACCATTTGATTCTTCACTATAATTCTTGCCAATTTCTTCCTTGTCGGAATGTGCAACCACATACCCATTCCTATCAAGAACAATATGTAAATCAGATGTCTTTGAAGATACAGACTGCTCCGTCATCTTCTGTATGGCATCAAGCGTGATATCCATAGATACAACACTTTCACCATCATCTAACATTTTAGATATCGCCATAAGAATAGTTCCTGTCTGTGCATCAAGATAAGGTTCAATCATTGCAACCTCACCATTTTTCTCTTTTGCCTTGATATACCATGGGCGTTCTGTAGGTACAAAATCCTCATCCGGTTCCCATAACAAACCGTCAAGGAACTCTCCATTGATATAACCATACAATCCTGATGTATTCTCAAAAACAGTATTCTGAATAGCAGTTGTCTGACCTACAAGATAATCAAGTATCTGCTGATTTGAATTATTCTCAGCCATCATCCCTTCTATAGTGTATGCAGTAAGTTTGACAGCATCCGTACTTGTAGAAAGATAATCGTCCAACTTTTCTTCAACTTCTCTTGCCGATGCTTCACCGTTTTTAATGATTATCTCACGTTTAGCATTATAAAGCATATTATAAAACACAATTATGGTACCAACAATAAATGTTGCTACCATAATCGTTATTATTACGCTTCTTAAAAGTATAAGATTGCTATTGACGTTTCTTTTATCCATTGATTACTGATCCTTTGTTACAGATTATTCATATTCAAAATATAATTGTAAAAGCATCGAATTGTGTTATTAGCACTTTTAAGCTATATCGTTGCCATTCTTAACTCCGTTTGCTGCATCCATCATGTTGGTAAGTGTTGTCTCGGCAATCGATTCCAGTGCTTCTAAAGTATAGAATCCCTGATGAGAAGTTATCATTACATTAGGGAACGAAAGCAATCTTGCCGTTACCGAACTTTGCATAATCTCATCTGACTTATCCTCATAAACATAACCGGTTTCTTCCTCATACACATCAAGTCCTACTCCAAGGAACTTATTAAGTCTTATTCCTTCAATAAGCTCATCTGTATCAACAAGCGCTCCTCTTGATGTATTAACAAGAATTACGCCATCTTTCATTTTCTTAATATTCTCAATATTAATCATGTGGTATGTGCTGTCAAGAAGCGGGCAATGAAGTGAAATAAGGTCACTTCGCGATAACAGTTCATCAAGAGATACATACTCCACAAACTCCTTAAGATCTGGATTCTCATACACATCATAGGCAATAACTTTCATACCGAATCCGCGACATATTCTTGCCATAGCAGCACCTATCTTACCGGTACCGACTATACCTGCTGTCTTTTCAAAGAAGTTAACACCGCGAAGTCCTTTCAATGTATAATCGTTCTCACGTACCTTGTTGTAAGCTTTGTATAAACGTCTGTTAACAGCAAGAGCAAGTCCCATAGCAAGCTCTGCAACAGATTCCGGTGAATATCCCGGCACTCTTTTAACAATTATGCCAAGTTCTTTTGCTTTTTCCACATCAACATTATTGAATCCTGCACATCTCATAAGCACATATTTCACGCCCTCGTCATGAAGTATCTGCAACGTCTCCGCACCCACATTAGCGCTAACAAATGCACATATTCCATCGTACCCCTTTGCAAGTGGCGCAGTCACCGGTTCTAACTCATGATCGATATAATCGATTTCTATATCCGGGTAATTCTCACTCACCGGACCAAATGATTTCTTATCATAGATTTTTGCCGCATAAAATAACAATTTCATAGTAACCTTCCTCCTTCTTCACGCCTTTTTATTTTACATAGTAATTTAACTATATTATTATATCAAATCAACGAAAAAAATGCAAAAAGATACCTACTAATATAGGTATCTTTTTTTCGATAATCATTCTTCCGAAACTTCCGCCAAAAACCTTGATGGTTCAAGTTCTCTGTTGTAATAATTTTTCACCTCATATATATGTAAATGATGCCTTGCACGTGTCATTGCAACATAAAACATTCTGCGCTCTTCCTCAATGTCTGTCGAAAGAACAGCTTTCTTATATGGCGACAATCCTTCATTTGCCTCCGGAATAAATACAACATCGTACTCTAAACCTTTTGCGCTATGCATTGTTGTAATTGCAACACCTCGTTTTTCTTCCTTGACATTGGCTCTGCTGTGGGCGAGCAACTCCTCACGATAAACCGCTATCGAAGCAAACCAATCCTCATATGTCTTATACTGTCTTGATGCTTCCGCAACTTCATCCAAAACATCATAAAACTCATCAACATTCAGATGTCTGTATGTTGCATATTCGCTCAAATATTCATCATATCCAATTGATTTCCTTATAAAATTGACAGCAGCATACGGTTTTAACTTTGTAAGAAGCTCAAGGTCGTAAGATAACTGTGTTAATCTGTCTGCAATCCAGTCTTTACGTCCCAGTTTGTCTTTAATCCTATCAAGACTAATCTCCTTTTCATCAAGCAAATCCCTTGAAATATACCTGTTTGGTTTGTTGATGATTCTAAGGAAAAGTGCCCTGTCCCTATTGCCGAGCGCAGCATTTATATAGTCGAATATCGTTCTTACCGCAAAATGATCATAAATGCACGTCACTTTATCCCTTGTATAGAACGGAACATTAAACTCTAGTAATCTATGTGCAAGACTACCTGCCTGTGCGTTGGTTCTATATATCACACTTATTGCGTTATATGGTATTCCCTGCTCATGGTACTTCCTTATCATATCCAGAATATGACCGTTCTCTTCGCTTCGGTTTTTCATATGATGTATGTATATAGGCTCCTCATATCCTAAGAAACTTACCAATGCCTTTTCGTATCTTGAAGAATTATTCTTAATAAGCCTTGCCGAGCCCTCAACTATATTACTGTTGCATCTGTAATTAACGTCCAAAAGTGTCATTTTTACATCCGGATAATCCTCTTTAAACTTAAGCATTATCTCCGGTCTGGCACCTCGAAAACCGTATATACTCTGATCATCATCGCCAACCACAAACAAGTTATTATCCGGTTTTGCAAGAAGTTTTGTTATCTCATACTGAAGCTTGTTAATGTCCTGAAACTCATCGACAAGAATATACTTGTAACGGTTTTGCAAAGATGCCAGGATATCCGGTCTTTTTGTAAGTAAGTCATAGCAATATACCATCATATCATCAAAATCAAGCTTACTGTTGCGCGAAACCGTTTCATTATACTCCCTATATATTTCTCTGAAAATCTCTTCTCCAACTGTTTGCGAATAAAAATTATCGACATCTATCATATCGCCCTTAACAAGGCTGATTTCACCGATAATATCCGAGATTACTTCTTCCTCGTCATCATACTCTAATTGTTTTTTTACAATCAGTTCTTTCACTAACGCATATTTGTTTTCTTCCGAGAAAATGTTGCCTGAATCATAACCGTACGCAACTTTTAAGATATAAAAGAATACAGAATGAAACGTTCCGAAAGTAGGGCGACGCTTCAGTTTTCTTTTGTATAACGAATAAAATCTCTCCTGCATCTCACTGGCACTTGCTCTTGTAAAGGTTATAACAAGAATATTTTCAGGTCTTACCTTTGCCTCATCAATAAGATACATTATTCTGTGGACCATCGATGTTGTCTTGCCCGAACCCGGACCTGCAAGTGCAAGCATCGGACCGTTCACATGATGTATTGCATCAAGTTGTCCTTTGTTAAAACGTGACATATACACTCCTTCAAATGTACTTAAAATCGCCACCTGTCATCAGGTGGCGACTGTATTACTGTTATCTAATTATGCATTCTCAAGCTTGGCAATACCAACCTCGATTCGTCTTATCGACTCTTCCTTACCGAGTATATCCATTATTTCAAATGCTCCACCCGGTGTCATCTGCTTACCGGATACAGCTATACGTACAGGCCAAAGACCGGTACCATTCTTAATACCCTTGTTGGCAATATACTCCATAAGTGTATCATGCAGATTATCAAGTGACCAATCATCAACATTTTTAAGAATGTCATACTCCTCTTTTAATATTTCAAGAGAGTTTTCTGAATTGGTCTTCATTTTCTTATGAGTGTAAAGCTCGATGTCGTAATCCGGAAGTTCCTCGAAGAAATCAATGTGCTCCTTGATATCCGGGAATACCTCTATACGAGTCTTAACAAGCTCCAATATCTCATCAATCTTGACATCCTTGGTAATAACTTCCTTCACATACGGAAGTGCCATTTCCTTGAACTTGTCAAAATCCATGTTCTTAATATACTCACCATTCATCCAGCGAAGCTTAACCATGTCAAACACAGCCGGTGATTTGGAAATGTGCTTGTAATCAAAAGCTTTACAAAGTTCTTCAAGCGAGAATATCTCCTGATTGTCTGTAGGGCTCCAGCCAAGAAGGGCTACAAAATTAACAATAGCC
Source organism: Lachnospiraceae bacterium (assembly GCA_024698145.1). Lineage (GTDB taxonomy): Bacteria > Bacillota > Clostridia > Lachnospirales > Lachnospiraceae > CAG-590. The sequence goes on from JAILRO010000056.1 coordinate 33,883, forward strand.
TCTGTAACAAAGCCCTGCTCAAGAAGGTCCTCATATGAAGAATGTCCGCTTCTCTTAGAAAGCTTCTCATGATTCTCATTAGTAATTGTCGGGCAGTGAATGTAAGTAGGTACATCCCATCCAAAAGCCTGATAAAGTCTGTTATATTTCGGTGAAGAAGAAAGGTACTCCTGTCCTCTTACAACATGAGTAATTCCCATCAAATGATCATCTACAACGTTAGCAAAATTGTATGTCGGATAACCATCTGACTTAATAAGAATCATATCGTCAAGCTCATTATTAGGAACGGTAATTGTGCCGTATAACTCATCTTCAAAACTTGTCTCGCCTTCAAGAGGAACATTCTGTCTTATAACGAATGGCTTACCTGCTGCAAGATTAGCCTCTATCTCTTCTTTTGAAAGATTGAGACAATGCTTGTCATACTTCCTGATACTCTTGCCGTCAACAACTTCCTCTTTCAAGTTATCAAGTCGCTCTTTATCACAGAAACAATAATATGCCTCACCTTTTTCAATAAGTTTCTTGGCATATTCCATGTAAAGTCCCTGTTTTACTCTTTCACTCTGAACATACGGACCAACACCACCATCTTTGTCAGGTCCCTCATCATGAATAAGACCGGTTCCTTCCATGGTACGATATATAATATCTACCGCGCCTTCTACGTATCTTTCCTGATCCGTATCCTCTATTCTTAAAATGAAATCGCCATCCTCATGCTTTGCAACAAGGTACGCATACAAAGCAGTACGCAAATTACCTACATGCATACGACCTGTGGGACTTGGCGCAAATCTTGTTCTTATCTTACCACTCATTATCTATATTCTCCTTAATTCAAATTGCTGTTTAATGCACTTTTATTCCTAACAAACGCGTATAGATTATCTGATGTATGAATATCCTGTTTCCAGGTGAAACGTACTAAGAGGTTGTAGGTATGCCGACTACACTTTCTTATAATACGCGACCGGCTATGGATTCGACATCCTGTCTCAGCATGCCTTGCCTGACATCCATGTCAGGCATTCGCTTAGGTACTAACGGCATACCAACAACCTCTAAGTACCTTTCAGATGTCACAGGATATTGCACACACAGATAATCTCACGCTGTTTCTTCATGTAGGAAATTGCATCCAATCAGCTGATGTGAGCCGAAGGCGAGTCGCGTGCCGCCCTCTATGTTGTACATGCGAAACTTCAAACCGTATATCAGGCGTCGAATTATGTTGCAGTATCCATAAGCAGGTCCTCTTTGACCGCCGGTACTTAGTGAGTACGTAGTACGAACTTAGTACCGTTGCGCTCA
>JAILRO010000057.1 GCA_024698145.1 Lachnospiraceae bacterium
CCGGCACTTAGCGAGTACAAGGTACGAGCTTAGTACCGTTGCGTTCTTATACGCAGCGAAAGCGGCCTGCGATGGAACTGTAATCATAAGAGACGCCTTAAAACAATTAGAAGTTTCGCTCGTAAAACTTAACTAAACAGCAATATTACAGTATATGAATTACATGCGTGCTCCAAGTGTATTCATGCTTGCACAAAAAAAATGCATTACTGCATCTTTTTAGTGCGGATGACAGGGTGCTGCGTGCCGGTGGCACGCGATAAGCACTGACCGAGCGGCATCCCTCATGCCGCGAGACCGAACCTGCGGGGTTCAAGCCTCTTCACAAGCACAAAAAAAGATGCATTACTGCATCTTTTTAGTGCGGATGAAGGGACTTGAACCCCCACACCGAAGTACTAGATCCTAAGTCTAGCGCGTCTGCCAGTTCCGCCACATCCGCTTATATAAAATTAAAAAGAAGCATCTCTGCTTCTTCCTAGTGAAGCACGGGGGATTCGAACCCCCGACAACCTGATTAAAAGTCAGGTGCTCTACCGACTGAGCTAGTGCTCCATATTATAATTAAGTTATTGCCAAATATTAAATGGCTGGGGTAGCCAGATTCGAACTGGCGAATGCAGGAGTCAAAGTCCTGTGCCTTACCGCTTGGCGATACCCCAGTACTCACTGCATTCATGATGATCTGAAGCCATCATTATTGCAAGGGTGGGTAAAGGGATTCGAACCCTTGGCCTCCAGAGCCACAATCTGGCGCGCTAACCAACTGCGCCATACCCACCATATAAGCGTGCTCGAAGGGATTCGAACCCCCGACCCACGGCTTAGAAGGCCGTTGCTCTATCCAGCTGAGCTACGAACACACGTCACGCATAATTGCGTAACAAAAGCGGGTGATGGGAATCGAACCCACGTATCTAGCTTGGAAGGCTAGTGTTCTACCATTGAACTACACCCGCATATTGATGACTATTAAAATTGAGGTGATGAAGATCGGGGTGACAGGATTCGAACCTGCGACCTCTTGATCCCAAATCAAGCGCTCTAGCCAAGCTGAGCCACACCCCGTTTTTCAGGTGTCATCGCTGACGCAAGGACTACTATAACAAAACACTTTCAAATTGTCAACAATTATTTTTAATTTTTTTTAAAAATTTTTCAAAGGTTGTTTTTTCCCTTGCTACTGACCATATCACTGACTATATATCTTGGTCTTTGCTTAATTTCTTCGTATATTTTTGAAAGATAATAACCTATTATTCCAAGACTGAGCATAATAAGGCTTCCAATTATCAAAAGCAACAAAATAACCGTAGTAAATCCTTCAAGTGCAGAGCCATATGCCCATCTATACAAAGATTGAAAACCAAGAATTAATGCAAAGGCGAAAAAAACACAACCCATTATAGTAATAAGCTGCATAGGTGCAGTTGTAAATGAGCAGATGCTTCCAACCGCGTATCTTACAAGTGACTTTAACGACCATTTAGTCCTGCCCGAAGCTCTTTCATGTACGTCGAATTCAACAGTTGCACATTTGTATCCCATCCAGGATGAAACGGCTCTAAAGAAAATATTTCTTTCGGGAAGTTTGATATACTCATCAACAACCTTTCGATCCATCATCTTGAAATCAGATGCCCTTTCCATGTTTACACCTGTTGATTTCGTAATTAACTTATAAAAAAGATTGGCAAAATCTCTGTAGAGGAAGTTCTCCCTGCCTCTCGTCCTCTTAACACCCTCAATCACCTCAAAGCCCTGTTCCCACATTCTATACATGGAAACCAACACCTCAGGCGGATGCTGAAGGTCACAGTCCATAACTGCGCACACATCTCCAGAAGCATGCGTAAGTCCGGCAAGTATCGCAGCTTCCTTTCCGAAATTTCTGGAAAAAGACACTCCTGTAATGAGACAATCGTTTACTTTCTCGGAAAGTTCCTTGACTTTATCGAAACTAAAGTCCTTCGAACCATCATTAACATACACAAGTTCAAACTCAATACCTTCCGGATTCAAAATATTTTTAACAGCATTGTATACTTTTTCTATATTATCTTCTTCATTATACGTAGGTAAAATAACCGATAACATACTTATCTCCAAGTTAACATAATATTGCTTACCAACATTCAATAAACGTCGGCAAAAAATTAACCGTTCCGAAAATCATACAGACTCCGGAACGGTTCTTATTCTTTGAATCAAAAACTTCCGAATTATGCTTCCGGAACTGCAGATGGCTTTGCAGACGGCTTAACATCCTCTTCATCAAAAAAGTCATCATCAAAATCATCATCGAAATCATCATCAAAATCATCGAGATAATCCGGTGTGAGGTAACAATATACCGCATATGCAATTGCCGCAATTGCTGTTATGGCTCCAACAATAGCAAGAACCCATACTATTCTTCTTGTTGCTTTCTGCTGAGGATCTTCACGCTTAATAAGTTCCTGAATCTTAGCTGCATTAATTAAATCATCAAAATTCTTCATGTAATACCTCCCTTTCATATACCGGTTAGCAAACCGGTGTTTAAATCTGTCATTTAGTATAACACAATCTATCAAAATATACTATATATATTATATATTTTTTTCCAAGTTTTTATGTCATTAGTCGATTTTCTTAAGTTTGGCAAATGACGCAAACATTTTCTTAATTCCGTAGTTCTCGTTATCAAACTCGACCTTAACCTCGTAATCACGGCCACCCTTTTCAAGTTCAAGAACAGTTCCGTCACCAAACTTAACATGCCTTACCCTATCGCCGACAGCATAATCTATTGCGACCTCCGTTATGACAAACTCTTTACCAAATGCAGGCTTAGCAGAATACGGTTTCTGCTTTGCATAGGATTTTATCTGCTCCATACTCTTATCTGCACGCAAAGAGGCCTCCTCCTGACGTTTCATCGCAAAAGATCCATTACCATTCATGGTAATTATTTCTTTGGGAATCTCCTTAACAAACCTCGAAATAGGATTATAGTTCGTACTTCCTTGCATCATACGTTGTCTTGCAGCAGTCATATAAAGTCTCTGTTCGGCACGCGTAATTCCAACGTAGCAAAGTCTTCGCTCTTCTTCTATTGCATCCGGATCTTCCGAATTAAGCGCCATCGAGCTTGGGAACAGCCTATCCTCCATTCCGCCCAAGAACACATAAGGAAATTCCAGTCCCTTCGCACTATGCAATGTCATAAGCAAAACAACATCCTCATTCTCTACCATACTGTCAATATCAGCAACAAGCGCGATTTCCTCCAACAATCCCGAAAGAGATGGCTCAGCATTATCCTGCTCGTATGTGACAAGCTTATTCTTAAGTTCTGTAATATTCTCCATTCTGACTTCTGCTTCGTCCGTACCTTCAGCAATAAGTTCATCCCAATATCCGGTACGTTCTAATATCTCATCGAAAAGCTGTTCAAGACTCATGCCTCTGTCAAGTTCTTCTCGAAGTTCCTCAATCAGACCTGTAAATGACAGAATTTTACCGGCAGTCTTTCCTAAAGTGGTTATACTTTCAGCATCGCAAAGAGCCTCGTAAAGGCTCATTCCATAAGTATCCGCATACGCCGCCACTTTATCAACACTTGCAGCTCCTATTCCGCGTTTCGGGACATTTACAACACGTCTTACGGCAATCTCATCCTGCCCGTTGTCAATTATCTTAAGGTAAGCGATTATATCCTTAACCTCTTTTCGTCCATAGAAGTTCTGACCTCCAATTATCTTATAAGGCACATTTCTAAGAAGGAGTTTCTCCTCAAAAATACGCGACTGGGCATTGGTTCTGTATAATATTGCAAAATTATGATATGCAAGGCCTTCCCGATGACATTTGACAATCTCGGAAACAACACCCTCTGCCTCCTGATATTCATTGTCATACAGTGAGAATGAAACCTCCTCACCGCTGTCCTTATCCGTCCATAACGCCTTGTCCTTCCTACCTTCATTATTGGAAATAACGCTATTGGCAGCCTTAAGGATATTTCCGGTAGATCTATAATTCTGCTCTAACTTAATAACCTTCGCGTCGGGATATTCTTCTTCAAAGTTAAGAATATTATAAATATTAGCACCTCTAAACTTGTAAATAGACTGATCATCATCACCGACAACGCAAAGATTCCTATATTTTGAAGCAAGCAGTTTCACAAGCAAAAACTGTATATGATTGGTATCCTGGTACTCGTCTATCATTATATACAGAAAACGTTCCTGATAATCCCTAAGTACATCCGGATGAAACTGAAAAAGTTCAACCGTCTTATACAACAAGTCATCAAAATCCAATGCATTGCTTGCCTTAAGGCGATTCTGATACTCTGTATATATCCTTGCAATTTGCATTTTACGATACTGTCCACTTGCCTCTCTGTCGTATTCAGCAGGTGATACAAAACGTTCCTTTGCTTTGGAAATTTCAGAAAGTACCATACGCTCCGGATATTGTTTTGAATCAATGTTAAGCTTTTTAAGACAGGCTTTAACTGCCGCCTTCTGATCGTCGGTATCATAAATTGTAAATCCCGGCTCGTAACCCAATCTATCTATATATCTTCGAAGAATACGCACACAAAGCGCATGAAAAGTCGATACCCAAACCTGTGAAGCTCCACGGGATACAATGCGGTCAACCCTGTCTCTCATTTCTCCCGCTGCTTTGTTTGTAAATGTTATAGCTAATATATTATAAGGGTTCACACCCTTTTCTTCTATAAGATACGCCACTCTATGCGTTAGCACTCTTGTCTTACCACTACCTGCGCCGGCAAGCAAAAGAAGCGGGCCTTCTGTATATTCAACAGCTTTTTTCTGTCTGTCATTTAATCCTTCCATATGACGGTTCTCCTTAATCGTACATTTGTTCTTATCAGTATAAATGATTTTATTCACGCATGCAAGATATACTTGCAATATAGTATTGAAAACTATATAATGTTGATACTAACATTTTAAAGATTTCGGAGATATGATATGGATTCATTTCAATTTGATGAGATAAAAAAGCACATACATGAATGGACAAAACTTGATTATATTACTCCAGAAGACATCCCTTCTATCGAGCTTTACATGGATCAGATAACAACATTTATGGATAACAAATTGTCAGGAACCAAAAGACATGAGGACGACAAGATTCTGACAAAGACAATGATTAACAACTATTCCAAGAACGATCTTCTTCCACCTTCGGATAAGAAGAAGTATTCAAGGGATCATATTATTTTGCTTATCTACATATACTACATGAAGAATTTTCTCTCGATAAGCGATATCAACAATCTGTTATCGCCCATGACAGATAATCATTTTCAGGCAGACAAAGGTATAACCATGTCTGATATATACAAGGATATATTTGAACTTGAGCAAAAACATAAGGCTAGTCTTCAGGAAAGTATAACGGATATATGCGATATAGCAGATAACGAATTCGCCGAGGATTCTGATTATCTCAAGACTTTTGCAATGGTTGCAATGTTAAGTTATGATATTTACGCAAAGAAACAACTTATTGAACGTCTTATAGATTTCTCAACACCAAAAGAGCCAAGCAAGGCCGATATAAAAGAAGCAAAAGAATTAGCGAAAAAGAAAGAAAAGCTTGCCAAAGAACAGGCAAAACACAACAAATAGTTAAAAGGGACAGGTATTACTACCTGTCCTTTTTCATTCTGTCAAAAACTATTTCATACCCGGAACCACCACCATAATTAAGTGACCTGTTAACTCTCGAAATCGTCGCTGTCGACGCTCCCGTCTCTTCAGCAACCTCAAGATAAGTATGTCCTTCCGTAAGCATCTTTGCAACCTCAAATCTTTGTGCTAACGTAAGAAGCTCATTAACAGTACATACATCTTCAAAAAACGCGAAGCATTCTTCTTCACTCTCCAAGGTAAGAATAGCCTCAAACATTTCTTTAACTTCTTTTGTCCTAATCTCTTTGCCCATAGTATACTCCTATATTACAGTTTTACATCTTCACAAATCCAAACCGAAACTGTCTCACGGTTAACATAGAAATCTCCACAACCGTCATCGCCGATTTTGATATTGTACTTGGCATTACCCAAAACATCTTTGAAGAACTTTCCTGCAAACTTATGTCCAACATACATATGCTTACTTCCACCGGTACTGTCTGACATTATAACTGCAAGTCCCGAATTCTTATGTTCGTCGTCCCCCTCTCTTGTCCAACCAACAACATTGAAATCGTCAAAATAATCATGCTGTGGACCGTAAGAAAGACGTTTTCTGATCTTCATCATTTTGTTAAGCATTGTTTTCTTCGCAGAAATATTGTCATGCGGTATGCCGTAATAATCACCATAAAACAAACACGGATAACCATCCTGTCTTAACAATGTTATAGCATATGCATGTGGTTTGAACCAGTCATCAACCCAAGACTCAAGTGCCTGTCCCGGTTGTGTGTCATGGTTGTCAACAAATGTCACAGCGTGTACCGGATGACGTGCAACCAATGTATTGTCAAGAATTGTCGACATATTATAATCTCCATGTGCAACAGAAGCATCGTGGAAATGCAAGTGAAGCGGCACATCAAAAAGCGACATTTCATAATTAACATTAGCAAGATAACGCTCTAAATGACCAACATCCCAGTGCCAATATTCACCAACTGCAAATAAATCCTTGTCCAAAGTCTCACGCATAACAGGAAGCCAATCTTTGTAGAAATAAAATCCGATATGCTTAACAGCATCAAGTCTTATTCCATTAACACCTGTCATTTTCAGGTACCATTTTCCCCACTTGTACAATTCATCCCGCACTTCAGGATTCTCAAAATCAATATCCGCACCCATGAGGTAATCATAATTACCATTCTCTTCATCAACAGAATTATCCCACTCTTTGCCGGAGAATCTGTAAAGAGCATTCTTCATCTCATCCTGATTCCAGTCAATACCATCAAAATGAGTCCAGTTCCATGTAAAATCCGAATACTTTCCTTTTCTTCCAGGAAAATTGAACTTAGTCCAGCCACAAATAGTCTTCTCTTCTCCAACCATCTGATTCCTGCTGAACTTATTAAACTCTTCTGCACTGATAAGTTCTGTCTCATCAGCTCCTATTTTGTGATTGAGAACAATATCCGCATATATATCAACACCCTTCTTCTGAACGGCATCAATCATTTCTATATATTCTTTCTTGGTTCCGTATTTGGTAGGCACACTTCCTTTTTGCTTAAACTCGCCAAGATCGTATAAATCATATACTCCGTATCCGACATCTTTATCTCCGCCTGCACCTTTGTAAGCAGGTGGCATCCATAATGCACTGACTCCCAAAGTCTTAAGCTTCGAAGCATCCTCCATCGCCTGTTTCCACAAGCTATGGTCCTCCGGAAGATACCACTCAAAATACTGCATCATCAAACCATTGTTACTCATCCATACCCCTCCTGAAAACGGAAATTAACTTCTGTAATCTTATTCAGACTCATATGGATTAAGTATATCAAAAAAAGTATGCAACTTCAAGAGTCATAACAAAGCACATATAACGTCGTCATGAATATAATACTACAAAAAGCACAGGAGTTTTTTATGCGATTAAGAAATTTTTTGCGTCCCATTCCTTCGGTAGCTCTCGCTATTGCTCTTATTGTGTCAATGCTCACCGGATGTTCTACCAAAGACAGCAATCTGACTCATGTAACTTTAAACGAAGTTGCGCACTCCATCTTCTACGCACCTCAGTACGTAGCCATCGAAAAAGGTTATTTCAAAGATGAAGGTATTGACCTTGAACTTGTCACAGGATTTGGAGCAGACAAAACCATGTCGGCACTTGTATCCGGTGAAGCTGACATTGGATTTATGGGGGCTGAGTCGTCGATTTATCTCTACAGCGAAGGTGCCTCCGACTATGCCGTAAACTTTGCGCAGTTAACACAAAGAGCCGGTAATTTCCTTGTAGCAAGAAAACCTATCGATGATTTTTCATGGGATATGTTAAAGGGAAAAAATGTTATAGGTGGAAGAAAAGGTGGTATGCCCGAAATGGTATTCGAGTATATCTTAAAAAAGAATAATTTGGATCCGGCTACAGATATAGACATTAACCAAAGTATAGATTTTGGTAGTACTGCTGCTGCATTTTCCGGTGGTCAAGGTGACTACACAGTAGAGTTTGAACCGGCAGCAACCGCTCTTGAAACCGCAGGGGAAGGCTATGTTGTTGCATCATTAGGGGTTGATTCCGGATATGTTCCCTACACCTCTTACTGTACAACCAAATCATATCTTGAAAAAAACGGGAAGATTATAGAGAAATTCACAAGAGCTCTGCAAAAGGGAATGGAATACGTCAATACTCATACGCCTGCTGAAATTGCCGAGGTTATAGCACCTCAATTCGAAGAGACCGATGTTACAACAATAGAGGCTATCGTAACAAGGTATTACGAACAGGATACCTGGAAAGATAACCTTGTGTTTGAGGAAAGCAGTTTTGATTTGCTCCAAAATATCTTAAGTGACGCGGGCGAATTAAACAACCGCGTTCCGTACGAAAAGCTTGTCAACACAAGTTTTGCTGAAAAAGTCCGAAACAACAAGTAATCATTTAACCTGTATTATATGCCGAAACTGTCACATATATGTCAGTTTTGGCATATTTTATATTATAAAAAAAATCAAGGAGATATGTTGTGGAATGTAATTGCAACAACAATCATACCGGATATATGTCAAGGCCACAGACTTATGCAGGCTCTCGTCAGATTCCGAACCAGCAACCATGCTTACAATACCAGAACAGAAAACCATATCAAATGAAGAATCCAATTGTACCGACAAATGCCATCAACGACTGTCCCCCTGTAATGGCATATGTACCATGGCAACAATGGGGCGACTTATACGAGCCTGATTGTGGAATAAAACAGGGTACAATTTTCAAAGATTTAAACTATATATTCTGTGGAACGAGGTGCTGATATGGAAAATATGTGTAGAGAAGATCTTATGAAAATGATTCAGAGCACCAATTTCACTGTAATCGAGCTTGGGATGTATTTAGACACTCATCCCGAATGTCCCTATGCTCTGTCCACGTACGAAGAAGCATGCCATACGTTAAAAACTGCAATAAAAATATATGAAATGAAATTCGGCCCGCTGACAATTCACGGCGTAGAAACTGATAATGGCTGGTCATGGACTGCTACCCCTTGGCCATGGCAGAAAGGATGTGAATATTAATGTGGACTTATATAAAAATGCTTGAATATCCTGTCAATATCAAAACCACCAATGCAAAACTTGCAACTGCCATAATGAGTCAATTAGGCGGACCTGATGGTGAAAAAGGTGCTGCAACAAGATATCTTTCTCAAAGATACGCAATGCCGGACAAAAGAGTATGCGGTGTCTTGACCGATATCGGTACAGAAGAACTTGGTCACGAAGAAATGGTATCGACCATTATTACGATGCTGACAAAGAATTTAACCATGGATGAAATTGAAAAATCCGGCTTTGCACCATACTACGTCGACCATACTATCGGCGTTTATCCGCAAGCAGCATCCGGTGTGCCTTTTAGTGCCGCAACAATACAATCCACCGGTGATCCATTAGCAGACCTTCACGAGGATTTAGCCGCAGAACAAAAAGCCCGACTCACCTACGATAATATATTAAGACTCTGTAAAGATGAACCGGATGTATATGACGCAATCAAATTCTTACGTGCACGAGAAATGGTTCACTATCAAAGATTCGGTGAAAGTCTCCGTCTTATTCAGGATAATCTTGATTCGAAAAACTTCTATGCATTTAACCCTGCTTTTGACAAAGGTGAAAATTGCTTATAGTATTTATAAAAAAGAGAAGGCATACCCTTTGTGATATGCCTTCTCTTTTTGAAAATATGATTATCGATTTGCTTATTACTTCTCGTACAATACCGCCAACATTCCCGGTCCCGTATGTGTTCCGATTATCGGTCCGATTTTGGTTATGCCAACCTCTGTGGCATCGGTTTCTTCCTTAATTCTCTCTGCCAACGCAATTGCTCTATCCTCGCAATCTCCATGAGCCACAAACACTGTATGATTCTCTGCAGACAACTCTTCTTTTATCTTATTAATCATGAATTCTTCACTCTTCTTGTTGCCTCGAACTTTGGCAGCCGCATAGAGTTTGCCTTCTTCATCAACACTTAATATTGGCTTAATCTTGAGTGCACTTCCAACCATCGCCTCAGCAATACTCAAGCGTCCGCCCTTCTGAAGATGGAACAAATCATCAACCGTAAACCAATGTGCGATATTCCGCTGAATGCCTGTCACCCAATCAAAAAGTTCCTCAACACTCAAACCTTCTTCTTTTTTCATACATGCAAGGTTTACGCAATATCCAAGTCCGGCAGACGCACAAAATGATTCAACAATCATAATCTTTCTGTCAGGATAATCATCTTTAAGCATTCCCTTTGCAATATTAGCTGACTGATATGTACCACTAAGTCCTGAAGTAAGACCCATATATATAATGTCTTCCCCCGCTTCAAGAATAGGTGTAAAATGCTCAATATACAAATTAGGATTAATCTGTGATGTTGTAGAAGACTTACCTTCTCTTAAAGCATTGTAAAAATCTTTTATCGTAAGATTACGTTCACTCGGCTCATACTCAATTTCTTCACCGTCCAATATAATAGTCATTGGAATTACATAAACGTTGTGTTTTTCAATCAGCTCCATAGGAAGATCCAATGTCGCATCACTAACTATACGGTAACTCATCTTATCTCTCCTTTTCCCCCATCTTACGCTGCAAGCCATTGTACACTAAAAGTCCATTAATTGTAAAGAGTAAATATCAATCTCCTTGCTTAATATACCTTGAAAGAACCCTATAAAGAGTATCTACATCAACAGGTTTTGAAAGTTGCTCCTGCATTCCGGCTTTTATAGACTCTTCTACATCCTTCTCAGTACTATCCGTCATCAAACCAATTATCGGAAGAGTTTCTCCATCTTCCTTTCCTGAAATCCTGATACATTTTGCAGCTTCTCGTCCGTCCATAAACGGCATATGAATATCCATAATAACAGCATCATATGTAAATGCCGGTTGTGATACAAATTGTATAACTGCCTTTCTGCCATTCTCAACAGCATCTACTTCAAAGCCAACAACTTCAAGAACAGCGGATATTGCATCCTTTGAAAGGTCGCTATCCTCGGCAACAAGTATTTTCTTACCGGTAAAGTCACCGACCTTTGCTCTGGAAAGTTTCTTCTTAACAGGCTTTGCATCCTGCTCCTGTATTTCAAACGGAAGGTTAAAATTAAGATGCGTTCCCTCGCCATCAACATTTACACCGATACTTCCACCCATCAGTTCTATTATTCTTGAAGCAAGTGAAAGGTTAAAATGCTCTGCATCAACAGCTATACTCGGATCACCGTCATTCATGCCGAAAATACTTTCTTTCATTTTCGTAGACATACTGTTACCGGTATCTTCAAGCATAAATCTTATAAAAATACGTTTGTTGTCCGCCGCCACCTGCGTAGCCGAAAGCTTGATTTCACCGGAAATCGGCGTAAACTCAATCGAATTGTTAATAAGTGCAGTGAGTGCCTGCTGAAGCCTTACGGAATCACCCATAAGAGTGTCATATTGGCACTTACATTCAACTTTGAAATTAACATTCTTTTTCTCGATTTTCTCACGAACAGCAATATCGATTTTATTAAGGAAACTCTTAAGTCTGAAAGGTTGTTTTGCAATAACTATCGAATCCTGATCAACCTTAACAGTCTCAAGGAGTGAATCCATAACCTGCACCATATGGTCAGCATAATTATCAATGTTAGAAAGACACTCTAACAGCCTGTCTTCCTGCTTATACACCTGTCTTGCGACACTCGACATACTCATAATACCATTAATCGGTGTACGAATCTCATGCGAAATGTTGGCAAGCACTTGTCCCTTTAATTCCGCAGCAGAACGCGACGCCATCAAAGAATCAAACATCTGCTTGCTCTCCTCAATCTGACGGCTTCTAACTTGTTCAACATCCTGAAATAATATAAATACAGTAACCTCTTTGTTGCTGTTATGGTCAAAAATTATTTGTCCATTCATACAGTGATACTCACCTTCGTGAGTACGGTATCTGAAATCTATACTCTTCTTATTCTCGCCATTCTGATACGCATTCTGCAAAAAACTGATATCAAAAGTTTCAAGGAACTTCTGCTTATCGTCCAAATGAACCTTCGAAAGCCACTTCAATACAAAATCCATACTATACGAAAATCTATTGTCAACCTGCTGCGAAAAAAGATTGTAAAAAATATCACGCCTTATCTCAACTGCAATAGCATCTTTGTACAAGCTCTTTAACGCAAAAACGAACTTCTTACCCGTGGTTCCGCGTCTTTCGACCTGTTGCAGTCTGTCCTGACTCTGCAACGTCATAAGATAACCTGCACGGTTATTCTCCAACTGAACCTTTGCCGAACTAATAAAAAATGATTCCTCAAGGTACGGGAGATATAATCTATCCTCGTGAGTACCCCCGATTTCGAGTTCTCTAAAAGGACACGCTTCACAAGGCTCATTTCTGTCTTTTAGCATCTTATAACAGAAATCACCTATCTTAACATCTGGATTATGCTTCTTTCCATATGTGTTAATGTATTGTATTTTGTACTCGTCATCGATGAGATATACAAGTGTTCTTGTAATATCTCCGGCAATTTTGAACATATTGGCATCACTTTGGCCCATGATTTCTCTACTGAATTGTCTGATAAGCACCTCATTCATAAGCTTAAGTAAAACATGCAGATTCTTAAGTTCGTCATCATCTATACTTCTTATATGATTCCACCCGAGAAAAATATAGCCCATTATCCTGCCGTGATTTGTCATCTGATACTCAACAACGGCTTCATATGAATGCTTGTGATAAAATACTCTTTCAGACGACGGCAATACCATTGTCGCCTTTGCCACAAACATATCATCCTCGTCAAAATGATAGCACTCTCTTATCATGCTAATATATTCGTCAAAATCTATATTTCTATTGACATTATCCATCTCCCACTCGAATGCAACCTCTGCACGTGCAATCTCGTCGCTATATTTGACGATGTACATACTGTCCATTTCAAGTTCATGCAGCATGCATTCCATTGTACGTTCAACGCCTTTGGAAATGCTGGAACTGTGTAACAGATTCTCTATAACATCAGCATCCAATAACCCCATTTGTATATCCCTCACTTGTCATAAAATTAACCGCAGTTAATATGTATATTTCAACTGTTATTCTTCGTAAAACAGCTTTGTTTCATCAATTACAGTATATCCTTTTTTGTCATAATTGACAATAATAACATTACAGTTTTTCTGTAGTCCTCCGGACCAAAACTTATCTATTCCATGTTTCTTGACATGACACATTATAGCCTTATTAAGCGCCCCATGACCGACAATCATAATTCTCTCATAACGACTTGCATTAGGCTCCACAACCTCTTCCATGAAGTTCTTGGCACGACTGCATATATGTTCCAATGTCTCCCCGTCCTCCGGTGCCATGTATTTATCAGGTGCTTTAAAAAAATAATGAAAAGGCGTGCTTGTGTCTTCCAGAAGCTTCGAAAAATTCTTTCCTTCATTTATGCCAAAGCGAAGTTCCTTAAGTCTGTCATCACGAATTATCGGTATATTACGATAGCCTCTTATAAGACATGCTGTTTCATAAGCCCTGATAAGTGGCGAACTGTATATAACGTCAAAATTCAAATCAGAAAGATTACGTCCCGTCTCGCCTGCAAGTTTTCGTCCGTTTTCGTTTAATTCCACATCAACACTGCCTTGAAGTTTCTTTGCGGCATTCCATATAGTTTCGCCATGCCGTACTATATATATTTCCACTTGTTTTCCCTCTTTCACACGTTCTCTATCTGCCAGTCAATCGGAGACAAACCATGTTCCTTTAGAAATTGATTGGCCTTGCTGAAATGCTTACATCCAAAAAAACCCCTATACGCAGACAATGGACTTGGATGTGGAGCTTTTAGTATTAAATGATTCGGATTGTTAAGACGTGCCGCTTTATTCTGTGCAGGCTTACCCCAAAGTAAGAATACAATCGGTCTGTCCTGTTCATTCAAGATATCCATAACGGCATCCGTGAACTTCTCCCATCCTATTCCCTGATGTGAAAATGCCTGATGTGCCCTAACCGTAAGTACACTGTTAAGCAGTAGTACCCCCTGTTCTGCCCACTTGACGAGATAACCATTGTTAGGAATATCACAACCAAGATCATCATTAAGTTCTTTGTAAATGTTAACCAGCGACGGTGGGATATCAACATCCGGTCTCACCGAAAAACAAAGTCCGTGTGCCTGGCCATCACCATGATAAGGATCTTGTCCGATTATCACACACTTTACTTTCGATAAAGGTGTCAAATGAAACGCATTAAATATATCATCTGCCGGTGGGAAGATTGTTCTTCCGCTGCCATATTCTTCGTTAACCTTATTGTATAAATCCTTGTAGTAAGGTTTCTTATATTCGGGCTTTAAAGCTTCGGCCCAATCATTTGTTATTTGGGGCATTTGATGTCATCCTTTCGTAAATCATATACTATTTTCATACTTTGTACATATTATACAGTTCCATCGCAGGCACGCAGCACAAGGCATGCCCTGTCTCTAAGCTCATGCTTTGCATTCGCTAAGAGAGAGGGGATTCCGCCCGTTTTGAGCGCAACGGTACTAAGTTCGCAATAATTGCTCACTAAGTACCGGCGATCAAAAAGGACCTGCTTACGGAATCTGCATAATATGTACAAAGCAGTATACTATATTCAAAAAAACAAGTTACGTACGCTATGCTCTCCTTCAAAAAGGATTCCTTCCATGCCGACTTTATGAGCGGCATCGATGTTTTCTTGGCGGTCATCGAAGAAGACACACTCTTCGGGTTTTAGGTTGTAGCGTTCGCAAAGTAAATTGTATATTGCAGGGTTTGGTTTACATAACTTTTCTGCAGCTGATACGACGTAGCCATCAACCTTACTGTAAAAGTCGAATAACGGCCAATGAATCTTATAAAGTCCAAGCGGATAATTGGATAGTAGGTAGACATAATATCCCTTATCATGTAATTCATCTACCAGCGGTGATGCAAAGTCATATTCCCGCACCAATTTCTCCGGGTGTTCCCAGAACCTATCTATTTCTTTGACATATTGAGGCATTTCCTCTTTAAACTTAAGGAGTGCGTCTTCTTCGGTAAGAAGTCCTTCATCCATAAGTCCCCAATATTTAGAATTAATCATGTATTTTTCAAAAGTCTTAATTACCTCATCAGAAAGGCCGATATCTCTGCAATGTTGTTCCCAGCAAAAATCGATCAACACCATCCCTACATCAAATACAACATTCTTAACATCTTTCATTCTATTATCCTCTGTTTCTTCGTTATTCTCCTACTTCTTTGACATTCTCTTCAAATCTTTTTATCATTTCTCTTGCCTCATCTTCTTCAGCCATCGAAATAAATGCAATCATTTTATCCATTAAAGCAGCCTGTTCTTTTGGTAACGCAGACGATGAACTTCGCAAATTATACAGGTAATCGTCAATTCTCTCTGAAAACACAAGTACAACATTGTTGTTATATATATCCATCTGCATAGAGTATGCACATCCCGGCCATTCGTAATCGGTACTTTCCTTGGAAATTTCACTCGCCTTCTTGATAAACATGCGTCCTAAAGGTGTACGGTTCACCAAATCATCAAGCGTCACACCATGCTGTCTCAAATCTGTTCTGTCCACTGTGCAAGATACCTTATATAAATCCATTTCTATTATATGCACGCGCTCACCTCCACATTATGTAAACCAAGCAAATCATTTTAATAATAACCTATATATAATACCATAATTCAAAATCTTTGCCAACAATTCTTGTTTTCCATGCCATTGCAAACACTACTTTGTTTTGGTATAATTACATCGTTTGGAAGGAGGATATTATATGAGCACGCAAACAACCAATATTGCTGTTGCAGGAACAGGATATGTCGGACTCTCAATCGCAACATTACTTTCACAACATAATAACGTAACAGCAGTTGACATAATACCAGAAAAGGTAGACATGATTAATAACCGAATCTCACCGATTCAGGACGAATATATAGAAAAATATTTAAAGGAAAAACAGTTAAAACTTACCGCAACACTTGATGGTAAAGAAGCGTATGAAAATGCTGAATTTGTTGTTATTGCTGCACCTACCAACTATGACAGCGCAAAAAACTATTTTGACACGAGCGCTGTAGAAAGTGTAATCGAACTTGTACTTTCTGTTAATCCTGAAGCCATTATGGTCATAAAAAGTACAATTCCGGTAGGTTATACCGAATCAGTTAAGAAGAAATACAATACCGATAATATCATATTCAGTCCTGAATTCCTTAGAGAATCCAAGGCTTTGTATGATAATCTTTACCCATCGAGAATTATAGTATCCACCGACAGTGCAAACGAAAAAATAGTCAATGCATCCAAAAAGTTTGCCACTCTTCTTTGCGAAGGGGCACTCAAGGAAGATATAGATGTTTTATACATGAGCTCTACAGAGGCGGAAGCCGTCAAACTTTTCGCCAATACTTATTTGGCACTCAGAGTTTCTTATTTCAATGAGCTTGATACTTATGCAGAAATGAAAGGGCTTAACACCAAGAATATTATTGATGGTGTATGTCTCGACCCTCGTATAGGTTCACATTATAACAATCCGTCATTTGGTTACGGCGGATATTGTCTCCCAAAAGACACGAAACAATTACTCGCAAACTATGCTGATGTACCACAGAACATGATGAGCGCGATTGTTGAAAGCAACAGAACAAGAAAAGATTTCATAGCAGATCAGGTGCTTCATATGGCAGGATATTACGATTACTATCATCGTGGTGACTTTGACAGCAGTCAGGAAAAAGAATGTGTTATAGGTGTGTATAGACTTACAATGAAATCAAACTCAGATAACTTCCGACAGTCATCGATTCAGGGAGTAATGAAACGAATCAAAGCAAAAGGTGCAACTGTTATCATCTACGAACCAACTCTTCCCGACAATTCAACATTTTTCGGAAGTAAAGTTGTAAATGATATAGAAAGTTTCAAAAAACAAAGTCATGCAATAATAGCAAACCGATATGACGATTGCCTTGATGATGTTGAAAATAAAGTATATACAAGAGATCTTTTCAGAAGAGACTAAAAAAGACATAAAACTACCCGTGATAATGTTCATTAACACGGGTAGCCTTATTTCAATATTCTATTCATATATGATTCTCCTTATCATATTATTTTATGCATTAAAACTTATATGCTTACGTCCTTCTTCATCCATTTCGTAATGAAGTTCTCCAACTCCTACAAACATTGATGCAAATGGATCTAATCTTTTGGCTTTTTTCTTTGCCTTAGAAGCACGATACTTCTCATCCTTGTTCTTATCATTATAAAAAAGGTCTGAACCTAATTCAATGGGGATTACTTTGTATTCCGTCATGGTAATCAACTCCCTTCTTTCCCATGCAGCCTACTTAATATAATCTTATCTATTAACTTGTTGTGAAGGAGAGTCTTTCGCATCCTTGCCAGAATCCCTTTCACTTATTATATCGGTATAACAATCCCCATTGTTAATATCAATTATCTTTTTTATCAGACGCAAGCGAAGCAATAGCGCGTCTGATATTTGAAGCACACTCCTCAACTCCCATTTTATCGAAGATGTATTCGTCAGCACCGCTTTTAAATGCATCTATAATCTTCTCATTCTCCATATTAGGTATGATAAGACTCATTTCGTAATTGTGTTCTTTCATCTCCTGAATTGCAATATATTCTGTTGATTCTGCAAGTCCGTCTTGCTTCAGCGCTTCTACTGCTGAATTACTTACAGGTACACCTTTTTCCGTCTGCTGAAGTCTTGCCATTTCCGGATCATTTAAAAGGAAGTTAACCAGCTTCGCTGAAGCAACAGGATCACTTGTATCCGCACCGATTGCCCACATAGTAGCAGGTTTGATATACCAGCCTGTCCTCTTTGCACCCGGTACCATTGGATAATCAACTCTTATTACATTAACACCTTTTTGAACCAAAGTATCGTGGTAGATCTTAGTATCACTTACCCAGCACATAGTTCCAATCATTTCTCCTGATAAATAACTGTTTCTCTCAAACAAATCTATCGGGCACACAACGTTGTGATCAATCAATTTCTTGTAGAAAACAAGAATATCCTGCACATCCTGTTCATTCAGATTAAATGTTCCATCTTCATTAAACATCGCTTTATCATGGCTCTGTTCAAAATAAGCAACAAGGAATATGAAAAACTGCTTCTTACTCATTCCAAGAACGTATTTTCCATGCTTCTTGACAATGTCCCCCATCTCAAACAAATCATCCCATGTTCTAGGAACCGAAAAATCGTATTCATCAAGCAAATCCTTATTATAGTAAAATACATGAGTATTCATCGCAATCGGAATTGCATTGAGTTTACCGTTTTGCGTTCCGTAACTTAGTTCCTCTTCGGTGAAATTGTCTAGGTCAATATAATCCGACAATTCATTAAGATCATAAAAACCATTACCGTCCGGCGAATACTGGTCTATCCACGCATAGTTAATCTGCATTACATCCGCCTCATTATGTGATTCCATCCACACATGATTTCTATCCTCATAACCTGTCCATTCACCATAGCGGAATGAAACATTAACACCGGTGTTTTTCTCCTTGAATAGTTCAACACCTTCCATAGTATATATATGTCTTACATCATTGCCCCACCATGAAAGTTTTATATTTGTCTGCTCATCGTGAGCAGTTATTGTATCAGCATTATCAGGGTTTGAACTAAGTTTTAATATAAGAACTATCATACATATTGCAAATGCCAAAACCAAAACATAGGGAATAATTCTCTTGATTTTTGTCTTCATCATTCATCCCCCTCTCTGTAAAAGTTAAAGCAATTCTTACCGCTATTCTTTGACTTATAAAGGGCCTTATCAGCCTTACCATATAATGCTTCGAAATCTTCTGACATGTCATCTGTCATATACACTCCTGCACTCATGGAAACATTACACTGTTCACGTTCAAGTTCAAACTCAATTAAGAACTCTTCTAACACATACTCAACCTGCGTGCTTACAGCATCCTTAACAGCAGTAAAATCAACACCGACACATTCTGTATATAATGCAAACTCATCACCGCCAAGACGACCTATGAGAGTCTCCTCATTGTACATTCTCTTTAATAATTTACCAACACGAATAATAACCTGATCTCCATAAATGTGGCCTAACTTATCATTGATCTGCTTGAAATTGTCCATATCCAGCATTACAAACACTGATATTCTTTCCTTGGCTTCCTTTGCAAGAATCTTTTCAACCTCATCCTGAAATGTCGCCTTATTCATAACACCTGACAGCCTGTCTATCTCTGCTCGATTTTCAAGCGTTGATACCATACCATCAACAGGTTTTGATATATTAATTATGAGCATTAGTCCAATTAACACAAAAAGAGCAGCAAGACATATAGATACCCTCACAGTAAACCCTCTAAGTCTGATATTCTCCTCAAGAATAATGCGTGTAGGTATCGAACATACCACCTGCCAATCATTAGAACATACGTTAGAATTGATAATATAATCACTACTTATAACAGTTCTTGAATTGGTAGCATCTGTAGCTGCCTGATTAAGTTCAGCTGCAATATCGCCCGGAAGTGAACTTCCTATTTCGTCAGTGTTGACAGAAAACATTATTATTCCGCTATCATCTACGAAACGAACAGTCATAGAATCAAGCTGTTCAGGATATACAAAAACAGATGCTAATTCCCTTGTATAAATTGATGAAACCAGTATCGCATTGGGATTTAATCTCTTGAAATAAAACATACGGTCAGTATTACCGTTAATACCAAAGCCCCAACCGTCTTTTTTCCTCTCATTGACGATATATGACGCAAAGGTATCGTACATACCACCGTCAGGAAACAAATCCTCAGTGCCATGCGAAATCCAGCCAACCTTGTGATCATCAGAATAAACAATTCCAAAATCAGCATAGTTATCCATAAGTCCGATATCCACTATACGAGAGCTTATAAGTTCTTCAGTCTTAACCTTGTCGTACTCTTCCATGCTCTCATCCGTGGCATCATACTCATAGTAAGCCTCATCAGAAAACATTAAAGTGGCAGTTGTCTCCATTCTTTGTAAATACGAATTAATATTAAGCTCTAGCTGTCTGCTGTCTGCCGCAACAAGTTTTGAGACCGTCTCTTTCATAGCACGATCAGAGCGCTGCAATATCACATAATCAAGAAAGATTGTAACAATTGCAATCAGTGCCGAAAAAATTATTAATATTTCAATTTGGAACAGACGAAAACGATGTCCCGAGCGTTCATGCCTTTTATCTTTTCCTGACAAAATCCGCTAACCTTCTCTCATAAATAAAAAAATAATTAATAGCCACAAATAACGGTTAATTATACCACATTTCAACAAATAATTCAACATTTTCCAGGCCCATGAAATCAATCTCACCCATTGCATTTTTTAATTGAGAATTGTCGTATTTTTTGTTATGATATTTACAGATATATTCACTTTACAAGGAGGATAATTTATGGGGAAAATTAATGCTGCTGCAGTAGCACAAATTGAATCCATCTGTGCCCGTTACAAGGACGAAAAAACGCCGCTTATGATGATTCTTAGCGACATTCAAAACGAGTACGGATACATTCCGCTGGAGGTTCAGGAGATTGTGTCACAACACACCGGTATTTCCGTGGCGGAAATCTATGGAGTTGTTACATTCTATTCATTCTTCTCGCTTACTCCAAAAGGAAAATATGTTATCGGTTGTTGTCTGGGAACAGCTTGTTATGTCAAGGGTGCCCAACAGGTAATCGATAAGTTTTCAGAGCTTCTTCACATCAAACCCGGTGAGACAACAGACGACGGACTGTTCACATTAGACGCATTAAGATGTATAGGTGCATGTGGAATTGCCCCCGCTGTTTCCATCAACGGTAAAGTTTATCCCAAAATGACAGTTTCACAGGTAAATGAAGTCATTGCAAGTTACCTCATTTCCGAAGAAAAAGGACAGGAGGTGACAGCATGATTATAGATTCAATAGAAAAATTAGATGAGAGAGCTGCCGCTTGTACTAGGTGCTTCGATGACAAATTAAAAGGTTCGGACGGAAAAAGACACATTGTTATATGCGGTGGTACAGGCTGTCTTTCCAACAATTCAAAAGAAATCAAAGAAAAGTTTGAAAAACGTCTCGAAGAAAAAGACGTTTCATACAAAACAACCGTTAATATTGTAGGATGTTTTGGTTTCTGTTCACAGGGACCATTTGTAAAAATATATCCGGAAGACACCCTATACAGACTTGTTACGATTGAAGATGTTGCCGAAATCGTCGATTCCGACATAGTAAATGGTGTTGTAGTAGAAAGGCTGCTCTATCAGGATCCGGCCACCGGTGTAAAAGTGACCAAGCAGGCCGATATCAACTTCTACAAAAAACAACATAGAATTGCCCTTCACGGATGCGGCGAAATCAATCCGGAGGATATCAACGAAGCCTTAGGTCTCGGAGCTTTTATGGGACTTAAAAAAGCTCTCTCCATGTCAAGACAGGAAGTTATCGACGAAGTACTTGCTTCCGGAATAAGAGGACGCGGAGGTGCAGGTTTCCCCTCCGGAAGAAAATGGCAGTTTGCCTATAACGTTGACAGCGACGAGAAGTATGTTGTCTGTAACGGTGACGAAGGTGACCCCGGTGCATTTATGGATCGAAGCATATTAGAAGGTAATCCTTTAAGCGTTATAGAGGGTATGATGATTGCCGGATATGCCATTGGCGCAAAGAACGGCTACTTCTATGTACGTGCCGAATATCCTATTGCCGTAAACAGATTAAAAGAAGCTATCAAGCAGGCCGAAGACCTCGGACTTATAGGTGACAATATTTTTGGAACAGATTTCTCCTTCAGGTGTCACCTTCGTCTCGGTGCCGGCGCCTTTGTATGTGGAGAAGAAACTGCATTGCTTAATTCTATTGAAGGCAAGCGCGGCAATCCAAGACCAAGACCGCCATTCCCTGCACTTAAAGGATTATGGGGTCAACCAACCATTATCAACAACGTGGAAACACTTTCGTGTATCCCCTTCATTTTAAGGGAAGGCGCTGCTGCTTTCTCAAGTGTCGGAACCGAGGGTTCAAAAGGAACCAAGGTTTTTGCACTCGGTGGAAAAGTCAACAACGTCGGACTTGTTGAAGTTCCTATGGGAACAACACTTCGCGAGTTAATCTTTGATATTGGTGGTGGCATACCGGACGGCAAGAAATTCAAAGCCATTCAGACAGGTGGTCCTTCCGGTGGATGTCTTACCGAGGAGTTCCTTGACGAACCGATTGACTTTGATAACCTTGTTCAGAAGGGCTCTATGATGGGCTCCGGTGGTGCGATTGTAATGGACGAGGACAACTGTATGGTTGACGTTGCAAAGTTCTACATGGAATTCATATGCGATGAATCCTGTGGAAAATGTTCCCCTTGCCGTATAGGTACAAAACGTATGTTAGAGATACTTACACGTATTACAGAGGGCAACGGTACAATGCAGGATCTTGAAGATCTTGAGGAATTAAGCGCTACTGTTAAAACCAACTCATTGTGTGCATTGGGACAAACAGCTGCCAACCCGGTAACGTCAACACTTACACATTTTAGAGATGAATACATAGCCCATATCGTCGATAAGAAATGTCCGGCCCGCGTATGTAAGAATCTCATGGAATATCATATCGACCCTGATAAATGTATCGGTTGCGGCATGTGTGCCAAAGGCTGTCCGACTGATTGTATCAAACGAACCGAATATATTCCCGAAGGTCATAAACTGGCTTCATTTGAAATCGATACTTCAAAATGCGTCAAGTGTGGTTCCTGCATAAGCGGATGTCGACTTGGTGCAATTTCGAAGAGATAAGGGGGTATATACTATGGCATTGATTAATATTAAGATAGAGGGCATCTCCTATCAGGTTGAGGAGGGCCAGACAATACTTGAAGCGGCGAAAAAATGCGGATATGAAATTCCTTCTCTTTGCACCTTCAATCATGGTGAGTGTAACCAAGGCTCCTGTCGTGTATGTCTAGTAGAAGCTACCGGTGCAAGAGGTCTTGTTGCAAGTTGCGTTTATCCGATTTCTGACGGTATGGAGATAACAATTTCCTCACCAAAAGCCGTTGAAGCAAGAAGAAACAGTGTCGAATTACTGCTATCCGACCACAACCAGAACTGTCAGCAATGCGACAAAAACGGCAAATGCGAGCTGTTGCGTGTTGCTTCGATAACCGGTTCACGAGAGCTTAAGTTCTCCGGCAGTCATTCAGAGACGCACCTTGATACATTAGCACCGGGGCTTGTTCGCGACACTTCAAAATGTATACTTTGTGGCAGATGTATTGCACGATGTGAAAACGCACAAGGAATCGGAATACTCGGTTTTGAAAACCGTGGATTCGACACATTTGTTTCACCAGCAGGTGACAGAAGTTTTGCAGATTCTCCATGTATCCAATGCGGACAATGTGTAAATGTATGTCCTACCGGTGCGCTTATGGAACATTCAGAAATCAGTCTTGTTGATGAAGCATTCAAAGCAGGCAAGCATGTTATAGTTCAAGCTGCTCCTGCTGTTCGTGCAGCACTCGGCGAAGAGTTTGACTACCCAATCGGCACTCCGGTGACCGGCAAAATGATTGCCGCACTTAGACGACTTGGTTTTTATAGGGTATATGACGTTAACTTCGGTGCAGATCTTACTATTATGGAAGAAGGAACCGAACTCCTTAATCGAATCAAAAACGGCGGCGTACTTCCTATGATAACCTCATGTTCTCCGGGTTGGATTAACTATGCCGAATACAACTACGGCGATTTGCTTCCTCATTTATCATCCTGCAAATCTCCACATCAGATGCAGGGTGCAATAATCAAGTCTTACTGGGCAAAACAAAACAACTTAAAACCGGAAGACATCTTCGTTGTATCAGTAATGCCTTGTATTGCCAAGAAGTTTGAGAAAGAAAGAGAACAACTTAAAGTTAATGATATCCCTGATGTAGATGCAGTAATCACAACAAGAGAACTTGCACGAATGATAAAACGTGCGGGTATAGTTTTCGACAAGCTCCCTGATGAAGAATGGGATGCCGACATAATGGGTGATTATTCCGGTGCAGGCGTTATCTTCGGTGTAACCGGTGGTGTTATGGAAGCTGCGCTTCGTACTGTATACTACAAGCTTACCGGCAAGGAAAAGGATGAAATAACCTTTACCGAAGTAAGAGGTCACGAAGCAGGTATTCGCGAAGCCTCTCTTGATATTGACGGCACAACAATAAATGTTGCCATGGCTTCCGGCATGCGTTCTGCAAAAATACTTTTAGACGATATCAAGGACGGCAAATCCAAGTATCATTTCATAGAGATAATGGGATGCCCCGGCGGATGCATTAACGGCGGTGGCCAACCTTATGTAAGAAGTTGCTTCCTTCCTAATGAAGATGATGACATAATGGAAACATACAAAGAAAAGAGAGCCCAGGCATTATACAAAGAAGACGAAGGCAGACCAATTCGTCAGTCTCATAACAATCCTCAAATAAAAGAGCTTTACGACAAGTTCCTAGAGGAACCTAATTCTCACAAGGCACACGAACTTTTACATACTACCTACGAAGCAAGAGTGGGATTTAACGAGATAGCAAACTAGCACACGTTTTTATATTTTCGTTGAATTGTCAGGTAAAATCGTGTAAAATATTGTATTATGATGTAGTTACTTGGAGGGTTGCTCATGGATTACAAAGAGTGTGCTGAGAATTTTGAACAGATTGCATGCGTTGTTTCGATGGAACTGTTGGAGAATGGGGATTACGGTGACATCAGAATAGAATACGGTAATCAGGCATACAGAAATTACGTTGATGAACTCGGTGATTTTTATGTGCCAGGTGGATTGTACACAGATTATATTCCGAAAGATATGAATTTTGAAAATCTGTGTTACAATTGCATAACCGAGAAGAAAGCAATGCATTCGTATGTTAACGCAGTAGGGTTTGATGCATGGATGGATATCAATTTGATGCCACTTAAGTCTGATGATGACAAATTAGGTTATTGCTTGTTTTCTTTTGAGATGACGCCTGAGGTTGATGTTGAAAAATTGGCGGATATTTCAAGCGACACAGCTTCGCATGTACTTAGAACGTGTTTGAAACTTCGTGAGAATGATGACTTTGAGGCTGCGATGAAATCTGTGATAGGCGATATAAGAGAATTATGTGATTCAAGTCATTGTTGTATTTTGCTTACAGATTTTAAGAAAAGAGAAGCAAGAGTGCTTGCAGAATCAATTAAGGAAGGCAGTGGTCTTCTTCCTATGAACACATACTTAGGTCCGGAGTTCTTTGATATAGTAGCCACATGGCCGGGTATTATAGGTGGAAGTAATTGTTGTGTTGTTTCCGATAAGCGTGGAATGACAGAGCTTGAAAAGAATAATCCTACATGGGCTGCTTCCTTAAAGAATGCAGGAGCTAATAGTGTTGTACTTTATCCACTTAAAGGTAATGGACAGACGTTAGGATACATATGGGCAATCAATTTTGATACGGATAGAACGATGGTAATCAAGGAAATCCTTGAGGTTACAACATTTATTCTTTCTTCAGAGATTGCCAGTTACCAATTATACAAACATTTGGAACTTACAAGTCGTTATGATTTACTTACCGGTATTATGAATCGTAATGCCATGAATATCAGGATAGACAAGATAGTTCTTGGCGAGAGTAACATTTCAGGAACATTTGGTGTTGCATTCGCCGGTATCAAAGGTCTTCGTACTATGAACGATAACATCGGACATCATGCAGGTGATGAATTGTTAAAGAGAGCTGCGGACACTTTGAGTAGGATATTTGATGGATATGAAGTGTACAGAGCAGGTGGAGATGAATTCCTTGT
The DNA here is from genome assembly GCA_024698145.1 of Lachnospiraceae bacterium. Taxonomy (GTDB): domain Bacteria; phylum Bacillota; class Clostridia; order Lachnospirales; family Lachnospiraceae; genus CAG-590. The sequence continues at coordinate 26,241 of JAILRO010000057.1, forward strand.
GTTCTGCGAAGGAATAGCCAAGAAAGATTTTGACAAACTTATCAAAGATTTAAAAGGTAATTTCAAGACAGAAGGCGGTGTTAATTTTGCTGTCGGAAGTTGCTATGGAGAAGACGGTGAAGAACTTCGAAAGGCCCTTAAAATTGCAGACGAAATGATGTATTCGGATATGGAAGAGTTCTACAGGAAACATCCGGGACAAGAACGAAGAGGATTTCTTGCATAGAATAGCAACAAAAGCGCGAGATGGATTTAGCCCATCTCGCGCTTTTGTTATGAATTTAATCAAGCAATAAAGCCACTACCACTTTCTATTAGATTATTTAAATACGCGTCGAACGAAGTTAGTAAAGACATCTACGTGTCCGGCACCCTCTTTTTTCAGGAAAACATGAGGAACCCCATTAGCTTCAAGGGTATCATGATAAACTGTTGGAACCGTGCGGGCAACATTGTCAGATGTTCCCTGAAATATCATTATTAGTGTGTTGTTCTTATATTTATCCTCAAGTGTGAAATCCGAAGTTTCAAAAAGTACATGATCGATATCATTAAATCCATCATCTTCTGTACCGGTCACAACACCTGCCCAAGGGCTTGCTGCACCGATATACTTAAATGTATCCTGCAGAGCTATTCCAAGATGGAGTGCAACACGGCCTCCCATGCTAAATCCATATATAGCAGTATGTTCTCTGTCTGTAAGAGTAGGATAGTGTTCATCAATATATGGCTTCAAACAATCTTTAAAATCATTCAGAAAATTATCATAATTTTTTATTTCATCCGCTCCCATACCACTTGATTCTTTTCCTGCAGCGCAGTTTGCAGACACCACTATCGCTTCTTTTGCTAATCCTTCACCAACTGCGGTCCAATAACATCCTATATAATGATCACAGTAATCTGCATTAGACATAATCGGATGACAATAATAAATAACAGGATATTTTTTCGAAGGATTGTAACCCTTCGGAAGATATACATTGGCCTTTATATCAACGGTCTCATTTTCCTTAATACACGTTGATGGATATGTTATCGTTTCCTTTGTTCCCTTTACAGCATCACTTGCGTCGTTCGATAATTCCGGATAAATTGTATTATCCAAGTCTATTGTAGTATTCTCTTTCCCGGTATTCCCCTCTTCTGTAGTGGTACCTTCTTCTGTAGTCTTATCCTCTTTTGAAGATGTATTGTTCGCATCATCAGAAGGTGTCGTTGTAGGTTTTACATTAGAATCAGGTGTTTGAGTTTTTTTCTCTTCATTTGCCGGTGTCACCGGATTCTTTGTTTCCTCTTGTTTATCAGACGTTGTATTATTTTTCCTGTTAACAGCCTTAACATTAATGGTCATTTTCTTAACCTTAACAGATTTGCCATTTTTGATTTTAGCAGTTACAACTGCTTTACCAACTTTCCTACCATTGATAATTGCATAAACATTTTTTCCTTTGGTTTTCTTTTTGGTAATCTTAGCTATCTTTGGATTGTTGGTAGACCACTGTACCTTGGTTTTTCCAGTAGCTTTACTGATTGTAAGTTTTATAGATTCGTTGACATTGATTGATACCTTTTTCTTCGAGATATCTGTTTTCTTTGTTGCCGCATGAGATACTGCAGTTGTAGAGATACTTGCAAGTAAAAGCACTGCCACAACTAATAACGATAACTTTTTCCTGCTCTTCATAATTAGCCTCCTTCTTCATAGTATGTGATAAAAATCAGTATAAAGTCACTACAAATAGTTTGTCAATAAAGTTTTGACAACATATTACTAATACCCTACTGCTTATTTCTGTAATACGCAAACATATATTGCTGGTATACTCCATTATATGGGCTGTACACTTCAAAAGGATAACCATCGCTGTACTCTGTCTCCAAAACGCGTTTAATCCACACATCAATTGGGAATGCGTTGAGTCTGTGAAAACCAAACAGCAACATGCAACTTGCAACCTTTTTGCCTACCCCGTAAATGTTGGTAAGACTTTTTAAGACTTCCTCATCATCCCCTACATTCAGTCCTTCAAAATCAATATTTCCTGAAACAACAGATTTGGCAAACTCTGTTATATATTTATCCCTGTATCCGAATTTGCAATAAGCCACGTCCTCATCACTCATATTAACTATGGCTTCCGGTGTGGGAAATGTGTAATATATTTCTCCTCTTGTATCTTTCTTCTGCACGCCGGCTTTTTCGGAAAGTTTCTCTATGGACGCTTTAATTGCCGGTATATTACGGTTCTGTGATATTATAAAACTAATAAGCGATTCCCATGGATCTTGTCTTAATATTCTTATTCCACGCTCATGCTCTGCCGCCTCGTACAAGAAAGGATCAGACTTCTTATCAATTTTACTCCTGATAGTCCCATAATCCTCTGACATATCCAGATAATCACTCCAAATAGATTCATACTCTTCCTTCGTACAATCAAGTTCGTATACGTAACCATCCACTTTGTATATGCACAGACATTTACCACGATGTATTATTCTATAGCCGTTATCCTCTATCGGCTGCCATCGAAAACATTGTCCGCTATCCGCTATTTTCTTCAAATCAAAATCATCTTTTATTTCTACTCTCATCCCGAAACAACCTCAAAATCATACACTATAAAGCAAACGAAGGACCGGCACAAATGACGGTCCTTCCTTGCATATAATAAATCATTATTACTTGTCACTCAAATCAAAGTTCTCATCGTAGCATACTATAAGATCTACCGGTTCATCCTCGACAAAAAGTGGAACCTTATACATATGAGCACTTGCTTTCAAAATAGAATGATCCTTCTTCATAACCGGTGATTCAAGAACTGCATTAACATTCTGATCACTAAGGCCTGTAACAAATAAACCATTGTTACAATTAAGGAACTCATTAACTGCATCCAAGGTATCAACCGACTGTTCAAAACTGTCGTTAGCAAAAGCTTTGCTCGCAAAACCTCTTGCAACCTTACCAATGCCCTCTTCGTCTCCGCAAAGAGCGGTATAGAAACGATAATCTCCTACGATATGCTGAGTTGCACAACGTGCCGCATCATAATCTGTTATTCTCTCAATCTTCTCCATACGGAAGAATCTGTCAACAAATCTTACAACGTTTCTTGATGTTAACATAATGTAATCTTTGATATATGACGGCATCTCATCATCCTTGACAAATATAGGAATTATTCTATCTACATCGCCGGTCTTGATAGCCTCCAACTCAAGAGTTGTAAGTCCTCTGTCTTTTCTATAATTGATAAGCTCTTCTCTGATTCTATCCATTGTAAGCAAATCATTCTCAAGAAGCGCTTGTATGAACAACAAGTATGAGTCTCCCTGTCTGTCTAACAAATCAGAAACATCCAATTCCGAAAGATATCCCTTCTCTATCGCGATATCTCCAAAGCGCTTATCTTCCTGCTGTTGAAGCAAATTAACTTCTCTTGTCTGCTCTTCAGTCATTAACCCCGTTTCAACTGCAAGCAAACCCATCTGTACCTTGCTATTCTTCGTATTCTCTACAAGGTCATTATACTTATCGTGTGTTATAATCCCCTTGTCCACAAGATACTTTCCGAAATAAATTCCAAACATAGAGCCCCACCTTCCTTTGTATAAATACATACATTTATTATACATAACCATTAGTTAATTTGCAACCTGATAAATGTTGTTTTACCCCATCAAAAAAACGTTATACCTCAGCTCCAAGGTCACTCCAGCGTCTCTCAAACTCTACTATAGACATCGGTCTTGCAAAGTAGAATCCTTGGAACATATAACATCCAAGTTCTATCATTTTATCAAGCTGTTTCTTAGTCTCAACACCCTCTGTTATAACCCTCATAGACAAGCGGTCTGACATATCAATTACCGTACCCAATATGTCCTCGCTTCTCTTGCTGTTCTCTGTTTCCTGAAGAAAATCCTTATCAATTTTGAGAACATCTGCATTAATGTCTTTAAGAAGACTAAGTGATGAATATCCTTTTCCAAAATCATCAATCTCGATGTCGAAACCTTCATCATGAAGTTTATTTACAAGTGCAAGTTGCTTAAGTGCATCCTGCATAAGAATAGTTTCCGTAATCTCAAGCTTAAGTTTCTTCTTATTGATATCATACTTCTTAACCAAATCATTCATAAATGTATAAACATCCATATAGAAGAAATCTTTTGGCGAAATATTAACGGATATATAGAGTCCCTCCTTATCCGTACCCTTCCATGACGCAAGCGTTTTAGCCGCTTCCTCCCAAATAAACTTGTCCAAATCCGTTATAAGATCTGTTCGCTCCAATACGTCCAAAAACTCGCCCGGTGCAACAATCTCGCCCGATTTCCTAATCCAGCGGATAAGTGCCTCCGCTCCTTTGACAACTCCTCTGTGAGAAACCTGCGGCTGAAGAAACATATGGAACTCACCATCAACTAAAGCACGTCTAAAATCTGTAATAATCTGCTGTTCCTTAAGAACCTTTTCCATAAGATTCTCATCAAACTCAACAAGTCTCTGCTCACTACTTCCCTTGATTGTAGAAAGAGCCAACTGTGCTCTGTCAACCATCGCTGACACCATAAGAGATCTGTCTGTAACGATGTAGACACCACCCTGAATATGAACATGAAATTGAGGACTGTCTATTATTCCCGGAAGCTCCTTTGATGCTGATATGATAAACGAATTATCAAAATTCTCCTTATGAATACAAACAGCATACAAGTCTCCTCTAAGACGTGCACACACCTCGTCAGGGGCACATTTGGACTTGATAAGATTACCTACAGCCTTAAGAACCTCGTCTCCCTTCTCTTCACCGAAAAGATCGTTAACAAGCTTAAAGCTCATAATATCGTACACGATGATGACCCATTCTTTATCCCATTGTTCATCCATCGTTTCTCTTGCCTTTTCAAAAAATCCGTCCCAATTATACAAACCTGTAAGAGGATCTTTGATTGAACGTTTCGCGCTTCCTCGTTTTGTGTTCTCTTCCGCATTATAATCAACGCCCTCGATTCTTGTCACACATTCAAGAACACATCTGACTGTTTCAGTATCGGAAACATAATCCACCGGAACCATAAGGATATGATATGTGTTTCCATCATATTCCTTAACACGCTCTATTCTTTTCCCTTTGACACAGGCAGCAGCCACATCCATGTTACGATTATCTTCTCCACCGTCCCATATGTGACAACCGAAAATTTCTGTCTCTATTTCTCCGTTGTCATTTATGTGCCACTCCTCATTCCTATCGGGATTGATTACACTCACATAGTCATACAATTCTGTCATCTGACTCATTATAATTGTAAGTTCTGAAAGCATATGTTTCTTAACTGTCATCGTTTGCAACTCCTAATCAATTCAAAATCTGTGTATATTATACAATAAACGTACAGCCTTGCCTACTGATTTTTGTGATTTTGAATAAAATAGTGAAATTTAATAAAAATTCACTCATTTTTTAATAACATTACCAATCAGGTTTGCCTTGTACTGATTGTCCCATAAATTGTTTGAAAATCTTATTGGATAATGGCCTTTTCCATTATCTACAAGTAAATATACTTTGTAATTTTGGTCAGAAGTAATTTCTCCCTCTCTAAATGATACAACAAACTCTTCATTATCTTTACCCGTAAAAGTACCGGCATCTTTTCGTATCTCATTACCTTGTTCATCTACAAATAATAAAGTTGCTGACTTTACTCTGTTAAGATTACCAAAACCAACATTTACAAACTCAAGATTGGCTTTCACAACTGTTCTTTCTTCGTCATATGATAAAGTTGATTTCTTAAGTACAAAGCGATAACCCATATGGTTTTGTATATAGGTAAATGCCGACTTACCATAATAAAGCTTGTCGTCACCGGAAGCTTCTGTATATGTCTGCTCGCTTGCCCATTGCGTCTGAACTACAGTCGTATCCCACTCATAGTCAAGATATGACAGATGTGACGCCTTCATATCACCAACACATTTATCTATGTGATGATATTCAGAGGTAGGTATAGTTACCTCTCCACCATAAGGAAGATGTGCTGACTGCTTCGCAACCCAAGCCAGTTCCTCATCATGCTTATTGTCTGCGTATGTCCCCTGGTCACTGTCCGAGCCACGATACCCATCATTATACAATCCCACTCTATAGCCATTGTCTTGCGGTGTCAGCACTGTATTCTTAAGTGTTTCCGATGTTCCTGACGCAAAACTATGCACACCGTTTTTCTTTCTAAAATTAACCGGTATACCAACATACTGATATATTCTGTCAGGCGTTCTTACAAGCACCGGAATATTACCGGTTTTTGTTGCGTTAAGCCATGCATCAATAATTTTGTTATTAACAGACGTATCATAAGCAATATCACTGGTATGCATTTCTCCCCAAGGACCAATCATTCCCGCTTCAACGGCAGTTATTACATCCGGATACTCATTAATTGCAGCCCCTAACTTTGCAATATGACTTTCCATCATTTCAACTGAAGGCTCATTATTAGCTGTATTCCCAAAATCAGGTGCATAGCAAAATCTTATAATGATGCTCTTGTTTTTTTTATAAGCTGCGTCAAAAAGCTTTTTAAACTGTGTAATTGCCATATCCGGCACTTCAATGTCAGCGGTATTATTAACTTTTTCGGATAACTCACTTATATCCACACGAAGATGATACAGATTATGGTCAGGATCATTATCAAATATTTTATCGGAAAAACTATCAATTCCCGATTGCGTCACTTTAAGCCCTCTAGTTCTGTAGAACCCTTGATCCGGATTAAGAATCGTATCTGTAATCTCTTTATAATCCATGTCTTGCACATACGAAGAAAGCTTCTTCTCCTCTTTGGATTCTTCTGTCGTTTTTTCCGAACTTGACTCGGTTGAACTCGTTGTCTTTTCTGAACTGTTTTCGCTTGTCTTGTTGCTATCTTGAGTTGTAGCCTCTGATGTATTGGCGTTTTCAGAAGTTGCTTCTTTTGAGCTTTTCTTTGTGGTAACCTTAATTACCTTGCTATATTTTGAATAAATCAATGTCTTCCTAAACTTCTTATAAGCTCTTATCTTGAAATAATACGTCTTATTCGCAGAAAGCTTACCCACTTTACACTTTGTCTTAGTGTTTTTTCCCGAATACACGCATTTGTATTTTCCTTTTGATTTGCCGGACATATATATCATATACCCTTTACAACTCTTGACTTTTTTCCACGAAAAACTCACAGCATTTTCCGAGACCTTCGTTACTTTGAACTTCCCAACTTTAGCAGGTCTTTTGGCCGCTTGTGATGTATTTGAAAAAAGTATTGTCAAACATAGTACCGCTAACAAAACAATTAATCTGTTCTTTTTCATAAAATTTACCTCCGGTTAATTTTGCTTCCTATCAATAATTACAAAAATCCGGGTGATCACCTCGACTATTCGATAAATGATACCCTATATTTTCCACTCTTCTCTTAAGACACTCTACGCACTCTGCCGACTCTTCACCTGTACAAATCTTGCCGTCATAAAGCAAATATTTGTCTCTCACATCAACAGGCGAGAGATTAGGCATTAGCACATTTGCACCAGCAAGTATTCCCTTTTCTCTACCGCTAACATCCGCCGTTCCAAGTGCTGTTGTTGCCGGAAGCAACACATCAGGGAATATTAATCTTAAGATTGAAAGCAGCTTAAGTGTAAGCTCAACACTTCCCATAGGCTCATTGGCAAAAGGTGTATCCTTGTGCGGAATAAACGGCCCTATACCAATCATGTGTGGCTTTAGCTCCTTCATAAAACATATATCCTCATATATATTCTCCACAGTCTGATGGGGCGTTCCAACCATAATACCGCACCCCACCTGATACCCGATTTCTTTGAGGTCCTTCAAACATTTCTTTCGATTATCACAGGAAAGTGTTTGCGGATGAAGTTTTTCATAATGTTCCTTATTGGCGGTCTCATGTCTTAAAAGATACCTGTCAGCACCTGCATTAAAATATTCAAGATAGCTCTCATGCGACTTCTCGCCGATAGACAGGGTAACTGCACATCCGGGATTTTCCTGCTTGATTTGTCTTACAATATCGCAAATCATATCGTCGTTATAATAGTTGTCTTCACCGCCCTGAAGGACAAAAGTTCTAAAACCCAACTCATAACCTTTTTTGCAGCAGGCAAGAATATCTTCCTTACTCATACGATATCTTTCTGCATAAAAATTACTGCAGCGAATTCCACAATAATAGCAATCATTCCTGCAGTAATTGGTAAATTCAATAAGTCCCCTAAGATAAACTTCTTTGTTATAGATTCTTTGTGCAACTTCGCTTGCTTTTTGATACAAATAATCCGGATCATCTTTATAATTCAGAATATATTCAAGTTGTTCCTTGGTTATATCCTGCTTATTTCTTATTGAAGCTATAATATTCTTAAACTCAGTTGTATTATACATGTATGTCACTCCAAAAAGCCCCAGTTCGTATATATTATTCTGCTAATCTGCAATGTTAAAAACTCACCGGTTTCTATAAGGCTTCGGTCAACACCGCATACAAATATTCCAAACACGTAATTACCGAAAAATAACGGGAATCCTACATATCCTTTCTTAACCTCAGGAAGCTCTGATCTTCTGTAGATATCTCCAACACTGCACTCCTGTCGTTCTTCAGGGATTTGATACAATTCTCCATCACGCAAAACGCACTTAAGATAAATGTTGCCTTTTAACCCTTCTGTCGAACTGCCCTCGTATTTCACAGGTGACTTATACAAATATAACGCAGCATTGGGAAAACCTGTTTTACCAAAGTTCTCAAACAAATAATCAAGAGCTTTCTCACCCGTTTCACCATAATTGGTTGCGCACGCCATAAGGTCATGCATTCTACCTCTACCGGCTGTATATCCCTTTGTCTGCATATTCCTTGCATATGCCTGAGCCTGTATTGCATTGTCCTTCATATATGAAAACAGACGGTTATTCCTCGTATTAACAAACACAAGTTTCTGTGTCTCATTCATACTTTTTTGTAGTTTTTCAACACTAGCCAAAAACTTGTTGGGATCAGTGTATTTCATGGCACCCTTCTGGAAGAATATCGTAATAAGTCTTCTTATTTCGTAGAACTGGTCCTCGCCCATATATCTGTTCTTAAGAGCATATAACATCTTTGATATAATCTCATAAAACAATCTCTTCAAATTGATAGAATTGCGGTCTAACACTTCATTCCTATAGCGATAAAAACAATCATCAAACATCCTGTATATAAATGCAGCATCAATGTTAAGCATTTCTATTGTGGTATATTCATACATATCATATGGCAACGAATCTCTACCGTACAGACACGTCGGAATGACCTCCGATTCCACTTCCTGACCGTTCATCTTATCGATAAGCATTTCCAGCGCACGTTGTCCCAAAGTAACACCATCAGCGCCTATTGATGCAAGTGTTGGAACTAATTCTGTTGCCATCGAAGTATTATCAAAACCAAATACAATTATATCTTTTCCGGGAACAAGTCCTTTTTGCCTCATAACATCATAAAGTCCTGAAGCAGTCTGGTCATTTACACAGAATATCGCCTGAACTCCCGGATTCTTTGTCAAAAGTCTCTCTGCAGCTTCATGGGAATTAACCGACATATCCGACTTCTCATACAAACGTGAAGAGTAAGCAAGACCGTTTTCGCAAAGACAATCTTCAAATATTCGTTTCCTCTTCTGTGCATCGGCATTGTCATCACGACCACCAATCATACAGATATTAATTATTCCCTTGATTTTAACGAGATAATCAATCGTTTCTCTTATGCCCATCTCATCATTGTAGTTGACAGTGAGTTCATTCTCCATCGTAGTAGCAATGAACACTTTAGGTACATCTTTGAAAATCTCATAGAGTTCTTTGTCAATATTAGGCAAAGTTAATAAAAGCCCGTCAAATCTGCACACGCCATTAATGTCATATATTGAATTATAGACCTGTTTATATCGATGAAGTCTATCTTCCGGATCCTCACAGTCATCATGGCGTCCGGCAATAACAACAAGTCGTATATTATTATAACCTGCTATTGCATGAGCTACACTGTGAAGTATTTCTTTTGTAAAGTCTGTGTCAACGTCTTCGACAACGACACCGATATATTTGACTTTTTCTTCTCTTTGCTTCATATAACTTTCCACCCTGTAAGAACAATCACAAACTACATTCCGTCAATATCCGGAGAAGGCTTGGAAAACAAATAGCCCTGCGAATAATCAATATTATATTCCATAATCTTTGCTTGTATATCTTCGTTCTCCACGTATTCTGCAACAATCTCAACACTACGATCAGACAACTTCTTCCAACCCGACATCAATGCAACAAGGTTCTCCGAATCCGTACTGTTGCAGCAATTCCTTACAATTGAACCATCAATCTTAATGAAATCAGAATGAATGCTGGCTATATGCTGAAGATTTGAATATCCGCTTCCGAAGTCGTCTATCGATATCTTGCCGCCCAATCTATGTATATTATCAACAAACATAACAAGAGATTCGTAATCATCAACATCTTCGTTCTCGAGAATCTCGAATATAAAGTTGTTCGGATACTTAGCCGTTGCAAGAAATCCGTAAACATACTTAATCAGCTCATCATTCCTGATATCACGCATACTTATATTGATACTAACACTCTTATCTGCCACTTTCTTGAATGCTTTTAATACTTTTTTGATCATAATAAGTGACAATGAATCATATAGCACGCCGAAGTTTCTTGCCACATCAAGAAAACTACCCGGGTTATATACTTTTCCATCCTCGTCCATAAGTCTCATTAACGATTCGTAATGATGAATGCTACCCGACTTATTATCATATATACCCTGATAATAAGGTATTACCTTATCATGAGAAAGCGCATAGTTAATGACATTAACCATGTGATATTTCTCGCGAATGCTTTCCTCATCTAACATTCCTTCATTAGCTTCACATACATAAAACTGTATATTTCTATTGAGCATTTCCAAACGCGCTGCATTATATACCGTTCTGATATTGTCAACATTACATTCATTTATAACGCAAAAGACAGGTACTATCGCTATGAAATCAGCTGCAGTCTCAAACAACTCTTCATGCAGTTGCTTCATATCATCCTCAAAGCCCTGTAACGATACCATATACGACGGTGCCGCAATCGCAATACGCCATGAATCAAGAACGTATAAATGATAATCATGCTGTGAGGCAAACGCAGAACACTTTGAAACGTATTCCTTATATGTCATATCTATTTTCTGCGGTGCAAACACGGTACGCATGCTGGAAGTATCCAATACATCGATAAGACAAACCCTGTCATAACCGCCAATCTTGATATCCATGTTAAGTGCTGCTTCATTGGGAAGTTCCTCATTCTCCGAACGAAGAAGCTTAAGCTCGCAATCTTTAACGAATGCCTTGAAACTTTCATTCATCGTTCTATCTACACTTTTGTCGCACTCTTCTTCTACTTCCATAAGATATGAAAGTAACCTTCTGTTATCAGTCGACAACGACTCGGTGTGAAGAAAGACATACGGATTATAATGCTGAATAACTTCATTCTCACCTATCGCAGATATCGCGAGCACACAATTAGCAAATACATTCTTCGTACTATCGTATATTATTTCTCCATCCGTAACACATCCACTCATAATGGAATTATCATAAGTTGAGAGCTCCCATTTAACTATGTTGGGAAATGTCTTTAATCTGTCCTTGCTGACATACCCGAATATAGTCTCCGCTTTCTCGAACATCTCAAACTGACTAAACATCGCCCTATTGGAAATGACTGTTTTCCTGTCGTAGATAAATGCTCTTTTTATCTTGCTGCCCTTAACAACATTGTGACTGGTATATAATCCTTCTTCACTGTATCTGACAACATAGGGCACTTTGACATTATCGGAATATACAAAAGGAAACAGACCGTCGATTTCCGGCTTTTTGCGTATTTCCTCTCCTACGCATTCGCGATACACTTCCGCTGCCGATACACCATCAAGCGAAATGATTCTGTTGCCATCAGCTTCCGTTATGGTCATCTCTTTGCCGGCTTCCTGGACACCGGAAGCAAAAGCACTTCGACTCTCCACCTTGGCTCCACCAAACGAAGCAAGAAGTATGCTGCTGTTCGACCAACCATTCTCATCAAAAACGAAACCATAAGCATCCTCATCAGGATCTATCATATCTGAACTGCAGGCAATACCACCTGCCATCTGAACCCCCGGGAATGATTTGTTACAGGCATCCACAAACTCATTGATAGCTTGATATTTCCTACTTGTAAATGCAAGTAACAAACGGGTATCATTATCAATAACCGTATTCTTAACATTCTCACATAGAACACGTGGTTCTATAGCATCTTCCGAGCGATGCGAAAATGTTGGGAGCATTGCTGTTTTGAGATGACCTCCCGAAAACTGTGTCACTGATATAACACACTGGTCATGTGCAAGTTTGCCCCAACTGATTACTGCCGACGTGCTCGTTCCCAAAATATGAGCCCCCGGAACCAATTCTTTAATAAATGCAGCCAATTCCACCGCCTTGTTACCAGGATGAAATGCTGTATGTATTCTTATAAGTATGTCTCCCTTGTCAGAATCAAGTGTTAACTGCTTAAGAGTATCAGCTATTCTCGTCTTAGAGACATACTGAAAATTCCATGTAAACATATTCTCAACCCCTCAATATCTACAACCTAAAAAACAACAAAAATAAAAAAACGGTAACCATGTGACATACTCTAAATAATACCACATTTTACCGTTTTTTACAATATTTTCAACAGCCTGTAAGGCTAATAAAACTGCGATTTTTACATAAGCACAAGTTCTTGTATAGTCGCTTCGAAGTCAACACCATACCATGGTTTTTCCGGGTTGTTAAGAGTGACTTCTATCGTATGAACAGTGTAATCCGCAGCGATACGCATTGCCTCTTTCCAATCCCTACCTTTCATTATTTCACCAACACATGTACTTGAGAACACATCTCCTGTTCCATGGAACGAAGAAGCTATTTTCTTATTCTGATACAAATAATACTCCTTGCTTTCTCTGTCATATCCCATGACTCCGATTTTGCCTTCTTCAAGAGAAACGCCGGTAAGTACACTCACCTTGGCACCAAGCTCACTTAATTTTGCAAGCATTGTCTTGATATATTCTTCATCATGCTCTGTTCTATACTCCATGCCTGTCATAAGAGAGGCTTCTGTTATGTTAGGAACAATTATATCTGCCTTTTCGCAAAGAGTTGCATTGGCCTTAACATAGTCCATATCAAATGCCGGATATAACTTACCGTTATCCGCCATAACAGGATCAATAAACACAAGAGTATTATCATCTTTGAAACTGTCAATCAAACCCTTTATCTGTTCTATCTGCTCAATGGTTCCAAGATACCCCGTATATATGGCATCAAATCTGACATTCTGACTAAGCCAATGGTCTTTAATCGGGGCAATCTGGTCTGACAAATCCTTACAGGTAAAATCCTTAAATGCTGTATGTGTTGACAATACGGCTGTCGGTAAAATTACTGTTTCCGAACCGAGTGCCGAAATTATCGGCAATGCAACCGTAAGTGAACATTTTCCCAAGCATGAAATATCCTGCACTGTTAATACTCTTTTCATTGATAAAGCCTCCGCAATATTATGTAAACTAGCGTCTGTTAAGGTAAACCTTCTTTACTGTCGGATATAAAGCAAAGAAGATAACAACTCCTGAAATACCCTGAACAACATTCCACGGAACACTTACAAATGCAGCTTTTCCGTACAAAATAAGCTCGTAGAAGAAATATCCGCCGACATTAATAATTACAGATATTACAGCGCCAATAACAGCACCTGTCTTCTCATGATCTTTTTGTGTCTTAAATATCTCAAGTATTTTACCTACCGAAAATGCCATAAGCGCTTTAACCAAAAATGTTACCGGCGCATACAACGCATAACCGCCCAGAAGGTCTGCTGTAGCTCCGCCTATACCTGAAGCAACCGCTCCAAATACCGGTCCCAATAACGCGCCTGATAAAACAACAAATCCGTCTCCCGGATGAATATATCCATTAGTTGCAGGAATAGGAATCTTAATGAAAAATGTAGCAACACAAATTATTGCCGCAAACAATGCTGTTATAGTTATTTTCTGTGTATTAATATTCTGTTTCATTTATCTTACTCTCCTTTTCTTTGCATAGTTGTAATCCTTTTTTGACGAAACCGTCATCAAACATTTTACGTACCTTCCATGCATATCTGTTGTCTGCATCTTCAAACTTTGCAATCTGGTATGAAATTATATCCATTATAAAATCTTTTAAATCGTCATCAACCGTATTCTCATAAAACGACTTCATGCTTTGAAGAACTTCTACCGCAGCATCCGCCACCCACAAAGTTCTATGGTCAGTTGTTATGACATTAATTGTCTTTAAGTCATAATGTGCCGCATTTTTCGTATTCTGTATTGCAAATACCTGCTCACCCGGACTGATATCCACTTCCGGTATCGTTGCAAGATAAACAAGCAACAGCTTAATAAAATGCACATCGCGTTCATCTATTCCCCACGTTGAAAGCGGATTAAGATCTATCATTCTAAGTTCAATATGGCTCACGCCTTCATCTTTTAAGGAATTAAGTTCGTACTTTCCGGCAGGCTTTAATCTTACCGGATAATAAAGTTCTGCCGAGGAATGAATCAACCCCTGCTCAACGTACTTTACAATACTATCAACGTATTTGTCAATATCACTGTAATCAAGTATCGGTGTGAACATATTCCAATATCCAAGTTCGGAACATCTGCTGCTTCCCATGCCATTGAAAATATCCTTACCATATACTCCCTTTTCAAAATACGAACTGTCTAACAACGGACTAGCCGCAGTCACCGCAACAACAAGCCAGTTATAAACCTGCGCCTTTGCCGCCAGTGATACATAGAATCGGTTTTTGTAGTCCTTATATGATTCTTCACCATTTTTATCGATTTTGTACGCCGCCTGCAACAGCTCCTCTGAAAAGGAATAATTAAAATGAATACCGGAAAATGTCATCTTATATCTCCCGTATCTTTCCGATAAATAATCACGATAATGCTGTTTATGTATCTCATCACCATCATATTGTGCAATTGGAATCTCATCCTCTTTTCTTATGTACGGAGGGTTAGAAAAAGGCCATAGGTACTCAGGCTCATTTAATTGCGAAAGCGTTCTGCATATTCGCAACGTATGAGTTTTCAACTGATCCATAGCCTCCCCAACACTGTCACAGACATCTGTATTAATTTCTGTTTGATTTTCGCAAAAATCTCTTACGATATTCCTATCGTTCTTGTCGAAAGGATGTTTTGTACGTGCAAAAAAACCATTTTTGTCAATTCGTAAGCTTTCCTTTTCAAGTCCGATGCTGCCTTTTAGAAGACAGCGTTTTACTTCGTTGTCACTTACATCTAACATCGCATGCTCCTTACCTTTATTCTCACACATTACATATACAGTTCCTACAGATTTGCATATGCCATATATATA
This sequence comes from Lachnospiraceae bacterium, assembly GCA_024698145.1. Classification (GTDB taxonomy): domain Bacteria; phylum Bacillota; class Clostridia; order Lachnospirales; family Lachnospiraceae; genus CAG-590. The sequence goes on from JAILRO010000057.1 coordinate 41,875, forward strand.
TGCTTTAAAGCCTCGGCATCTTCATGATATTCTATACCATGACGCTGTCCCTCAAACTCAAGTTCTGCGCCTTTGTAGGCAACAAGTGTTGTAATCGGCAGTGGCTTCCAATCCTTTGCCGAAAATCTCTTTTCTCCCGGATGACCGTCTCCATAGAAAATGCTACTGTTAACGAGCGGTTCGGTAGAAAAAAGCACTCCGCATTTTCCTTTGTAATAATGCAGGGAATCTTTGAGATTTGAGTGAACATACATAAGTTCTCCGTCATATATGATAAGATTCAACTTGTTGTTTTCAGACATTTCACATATGTATTCATCCAGCACATCGAATCTTTCCCTGCTTGTCAAAGGACTTTCCTTTTGACTTCGCTTGCCATTTATCTTGTCAATCAGATATAAAAGAATCCTCTCACTGTCAGTATCACCTTTTTGTTTTCTTATGTATTCGTCCATAGGTGTATAATCAAAAATAGTGCCGTTATGAATGAGAGTCCATCTTCTTCCATCGGCATCTATCTTGGTAAACGGATGACAATTCTTAAGTTCAACATTACCTATTGTCGCATATCGTATATGTGCAAGGACAGCCGGTGACTTCACTTTATCTTTAAGGCGTCCCGCAAGGTACTCACTTTTATTAGCCGCAACAACTTCTCTTTCGATATTTGCATGCGTTCCGTCAAGGAGTGCAAGTCCCCAGCCATTTGGATGCTTATCGCTATGAGAATAGAACTCTTTTAACACATTATTAAGTTCAAGATGTTCATTCCCACTGAATCCAAAAAGCTGGCACATAACACTCTCTCCTTAATTATTTACTAGATAGCAGCAAATCCTTTCTCAAGGTCTGCAATTATATCATCGATATGCTCTGTTCCGATAGAAAGACGTATGGTATTCTTACCGATTCCCTGATCTGCAAGCTCCTCATCAGAAAGCTGTGAATGAGTTGTTGACGCAGGGTGAATAACCAAACTCTTAACATCGGCAACATTTGCAAGCAATGAGAATATCTCAAGATTGTCGATAAACTTCCATGCTTCATCTTGGCCGCCCTTGATTTCGAAAGTAAATATTGATGCTCCGCCATTAGGGAAATACTTCTCATAAAGTGCGTGATCCGGATGGTCAGAAAGTGAAGGATGATTAACCTTCTCAACCTTTGGATGATTACTCAAAAACTCAACAACCTTCTTTGTATTCTCTGCATGGCGCTCAAGACGAAGTGATAATGTCTCAACACCCTGAAGAAGAAGGAATGCATTAAACGGTGAAATAGTTGCTCCTGTATCTCTTAAAAGAATTGCTCTGATGTATGTCACAAATGCTGCAGGTCCAACTACATCATAGAAAGATACTCCATGATAGCTTGGGTTAGGTGCTGCAATATTAGGATACTTGCCGCTTGCTTTCCAATCAAACTTACCTGCCTCAACGATAATTCCACCAAGTGTTGTACCATGGCCACCGATGAACTTTGTTGCTGAATGAACAACGATATCTGCACCGTGCTCAATTGGTCTTATAAGATATGGTGTTCCGAATGTGTTATCTACAACAAGTGGAAGTCCATGCTTGTGTGCAATCTCAGCTATCGCATCAATGTCAGGAATATCACTGTTCGGATTACCAAGTGTTTCAATGTAGATTGCTCTTGTATTGTCCTTGATTGCCCCTTCAACCTCTGAAAGATTGTGTGCATCAACAAATGTTGTCTCAATACCATACTGCGGAAGTGTATGTGCTAACAAATTGTAGCTTCCTCCGTATATAGTCTTCTGTGCAACAATGTGTCCGCCGTTTGCAGCAAGTGCTTCTATAGTATATGTAATTGCTGCTGCTCCTGATGCAAGTGCAAGTGCTGCGCTTCCGCCCTCTAATGCTGCAAGTCTCTTTTCAAGCACATCCTGTGTTGAGTTTGTAAGTCTTCCATAAATGTTACCTGCATCTGCAAGACCAAATCTGTCTGCTGCATGCTTGCTGTTATGGAATACATAAGATGTTGTCTGATAAATAGGAACAGCTCTTGAATCTGTTGTTGGGTCTGCCTGCTCCTGTCCTACGTGTAACTGTTTTGTTTCAAATCTGTAATCGCTCATAATTCATTCTCCTTTTCTTTTTCATATCTTTTTGGTATGTTTTATAAGCCTATATTATCACAACACTTCTTACTTGTATAATTCTTAAATACTATCATTAGTTATAGGTATCACCTATAGCTCATAAATTAATAATCTTCGTCCTCAATCTTTTCCTCAATGTCATTAACAGGTTTCTCAAGACCCTCAATTACAATATTATTCTTCTCTGCATAATCCCAAAGTGCCGCGTGAATTGCTTCTTCTGCAAGAAGTGAACAGTGAACCTTGATTGGCGGAAGTCCGTCAAGCGCCTCCATAACAGCTTTGTTAGTTACCTTAAGAGCTTCATTAACACTTTTTCCTTTAACAAGTTCTGTAGCCATTGAGCTTGTTGCAACGGCGGCACCGCAACCAAAAGTTTTAAACTTAACATCCTGTATTATTTTGTCATCATCAATGTCTAAATATATTCTCATGATATCGCCGCACTTGGCATTGCCGACTGTACCGACACCGCTTGCGTTATCTATTTCGCCAACGTTTCTTGGGTTATTAAAATGGTCCATTACTTTTTCGCTATACATATTATTTCTCCTTTTTTATTATTATTCTAACCATGTACATATTCAATACAGTTTCACCGCAGACTCGCTTCTGCTCGAGTATTCACGTAACGGTACTAAACTCACACTTCGTGTTCGCTAAGTACCGACGTGAATAGACGGTCTGCTTGTAAAACTGTACTAAACATGTACATGGACTACACTTACACCAAATGAAATATATATTACGCTTGACGCTTTACAAAGTCTTCGTATAGAGGGGACATTTTGCGGAGACGCTCGACGATTTTGACAAGTTCGTCTACAACAAAGTCGATATCCTCAAGGGTGGTTTCCTCGGATAGTGTAAGACGAAGTGAGCCATGTGCTATCTCGTGAGGAAGTCCGATTGCAAGCAATACATGACTCGGATCAAGAGAGCCTGATGTACATGCCGAACCGCTTGAAGCACATACGCCTAACTGATCTAACAGAATAAGTAACGACTCACCTTCAATGAATCTAAAGCAGAAGTTTGCGTTACCCGGAAGTCTGTCCTCTTTATGTCCGTTAAGTCTTGAATACGGAATCTCTGCAAGAACTCGTTCTATCAAGTGATTTCTGAGTTCTTCCTGCTTTGCCTTATTCTTCTCCAAATCCTGTCCTGCAAGTTTTGCAGCTGTACCGATTCCGATAATACCTGTTGTGTTATGAGTTCCGGCACGTCTGTTTCTCTCCTGTGCTCCACCATGTATGAAAGAACGAATCTTAACACCTTTTCTTATATACATAAGTCCGATTCCTTTAGGACCACCAAACTTGTGACCACTTGCAGAAAGCATATCTATATTCATCTCATCAACATTTAAAGGAATATGTCCATACGCCTGAACCGCATCTGTATGGAATAACACTCCATGCTCGTGGGCAATTCTTCCTATCTCAGCAAGAGGCTGAATTGTGCCTATTTCATTGTTTGCTGCCATAATACTGATTAAGATAGTATCCTCTCTTATCGCTTTCTCAAGTTCCTCAAGTGAAATCTTTCCATCACTGTCAACATCAAGGTATGTTACTTCAAAGCCCTTCTTTTCAAGATACTCGCAAGTATGAAGTATTGCATGATGCTCAATCTTACTTGTTATAATATGCTTTCCCTTATTACCGTAAGCATCTGCTGTTGCCTTAAGCGCCCAGTTATCAGATTCGCTTCCACCGGCTGTAAAATACATCTCATCAGCCTTCGCACCGATAAGTTCGGCCACCTGACTTCTGGCAGAATCAACTGCCTTACGAGTCTTTTGTGCAAATGTGTATATTGCTGATGGGTTGCCATACTCCTCTGTAAAATATGGAAGCATCTCCTTAAGCACTTCATCCTTAACTTTTGTTGTTGCTGCGTTGTCTAAATAAATTAGTTTACTCATATTGTATCTCCTTCTTATATATTAATATTTTCTGTGTATATTTCCTGCTGCCACGATAACATGTCTGCAAGTGTAATTCCCTCTAACACATCATTAAGTGCATCATCCAACCTTCCCCATAATCTGTAGTTAACACATGTAGATTTGTTAGGACACGGTGCACTGTTTTCACCGAAACAATCTGTAGGATTCATGTTGCTCTCAACTGCCCTTACAATCTGTCCGACCGTGTATTCCTCCGGAGTATATCTTAATGAATAACCACCGTTCTTGCCCCTTACACTGTTAACCAGACCTCTCTTGTGTAATCCTGATACAATCTGTTCAAGATACTTTTCTGAAATATTCTGCCTATCTGCCACATCCTTGAGCCTAACTTTATCTTTTGTCTTGGCTTCTGCTAGGTCAAGCATGAGCTTTAAAGCATTCTTACCTCTTGTTGATATAATCATAGTTTCCCCCTACCGCGCAAAAAACGCGAAAAAAAAATATGCAAATGATGAACTAATCTTCATTTGCATATTATCATACTATGTTAGTAGGTATTTGTAAAGTATTATTTTTATTTTTTTGATTCTTCCTGCCATTTAATCAAATCCTGCAAAGTTATATTATCTACAACTCCATTAACGGCATCTTCTAACTGCTCCCATATTTTGGAGATACCTGCCTCGCGCTGAAAACTTTCGTCATCATCATACGACACCGCAGACAGTTCCCCATCAGCAACTTTAAGAATCATTCCAACAGTATATTTAAAAGGTTCATTTTTTAAAAGATAACCACCTTTTGACCCGCGTATACTTTTGACTAATCCTGCTCTATTAAGATGCGCAATAATCTTTTCAAGATATTTTTCTGAGATGCCCTGCCTTACTGAAATATCTTTGATTCTTACAGGAACGCCGGTATTATTTGTGGCCAAATCAAGCATTATTAACAAGGCATATCTTCCTCTTGTAGATACAATCATAAATACTCTCCTTTTCGTTGACCACGCATTTATAGACTATGCTTAAATCTTATAATCATCAGCTAATTCCATCATGCCGTATTCCATAAGAATTTCTTCCAATCTCTCCTGCTTCATTGGAGTTGGAATTACAAAATCCGTATTTTCAATAACGGCCTGTGCAAGATTTCTGTATTCCTGTGCCTGATTAGAATCCGGTCTATATTCAATAACTGTCTTCTTGTTAATCTCAGCATGCTGTACGATATTGTCTCTTGGTACAAAGTACAAAAGCTTTGTTCCAAGCTCCTTTGCAAATGCTCTAAGTAAGTCAAGCTCTCTATCTACGTTTCTAGAGTTACAAATGATTCCGCCAAGTCTTACTCCACCGGCCTTTGCATATTTCTGAATACCTTTTGAAATATTATTGGCTGCGTATAATGCCATCATCTCACCACTTGCAACTATGTAGATTTCCTTTGCCTTGCCTTCACGAATAGGCATTGCAAAACCACCACACACAACGTCTCCTAATACATCATAGAAAACATAATCCAAATCATCAGTATATGCTCCCAAGTTCTCAAGCATGTTAATAGAAGTAATAATACCTCTACCTGCACATCCAACACCCGGCTCAGGTCCACCTGACTCAACACATCTTGTTCCACCGTAGCCTTCCTTCATGATACGATCAAGTTCGATATCATCACCTTCATCACGAATAGTATCAAGAACTGTCTTCTGTGCAAGTCCTCCCAATAATAATCTGGTGGAATCTGCCTTAGGATCACAACCTACAACCATAACCTTCTTTCCATGTTCTACAAGACCTGCTGTAAGGTTCTGTGTAGTGGTAGATTTTCCGATACCGCCTTTTCCATAAATCGCTATCTGTCTTAATTCACTCATTTTTTTCTTCCTCTTTTCATTTTAATATTTTAGAAAACGTTTTTCGTTTTCGAATAAACTTAATCAAAACAACTTCTGTACCTGAAGGTATTTGACCAAACGACTGATTGATTCTTCTATCATGCCAGAGTTTTCATATACCTTTATACCTATACTCTCTGCCACACTTGCCGCTCCGATTCCAATTCTGCTAACAAGCATATATTTACAATCACCAAACGTGAGCAAGTTTTCCTTCAATCTGTCACTATCATGATTACCGCCTTCACATACAGGAATAACGTTTCTTTGTTCCAACAGACTCACTTTATCGCCATCAGACACCTCATACACATAGAATTTTGATGCTCTGCCGAAATGACTATTAACTACAATTCCATCGCTTGAAGCTACCGCTATCAAATACTTCTCATTATCCATGCGAAAACGTCTCCTTTACCTGTAGTCTTCTCTGATATATTTGATCACCATACTCCGACTTCCCCGGAACTCCAACTGCATCAGCTCTACAATGCTGACAGTGTCTAAATACATCGATATACTTAGATGCCACTGTTCTTGCAGCATCAATCTCCAAACATCCGGGCGCCTTATAGTCCTTTAATTCATGCTGCGGAATCAAAGGAATAATGTTATATATCTTTGCTCCTGCCTCTTTTACAGTTTTTGCAATTTCTTCAATATGTTCGCCGTTAATTTCCGGAACAAGTACCGTATTAACCTTAACTGTTATCCCCGCCAAAGCTATTTTTTTAATTCCCTCTAACTGGTTACGAATTAATATTTCTGCGCCCTCTACCCCTTCAATTTTTACACCGTGATAAATGATATATGAATTTAACTGTGCCTCTATTTGTGGGTCCACCGCATTAACTGTTACTGTTAATGAATCAATTCCCGCCTGTATTACCTCTTCTGCCTTTTCATTTAAAAGCAAACCATTGGTACTCATACATTTAATTAAATCCGGGAATTCTTTCTTAATAATCTGAAATGTCTTTAATGCATTATCAGATGCCAACGTATCGCCCGGGCCGGCGATTCCTGCCACCTTAATATCGGGGCATATAGATAATGCTTTTTGCAAAATATCCACACATTCCTCAGGTTTTAGTACCTTTGATGTCACTCCAGGTCTTTCTTCCACATCATTGATTGTTCGATCACAAAACTTGCATGCTATATTACATCCCGGGCTAACCGGCAAATGTATTCTTCCTGCATTATTTTTGTGGTCTCCAAAACATGGATGTGAATTCTGTAACCGCTCATATGTATTACTCATATGAAAATCCTCTTTTCCGATAGACTATTATGTATTTACTTTCGTGAAATTACTTTATCATACATCTATAATCCTGACTAATACTCAAAACTTTTTACCCGTTATAACTTTTCTTTATATCACTTTGATTTTAAAAAACCTTAGAGCGATAATATCTCTAAGGTTTTTTAAACTTTTCAACTTAACTTTAACATTTCATATACTCGTGTTCCGTAATTGAGTACTTGTTCATCATGTGTAGCAACAACTACAGTTGCACCCTTTTCCACACGTTCTTTGAGGCACTCCATAACAATTTGTGTTGTCTCCTTATCAAGTCCTCCTGACGGTTCATCTAATAAATACAGTTGTGGTTGCCTGAGCAACAGCCTTGCAATTGACGCTCGCCTTAGTTCCCCTCCGGACAATTCAAACGGACGTCTGTTGGCAAGTTCTTTAATATCAAGTCTCTCCATTATTTCCAATGCCTCTTCTTTTTTTCTTTCATTTTCGAAAAGAAGAAACGGTAATAGGACATTTTCTAAAATAGTATAGTCTGACAACAGTACATTACTTTGAGGAAGATAGCCAATCTTATCAGAATGAAGTCTTAATAATTCATTTTCACTTATAGTCTGATAATTCTTTTCGTTATAAATAACACTTCCCTCATCCGGTGTAAGATAACCTCCCATCAATGCCAAAAGAGTACTTTTCCCACTACCCGATTTGCCGGATAGCACGAGAAGATTCTGTTCTTTTACATCAAGCCAAACATTTTTTATTACATCAAAAACTCTGTTTCCTCTACTGTAAGTTTTTGTTACATCTTCAATTTGAAGGATCATTTTCACTCCTCCTCGCGTAAAACCGTATAAGCATCCTGTTTGCCAATTTGTCTTATAGGTACTATTGCAGATACTATACCTGAAATTTCCAAAGCCAAAAATCCTGTGAGCAACAGTATTACAACCTCTTTTGCTCCCGGAGTTATATATGCTATTCCCAAACAATATGTAAGATATCTTCCAAAAGGAAATACAATCAAAAACGTCAACAAGACTCCAAGAATATAACCGATTGTAGTAATCAATAACATCTGTTTAACCAAAACAAGACTAAGTTGCCTTTTCCCAACGCCTTGTATTCGCAACAGCGCATATTCTTTTTTTCTCGAATTGGAATACAAATAGCAGACAATAACCAAAATGACTTCTGCCACTATCCAAATTACAAGCAAGAACAATTTGATACTTGATACAAGATATTTAGTATTTTTAGAAAACGACTTAAACATCTTCCCCGGGAAAACCACATCTATCTTATCGGCATTTTCCAAAATCAAATCTTTAATAACCAGGTGTTCGTCCACACCACTTTTGACTTTAATAAACACGGATGAAATCGTATTTTCATCCCTTTGAGCCGGCAAAAAATCCACACCCTTCTTTTGGGCATTTTCAATTATTTCCGGCATTGTATCCATTGGAAAATATACAGAAGTATCCAAACTTGTTCCTGTCTCAGCGAGCGTAGAAACGACCTCATACTTCTTTCCAAAAATCTTAACAGTATGATCCTTCTCTAAAAGTATCCTGCTTCCGGCTACCGCTTTTCCGGCAACAATTTTGTTTCTATCTTTGCTTTTTACCCAAGGTGTTATTACAAAATCTGTCTCCGGAGAAAAACCTACTATCTGGACCTGACTGGTACAACAATCCGCCGAAAGGCTTGTCAAATAGAACTGCTCCGTTACTGCCTCAATCCCTTCAACGTCCTGCAAACCATCCAATACCATTCTGTCAAAATAAAAGCATTCTCTTGTCCCTTCCAAAAGAATGCTTTCTGCTTTTTCTTCACACTCAGACGGAACAATCATTATATCTGCACCTAATCGTTTTTCAAATCCGAGCATCCCGTTTTGAAGCATAAGGAGAAAATATGTGCCACCAATAATAACAAATGCCAGTATTGTAGTAACACCTAATAAAAATAAACTTATATGTTTTCTCCTAAAAATGCTTGTCATCAAGAAGTGATTATTCACTAATTATCACTCTCCACTTTTTTTCTTGTTGCAAGAACAATCAAAATTACATCTACAACAATTATAATAATTCCCAAAACCACCAAGAACGGACGTGTTGCCATACGGCATCTCATCATATCATTTCCGCAAACACCAATCCATCCAAGCGGAGCTGCTGCAATCAAAGCTCCAATACCGACAACGGATATGTAAAGTCCAAGTCTAACTTTTTCTTCAAAGAAAAACGCAACAACTCCTATAAGTATCAATAAAATTCCCAATCCTATTTCTGCTTTTTTGGTGTATGTACAAGCCATAACTTCTTTACAAACCGGGAAAATAACTGTCGGTCCTAAAATTGTCAATATTCCCAATACTATAAAACTAATAGTTGCTGCTAATTTATTTTTCATCTTTTATTCCTCCTAATCAAAACTAGTATAAGATTTTAGTTATAATTCTTTATATTTTTTCAACTCCTCCACATACAACTCGCCGATATCACTTAATTTGTGATTTTTACGCAATATATAACCGATAGTTAACGGATCTTCCTCTTTAAGCTTTATTGCAGTGACGCCTTCTTTTAATGCAATACTGTCTGTCATGATTCCAGTACCGATAGAATAGCCGTTAAGCGCAGCCATTATTTCAGCTGTAGTAGCCCTGTCATTTGATTTAATCAACTTTTGATAATCATAATTCTCCAGCGCTTCTTCTGAAAGATAAAAATCACTTTCACTATTCTGGTCAAAAGATACGCACGGATATTCCTGCAAATCATCTAAAGAAATTTCCTTATTGCCTGCTAATGGATGTTCTTTCCACAAATATGCAAATGTTTCTCTAACCATCAATGGGAAAAACTCAAGCTGATATTCTCTAAACAGCTTTTTTAAGACGTTTTCATTGTTTTTCGAGTATGCGAGTATTCCTATTTCACTTCTCATCTCTTTGACATCCAAAAGCACTTCATCTGTACGGGTTTCCTTAACAGAGTACACATATTTGTTATTATCAAACTCTTTAACAGTCTTTAAAAAAGCATGTACCGCAAATACATAATGCTGCATCGACACAGAAAAATGTTTCTTTTCCTTATCCTTACCCAAAAACCTGTCCTCAATCAACTCATATTGACCGACAGCTTGTTTAGCATAAGCCAAAAACTCATATCCCGCTTCCGTTAGTGATATTCCTCTGTTATTGCGTTCAAATATCTTTACACCGATTTCATCCTCAAGTTCTCTTACTGCAGAGGAAAGAGCAGGCTGGGAAATATATAACTTATTTCCCGCCTCTCTCATAGAAGATGAACCTGCTATTGTAATTACATATTTTAATTGTAAAATTGTCATAATTCACCTTCCTTAATAATTGTTATTTTGTATTGGTTTCCTTATACTCTTCATAAAGAGCCTTGTATATCTCATCATCAGGATTTTCTTCTATAATCTGCTCTATAGCATCCTTAAAGATTGTTGAATCTACATTCTGAGCAACATCTGCATTACCATCTACATAACCTAAAAGCTTCATAGAATTGTAGAAATCGATAATCTTATCCTTTGCAGGGTTCGGATCAAGTGTTAAATGACCGTACTCAAAAAGCTGATTGCGAATTACTTCCTCATCAATTTCCATGTACTCCTTCATATATTTAACGCTGCTGTCCTGATCTGTATTAAGAAGGTGATATGCCTTAATGATTGCGCGTGTAAATGCTACATAATCATCTCTGTTTTCCTCTAACTTCTCAGGTGTTGTTGTCAAACGGCAGCAAATGAACTCCTCAAGGTCATCAATGTGTGTTACTCTGTTTAATCCCTGCTCTTCTGCAGTCAAACGGAAAGTAAGATAAATCAATCCAAGATCGATTTCTCCCTTACGGATTGCCTCAATAATAGTTGGGATTGAATCCAACTCAACCCATTCAATCTTTGTATAATCGATATCATTTTTCTGAAGCCAATCAACGAAACCGAAAAGTCCGCTTGTTCCTCTTGTTACACCAATCTTCTTTCCTGCAAGACTTTCATTATTAAGTTCTTTAAACTCGTCTGCTCGCTCAGGAAGAGAATATATACCTGCACCATTTCCCATCGCACCTGCAAACATCACTAACTTGTCTCCATGGTCAATAAGTTCAAGTGGCTGTGGTGCACCACCGGAAGTAATATCAAGCTTACCTGTCAAAAGAGGCTCATAAGCATTTGATGCTGTAGGTGTCAAATTGACATCAAGACCTTCCTCTTCAAAATATCCCGCATACTTTGCAATAACAGTAAGTGCGGAAGAAACCATATTATTTCCTGCTGTTACCTCTAACTTCTTTAATTCTTTCTTATCACTTGTCTTGCTTGTATCCTTTGAAGAACCACAAGCAACAAGTCCAAGTACAAGTGCAAATGACAAAACAAGTGCGAAAATCTTTTTAATATTTTTTAATTTCATAATTTTTCTCCTATCTTCTTATTTCCATTTTACAAGTTTCTTACTTACCCAACCGATTCCCTTGTTAATTACTGTTACAACGATACCAATCATGATGATACCGGACACAACACGTGTATAATCCGAGAAGTCGGAATAGTATTTTACAAACCATCCAAGACCGGATGTTGAACCAAGCATTTCTGCTCCTGTTAATACCATAAATGAAGCTCCTACTGACAATGTCACACCATGTATAATTCCCGGAACACTATAGGGAAGTAAAATGTTCACGAGCAAGGTCCATGAACTTACATTTAGTGTACGTGCGGAATCCAAAAGCTTTTTATCAATACTTCCTACGCTCAAAACCGTATTTATAAATGTTGGCCAAAAAATTGCACAAGCAACAACAAATACTCTGGCTACATCAAACGAAGGAAGCAAGGCTACCGCATATGGCATATAAATTATAGGTGGAATCGGACTTATAACCTGTGCAATTGGATAAACCGCTTTTTTAAGCCTGTCAAACCATCCCACCAAAAGTCCCAAGCCAACTCCAAGTATTAACGCTATCAGAAAGCCAAGGAATAATAGATACAAGGAACTAAATATTCCTTCAATAACTTTGTGTGCGTCGGTAACAAAAACATTAAAGACGCGTTCCGGTACCGGATAAAGCATTGTATTGTTAGTTTCAAACTTTGTAGTAACGAACTCCCACACGAGCAAAAACAGAAACAAAACTGTTCCGATATCTCGACTCGATTGCTTCTTAATCTTCACAAGAAGATTTATCTCTAATGCAATCACGACAATCAAGAACACATATCGGTTTTCAATCTCGACTTTTGCCGGCAAAAATATTGATATGACCAAAAGTACAAAGAACAAGTTGGGAAGAATGTAAGATAATGTTTCTCTGAGTTTTTTCATATAATTCCTCCCTCATCACCGATTTTTTCACTTACATTGCTGTAGAATAGCATCATTACTTTATGATGTAATTCTCTGTAAGTATCCGTACCGAATATATCCTGTCGTCTTCGTGGTCTTTCAAGATTAACCTCGATTTCTTCTTTGATTTTTTTGTTATCCATAAACAGTATTCGGTCAGATAATAAAATTGCCTCATCAATGTCATGTGTAACCATAACAATCGTTTTTTTCTGATCCTGGTCTTCTAATAGTTCTAATAGCATATCCTGTAAATCAGCACGATTTTTTGCATCAACAGCACCAAAAGGCTCATCCATTAGCATAATCTCCGGTCCCATTGCAAGCGTTCTTGCAATAGCAACCCTCTGCTGCATACCACCTGAAAGTTGAAACGGATATTTGTTCTCAAATCCTTCAAGCCCTACAGCTTCTAGAAATTCCTCTGCTTTTTTGTTGTACTCTTTTTTTGACAGATCTCCGTTAACCTGTTTGATTCCAAAGCTAACGTTCTTCTTTGCTGTCATCCAAGGAAAAAGCGAGTAATGTTGGAATACAACTCCTCTGTTTTTTCCTGTACCGACTGATTCTTCACCATCTATGTATATCTTTCCTTGTGTTGGCTGTCGTAAACCGGATAAAATACTTAACGTCGTACTTTTACCGCATCCACTGGAACCAATTATGCTGATGAATTCTCCTTCCTTTACAGAAAAATTCACATCTTCAAGAGCACTATATCTTTCATTTCCCTCGTCATTGTACTCCAGATAAACGTTTTCCAATTTTATTTTATCCATGTTTCATCGCCCCTTTTTAAAACTAATTAAGTTTTTCTAGCTACAGAAGTTCCCCCTATACCCCTCATTAATGAATAGTAATTCGAATTTCCTCTTCATATAATTTCCTTTCTGTGAGTATGTTATTTTCCTTCTTTTATATAGCTGTATGGATCTTTATCGAACCATTCTTTTTTGTATGGTAATTTAATCTTTTTCGATAACTTTTTACTAAATGCATGGTTTTCTAATTGAAAGGCTAAGTTCCTTACAAAAGCATATTCACCTATATAACCCAAGAACGGTCTTCCAGGTCCGAACAAGCAGATTGACGGATAACCCGTTTTTGCAATCCAACCGTGTTTTCCGGGATGTTCAACAATAATATCCGGGTCGGTTTTCTTTAACTGGTTTACCAATTCAAATAACTGGGTACTAACTGCTAACGGAACATCAGGTAGTTCCTCCCCCAATTCTTCATAAACAGATTCAGCGCCATTATCATAATGGTAAGCACGTACACCTATTACATCCATGCCAAGCTCTCTTAACATTCTTGCTTCCTCGGCAACACGTACAACACCGCCACCAAGAAGAACACGCTTACCTTGCAATTTCGGAAGGAACTCTTCCAATGCGGCATCAAGTCTCTTTTCTTCGTAATCACATATTCTCTCGGCCATCTCCTCTTTGCCGAAAAATGATGCAATTGAAACTAACCATTTCCTGATTCCTGCTTTACCAAGCGGCATACCTTGAATTATGTATGGGATGCCGTATTTTTCTTCAAGATATTTAAGAATATAGTCGTCATGAACATTACACATGCTGACATTAAGTGCTGCTTCGGATATGAATCTCATCTTATCCCTTGAGCTATACTCCGCAAATATCTGAACATTTAAATCCAATGCATTTAACAACCTTACAATCTCAGCTTCATCATCAGGATTGATTGAAGTTGCATTAAATAAATTGACAGTTCTTCCCTTGTTATACTGATAATTAACAAGTCCACCACGATTATACGGATTGGCAAAATCATCCGGATTGTAATCAACGTAAGGTTCGGGTTCAAACTGTATATGTTTGATTAATGAATGATAAAAGGAATCATATGCTGATGCTACGACTCTTGACTTAAAGCCCGGACAATGGATGTAGGTTATATCTGCCGCTATATTTTCTGACTCGCTTTTCACAACCTCGCCTACATCATCACCGATAATACTTGGCGCACAAGTTACAACGACAAATATTATTTCCGGTCTAAACTCCTTATCAGCATATCGTATTGTTTCTCTTAAAGATTTTTCTCCTCCGCCGATAATGTCTTGCTTCTTCATATTGGTAGAAAGCCATACTACAGAATTGTTATCCAAGCCACGCTTGAGTTTTCCGGAATCTGTGTTACTTGCAAGAGTTGACATCTGCACTCCACAACCAATTGGTGCATGAAGAATAATTACAGAATTCTCTACAGTTGCTGCCATCATCAAAGACAAAGACATCTGACATGCATTAGCCTGCCAAAAGCTACGGTCTTTCTTAAACATACAGCCTTCCTTTGCACAGTTTACAAAATCACATCCACATCCGCTATAACTATCAACAATAGAAAGTCTCGTATCACGCACAGGTGGATCCTGTTGCTCATATATGCTCATTTACGTTCCTCCTATCTGCCTGCCACCAAGCTGCTAAAAATATCTTCAAACAAATGAAGTCCGCCGCGATATCCGGCATATCCTCTATCTAAGACAACTCTGTTGTACACCGGATAACTTACATACAAGCCTCCGCTTGCACTTTTCTGAATGAAACTCTTCTCAAACGTACTACCTAATACATACACAGGTGTGTGAGTATTTTGATAAAATGAACCATTTGAACGAACCATAGTTTCAGTCATTTTTCTTTGTATCTGAGTTGCATGAGGCTCAAAAATCAGCTGTCCTCCAAGTTTCTTTTGGGCAAACGCCTCTTCAATACCGGGTATATCTCTCTTCTTTAACGCCTCACTTATAAAGATATTTTCCGGAATCCAGCCAAGTTCCTTTTCCAAAAACTCAGCATACGGTAGTGCCGTTGAAGAATTAGATACAACATGATAGTAAAACTTAAACTCACTGTCACAAATCAAATCTGCAAGTCTCTCTACATAGGAATAGTAATTCTTATTTTCCTCATTGATAACTTTATTAACCACCTTCTTCTCGACATCCAGTCTGGATGCAACAAGCTTCAGAAACTCATCAGTCTGTTCAGCTCCTACCGGAATATCTGTAATCAGATAAGGCGTTTTATGCTTTTTCTCAAACTCCTTTGCAAGTTTTACGCCATGTGTTCTGGATAAAACAATATTCAAAGCAGCTTTCGGTGCAGATTTAATATTCTGAAATGTCTGATCTGCTGTAAAAAATGTATTGACCTTTAATCCAAGTTTTTCAAGCAATCGTTTTATTTCCTCTAAATCACCCCTGAAAAAAGGATCCAAAAGCGGCACAACACCGAAAATATTGACTAGTGTCGGATCCTTTTTTTTCACCGGTTTTAAGTAATTATTAAAAATCCCGTCTAAAACCAGATCATATCCAACATATGCATCACCCTCAAAACTCGGTGTATTTACATAAAGAATAGGTTTACCTTCGTCCTCAAACTCTTTAACTACCGAATAGAGATCATCGGCAATTATCTCCGTCATACATCCGGTTGTTACTACAAAAAGGTCTCCCTCCAACAGTTCGAAGGTACTCTCAATTTCCTCTTTTAATCGATTTCCACCACCGAAAATAACCTGAAACTCTCCGATATTACTAACCGGTACATTCTGTCCGCTACAATAACTCGAACCACAATACCCGGAATTAAATGCTGTTGCATTACTTAAGTTACCGGCGCATCCGGAGGCAGTATGTGAAATAGGTATTACTCCCGGCATAGAACTAAGTACTGCAAGAGCTCCACCCAGAGAACATGTTGTTCTTGGTTTTTCTATATATGATGACATTTTATTCTCTCCTTTACTCCAAGCATTTACTTTGTTCAATATTGATATAGCTCTGTAGATAGATATCTCTCACCGGTATCAGGAAGCAAGGCAACAATATTCTTTCCCGCATTTTCCGGTCTTTTTGCAATTTGCGTTGCTGCAAATGCTGCAGCTCCCGATGAAATACCTACCAGTAATCCTTCTTTCCTTCCCAGCTCTCTGGAAGTATCTATTGCTTCATCATTTCTAACCCTATATATTTCATCTATTACATTCGCTTGAAATACGTTAGGTACAAATCCTGCTCCTATACCTTGTATTTTATGAGGCCCTGCATTTCCACCGGATAGCACAGGCGATGAAAACGGTTCAACGGCAATAACCTGAATGTTTTCATTAAATGCCTTTAGTGCCGCACCAACACCTGATACAGTACCTCCCGTTCCTGCACCGGCCACAAAAATATCTATAGCCCCTTCAGTATCCTCTATAATTTCCTTCGCAGTGGTCTCTTTGTGCGTTTGAGGATTAGCAGGATTATTAAACTGTTGCAATATGATACTGTTTGGAATTACGCTGTTTAAAGCTTCCGCTTTCTGAATAGCACCTTTCATTCCGTCTTTTCCGGGAGTAAGGATAATCTGCGCTCCGAGAGCTCTTACAAGTGTTCTTCTCTCAACCGTCATCGTATCAGGCATGACAATGATTACCTTATATCCTCTTGATGCAGCAACAAATGATATTCCCACACCTGTGTTTCCGCTCGTGGGTTCTATAATTGTTGCACCCGGCTTTAACTTACCACTTTTTTCCGCATCTATAATCATTCCGTATGCGATTCTATCCTTGACACTTCCGGCAGGATTAAAGTATTCCAATTTTAAATACAAATCTGATTTCAAACCCTTTCCCTCTGCATATCGACTACATTTCAGAAGAGGGGTATTTCCAATCAAGTCAGTCAGACTTTCAGCCGCCTTTACCATATTCAATGTCCTCGTTTCTAAAAAAAATAGTTAAATAGATGTTCTTCCACCTTCCAAAAGACGTGTATAGAAATCTACAAAGAAATCAACGCCACCCGTATATCCAAAATAGCTCTTTCTTCCTATAAGTCCCGGTCCAATCGGCACGGATATCGGGAAAAATGTTGCATTTAAATCTCGCGCTAAAACCTCATCCCAAGTAGAACCTAAAATCACCTCACCCGGTGTTTCCTCCTGTAATAATTCTGCTGCAGGAAGACCACCATCATCAGTGAATACAAGTTCAAAATCTTTATCCTCTAATTCGAGATCATACAATGCATTTCTTACTGCTTCTTCATGTTTTTCAGGAACATTTTCCACAATGTAAACTTTTTTAGGAACAAAGCCCAAATCATTAACCATAAAACGAACCGTCGAAACTGCAGCTGCTGCACTACCAATCAAACTAAATGTTTTAGGAAGATTAATTCCCTCATTGATAGATGCCAACTGTCTTGAAATATAGTAGTAATATTCCTCTTCCCCATCTCTGATATAATCTTCCACAAACTCTTTATCCAAATCAGCAAACTCTGCAATTGCACGAATTAATTTTGTTGTTTCTGTCGGACCACTTGGTACATGATCAAAATGTAAAAACGGAGTCTGATATTTCTTCTCAAGTTTCTTGACAATATCGAGATCCAGCCATGGTGATAACAAGAGATTCCATTCTGCCTGAGGTATTTTCTTTACCTCTTCAATTCCTTTATTTCTTCCGTAAATGATATTTGGTTTAAACCCTAGATCCTTCAAAAGCTTTTCTATTCCGACTAATGTTCCCTGCCATGTTGCATCATAAAATGGAACTATACCCCAAACATTAACTTGCTTTTCAACCTTTTCTACAGGACCATCCAAAAATTGATCTATTATCGCTTTTAAAACCTGGCTGTGACCGTACAAGTTGTTGCCTTTAAAGCCCGGAAGTGTTGCATATATTACCGGAACATCACTTCCTTCAAAGCTCTCTGCAACTTCTTTTATATCATCACCTACAATCTCAGCAGTACAACCATCTACTGCAACAATAAGATCCGTTTTATAATATTTCATAGAAGATGCTATAACCT
This sequence comes from Lachnospiraceae bacterium, assembly GCA_024698145.1. GTDB lineage: Bacteria > Bacillota > Clostridia > Lachnospirales > Lachnospiraceae > CAG-590. Next base: position 60,331 of record JAILRO010000057.1, read on the forward strand.
TACGAAAACGCTCTGACCCGCCAAAAATAACATCAGCTTCCGAAAAATCCGTACATGGTATAATAGTCTCCTGATAAGGATATGCATTTTGACCACCATTTAATTTTGCAAGTACTGTACCCGATTGTAATTGGCATCCGGGACCTGAATGTAATACTGGCAGTACATTGTTGATTGCCAATGCAGTGTAGATTCCTCCCAAAGCACAACCAACTCTCTGTTGCTCAGAACCACAATTTTGTTTTCTGTTTTCTTCTTTATTCGACATCTTCTTTTCCTCCTTGCAAGAAATGAAGCTGCTTTAACTGCTCGTATTCTTCGGTAAACGGAGATTTGAAATTCTTACCCAGCTTCGTTACAAAGTTTTTATTTTTTAATTCTTCTACTATACGCTCTCCAAACTCAACCAATGCACGATATCCTACTAAGTTCAAAGAAGCACTTCCCGTCACTGCAGGGATTCCTATCTTCATTGACCACGGTGCAGTTTCATGAACTCGTGAGATGACAACGTCAGGTTTTTCCAGATTTCTCATTGTTAGTAAAGTCTCCATCTGCTGACTGTCATTTACGCTGGTCGAAACATTTTCTAATCCTGATTCTATGGCATCTACTGCAGCAGCAACTCTTTCATCAGTAATATTATCAAGTCTTGGATCATAGTGATATGCAACTGTATGTATTACTCCAAGACCGAGTTCTCCTGCAATTCTTGTATATTCATATGCAAATGTCGCACCCAACGCTATAAATACTTTCTTGCCTTTCAACTGTTCTCGTACACGTTCCAACCTATCAGCGTACTTTTCTCTCTCTTCACGAATGATTTCTTCTACCTCATCCTGCTTACCCAAATATTCTCCAACCTCTCTGAAAAATCGTTCAAAACCAATTCCTCCATATGGGAAATGAGATTGGAAATACTTCACGCCAAAGCGCTTTTCTAGCGCACCGCAAAGGTAGCTTGACTGTGCACCACACTGTCCAAAAGAAGCAACTGCTTTCGAAGCTCTTTCATAATCTTCTGTTTTTGCTCTTGCGGTTAAGAAATTCATTTTGTAGCCTAATCGTTCAAAGAACCCTTCAATATACTCCTTGCCTAACGGCGAAAAACCAACATAGTTGATGATATTCTCTCTTTCGTCAGAATCCTTCAAAATTGTTCTTGCTACTGCATGACTGTAATCATCATATCCGGATGCCCAAATTTTTGATTTAATTCCCTCTGAAGCGGCAAATCCGATTGGTATTCCAAGTTCCTCTTGCATTTCCTCTACAACGCTATTGGCATCTTCACCAATTATTGCCGAAACACAACTTGTGACAACATATATCTGAGATGGATGGTATCTGTCGTATGCCTTACGAATTGTTTTTCTAAGCTTTGCAAGTCCGCCAAATACCGTATCTGATTCCTTAATATCAGTTGACATTATTCTAAAGTTTCTTCCACGTTCTCCAATCATCTTACTGACATTAAGATTGAAAATCCTGTTGAAACAAACTTGTCCGGCAGAACATCCCACCGGTGCATGGTCAATAATTACTGCATCATCAACAGCCGCCAACTGTCCCAACGCCTCATAATGACTACATTGACTAACGGTGGTAAAACAGCGTTTCTTGTTTTTTAAGCAGCCCTCACAGCCTTTTCTTGTCATGTCTCCGATTGTTCCAAAATATCCGGTTATTGAACCCAATCGACGTTCTTTAATCTCACATCCCGGCGTGTTTAAATTAACTGCCATAGCTACCTCCTAATAATTACCTTTTCTTATTTCATATTATTCCGCTAGGAATACTATGTGTAACCTGTTATTAAATGTATATCATTTTTTATAAGCACTTGTCAATATAATGTGGTATAGATAAAATTTATCACTCGTTATACATTTCGTTTCTACCTTTAAAACGGCGCAAAAAAACTCCCCAAAGAAGTTTGTAACTTCTCTGAGGAGTTATATAAAATATATTTTTTATAATCCGATTGTTCCTGTATATGTAGGCACTTCTTTTTCAGCCTTTTGTACTGCTTCTTCCAGTTCCATCCCTGCAAATGATTGTGCCGAAAAACATCTTCCGGATTTCTTATCATTTATAAACGCTCCCAAAACAACTCCGGGGATTGCTGATTCAGGGGAGTTGGGTGCCTGACTTCCACCAAGATCGGTTCTGCACCAACCCGGATCTGTAAGACTTATACAAATATCTGTACCATCATACTTGGATGCCAAATCCATTGTGACTTTATCTAAAGCTGCTTTACTTGCAGAATAACCGGCCTGTTCCGGTTCAAGTCGTATTCCGCTTGTCGTGTTAACTATTCTACCAAATCCTGTTTTCTCCATCTTCTCAAGGAAATGATATGTAATCATCATCGGTGCAATAGTATTAATCATGAAACTCTGTTCATAATCCTTGGCGGGTGTTTTGATATATTCATTTCTGTATGCTACCTGAACTCCTGCATTGTTAAGCACAATATCTATCTGCTTGCCAAGTCCATCAATTTCCTTAAGCATATTTTCAACTTGCAAAATATCAGAGAACTCTGCAGCTACAGGGATTACTTCAACCCCATATTTCTTTGCTTCTTCTACTACTTTTTCACAGTGCTCCTTTGTTCTTCCCTGCACAATAAGGTTGCAGCCCTGTTTTGCCAACATAACAGCCGCACCATATCCTATGCCTCTTGCGGCACCGGTAACAAGTGCCCATTTTCGTTTTACCTGTAACATTGTAACTACCTCCTATTAATTCGTTTTGTTATAACGTCAGCTATCACAAGATAGCAAAGCCCCACTACAATCAAGAATATCATAAGCACAAGCATCCACCATGCACTTCCCATGAAAGGAAGCTCATTTACAAAACCGAAAGCACCGGCTTTACTTCCCCAGTTAAGGAAGAAATACGGATAGTTGTATCCTTCTGCAAACTGCCAACCCTTCACGTAACCTATACCTGCGTAAATTGCATATAGGATAGGTGGAATAGTTACATACAGCACATTCAACTTCTCTATTCTCTTAACACTACTCACAACAATAAAATCAATAACTGATACGACCGGTACAACAACATGTGTCAGTACATTCTGTATATTCCATGCCGATGCTCCAAAAGTAGGTGCCAACACGAAACAGAAAACCACTCCTGTGAGAGTAATCGAAACAGTTCCAACAAACTTGAATATGTACCAAGCCTTGCTAATCTCCTTATCTTTCAAGAGTAATGCAAGCCCTATCAAACAAATAACAGCAATAAGTAGATTAGATTGCGTTGTAAAATACATGAAAACTCTGCTTCCTCCCATAAATGTTTTCCGCCCGGCAAGATAACTGAGCGTCGTACCGGTAAATGCTGATAACGCAACTATAAGTTTTAGAATGTAGCTTATACATTTCTGTTTATTCGTAATATTATTCATATAACATAAAACCTCCGATCTTTTGCTTTATATTAAATAAATAATATGAAGTTCTGATGAAAAAACTTCTTGCTATAACAGGTATTCTGTCATGCACACGATTACCAAAAAACATTTTGAAAATCACGTTACCATGCTTTATAATAATATTAAAACACTATCATTTATATACAAGTATGGCCCTTCAGAAAGGAGCATGGATATATGAAAGACGGAAAAGATAAAAAAGATAAAGATAAAAAAAAGAAACTTGAACAAGAATTGGCATTTGCCAGAACAGACCTTTCCTATGATCGAACAGGTCTGTCCATTATTAGAACTAATCTTGCATTTCAAAACACAAAGCTTTCAGTAGAGCAAACTCATCTTTCGTTTCTGCGGACAATAGTTTCTCTGCTGGGAAGTGCCGCAACTATATACAAAGCTCTTCCGGCTCTTGGTGTGTCTATTCGTTTTAGTACGGCGATCTCTGTTTTCCTGGTTATCGCTGCAATCTATTTCTTCGTCAAAGATCAACTTACCTATCCCAAGATGAAGGAAGAAATCCAGAACATGGAACTACAGAAGGAAAAAATAATCCAGGCCTCTCGTATAACCGAAAGGGTTGATGACGATATTGGAATTTCATCACAATGATTTTATAAATCTCAGTTGAGTTTTCTCGTTATCAAAACCCACATTACGATAAAATTCATGTGCATCCTTTCTGGTTATACCGGAGTTCAACCTCATCATAGCTATACCCTTACTCTTTGCCCATTCTTCGGCTTTAGATAACAGTTTTTTCCCTATCCCTTGTTTTCGAAATTCATCCAAAACAGCAAGCCCAAGTACATTCACCATGCTTGAAGCATAGAGAATATCATATTTCTCAACATGAATAAATCCTATCACTTTATTATCTTTATCAGCAACAAAGACACATTCGCGATCATTGTCTAAATTAGCCAGACGTTCCTTTACTAACTCTCTATCACATTTATACCCCAAATCATGTTCACATATATTCTGAATTTCCTCATAATCATTTAATCTTGCTTCTCTTATCATCTATATACTTCCCTGCAAACCCGAATTTGCGCGTTTCTACGAGCGGTGCAAGGATGCACCGAATTGGTTGTCGGGAGCTTGCTCACGGACAGACATATTCGTGTGCAGACTTATAGTGCGACAGCGCGACACGAGCATGAAGCGTAGCGGAATGCGAATGCAGTCACCGCTCAACAAATCCCGATTTGCTTAACCATTTATATAAAAGTCAAATATTCAACTCATCAAATAATCAACTGCATAATGCCTGCTATTAAGGCAGCCAATACAGGAAAGCCTATTATTGTTCCACACCATTTGACTATCAGCGTTTTTCCATAGATATACGGCATGAATTCTTCCGTACTGGGAATAATCCAGGCTTTTGTATGTCCAACCCACCACCAGTCAATGAAAATTCGATCAAAATGACCAGCATATCCTATTTCTCCTTAGAACTTTTAATTTAAAGTTATTTCTTTTTCTTCGTCGCTGGTAGTTCATCATACATAGCCTCAAGCAAGGTTCTAAGGAACTCCCTGTTGTCGACATCATCTACCAACAGCATTTCTTTTGCCCCCTCATACGGGAGTTCCAAGTTTGCTTCTGGCATTAAAGTCTTTGCTCGACGCCATTGTCATCACCGCCTTTAGCACGTTTTTGAAACACTGCACTACGTATCTCAGCAATTTCTGTCTCAGCATTTAGCATATGAACCCTACAAAGCGGGCATGCCAAGCTGCCGTTTTCATCTTCAACTTTAACAGTCAAATACACCAGAGTTGGAATCATACGATAATGGCCTACTGTTGTTACTATATCAGCAATGCTGTCAAGTCTAAAAATACCTATATATTTACCTTATGTTCTTCATGGTCATAATCCACATATTTTAATTCCCTGTGGCCATCATTTTTCACCGTCAGCAGTACATCATTTACATACGCACCAACACTAAAGAAACCATACTGCACATCTCCGTTTCTGAAAAAACCCATCCATGTCAGTTCCGATTCTTCCATCATTTTTTCTTCATCTTGTCCCTCCGGTAGTAAATCCGGCCTAAAGAGAAAGTATTCATTAACAATTTTTGACACTTCGTAAATCCTGTTTTCTTTGTCAGACAAAAACTCTTCGTATTTGCCAAAACAAAATGAGGCCTCTGTCGTGTCTGGGCTGTCGGTGTCCAGATATACGTCAATCTCGCCATCCTCTCCGGTGATAAAATTCTCATAACCATACTCGTTTACATTTGGACTAGCAAAATATTTGAAACGGCCATATGGTTTTTGAATAATGATCTCATCTTCCTTGGGAGCAACCGGCTCTTTTTCCTTTTTTGAAAACAGTTTGTCAAACAAACCCATATTGATGTCCTCCTTTTGTTAATTGATAATACGTTATCGGTTATATTATTAAATATATCACATTTCCCCGCATCTGTCTGCACACTATGGTTAGGGTCTGTTTGTCAAGTGCAGACGTCTGTAAAACGAAACACATTACAAAAGCATATAAAAAGAAGATAATCATTTTAGATTATCCTCCATTTTATATCCTATATATAAATTCAACCCTACAGATTTAACTTATTGTTTATTAATTATTCTTTCCACATTTACCTTCAAATCAGGTAAATCTTCCTTAATTGTATCCCACGCGGATTGGTAGTCCAAATTAGAATATTGATGTGCAAAAATATCCCTGATACCACACCAAGATCTCCAAGGAATTTCCTTTTCTTCTTCTCTCAACTCATCAGAAACCACTTTACACAACTCACCAATCTGTAACATACACATGCAACACGCATTTGTAAATACAGATACTTTTGTAAATTTATCATAATCATTTCCAAACATTTCGCAAGCTTCATCAACTTGATTGCAATAATCTAATATCTTTTCTAATATGATTAAATCTTTATTCTTCATAAAGCAAAACCTCCGTACCCATAATAGCATTTTTGAATTTCTCATCAATGCCTGATGTTGTAACAACATCAACCGGAAGATTAAGTGAATCCTCAACATCCTGTCTAAAACTTGATAATTTTAGTAAAGAAAGAGGCTTTCCCTTTTCAATTAGCAAATCAATATCACTATTATCATTTGCTATACCTTTAGCGTAAGAACCAAACAGAAAAATCTTCTTTATTCCATACATCTGTCCTATCGGCAGTATAGCTTCTTTTATAGATTCTACCGTATACATATCTTACCACCTCACCAAATAATAAATATATTATTATTTATCCTTATAATACACGATTTTCTCATATATATCAATAAATTATAATCTCATCACACCGCCAAACCGGAATTTGTTTTAATCATTTATGCTGTGATTCACCTTACTATCTTTTTTTCATCTTAAGCATTAAGCCGATTCCAAGTGCGTACACTGCCGTCCCAAGTAATATGAAAATCCATCCCTAATAATTCAACTTCTCCGTTCTTATTCCTTATCCATTTTTTGTTATATAAATCGGCTCATCTGCTTTATGACACATATCAGAAATAGCAGATGTATTCTTTAATTCTTTTATCGGCATCCTTAAGTGAAATTTTAAATTCCCGTAATACACTTACGGATGTTTCATCAATTACTATCTTAGAAATAAGCGGCAAGTGATGGTATACAAGCAATAACTCCGCTTGCTGTAACCAAAAGGCCTCCCCCCATAAAGGAAATCATGAATGATCTGGATAAAAGCTTTGCATCTTTTTCTCCTATTTCATCCGCCTTTCCCTTAAAAATCATTCCAAGAGCCCATCCAAGGTAAGTAAATAACAGTCCTCCGGAAATAAGTGCAACGCCATCTATGTTGAGACGAATAAACAGATGATATGCATTTAACAGAATGTATCCCCAGACACCAGCCACAATCAGTACCGGGATAAAAATCTCAAGTGCAGACATATTTTTTCCTTTCCAAAAACAATAATTATAATCTAGCTTTATCCTATCATAACAAGGAACAAAGACAAAATTGCAAGAAATACAACATTTACCATAGTGAAGGCAAGAAGATAATGCTCGCCTTCTGTTTTTATTGTGTTAAAGAATTTATAAGTAATCAGACTTGCCATACTTGCAATAAGAGTTCCAAGTCCGCCGAGATTTGAGCCTATAACAAGAGCTTTTCCATTCTTTGTAAATGTTGAAAGCAACATCGCTGCCGGAACATTACTTATAATCTGCGATGACAAAATAGCCGCCAACGTTGTATTCTTATCAACAATTACCGAAAGGTATGAGTATATAAAATCAATTCTTCCCAAGTTTCCAATAAGAATAAAGAAGAAAACAAATGTAAGCAGCAGACCATAATCTACATTTTTAAATGCTTTTCTATCAAAGATAAGTATAACTACCGAAACTATACCGAGCATAAAAGGTGCCGGTATTATATCTGATACCGCAAGTACACAAACACCGAAAAGTGCCATGTATACGATAAACGGAATCTTTTCCGGTACATCCACGTCCTTGGACACAGCTGTATCAAGAGTTTTGTCTGTTATATTGAGAATAATAACGCTTATCACTAAGAGAATAAGCGATACTGCACTGTACGGAATCATTTGCTTAATAAAGCTGCCCAGCTTCATGTGGTAAAGTGAATACAAGTAAAGATTCTGCGGATTTCCGATTGGAGTAAGCATACTTCCCAAATTGGCAGATACCGTCATCAAAATAAGTGTATACATAGTTCTTCGTTTGTCCTTGTATTTTTTTAGAACATTAATAGCAAACGGAACGAGTGTTACCAAAGTAACATCGTTAGTAAGAAGCATGCTCATAAAAAAAGCAAGCACAACAAGTAAAAGTGAGATATTCCTTTCGGAATGGATTCTCCCCAGAAGTTTTGAGGTAAGATAATCAAATGTACCGATTCTGATTAATGCACTTACGACCAGCATAAGTGAAAAAAGAATTGCAAGGACTCTGAAATTAATATAGCCCTGATATTTACTATCCGGCACAACTATAAAACACGAAACAGCTGCAAGTATACCGGACACAAAAAGAATAGTATCGTTTTTAAATGAATTAATCAATTTTGCTTTCATTTCCAATTCGCTTTCTGTTTCAATTTTCCAAGAGCAAATTATATTCAATCACTAATTCATTGTCAAGTTGTGTCACTTTATAAACTGTTTTTTACTGAAAGTCTAGATTTTCAAAAACCCTCAGTTTTCTTTTCATATTTCTGTTCTTACCGACTTTCTCTTCTCTTTTTTCTTCTCACACGATTAATGTGTCTTTCAAAGTCACCATTTCTGATTAATTCTGCAATCAGAAGTTGTTCATATGTTGGTACGGTACATGAGTAAAAACCAAGCTTATCATCAAACCTTTGAACCAGCTGTTTTGGCAGCACCATATATCCTACTCTAAGCGATCCCGAAATAGTTTTCGAAAAAGTATTCATATAAATTACATTATCATGATCAGATAGTGCAAACATGGTATCTTCAGGCTTTCTGGAGACAGAGAATTCGGACTCAAAGTCGTCTTCTATTATGTAGCGATCCGCTTGTTTTGCCCATCTAATATACTCATGTTTCTTTGACGCTGTTGCAGTAATACCTGACGGAAAACTTCTATAAGGTGACACATGCAAAATATCCGCATTTGTTGAAGTTAATGCATCACTCTCTATTCCACTCTCCCCTAACGGCAGTTTTTCAACATAAACGCCTGCCGCTTTATATACCCTTTCTATTTTTTCATAGGACGGATCCTCCAATGCAAAAACAGTATCATTTTCAAAAAGACCTACAATCAAATTATATAAATATTCTGCACCAGATCCTACAATAATCTGTTCAATATCCGCGTAAACACTTCGATTACGTCCCAGATATTTTCGTATTTCGTCCCGCAGTTCGACACATCCTTTATTCGGCGATTTTTCAAAAACCTGTTCTTCATAATCAGTCAATATCCGCCTCATAGTCTTAGCTAACACAGAAAAAGGAAATGATAACTCCGTCATCATAAATCCCTGATGAGCGTATGGGAGCATTTCTTTTTCTGAACGTACAAAACCATCATCTTCGCGAAAGGAAACGAAATATCCGCTCCGTTCTCTTGATTCTACATATCCTTCATCGCATAACAACTCGTATGCATGCTTAACGGTAATAATACTGACTTTCATTTCTTCAGCCATAACTCTTTTTGAAGGAAGCCTGTGACCATACGGATATATTCCATTAACAATATCATTTTTTAAGTGGTCATATAACTGAATATATAGGGGATTTGAATTATTGTTTGTGATTGATTTCTTCATCTGATTATATAATATTCTCCCGTTTTGGATATTTTAATATATCCAATTCTACTATAGAATACCCCAAAAAACAAGGGAGGATTATCACTATGTCAGATAACCGATATGAATTGAACAAAAATCTCGCACAAATGTTAAAGGGTGGCGTCATTATGGATGTTACAACACCGGAGCAGGCAAAAATTGCTGAAAGTGCAGGTGCATGCGCTGTTATGGCGTTGGAACGCATTCCTGCAGATATACGAGCTGCAGGCGGAGTATCGCGTATGAGTGACCCTGCTATGATAAATGGAATCCAGGAAGCAGTATCCATACCCGTCATGGCAAAATGTAGAATAGGTCACTTTGCAGAAGCGCAGATTCTTCAAGCAATCGAAATTGACTATATCGACGAATCGGAAGTCCTTTCGCCGGCAGACGACCTATATCATATAAACAAACACGACTTTGAGGTTCCATTTGTCTGCGGAGCAAGAGATCTTGGTGAGGCACTTAGAAGAATAAATGAAGGAGCTTCAATGATAAGAACAAAAGGAGAACCGGGCACAGGAGATATTGTTCAGGCAGTTCGCCACATGAGACGCATGCAATCAGAAATCTCACGTGTGGCATCAATGCGAGAAGATGAATTATTTGAGGCAGCCAAAGAATACAGAGTACCATTTGAACTAATACAATTTGTTCATAACAACAAAAAATTACCTGTAGTTAATTTTGCAGCCGGAGGTGTAGCCACACCTGCAGACGCCGCACTTATGATGCAACTCGGTGCAGAAGGCGTATTTGTCGGTTCGGGAATATTCAAATCCGGTGATCCCGAAAAACGTGCCGCTGCAATCGTAAAAGCAGTCACAAACTATAACGACTCTGCCCTCCTTGCAGATTTATCGAAAAATCTTGGAGAAGCTATGGTCGGAATTAATGAAAACGAAATACAGCTGATCATGGAAGAAAGGGGAAAATAATATGAGAATCGGTATACTTGCCGTTCAAGGAGCCTTCGAAGAACATCAGTCTGTTTTACAGTCACTAGGTGCAGAAACTATTCTCCTAAGACAGAAATCAGATATAAAAGATTTGGACGGTTTGGTTCTTCCCGGTGGAGAAAGCACGGTACAAGGTAAACTCTTGCAGGATCTGGACATGCTTAAGCCGTTGAAAGATTTGATAAATAACGGAATACCTGTTCTTGCCACATGCGCAGGGTTGATTCTTTTGGCCGAGAAAATCAGTAATGATGATAATACGTGGTTCGGAACTCTTCCTGTTCTTGTAAAACGAAACGCCTACGGAAGACAACTCGGAAGTTTTTATCACAAAGGTGATGTTGGAAACATATCAGACTTCAACATGACATTTATACGAGCGCCATATATTGTTTCAGCCTCAGATAACACCCGGGTTCTTGCAACTGTCAATAATCATATAGTAGGTGTACAGTACAAAAATCAGATTGGGCTTGCGTTCCATCCGGAACTTGAAAAAGACAAACGTATTCATCGGTATTTTTTGAGTACAATTAAATAATTAAGATCTATTAAATGCCGTTGCAATGCCCATTATACTTTGGATTAACCATTTGCTTTGTGATAGGTTTTGATTATAGCGCACCATAATAATAACGTATTTTACATTCAACGTCTGTAAACGTAAGATATACATATAAAACAAAGGGGGCACTATAATGAAAGAGATATTATGTTTTGGCGACTCAAACACCTACGGTTTAATTCCAAACACAAACAGCAGATACAGTTGGGGCACTCGTTGGACCAGCATTTTAAATGAGAAACTAGGACTTAATGAATATAGAATCATAGAGGAAGGACTTTGCGGAAGAACAACAATATTCGACGATCCATTAAGAGAGCATCGAAACGCTTCTAAGTTTCTTCCCGCAGTTCTTGAAACAAACAAAGGTATCGATACAATTATTCTTATGTTAGGTACTAACGACTGCAAGACAGTCTATAATGCCACATCAGAAATAATAGGTAAGGGCATAGAAAAACTCCTTGGAATAATCAGGAACTACTCCAAAGAGTCAAAAATACTTCTTGTATCACCCATCCACTTTGGTGAAAAAGTCTGGCATAAAGAATATGATCCGGAATTCTCAAAAGACTCAATCACCGTTAATGAAGGTCTTGCCAAAGTATATAGTCAGATTGCAAAAAAACAGGATGTCCTCTTTCTCGATGCATCTCTCTACGCAAATCCAAGCGAAGCGGACCACGAACATTTAAATGAGCAAGGACACATTGCACTTGCCAATGCCATATATGAAAAGTTGAGATTAGCAAGCTAATCTCAACTTTTTTAAACTTCATTATTTCTAATGCACGTAATCCGGATCGATTCGAACCATTTGCGCAAGCGCTTTATTTCTGTAATTCAAATCTTCTCGAAGAGTAAAACCCTGTGATTCCCAAAATGCATTCCCGGCATCGTTCTTTTTAAAAGCAACAAGAAGTACCTTGTTAATTTTCTCTTCCTTAAGCGCATCAAGAGCAAGGTCAACGAGTTTCTTTCCAATTCCCATTCTTCTGCAATCCGGCGATACACACGCATGCTGAATTATTCCTCTTCTTCCATCGTGTCCACAGAGTATGACACCAACTACCTTGTCGTCAAGTACAGCAACATAAGAAGTTGTCGGATTTCGCTTAAGATATTTCTCAATTCCTTCCCGTGAATCATCCCTATCATTTAATCCATTCCCACATTTAATCCAAAGATCATACGCAGCTTCATAATCGTCTATTGTCATAAGTCTGTAATCTAACATATATTCCCCCTATAACTTCCGAGTTAATTGCTATTTTTCCACTTCAGCTATAATCGCCTGCACGGTATCTTCTATGCTATATCCTTCTTCGCAAATAGTTACATCTGCATATTTTGCATATAGTTTCGAACGGACGTCATACATTTCCTCAATGCTTTCGCCCTCTTTTAGTACAACCCCACGTTCTTTTACATCTTTCAATCGCTTCATAATCTCTTCGTATTCAACCTTCAAATAAACGATATTTGAACTCTTTGCAAAATGTTCCATAGCAGCTTCACTGTAAACAGCACTTCCACCGGTTGCTATAACAGTATTTTTCACATTTACACTGAGAAGTGCTTGCTCTTCAACCTTTAAGAATCCTTCAACACCCTTATCTGCAATTATCTGATTAAGCTTTGCTTGCTCTCTTTGCTGAATGACAATATCTGTATCAATAAAATCCATTCCAAGTATTTTTGCAAGAATAACTCCAACCGTACTTTTTCCCGATGTTGGCATTCCAATCAAAACTATATTATCTTTTTGCATAATTTTTGTTATCTCCTGATGTTTTTATCTATCAAAATACAAATCATCCAACCATTTCCTCAAGTATTTTTGCGGAATCACTAACACATGCTCTGCATGAACCGGGTGTCTTTCCCCTTAAATCAGTGCACATTAATGAACCTTTATCTGCTGCAATAAAAGCCTTTTCAAACTCGTTGATTTTTTCATCGACATTTCCCGGGTACAACTCTTTAAGTATATACTCTGCTGACATCACTGCACCACATTTACCCATCTTGCCACCTGCATAAGGTACAGCAATCTTTTTTGCCTGTTCCACATCAATCCCAATCTTATCTGCAAATGCACATAATACCGCACCCGAGCACGAATAAAAATTCTTATGATTATTAATTGCTTTATCAACCAGTACTCCCATTTTTTCATCCTCCTTGTATTTCTGCCATAGTCAACACCTACTAAAGGGGCATAATACTTTCTCCGGTCCATCAAGTCCAGACTCATTTGTTTTCTACTTTGGACTTAACATATTTTTTTATATAGTGCATCGGGGCAAACTTTATTACACCAATAATCCAAAAAGCCACTATGATCAGCGGAAAATCAAAACTGAACTTTAGCGCAAAAATATTACTTAATATAAACTCTCCAATGACTAATAATAAATACACTATAGGACAAAGCAATATAAAACATTCTGCAAAATGGTATCTTAGTGAACGTGCATCCTTCAAAAAAATATAATTTTCCTCTAACACTATTTTGCATCTGTACGGCAGACCATGAAAACCGGTACCTGAACGATAACGAACATACAATTCTCCATTTTCTTTGACTATTTCTGTATATCCGAATACTCCTGCATGCTTCCTTCCAAGATTTACCGCGGCCTCTATATTGTTCCTTGCACGCCATGTATCATCACATTTTATTTTCATATTTAATCCTCACATAGTTTTTATAAATCATTTATCACAAGCCATATAACGTTTGTACCAGCTTTTTTATTCATCGTTTCTTTTTCCGTGATTTATGATTATCAATAAAAAAATATATTCCTATGATAATAAGCACTGTAGATATGGCAAGTGGAATGTTATACCTATTTTCTGCCGGAAGATATCTACTTGTAAGCCAGTCTTTTCTTGCTGCATATGCCTCATCAGGATCATCTTTCATATATCTCATAATCGTATGCTGGTCTTCCATAACCTCCAAACGGGTATGTTTTATGCTCTTTAGCCTTTATCACAACCCATCCGTATATTCATAAAGCCTTTCTTTAGATCCTCCTATAAAACGGCAAATCAAATTTACAGAAATGATAAGTATGGCTATAATCAAAAAGCCAAAACCCATCAATAAGTTTACCTTGTGTTCAAGTGCCTCTGATTTATCTTGTATGTATTCTTTTTTGCTCATATTTAACTCCACAAACTACGGCTTTTCACTTTTTATAATATACCACATTTCCTTACATCTGTCTGCAATTGTCATATAAAAAAAGCAGGAACAGTATCAACCAATACCATTCCTGCCTGTGATTTATGCTTTCTTAATTTTCTGCTTCTTTACCTTAACTCCAACCTTTTTAAGAATCTTTGTATAAGCTTTAAGTTTGCTCTTTGGAGCATTAACAACGGCTTTCTTGTTAATGTTCTAAAATGCATTTGCCTTATTATTTAACTACTGCCTTGTCACTAATAGCATCATAAACTTTTGCTTATTTATACTTATATCACAACCGTTATATCATAAGTGTAATAAGTTATATATTATACCTACCAAAATCATCCGCTTGATTTTTTCTTCTGCTCATATTATAATGCAATGTATCGAACATTTGTTCTTGTTGTAGGGTATGACTTGAAAGGAAGTTGATTGGTTATGTGCATGTATATTGCAATTGATATGAAGAGCTTCTACGCATCCGTTGAGTGTGTAGCAAGAGGTATGGACCCGCTTAAAGCTAATCTTCTTGTTGCAGACGAAACTCGATCAGACCAAACAATATGTCTTGCCATATCTCCAGCATTAAAATCAATCGGCGTACCAAGCAGACCACGACTGTTTGAGGCTAAACGTACAATAACGCTTTACGAGCGAACACACAACACACATATCGAATATGTAATTGCAATTCCACGTATGGCACTGTATGAGAAAGTGTCTGCAAACATATACTCAATATACCTTCGCTATGCTGCAGCTGAAGATATACATGTTTACAGCATTGATGAGTGCTTTATAGATTGTACCCCATATCTGCATTTATATAAAAACAAAGCAAAGCAATTAAACATGCATCCAGCACACGTAATGGCAATGACAATTATTCGGGATGTTCTTGCCTCCACCGGTATT
The DNA here is from genome assembly GCA_024698145.1 of Lachnospiraceae bacterium. Taxonomy (GTDB): domain Bacteria; phylum Bacillota; class Clostridia; order Lachnospirales; family Lachnospiraceae; genus CAG-590. The sequence continues at coordinate 75,763 of JAILRO010000057.1, forward strand.
ACTGCTACTGTTGGAATTGGTACAAACCTTTATCTTTCCAAAGTTGCAATGGATATAGTAGCAAAAAAAGCTACACCGGATAAGGATGGCGTTCGAATAGCAAGTTTAAATGAAGACATGTATAAATTGCTACTCTGGGAACATAGACCACTAACAGACTTTTGGCAACTTGGTCCGGGTAAGGCAAGACGACTAGAGAAAAATCAAATGTATACTATGGGCGACATTGCTTATAGGTCACAATGGGATGAGGAATGGTTTTACAAGACGTTTGGAATAGATGGTGAAATACTAATCGACCATGCTTGGGGAATTGAACCTGTACGAATGTGTGACATCAAGAATTATACGAGTAGCAATAATTCATTATCCAATGGACAAGTATTACCAAGACCGTATAAATATGAAGAGGCAAAAAACGTTTTCAAAGAAATGATTGATGTTTTGTGCTGCGATATGTACAGAAAGAACCTTGTTTCAAAAATATACACATGGTGGGTAAGTTATGATTATAAGAGCCTTGAACATTGTCCGTATTATGATGGGCCTATTTCCATCGACTATTACGGCAGACTTCATCCCTCTCACAGCAACGGAACTGTAAGAACTACCGAAGCAACTAACTCCCCCGAAACAATAACTAATGCACTAACAATTGATTTCGATAAAAAAACCGACCACCGATTATTATACAGAAGACTTGGCGTATGTGCTTGCAATGTGTACACTGATAATGGCATATACCAGTTAAACTTTTTTACAGACTACGACAGGCTCAATAAGGAACGAAGATTGCAATGTGCAATGACAGAGGTAAGGCAGCGATATGGAGCAAATGCTGTTTTAAAAGGTATAAACTTTTTAGAGGGTGCAACCACAAAGGAACGTAACGAGCAAATTGGTGGTCATAGAGCTTAAGGAAGGATATGTATGAAATATAATGTTAGAAGTGTTAATTTCCCTCAAGACTTTAAATACATTGAAGTTATAAAAAAAGGAAAAAATAAACATATAAAGAATGATGCCTTTTATCTTAAACACCCGCCTATGGACTTATCAAGAAGAGCTAAAATATTTGCTCCTTTTGATGCTCTTAAGGGGTTTAACGAGGCGATTGAAGAAAAAAATGTTGATGATATAATTGACATAGAACGCTCGCCATTTGACGAGAATGACATTTGTTAAAGGAAGGAAAAACAATGTGTACTAGATACTTTATGGACGATGCGCCAAAGGAACTAGCTGAAATGTTAGACGTAGTTTTGCATTCGTCTTTGGCTGATAAATTCGTTAGAAAGTATGGAAGACCAATTATTACAAAAGGCGAAGTGCGTCCAACTGATATAGCACCTGTTATAGCTCCAAACAAGGCAGGTATTCAAACTGCATATCCTATGAAGTGGGGTTTTAGCAATCCTAATCACAACTCGACAATTTTTAATGCTCGTGTTGAGACTGCAAATTCCAAGCCTACCTTCAAGGACGCTTGGAATTCGCACCGATGTATTATTCCTGCATCTTACTACTTCGAGTGGGAGCATTTTAAGGGCGATAATGGAAAAGAAAAAACAGGTTCTAAGTATGCTATTCAACCGGGAGGAGCAACTATTACATGGCTTTGTGGCCTTTATCGAATTGAGAACGGATTCCCTGTATTTGTTGTACTAACCAAAGAACCAAGCGAAAGTGTTCGTTTTATTCATGATAGGATGCCTATGATACTTCCGGAAGATAAAATAAATGATTGGATTAGCCCTGAGACCAATCCAACCACATTACTTAAGTATGCTCTTGATAATATGGTAACCGAGAAGGTAATTGAGGATAATAACCAGATACCTAATCAGTTAATGTTTGATGTTTACAACTAGCGAGTCTGTGAAAAAAAGTCTGTAAAAATATAATAGCTATGTATTATTAAGGTCTCCTAAGGTAAAATATAAATACTTTAAGGAGGCCTTTATTATGGCAAGAGAAAAGAAAAACGTACACAAAGTTCAGATGACAGATGGAAAGCGTCAGATCATCCAACAGC